>JAFDVS010000032.1 GCA_018268935.1 Acidobacteriota bacterium | reverse complement strand
AACGCGTCTTTCAGGACGCACCATCCCGGCGATTATATACCCACGCCCGAATTTTTTCTTTGACGCGCACACCCACCGGTGATACACTGCGATTAGTTACTGCAAATGACTTGCATCACGACCGACAACGTCCAGACCTTGGTCATGATTCGCACCAAGTGCTGCGAAAGCTTCAAATGCGGAGCTCGCTGTAGCATCTGCCCCAACCGGCCGGAAAACCGCGAAGCGGTACGCCGGCTACAGGCCCATCCACACCCGCATTTCGAACCGCGCCAGAGTCTCGTTCAACCCACCGCGCAACCACCGAAACCGTTCAGCCGCATACGCCAGCATTCCCACCGTTAGACCCGCAAAAATAACCGTTCAATGTATCTCCGACCAAAATGGTCGTCCGATACTTGACCGTTTTGGTCGCATTGGCTAAACTGGATCTAGGACCAAACTAGTCGTGTTGAAGCTGACCAAAAAGGCCGATTACGGGTTGATCGCGTTGAAACATCTTTCCACGCAGGGCCCGAACGGCTCTTCCAGCGCTAAGGAAATCGCCGAAACGTACCACATCCCCCTGCCTCTGCTCGCCAAAGTGTTGCAAAAACTGGTGAAGAGCGGCTTCCTTCGGTCCGAACACGGTACCAACGGCGGCTATCGATTGGCCCGCGAGGCCACCTCAATTAATGCGCTCGAAGTGATCCGCTCCATCGACGGTCCCATCATTCTCACGTCGTGCTTCACCGATCATGGCGCCTGTGGCCAGTCCCAGTCTTGTAATGTGCGAGAGCCGCTTCGCAAGATTCATGAAGGAATCCTCGGGCTGCTGGCGAACATCACAATTGCAGACATGAACGACGATAGTCCCGCTTCCAGGCTCTACACACTAGAGCCCGCCCCCGGTTCAAACATGCAGGAGTTGCCCATATGAACTTACCGATTTACATGGATTATCACGCCACCACCCCGCTGGACCCGCGGGTGCTGGAAGCGATGATGCCCTATCTCACGTCCAAATTCGGCAATGCGGCCAGCCGCAACCACGCCTTCGGCTGGGAAGCCGAGGAGGCAGTGGAGAAGGCCCGCAAACAGATTGCAACTCTGATCGGCGCCAACGCCAAGGAAATCGTCATCACCAGCGGGGCCACCGAGTCCAATAACCTCGCCATCAAAGGTGTTGCCGAGATGTATGCCGAACGCGGCAACCACATCATTACGGCGGCCACGGAGCACAAGGCCACCCTCGACACCTGCAAGCGCCTCGAAAAGCACGGCTATCGCATCACCTATCTACCCGTGCTGGCTTCCGGCTTGATCGACATGGACATGTTGCGCGAGTCAATCACCGACAAGACCATCCTCATCTCCATCATGTACGCCAACAATGAAATCGGCGTCATCCAGCCCGTCCGCGAAATCGGCAAGCTGGCCAAGGAGAAGGGCGTGCTCTTCCATACCGACGCCGTGCAGGCAGTCGGCAAAGTCCCGGTGAACGTGCTCGAAGACAACATCGACCTCCTGTCGATCTCCGGCCACAAGCTTTATGGACCCAAGGGCGTCGGCGCCCTCTACGTGCGCCGCAAGAGCCCGCGCGTACAGCTCACCGCGCAAATCGACGGCGGCGGCCACGAACGCGGCATGCGTTCCGGCACGCTCAACGTCCCGGGCATCGTCGGCCTCGGCGAAGCCTGCGAACTCTGCCGCAAGGAAATGGCCACCGAGTCGGTGCGCCTCCGTACGCTGCGCGACAAACTGCGCGCGAAGTTGGAGACGGCGCTCGACGAAGTGTATATCAACGGCACCATGGAATCGCGCCTGCCTCACAATCTCAACATCAGCTTTGCATTCGTCGAAGGCGAATCGTTGCTGATGGGCATCAATGACGTTGCCGTATCGAGCGGATCGGCTTGTACCTCCGCAACGCTCGAACCGAGCTACGTGCTGAAAGCGCTCGGCGCCGGCGACGACATCGCGCACTCCTCCATCCGTTTCGGCCTTGGCCGCTTCACCACGGAAGAGGAAGTGGATTACGTGGCGCAAAAAGTCATCAGCGTCGTGCAGCACCTGCGCGAACTGTCGCCGCTCTACGAAATGTTCAAGGAAGGCGTTGACCTTTCCAAGGTGCAGTGGACCGCCCATTAAGGAATTCAGGAAGGAACCCGTCATGGCTTATTCGGATAAAGTTCTGGATCACTACAACAACCCAAGAAACGTCGGATCAATGGACAAGAATGATCCGAACGTCGGCACTGGTATGGTGGGCGCGCCGGAATGCGGCGACGTCATGAAACTGCAGGTCAAAGTGAACCCCACCACCGGCATTATTGAGGACGCGAAGTTCAAAACCTTCGGCTGTGGCAGCGCCATCGCTTCCTCTTCACTGGCCACGGAAATGCTCAAGGGCAAGACCGTCGATGAAGCCCTCGCCATCAAGAACACGGAAATCGTGAATGAACTGGCGCTGCCGCCGGTGAAGATTCACTGCTCCGTGCTCGCTGAGGACGCCATCAAAGCCGCAATCACCAACTATAAGGACAAGACGGCAAAGGAACAGGCGGCCGTCGCCCAATGAATATGATCCAGGTGACGCCGAAGGCCGTAGAGAAGATTCGGGCCGCCTTCCAGCGCGAAGGCGTGAGCGAAGGTGGGCTGCGCCTGGGTGTTCTCGGTGGCGGATGCTCCGGACTCAGCTATCAGTTTCGCTTTGACCGCAAGCCCCGCCCTACGGACAACGTCTATGATTACGACGGAGTGCAGATCTACGTCGATCCCAAGAGCCTGGTGTTCCTTGACGGCATGACTCTCGATTGGAAGGATTCCCTCATCCAATCCGGCTTCGTCTTTGAAAATCCGCACGCCAAACGCAGTTGCGGCTGCGGAACCTCGTTTTCGGCCTAAATGGACTATTTCTCCTTCTTCGGTCTGGAGCGGAAGCTCACACTGGATGCAAGCCAGTTGCAGAAGCGCTTCTATGAGCTGAGCCGCGAGTATCATCCCGACCGCTTCGCACGAAAACCGGAGGAGGAGCGGCTCAAGGCCGAGGAAGCTTCCGCGATTCTCAACGACGGCTATCGGGTGCTGCGCGATCCCGTGCAGCGAGCCGAATACGTGCTGAAACAGGAAGGCTTTGACGTCGGCGAGCAGCGCTCCAAAGATGTGCCTCCGGAATTGCTGGAAGAAGTCTTTGAGCTCAACATGGCGTTGGAAGAATTGCGGCATGGCGATGAAGACGCCCGAGCCTCGTTAGCCGAAGCACACCAGAAGTTCATCAATATGCGTGCCGCGGCGGATGAGGAATTGACCGGCCTTGGCCAGCGCTACGATCAATCGCAAGACCGCGCCGTGCTCCAGCAGATCCGCGGAGTCCTCAATCGCCGCCGCTACATCCGCAACCTTGTAACGGAAGTGGAAAAGGAATTGGCATGAGCCAGGTATTTGACATCGATTTCGAATCGCATCGCAAAGCGCCCATCGTTGGCATTGATCTCGGAACCACCAACAGCCTTGTCGCCTTCATGGACCTCACCGGCCCGAAGGTGATCCCGGCCCCCGATGGCGGCAATCTCGTACCCAGTGTCGTCAGCTATACGGGCGGCGAATTTGTAGTCGGCACTCCCGCACAGCGCCTCCTCATCGACTCGCCTGAAACCACGGTGTACTCCGTCAAACGTCTGATGGGCCGCGGCATCGCCGATGTCAAGGATGAGGTGGCCCTCTTCCCCTTCCGCATCGCCGCCGGTTCGGAATCTGTCATCCGCCTGGAACTTGGCGAGAAAACACTTACGCCGCCGGAAATCTCCGCCCAGGTGCTGGGTGAACTCAAGCGCGCTGCCGAGGCGTTTCTCGGCGAGACCGTAACCCAAGCGGTCATCACCGTCCCCGCCTATTTTAATGACGCGCAGCGCCAGGCGACCAAAGACGCCGGCCGCATTGCGGGGCTGGAAGTATTGCGCCTCGTCAATGAGCCCACCGCAGCCGCGCTTGCCTACGGCCTCGACAAGCGGGAGGACGGCATCGTAGCCGTCTACGACTTCGGCGGAGGCACCTTCGACATCTCTATTCTTCGCCTCCATGGCGGCATCTTCGAGGTGCTGGCCACCAATGGCGATACTCACCTCGGCGGCGACGACATCGACAACCGCCTTCTCAAGATTGCCCTCGAGGATCTGGCCTCCGAATGGGGTGAGGATCTCTCGCACAACGGCGAAGCTGTCCAAACCCTGCGCCGTGCGGTGATTCAAGCGAAAGAGCAGCTTTCCTTCGTCCCCTTCACCAACATCGAGTTTCACTACCGCGGCAAGTCGTACCAGCGTGAAATCACACGCGAGGTGTTTCGCAATCTCATCTCCGACATCATTGATCGAACTCTGGAACCGTGCCGCCGCTGCATCGCCGACGCCGGCCTCACCGTGGACCAGATCAACGAAGTGGTCATGGTCGGCGGTTCCACGCGCATCCCGATGGTGCGCTGCGCCGTCGAAACGCTGTTCAAGGCAAAGCCCCACACCGAACTCAACCCCGACGAAGTGGTCGCCCTGGGCGCAGCAGTGCAAGCCGGCATCCTTTCCGGCGCCGTTGACGACAAACTCCTGCTCGACGTCACCCCGCTCTCGCTTGGCATTGAAACCATGGGCGGCGTGGTCAGCAAGCTGGTGCACCGTAACTCTACCATCCCGGCCAGCGCCAAGGAAGTCTTCACCACCGGCGTCGACGGCCAGACGAACGTGCTGATCCACGTGGTGCAGGGCGAACGCGAACTGGTTAAGGATTGCCGCAGCCTCGCTCGTTTCGATCTCACCGGCATTGACCCCATGCCCGCCGGAGCCGCCCGCGTCGAAGTGAAATTCCTCATCGATGCCAACGGCATTCTCAGTGTTTCTGCCCGCGACCTGCGGACCGGGAAGGAACACACCGTCGAAGTGAAGCCGTCCTACGGTCTCAGCGAAGACCAGGTGGAGGCAATGATTTCAGAGTCCATTGCCAAGGCGGAAGAGGATTTTCAGGAACGGCAGGTTCGTGAAGCACGGCTCGAAGCCGACACCATTCTCACCGCCACCGAGAAGGCCCGCGCCAACGACGCATGGCTCGACCTCACCGACGACGAACGCAAGCGGATTCACGATGGCGTCAACCAGCTTCTGTTGGTCTATCATTCCGACGATCATCACCTCATCCGCGCCAAAATCGACGAGCTCAATGAGGTCACCATGAAGCTGGCGGAAAACATGATGAACACCGCTGTCCGTTCGGCTCTGAAAGGAACGCACGTCTAATGGGAAAGCTCACCTGGACCCAAGCTGAAGACATCGGCATCGAATTGTACGAGAAATTCCCGGACCAGGACCCGCTGCAAGTGCGCTTCACCGATCTCCACAAGTGGGTCACTGAGTTGGACGGGTTCGCCGACGATCCGGCGAAGTCGAATGAGGCCAAGCTCGAAGCGATTCAAATGGCCTGGTACGAAGAGTGGAAAGACAATCAATGACCGCCGCTCAGTTCGACGCCCTTCCCGTTGCGGATGGCAGGCGCACGGAACTGATCGATGGGGTTATCGTTGAAGTGTCCTCCGCTACCGCCCTACATAACAAGATCCAAGTCGCCTTGATCTACCTCCTCATGAGGTACATGCAAACCCGAAACATCGGAAAAGTCCTGAACAATACGGAATCACACCGCCGAATCCATCCTGCGCCTGGAGCAGAACGACACGCTCACCACGCCACGATTGCCCGGTTGGTCGCTTGTAGTTGGAGACGCTTTTTCGCTTTAAACAGCACCGGATTCGTGCGCAGCACCTTCATCCCAAGTTCATCCACACCTTCCACCGCAATCCGGTAACGCGTAGCCCCATCCGTCCGCTCCCCCGCCGGATCAAATTCATAAGCCGTCACACTCCCCTTGAAGCCCGAAGTGCGCACACGAAACTGATCCTCTTCATCGGAAACCTGCAGCGTGATCTTCGATTTCACCAGCACGCTGAACACAAACAACCCGTTCCCCGATATTCGCAATCGCCACGGCCCGAAGCTCGGCTTGTCGATCTGCACGATCCGCCCTGCCTGCAAATCCACATGGCGCGATGCCTTCGCTCCCGGCACTTCAGGACCCGCCGGATCAAACACCGCCACCGCCTTGCGGCACTGCACCGACGCCAGGATCAGCATCGATTCCACACTCGAATCCACGGGAAACTCGAACGTCTTTTCTCCGCTGAGCTGCCCAACGGCACGAAACAGAGTCACGGGATGCGAGTAGGGCGCCATCATCACGACCGAGGAGTGCTCCATCTCACCTTTTTGGAACAGGAACAGTTGTCCGCCCGTGCTCTCGCTCAGGTCGAGATACGTCGGATCTACCGCCCGTCCCGCAACGCACGGCCACCCCGGACGCTCCTGCCGCTGCCCGTCCTGCGCCTGCAGAGACAGCACCAGCAGACCAGCGGCAATCCAGCGCATGATAGTTGTATCGGCCCACGGCGAAGTGGGATTTAGGTGGGGCAGGTGTTGCTCTGAGAAGTATTAAACGAAAGACTCTAGGCTTGAGGATGAATCGACGCTCCTTTCTCGCTTTCCCGCTCGCGGCACGCGCCGCCACACCCTCGAAATTCTCCGACGAACTGTGGCAAGCAATCGCCGGCATCTACGCCAAGACGCTCCGCCATCCGTTCCTCCAAGGGCTGCGGGATGGCTCCCTGCCCCGCTCTAAATTCCAGCACTATCTGGTTCAGGACGCCCTCTACCTGGGCGCCTTCTCCAAAGCCCTGCTCGATCTCGCCGCCCACGCCCCGCGTCCGGAATGGAAAGACCAATTCACTAGCGACGCCACGGAAGCCGTTGCCACCGAGAAGCAGATGCATTCTCAGATCCTGGCAAGCTACGGCGTCAACCCGGACACCCCGGCCCGAATGTCTCCCGTCAACCGTGCCTATACGGTGCATCTGTTGAACGCCTGCAGTAAAGAGACATTCGCCGCCGGCCTGGCCGCGATGCTCCCCTGCTACTGGATTTACTGGGAAGTGGGCAAACAGCTCAAGCAGCACGGCTCAACGAACAAGGATTACCAACGCTGGATCGACCAGTATGCCGGCGAAGAATATGGCATCACCGTGCGCAAAGTCATCGCTATCCTCGACGAAGCCGTGGTCAACGCCAAACCACCCGAACGCGCCCGCTGCCGCAAGCTCTTCACGCAATCCGCTCAGTTCGAGCACGACTTCTGGGACAGCGCCTGGAAGAGTTCCTGATCGTTGACAACGTCACACAGTCGCACATAGACTGTGGAAATGAAGAACATCACATTGAGCGTCGATGAGGCGGTCCTGGCCGGGGCCCGCCGCTACGCCGTTGAGCACGACTCCACTGTGAACGCACTTGTTCGGGAGTACCTCACGCGGCTCGCCTCACAATCCGAAAACGCTCGAACCGCCAGACGCAAAATTCTGCAGTTGAGCAACAAATCCCAAGCCCGCATCGGCGACGCACGCTGGACACGAGACGATCTCCATGAACGTTGAATCCTTTCTCGACACCAACATCCTTGTTTACGCTGCCGCAGGGCATGGACACGCGGAAGAAAAGCGCCGCAGGGCGCTGCAGTTGATGGAGTCGGAAAACTTCGGTCTTTCCGCCCAAATACTGCAGGAGTTCTACGTCACCGTCGTCCGCAAGATAGCAGTCCCGTTGACGCCGGCGAAAGCATTGGAATGGATCGAGGCTCTGGAACAGTTTCCCTGTGTTTCACTCGACTCCGGCTTGGTGAAAACCGCGGCGCTGTTGTCTGTCCGGTACAAGGTCTCCTACTGGGACGCCGCCGTCATCGCAGCCGCCGAAGCCTCAGGAGCAACCACTCTGTATACGGAAGAACTGAACTCCGGCCAGCGGTACGGCAACGTGTACGCACAGAACCCGTTCCTCTGACTCCTTACCTCCGCAAAACCCGTCTCGCCTCCATCACCATCCGCGCCGCCTCTTCCGGCGTCCCCGCAAGCGCCGTCAAATGCCCCATTTTCCGCCCCCGCCGCGCTTCCATTTTCCCGTACATGTGAATCTTCACGGACGGAAACGCCGCCACTGCGGCCCAATCCGGTTCCCCTCCCGCCCACTCATCTCCCAATAAATTCGCCATCGCCGACGCACACAGTTGCGCGGTCGACCCCAACGGCAATCCACACACCGCCCGTAATTGCTGCTCGAACTGGCTGGTCACGCAAGCATCGAACGTAAAATGCCCCGAATTATGGGGGCGCGGCGCCAGTTCATTAATGATCAACTCATCGCCGTGCGTCACAAACAACTCCACGCACAGCACACCCACCACATCCAACGCCTCCAGCACCGCCCGCGAAATCTCCCGCGCACGCTCCTGCACCCGCACCGACACCGCCGCTGGAGCCACCGTCAAATCCAAAATATGATTCCGGTGCATGTTCTCCACCACACCGAAATCCGCATACTCCCCCGTCACTGAACGTGCCGCCACCACCGACACTTCCTTCGCAAACGAGATGAAGCCCTCCAGCACCGCATCACGCCGGCCGATCTTCTCCCACGCCGTCGCCGCGTCGACCGCAGCCTCAATTCGCACCTGCCCCTTCCCGTCATAGCCGAAGTCAGCGGTCTTCAAAATACAAGGACACCCCAACTCCGCCACCGCCGTCTCCAACGCCGCGGCATCGCGCACAATGCGAAATGGCGCCACCGGAAGGCCATGCGATTCGAGGAACGTCTTCTCGCGAATCCGCTGCTGTGTGGTGTGCAACACCGATCCCGCGGGGCGCACCGGAGCAAACTCCGCCGCCGCTGCAGCCGTCGCAGCCGGAACATTTTCGAACTCAAATGTCACCGCCGAAACACCACGCGCAAAACGCCGAACCGCGTCCAGATCCTCATACGACGCGGCAATCTCCAGATCACTCACCTGCCCTGTGGGCGTATCCGAATCCGGAGACAATGTATGCACCCGGTAACCCATCCGCCGCGCCGCAATCGCAAACATCCGGCCCAATTGCCCGCTTCCCAGCACCCCAATCGCCGCCCCCGGCAGAATCGGCTTCATGGCAGAACGTCCGCTCTGACTTTGTCCGTCTGCTCACGGCGAAAGGCGTGTAACCGCTCCCGTAAATCCGGCCGCTGGTTCGCGAGAATCGCCACTGCCAGCAGCGCCGCATTCGTCGCTCCAGCCTTCCCGATCGCCAGCGTCCCCACAGGTATCCCACCCGGCATCTGCACAATCGACAACAGCGAGTCCATCCCTTTCAATGCGTGGCTTTCCACCGGCACGCCGAGCACCGGCAACACGCTATGCGCCGCCACCATGCCCGGCAAATGCGCCGCGCCGCCCGCGCCCGCGATGATCACTTCCAGCCCGCGGCCCTCGGCGGTCTTCGCATACTCCGCCAGCCAGTCCGGCGTGCGATGCGCCGATACCACGCGGCATTCATGCGCCACGCCAAACCGCTCCAGCATCTCCGCCGCATGCCGCATCGTCTCCCAATCCGACTTGCTGCCCATAATCACGCCCACCAGGGGCTTTGCTTCATTCATATCGTTATGCAGTGAATCCAGCCTGACCGTCAAAATTGTACAAATGCTCGGTCTTGATAAAGTCGAAACCTGCCGCTTCCAGCCTGCTCAGCAGGTCGATCACATCGCGATGCGAAACAACTCCGTGACCGGCAAAGCGGCAGCGCCAATGATCTCCCGTAACGGCCTCCGGGAACCCGTCAGGATACACCTTCACGCCGCGTGCGGCAATGTTGTGCAGCACCAGTCGTCCGGTCGCGCAATCCTCCAGGCGCCGTGCCAACTCTCGCGGCTCATCGCCAACGTGATCGAGAAACACATCCACTCCCGCCAATTCTTTCTTCGCTTTCGGCGCCGGACTCGAAGCCGCAGTCCACTGCGAAGCCCCTGCAAAATACTGCACCGCCCGTAACTGCTCCGGCGACTGCCCCAACCTTTCCACCACCGCCCGTGCGAACTCCCGAGTCCCCACCTTCTCTTTGCTCACCCCTGCCGCAAAGACATCGTAGGTATGAACCCCGTCCTCCATCGTCTTCAGCCACGCATTGTGAACCAGCGATGCCACCTCCGGCTGCCCGATGTGCACCAGCATCATGATCGCCCCATGCAGCAGCCCCGATGGATTGGCAACATTCTGCCCCGCGCGCCGGGGCGCCGACCCATGAATCGCTTCAAACATCGCGAACTTCTCGCCGATGTTCGCCGAACCCGCCAATCCCACTGACCCCGCAATCTGCGCCGCCACATCGGACAGAATATCCCCGTACAGATTCGGCATCACCACCACGTCGAACACACACGGAGTATCGGCCAGCTTCGCCGCCCCGATATCGACAATCCAGTGCTCACCGGCGAGGTCCGGATATTCCCGCGCGATCTCATCGAAGACCTTGTGAAACAGGCCGTCGGTGAGTTTCATGATGTTGTCTTTGGTGAAGCAGGTAACCTTCTTCCGGTTGTTCCGCCGCGCGTATTCAAACGCATAGCGAACGATGCGCTCGCAACCGGCCCGGCTGATCAACTTGAGGCATTGCACCACCTGATCGGTCTGCCGGTGCTCGATGCCCGCGTACAGATCTTCCTCGTTTTCCCGCACGATCACGACATCCATGCCCGGATGCTTCGTGGCCACGAACGGGTGATACGCCACGCACGGCCGCACGTTCGCGTACAGCCCGAACATCTTCCGCGTGGTCACGTTGAGGCTCTTGAATCCCCCGCCCTGCGGCGTCGTGATCGGAGCCTTCAGAAACACTCGCGTCCGCCGGATCGATTCCCAGGCATCCGGCTCCACGCCTGTCGGATGCCCGCTGAGAAACACCTTCTCCCCGATCCGGATCTCTTCAATCTCCAGCCGCGCGCCTGCCTCGGTAAGGATGTGCAGAGCCGCATCCATGATTTCCGGGCCGATGCCATCGCCCCGGGCGACAGTAATTGCGCGATGAGACATGTAGTGATTGCGATACGTGAGGGCGGAACCTTCAAGGTACCGAAAACCCACCACGCAGCGCAATCGCTAGGCCGGCTGCCAGGGTGCGTAACCGTTGGCGCTCAAAAACTCCCGCACACGCGATTCCTCGGCCGGAGTGACGTAAAAAAACGCCCCCACTCGCTCGGTCTGAAAGATGATTCCACCGCGGTAGCGATCCGGCTCCACCAGATACTCGAATTCGGCGCGCGTCAGCAGTTCCTCCAACGCCAGCGCTTCCTTCAGCTTCTTGGCGATATAGACCAGCGAGAGTTCCTGCTCTTCAAAAAACTCCGGTTCCCGGCGCATCAGCGGGCCATGTTCCGGACAGTTTCCACAAACGTGTCGTAGGCTTCCGGCGATTCGCGGTTCATGTACTCCTTCATCTTCCCGGCGGCCGTTTCCAGATTGAGGTAGAGGCGCTTGTTGCGCCGCGCGCCACGCAGTGCCGGAACCAGATCCTTGATCTTGATCCACGTCAGCAGCAGTTCCCCGCCGCTTTGAAAGAACAGTTCCTCGTTCAGCACTCCGCTCACAATGAAACTGGACACCATCTCCCAGTAGCTGGTCACCATGCGGAAGCTCGCGTTCTGCCCCGACCCGGGCGGGCACACTTTATTGAACTCCTCCAACGTGGCAATGGGCCGGAACATCGAAGCAAACCACTGCCGCGCTTCGCGCATCTTATCATCCCGCCGCAGTTCGTACAGCCGGAGAATGAGGTTTACGTCGTCGTAGGTTGCTTTATTCGCCATAGAATTCTCTAGCCTAGCATTCGGCGCGAAGCCAACGCCGTGCATCCATTGCGCTGCTTGTAAACTGAGCGCCGCCGATTGCGCTAAGCTATTCGCTTACCCCCATGGCACGCATTCTTGTCGTTGACGATGAGAGCGCCTTGTTGAAGTTGCTCGAAACCTATCTGGCCCGCCGAGGCCATGAGGTGACGTGTTGCGATCGCGCCCAGAAAGGCCTGGATGTCCTCGATGCCGACACCGGCGGATTCGATCTGGCAGTGCTGGATCATTGGCTTCCCGACATGAGCGGCATGGATCTGCTCCACGGAGTCCTGGAAAGAAAACCGCAATTGCCCGTCCTTGTCTCCAGCGGCAGTTTTATGGACATCGACCAAATGCCCATTCCTCCGGGCCACAGAGTAGCCTTTCTCCAGAAGCCGTACCTTCCGAAGATGCTTGGAACCGCGGTGGAGAACCTACTGAAGAACGAGGCCTGACGGCCCTTCCCCGGCCAGCGCCGCCTGCAGCTTCTGGGCGAAGTTCACGCCGGACTCAGACCACAGGTGTTTTCGTTCCACCGGCAGCTTCGCGCCGATTTGGTCCACCAGCCGCATCAGGCTCCGCAGGTTCGTATGCGAAGCACGAATGCTCGCATCATCGTCCGGCGAAGGAAGAAACGTATCTTCCAACCCGAATTCCACCCGCACGTGATCGGTGGTGTCGTTATCGAACTCCGGCCCGAAGCACCATAGAGAAACATTCACCGGAGCCATCTGCCAGTCCTGTTCACCCAACTCCATCAAATCCCAGGCGCACTCCAACTGATAGGCGCAATCCTCGTGTTGAAACTCGCGCGAGATCGCCACTGCCTCCGCTGGATCAAACGGCGGCGCATAGGCTCGCTCAAAAATCACAGGCTCACTCAAATTCACCGCATACACCCGCAAAACGGTAGAGCGTTGCGACAACTTCGAAAACGGAAACACCCCTAGCAATTTCTCCCACTGCGGGATCATCGAAAGCGGCCCAAAATTGCGAAGCCAGCAGGAAAGCGTAAGCCGGTCGGACATATCCTCATGTTCTCACGACCGGCCCTTCGGCTCCCGGTTCAGCTCCAATGCCGGTCGTTCGACCGGTCTTTGTCCCAATAGGGCGTCGGCTCGAAATACCCCGGCTCGGCCAGGTGCTGCTTCACCACTTCATCGTTCAGCGTCACGCCTAAACCCGGCTTCGTAGGCACATTGGCGAAGCCCTTACTGAATAGCGGCTTCTCTCCCTGCACCAGATCCTCCCACCACGGCACGTCCACGGAGTGGTGCTCGAGCGCAATGAAATTCTCCGTCGCCGCCGCGCAATGCACGTTGGCCATGAAGCTCACCGGGCTTCCCGCGAAGTGCATCGCCATCGGCACACCGTGCTCCTGGCAGGCATCGCCGATCTTCTTCGTCTCCAGCAATCCGCCCGAAGTCGCCAGGTCCGGATGCACAATATCCACCGCGTGCATCTGGGCCAGCTTGATGAAGTCTTCCTTCAGGTAAATATCCTCGCCGGTGAGGATCGGAATATCCACCGCATCCGTGATCTTCTTCAGCAAATCGGCGTGCTGCCACGGGATCATGTCCTCCAGCCACGCCAGGTTGTACTTCTCCAGTGCCTTACCCAACCGGATGCAGGAATTCAGCCCGATGTGGCCAAAGTGGTCCGCCGCCAGCGGCACTTCCATCCCGAGCACCTCGCGCACCTGCGCCACGTAATCCACCATCGCCGCCACACCCTTCTCCGTCAACTCCATGCCTGTGAACATGTGCTGCGTGTTGAAGTAGTTCCGGCTCGTAGTCCCCAACGGCCGCGAAACGACGCCCGGCTTGTTTTCCACCAAGCCTACCCCCAAGTCCATCTTCAGGAAGGTGAATCCGTTCACCTCCACGCGTTCCTTCAGCCTCCGTGCGAACTCCTTCGGATCATCGGTCTGCGTTGTATCCGCATAGCACCGGACCTTATCACGGAACTTCCCGCCCAGGAACTGGTACGCGGGCACGTTATACGCCTTGCCAGCCAAATCCCATAGCGCCATTTCCACGCCGCAGACACCGCCGCCCTGCCGCGCATGGCTCCCAAACTGCTTGATCTTGCGGAAAATCTTGTCCACATTGCAGGGATTCTCGCCCAGCAGCCGGCTCTTTAGAATGAGCGCGTAGTTCTTGCTCGCGCCATCACGAACTTCGCCAAGGCCATAAATACCCTGGTTCGTGTCGATCCGGATCAGTGGACACGTCATCGGCGCACGAGCCACCGTAGCCACGCGCAGGTCAGTGATCTTCAAGTCGGAGGGCTTGGAGTTCTGACTTACATTCTGCATGGCGGCTTCCAGATCCTGATCCGCCCAAAACGTGGAGGCGATTGCGCCCGCGGCCGCGCCAAGAAAAGAACGGCGCGAAACAGAGGCACGTTTCCTGGGGAAAGACTGCTGGGTCCATTTCATGCCCCCATCATAGCCCCGCAAATCATGCTGTAAATGTCAGGAATGTAAGATGGCTTCATGCGGCCTGGAATCACCTATCTCGCCGGCGCCCTTGCCGGACTCGCCCTCGCCTCTCTGGGAATGCTCGCCCTCATCCCCTCGCAACACACCTCGGAGTCGATCCTGCAAATCCACCAGGTACGCAATCCGTCCCTCGAGCCCATGCTGCACAGCATCAAATCGCGGGCTGCCTTGGCTAATCTCATCCTCTCCCACAATCTCTACGCCGAGCGGCGTCAGATCGAGCCCATGGAAGACACCGTGGAACATATGCGCGAACGCATTCGCGCTTCCCAAAACGAAGATCGCATCACCCTCGCCTTCACCCATCACGACCCCGCCGTCGCCCAGCGCATCACATCCGCCCTCACCGCGAGTTTCCTCGACGAGTTCAACCGCGAGCAGCGCAATCAAAACGCCATTTGGACGCAAACCTGGACCGATGCCAGTGACGCCGCAGCCAACGCCTGGACACAGGCCGCGGAGAACGCCCGCACCAATGCATCGCCCCGCGCCACCTACGACGTCGAGCTTGCCCGGCAACACTACGCCGCCATGAAGGAAAAACTGGCCGCATCAAAGGTCGACGCCATGCTCCTCAAACGCCAACTCGGCCCGCGCCTCGAAATCCTCGACCTCGGTTCCCTGCCCTCTTCTCACACCACGTTGTGGCCTCTCCCCCTCACCGGCCTGCTCCTCGGCCTCTTTGTAACCGCGCTCGCCCGCGGCTACCAATAATCCCGCCACACGAACACGCTATACTGCAAAGCCAAATGGAACTGCTTACCGGATTCCTCCTTGGCGTCACACTCTGGTTCATCGTACGCGTCCTCATATTCGGCGTCTACACCATCGGCCAGAACGAACGCGCCGTAAAAACCCGTTTCGGCCGCGCCGAACGCGTCGGCTCCGCCACCACCAACGACACACCACTCGGCCAGCTCCTTCAGCCCGAAGAGCGGGAGCGCTACCAATACCCGCAAGTCCGCGTCATCCAACCCGGCGGCCTTTACTTCAAAATGCCCTGGGAAAAAATCCACAAAGTCTCCATCGCCACCGAAATCCTCAACATGGCCGTCGATCTCGAAGATCGCACCGCCAACGAAGCGGGCACCAAGCTCGAAGCCGTCACCAAGGATCAGCTCAACACCGGACTCACCGGCCAGATCCGCTATCACATCAGCGAACAGAATCTGTACGCCTTCCTCTTCGGCATCAAACGCCCTCTGGTCCATGTGATGGGCTACTTCGTTTCCGTCCTTCGCCAGCGCATCGCCAACTTTGAAGCAAAGAAAGCGGACCTCGCCGGCATCCCCGCAAGCGACACAGCGGGAGTGTCCATCAACGATCTGCGCAAGAACCTGCGTGACCTCAACGAATACATGGATCTCGAATGCCGCTCCGCCGCCGCGCGCTACGGCGTGATCCTCGATGCTTCGCTCATCACCGGCATCGACCCGCCGGAAGAGGTGGAGTCAGCCCTCGCGGCCATCAACACCGCTCACAATCAGGTCTCCAGCGACATCAGCCTCGCCCAGGCCCACGCCGACCAGAAGATCGTGCAGTCCAAACGTGCCGTCGAGATCGAAACCCTCAAAGCCCAGGCCGAAGTGGAACCGCTCCGCGCTGTCGCTTCCGAACTCGAGCAACTGCACCGCGCCGGGCCCGAAGTCCTCGACCTCTACATCCGCAACATGCGCCTTGCGCTCTACGAAAAAGCCCAGCAGATCTACATGGAGGCCAAGTAGCCATGATTCTCACCACCGCTGCTTTCTTTTTCTTTGCGCTCTTCCTGGCCGAATGGATCCTCCCCGCCTTCGCCCGCCTGTTCGGGCTCTACGCCATCGTCAATGAGCGCACTTGCCGTGTGTATGTTCTGTTCGGAAAGGTCATCGGGATCATCAACGAGCCCGGACTTCACATTCTGCCCTTTACGCTCGGCCCTTCCGCCTTCCTTGTGCACTTTCTCGGCCAGTGCCACGTCCTCGACATGCGCCTCGATCAGGAATACCTCCGCAGCCAGCCCGTCAACTCCGAAGAAGGCGCGCCCATGGGCATCGGCATCTGGTACGAGATGATGATCACTGACCCCGTCTCCTACCTCTTCAAGAACACCGATCCGCGCGGCTCCCTGCGCGCCAACGTGAGCAACGCCACCGTGCGCTGCCTCAGCAACATGCCCCTCGGCGACATGCTCGAAACGCGCCACACCATGAGCCAGACCGTGCGCGCCGAAGTCTCCGCGCAATCCCAAGCCTGGGGCTATCAACTTGGTTCGGTCTACATCCGCAAGGTGCATTTCCGCGATTTGGGAATGATCCGCCAGATCGAAGAGAAGGTGGTCAATCGACTCCGCCAGGTCACTTCCGCCATCCGCCAGGCCGGCGCCAATCAAGTCAGCGTCATCACCAGTTCCGCCGAGCGCGAAGCAGCCGTCGAGTTCGCCCGCGCCGCCGCCGTGCGCCCCGCCGTGCTCGGCTCCGTGTTCCGGGATATCTCGCGCAACCCGCAGGTAGCCGCCGCGCTGTTTGAGCAGTTGGAAATGCAGAAGCTCACCGAACAGCCTTCGCGCATTATCCTGCTCCCGTCCGGCGCAGACGGCTCACTCATCGCCACACTTATGGCTGGCCTGCGCGGCGGCGGTAGACCGTCTCAAAACCCGGCCGCCCAAAAGTAAGGCTGCTCGACGACGATCCGCCTGGCGTCCCCGGCCGTTGCCCGGGTGTGGCCGGCCGCGCCTGGTTCGGATCAAACCCGGAATCCGGTTGCGTCCGCGTCTCCCGCACCGCTCTCTGGCCGCCTTTGGGCCGCGCGTCGATGCGCTCAATCTCACTGCGCGGAATGCCCATCTGCGTGTTGCGATACACCACCACAATCCGCTCGTCATCGGCTTCATCCATCTCCGCCGCCATCGGCTGCGCCACACCGCGCTTGTAAATGCGAAGCTCTGTCCCCGTGGATAGCTTCCGCACTTTATCCCAATCGTCGCCGCCCGCGCGAAACACATCGGCCTTCCACTGCGCATAAGCGGCCTTCATCGAAGCCAGCCGTTGCGGCTCAGCCTGTTTCCGGTCGTTCGTCTCCCCGATGTCCTCACTCAGCCGGAACAGGTGATCCTCTCTTTCCGCATCCAACAAATACTTCCACCCCTGGCTGATCATCGCCTCTTGCTTGCCGTGATGGAAGTACAGCGTGTCGCGCTGCACACGTCCCGTCCCCAGACAAGCATCGGTCAGATTCACTCCATCCAGCCGCAGCCCCGCCGGCAACGAAGCACCGGACATCGACACACAAGTCGCAAATAGATCCATCCCCGCCACCATATCCGGCGCTTTCCGCCCCGCTGGGAATCGCCCTTTCCAGCGCGCCACCAGCGGAGTGCGGATCCCGCCTTCCCACAACGTGCCTTTATTCCCGCGAAACGGCAAATTACGCCCAATCTGCGGCACCCCGCCGTTATCACTGAGGAAGAACACCACCGTATTCTCCGCCAGGCCCGTCGCATCCAGGTGCGCCATTACGCGGCCCACGTTCTGATCCAGCGATTCCAGCATCGCCTTGTATACGGCCCGCGTCCGGTTCCCCCGCCCGTTCCCCTGCCCGCGATCCTCCGGCCCCTGAAATGGATCATGTACCGCATTGAACGGCAGGTACAAAAAAAACGGCCCAGCCTTGTGCCGGTCAATGAACCGCACCGCTTCTTCCCCAATTAAATCGGTCATGTACCGCCCATCCTCCACTGCCCGCTCCCCCTTCCACAAATCCGCATTCCCCAACCGGTCCTTGTGTGTGAAGTAATCAATGTTCCCCGCCAGGAATCCGAAGAACTCATCGAAGCCCCGCCGCGTGGGCAGGTACTTCTGCTCAAACCCCAGATGCCATTTCCCAATCACACCCGATACGTAGCCCGCGCTCCGCAGCACTGCCGGCAACAGCACGGCCTGCGTCGCCAGTCCCTTTTCCCGCTCCGCCACCAGGATCACTTCATCCATTCCATTGCGCTGCTGATACTGCCCCGTCAACAACGCCGCTCGCGTCGGGCTGCACACAGCCCCATTCGAGTAGGCATGCGTGAACCACACGCCGTCCTTCTGCAAAGCGTCGATATGCGGCGTCGCGATATCCGGACACCCCGTAAATCCCACGTCTCCGTAACCCAAGTCATCGGCCAGGATCAGCACGATGTTCGGTTTCGCCGCGCGCTGCCCCAGCAATGTCCCCGCACCGAAAACCTGCACAAATTGACGCCGCTTCATGCTCCCTCCTCAATGTATGGCGGACGGTCGAACGCATCCTGCAACCGCGGATCACCCGCGCTCTCCAACACCCCCATCAGCCGCCGCGACAACGCCGCGCGCTGTGACGCATAGCGCGCCTCACCCGCCACATTCCGCATCTGCTGCGCATCGCTCCGCAAATCGTACAACTCCTCGGCCGGCCTCCGTCCAAACGCCGTGTCGTAAAACTGCGGAGCCTCCCGCCGGTGCTTCAGAATCCACGCCTTGGTCGGGCTCTCGTCCATATCCTTGTACGTCAGCAACTCATGATTCGTTGCCAGAAACTCATAGGACTTCTCTTCCACGCCCGCCACCGCATCGCCCATCGGCATTCGCTCCGGCTTGAAATTGCGGATATACAAAAACTCCCGAGTGCGAATCGCCCGCGAAGGATAGGGTAGGCTCCCGGCACGCGCATCCGGCACATGCCGTTCCCGCGAAGTCACCACGTATTCCCGCGTTGCATCGCTCTTCCCGTCAAACTGCCCAACCAGCGAGCGCCCGTTCATCGTTACCGGCGCAGCCAACCCCGCCGCTTCCAGAAACGTCGGCGCCAGATCCATCAGGTTCACGAAATCCGAGCTCGAAAGCCCTGCCCGTATCCGCGCCGGCCATCGCGCCATCAACGGCGCACGCACGCCAAGATCGTACAGATTGCACTTGCCCCGAGGCACACCCGGCATCCCATTGTCTCCACTCAGCACCACCAGCGTATTCTCCCGCTCCCCGCTCCGGTCCAGTTCCTCCAGGAACGCCCCCACCATCAGATCCAACGCCTGCACCTCGCCCAGATAATCCGCCACATCCTCGCGCACCTCCGGCACATCCGGCAGAAACGAAGGCATCTTCCCTTGCAACGCATCCGGGTCGATATCCCACAGCTTTCGCCCCGATCCGCGCACCCAAGGCCGGTGCGTATTGATCGGCCCATACACGTAGAAGAACGGCTGCCCCTTGCCCCGTTCCCCCAACACGCGCCGGATGCTCCCCTTGGCCTGCTCCACCACCGCTGCCTTCCGTTGCCTGGCCTCATCCGCCGACCCCGCCGCACTCACATATTGCGAATAGCGGTGAAACGAATCCAGCCGCCCGTACGATTCTCCACCCAGCCAGTTCATCGTCAGGGTCTTGAAATGATTCCGCACATGATACCCGTTCGCTTCCAGCAGCCGTCCAAAGCCCGGCAACTTCGCCCCCGGATTCTCCCGCCCCTTCCAACTCCCTCCGCGCAGATTCGCCGCGGCCCCGCAACGAAACGAGTAGCACCCCGTCGACACCGCCGCCCGGCTCGGCGTGCACGATGGCGTCGCCATAAAGGCGTTGGTAAACAGAATCCCTTCCCGCGCCACGCGATCGATATGCGGCGTTCGCACCACGCTGTTCCAGCCTTCTCGATAGACGCTGGCGTACCGACCCCAATCATCGGCGAAGAAAAAGGCAATATTCGGCCTCTGCTTCTGCTGGCTGCGCAAAATAGCGGGCGCAGCCGCCAGGGAAACGAACTCTCGGCGTCTCATCCACAGCTATTGTCCTAGATTTTGAGCTCTACCTCCCCCCCGCTACGCGTATATAGTTTGAGGAGATCAAAACCCATGTCAGCCTGGCTCGCCCTGATACTCGCCGCCGCCACCCTCCCCGCCCAAACCTATCGAGTCTCCACCGTGGCCGGACGCCCCGCAGTCGACCCATCACGCCCCCCGCTGGAGTCATCGCTCGAAACCCCCGCCGCGCTCGCCGTTGACGCCGCTTCGAATCTCTACATCGCCGACGCCGCCAGCAATCGCGTCTGGAAGATCACTCCTGACCTGAATCAACAGGGCCCCGAACGCAAATACGCCTTCGGAACGATCACGCTGGTCGCCGGCGCGGGCGGCATGTTCTTCGATGGCGACGAAGGCCGCGCCACCCAGGCCCATCTCGCCAGCCCTAATGGCGTCGCCGTCGCCCCTGACGGCACCATCTACGTCGCCGACACCAACAACAACCGCATCCGGGCCATCACCACCGATGGCATCATCCACACGGTTGCCTCCGGCCTCGCCATCCCCTTCGGCGTCTCCGTCGATGCCGCCGGCACAGTGTATTTCTCTGAGTTGCAATCCGGCCGTGTGCGCCGCATCGAAAACGATGGCTCACTCACCACACTCGCCTCGCAACTCGTCCGTCCCATGGGCCTCGCCATCGCTCCCGATGGGGCCCTGCTTATCGCGGAAAGTGGCAGCCAGCGGATCCAGCGCCTATCCTCCGACGGCAACATCCAGGTGTTCGCCGAAACAGGCGCGCGTAGCATCCCCCGCTCCCTCACGGTCGATGCGGAAGGCATTGTCTACTTCAGCGACGTCGGCACCGGCAATATCCAGCGCATCGATCCGGCGGGGTCGATGCGGCCGGTGCTGTCGATCATCCTGCCCAATCCCATGGGCCTTGCCGCGACCGCGGAAGGCACGCTCTTCTTCTCCACTACCGGCACTTTCGGCGGAGCCATCAACATGCTGCCCGCCGGTCAGGCAAGCCTCGGCTCTCCCATCGCCGGAGGCAACAATCGCGGCCGCGAAGGTATCCCCGCCCTCGAATCGCTGGTCATGAGCCCCACCGGCGTGGCCCGCAAGCCCGATGGCACACTCCTCATCGCACAACCCCTCCAGGACGTCATCCGCAAGGTCGACGACACAGGTCTCATCCGCCTCTACGCAGGCAATTCCCCCGGCTTCGGCGGCGACGGCGGCCCCGTCGAACGAGCCAGCCTCAGCAACACCTTCGCCGTTGCCACGGACGCGGCAGGCAATGTCTTCCTCGCCGATTCCAGCAACATGCGCATCCGTAAAGTCGATACCGGGGGCATCATCACCACACTCGCCGCGGGACTCACGCAGCCGCAGCAAGTGTCAGTAGACAACGCAGGCAACGTCTATGCGGGCGAACCCCTCCAACACCGCATCCGCATCATCGCCCCCGACGGCAGCGTGCGCACGCTGGCAGGCAACGGAACACGCGGCTTCTCCGGTGACAACGGCCCGGCCACCGAAGCGCAACTCGCTTCCCCGCAGGGCAGCGCAGCGGACAACGAAGGCAACGTCTACATCGCCGACACCGGCAATAACCGCATCCGCCGCGTGAAGGCAGACGGAACCATCGAAACCATTGCAACGATCACCGCGCCGCAAGGCCTCGCCATCGACTCCACGGGAGCTTTGCTCATCACCGCCGGCCACGCCATCCATCGCCTCAAGGGCAGTACGCTCGAACGCATCGCCGGCGGCGCCGAACCGGGATTCAGTGGCGATGACGAACCCGCAATCGACTCGCGCTGGAATCAACCCTCGGCCATCTACGCCGCTCCCGACGGCGATATCTTCATCGCCGATCGCGGCAACCACCGCGTCCGCCGCCTTCGCCCCTACAGCGAATAGACAATGTACTTCGCGTTCTCGTAAACGATCTTTCCTCCCGGCACGGCATTGCTCCGCAGCACCACCACATACTGCACGCCGAACGGGCGGAAACGTTCCAGATCCTTGTCAAACCCCGATGCCATCAACGTTTGCCACCGCGGCAGCCAGATCGTCAGAAACTCGCGCAGAAAATTGATCTGCCCGCCGCCCTTCCAATCCACATACACCGTGCGCAAAGCCTCAGCCCGGAATACTCCCGGCCGCAGATCCTTCAGCGCATCCGGAAACAGAAAAATGGCGCTCTTCCGCGTGTTCTCCCGGGCCCACTTCGCCACGTCATCCAACTCCGCATGATGCAACGGCGGATAATTGCGGACTTTCGAAACCGGCATCACCACGAACGCCAGCGCCAGTGCCGCCGCTACCAGAGCCACGCTTCCCTGCTTCCAGCGTGCGGCTATCCAGAGCGCAGCCGTCGCCAGTGCAGCCGCTAGCACCACGGCCAGCGGAGCCTCAATAAACTTGCGTTCCCACAGGTAGTGGAAGGTCGTGGTCGATGCCGGAGGCAGAAACGCCACGCAGAACCACAGCGAGGTCTCCCACCATCGACGTTCCGATGCTGCCACCACCGCCGCGCACGCTGTCAAAATCACCGTCATCGCCGTCACATACAACAACGCCCGCATCGGCTGAATCTGCGGCATCAAACTCCACTTCATCCGCTCCAGCAATACGTACGAAAGAGGCATGCTCAACATTCCCACCGCCGCCGTCACCAGGGCCATCACCCGGAAATCGGCGCTCATCCGCGACCGCAGCCGGTATACGGCCCCCAGACACAAAGTGAACAGGACCACATACTGCACATAGAAGCGCGAAGGCCACAACGACACCCAGTTGTAGGAGGCGCGCTCCCGCATCATCGCTTCATGCTCGGCATCAATCGTCGTGAAAAACTTCTGCTGCTCCCCCTCGCCCACCTGCATCTGCGACAGCACCAGCAGCAACAACACACCCGCGGCCATGGGAAGTAGCCCCCGAATATGCCCGCGCATCTCGTCCGGCTTGCGCGGAATCAGTGCGAGCACAAAATAGGCCGCCCAGTATGGATAGACCGCCGGCACATGATACAGAAACGCCAGCGCCGCCGCGCATCCCGCCCACAGGTGCTTGCCCTGCGCCACCAGGCCGATCGCGAGCATCGTCAAACCGATCGCATTGCCGCGCGGCACCGGTTCGTATTCAAACGACAGCACCGACGGTCCCATGATCGTCGCTCCCAGCCCATACACTGCCGCCACCAACACCGAAGCAGCCGCGCCCAGCCCCAACGATCCGGCCATCAGATAGACTCCGCACAACGCCGCAAACCGGAACACAATCTGCTGCAGCGCCAGTACGTCGCGAAAACCCCAGCCCGTCAGCTTTCGCAGCCAGAGCGCCGCCTCATCGTACATCGTGAACGACACGTGCGGCTTCTGCGCAATGATCTCTTCCTGAAACAGAGACGGATCGTTCAGCCGCTCCAGAATCGGCACGTAAATCTGCGTATCCGACTGTAGATAGGTATGACCTGGAAAGTAGAGGAAACCGGTAGCGGTGAGCGCCGCCAGCGCCAGCCACACCCACCGGTTTGTCTGCATTACTGAGGAGTCTTCTCCAGAAGTTGCTTCGCCCACACCCGGTTCGGATTCAGTTGCAGCGCCTTTTCCAGCGCCTTGCGCGCTTCCGCGTTGGCATTCTTCTTCCGCAGCGCCGTGCCGAGCCAGACATAGGCATCCGATGACTTCGGATCGAGGCTGATGGCCTTCTCCATGTCTTTGATCGCCAGGTCTACGCCGCCGCCGAACGAGGGCGGCAGATAGTAATTGCCAACACCCTTGCTGAGCCAGGCCAGAGATGACTTCGCGTCCAGTTGCAGCGCCTTGTTCACGCTCTCCATCGCGCACTTGCCGTACTTCAGCCCCGCCAGCACATTCGCCGGAATCACCTGGCCGCACAGCGTGCCCAGGATGCGGTGATACTCGGCATTGTCCGGCTTCAGTTGCGCTGCCTTCTCCGCCGCCTGAATCCCCTTCTCCGCCGCCGCTTTGGCTTCGTTGCGCAGCCGCATCTCGAGGCTGATCTCCGCCAGATAGGATTCCGCCAGCGCCAGCGCGTACTGCGCCTGCGCGTCCGCCGGCTTCTTTTCCGCCTGCGCCGCCAGCGCCGCGATGGACTTCTCTAACGCCGCCCGGTCCTGCCGGTCACGCGCCGCGCGTAGCTCGTCGGTGGACCCGGCCATTGCTTGGGAAATTAGTACAACAGATGCCAATAAAAGGCGCATGCACCCTCTACTCCTTATTGTAGCCGCCCGCGCATTGGCAAGCCAGTTGCCAAGCTTTTCGAGTGGGGGTGTTTCATGAAATCAACATCCACTGCCGCCTGCGTGTCGCAGACGGGCGATTTTGAGATCCTGTGCCACTCTCAGGCACAACGCGATTGGCTCCTTCACACAGACCCTTACTCCGCCGCCTGCGCCTACACGCGAGGAGAATTTTCTATCGCCGGAGACCTCGTCGAGGCCGTCCGTCAGCAGCTTCGCGCCAGTTCCCAAAGTTGGCGCACGCGTATCATGAACTTCGCCGGACGCATCGCTCCCTGGCGCCTCATCCATCGCTGGGAGCGGCGCATCCATACACGGCACGACATTCAATACCACTACGATCGTTCCAACGATTTTTACGCCCAGTTCCTCGATCGCCGCATGGTCTATTCCTGCGCCTGTTTCCCCACACCCGAAACTTCGCTCGACGACGCCCAGTTCACCAAACTGGAAACGGTCTGCCGCAAATTGCGCATCCATCCGGGCGAACGCTTTCTCGACATCGGCTGCGGATGGGGAGCACTGGCATTGCACGCCGCCGCGCGGTTCGGCGCCTTCTCCACAGGCTGCACGCTCAGTGCGCAGCAGGCACAGTTCGCGCGGCGCGCCATCACAACCGCCATGCTCGATCCCTTCGTTCAGATTCTCGAACAGGACTACCGCGATGCCCGCGGCCCCTTCGACAAAATCGCATCCGTCGGAATGGTGGAACACGTCGGTCTCGCCCGCCTCCGCCAATACTTCCGCAAGGTGCATCAACTGCTCAGCCCCAACGGCCTCTTCCTCAATCACGGCATCACCATGCCTGCCTCCGCGCATCACGACGCGCAAGGCATTTTCATCTCCCGCTACGTTTTTCCCGGCGGCGAAATCGTGCGCCTCTCCGATATGATCACCGCCGCCGAAAAAGAAGGCTTCGCCGTGCTCGATGTGGAGGGTTTACGTCCGCATTACGCGATGACGTGCCGCGCCTGGCTCCAGCGCCTTCGCACCAACGAAAGAAAGTGCGCCGAACTCGTCGATGCGAAGACTCTGCGCGTCTGGGAAGTCTATCTTGCCGGTTGCGCCGTCGCCTTCGAAGAGGGTGGCCTCGACATCCACCAGATACTCTTCAGCAAACAAGGCCAACAAAACATACCACTCACGCGTTGCGATATTTACGCATAATCAGGGTGAAAACACTCATTTGGGTGTAGCCGCGCATTTCGCACCCAGGCACTCGCAGCCGCGTCACCAACAGGCCCTGGCCCCGCGATTGCTCCTCGAGTGACTGACATGCTGCGCGATCGTGTAGACGCCGGTGCCCGCCTGGCGCAAATGCTGCGCTCGTACACCTCGGCGCCGCGCACGATGGTCGTCGGCCTCCCTCGCGGAGGCGTCGTCGTTGCTGCGGAGATTGCGCGCATCCTGCACCTTCCTCTCGATGCCTGTATCGTGCGCAAACTTGGCGTTCCCTGGCAACCCGAATTGGCCTTTGGTGCAATTGCCTCAGGTGGTGTGCGCATTCTTCATCAGGACCTCATCCGCGAGTGCGGCCTCTCTGTTGAAGAAATCAACAGAGTCACTTTTCTCGAAGACCAGGAACTGCAGCGCCGCGAGCGCCTCTACTGCGGACCCCGGCCTTCTCCCGATTATCGGGGTTGGCAAATCATCCTCGCCGATGACGGCATCGCCACTGGCGCAACCCTCGAAGCCGCCATCGATTCCCTCCGCCACCGCGGCGCCTCCCGCATCATAGTCGCCGCTTCCGTCGCCCCGCCCGAGGCTCTCGCGCATTTCCGGCAACTGGCCGAAGAGGTTGTAGTTGCGCTCACTCCGGAAGCCATGGGCGCGATCGGTTGCTGGTATGATTCCTTCCCCCAAACCACCGACGAAGAAGTCATCACCTTACTGCGTAACAGCTCTCCGCCGCGCGATCACGAACGGCAGCCACAGCAGCCATAACAGCAGCAGCGCCAGCAATTCGCCGCACAAAAGATACACAGGCCACGGACCAAAATAGTCCAACAAACTCGCTCCGCCCGGCTTCCGGCATAGATACATGTAATTGGTATGAAATATGGCATTAAACGTGCCCACAATTCCAGCGAAGAGGTTGACCGATACGAACACGCGCCATACACATCCGGGTTGCAGACTTCGCTCTTTCGACCAAACCAGAAACAGCACTGCAATCACGATGGCGCCGTGCGCGAGAAAAAAATAAACGGAGGGATAGGATCGCAAAGGGGCCCACAAATCGGGGGTAAGTAGAGCCATTCCGGCTCCGGCAATCCCAATCAGGAACGCCGTCTCAAACACCCACTGCACGGGCGTCAACAGCGCCGCTACTGCCAGCCACACCATGGCATCACAAAGCTGTAGCGGCAATCCCTCCGGAAATCGGAACCCTTCCGTCGAGTAGCGATAGGAGTACCAGATGATCTCGTTCACCGTCAGCATCGCCGCCAGGGAAAGAGAGATTCGTCGCGCGTACCGGCGCTCGCGCCTCGCCACCACCGCCAGAATGCTGGCCATCAAAGGCACGGCGGTCAGGATGGCCAGGTGTATCAGGCTGAACAAACGGAAATCCGTGCGCATAGACTGGTTACGATCATACCGGCCCTTAGTGACTTCAGTCACTGCCCCGCCGCCGGATCGCCATTAAGCTCAAACCATGGCGGCTCTACTAATCGAAGTCCCACCGAAACAAAAGAAGCCTTTGATCCGCCGCATACGCCCGGACCAATCGCAAAGCTTGCGCCGCGCCATTCAATTTTCCTTCCTCCTCCTGAACATCTGGATTGGCGCCGCCTTCTTCCTTTGGGTGCGGCAGTACGAAGGGGCAGGCCCACAAGGCTGGCAGCGGCCCGCGGGCGTAGAAGGCTGGCTCCCCATCGCCGGCATGATGAATACGAAATACTTCCTGCAAACCGGAACGATACCCGCCGTTCATCCCGCAGCTATGTTCCTGTTCCTCACCTTCGCCGGCCTCTCGCTCTTCCTCCGCAAAGCCTTCTGCGGATGGCTCTGTCCTGTGGGCACAATTTCCGAACTGCTGTGGAAACTCGGCCGTGACACCTTCCGCCGCAACTGGACTCTGCCCCGCTGGCTCGACATCCCCCTCCGCAGCCTGAAGTACATCCTCATGGGATTGTTTCTTTATGCCGTGGGCAGCATGAGCGCCGAAGCCATTGCAGCGTTTCTCTATTCCCCTTACGGCATCGTGGCCGATGTCAAAATGCTCAACTTCTTCCGCTACCTGAGCACTGGCGCAGCCATCACCATCGGAATCTTCATCGTCGCCAGCGTCTTTGTCCGTAACTTCTGGTGCCGCTATCTCTGTCCCTATGGAGCGCTGATGGGCCTCGTCGCCCTGCTCAGCCCGCTGCGCATCCGCCGCAACGAAGCCCGCTGCATCGATTGCGCGAAATGCGCCAAAGCCTGCCCTGCCGGCCTTCCGGTCGATAAACTGATTCAGATCCGCTCCGCCGAATGCCTCGGCTGCATGGAATGTGTCGCGGCGTGCCCCGCCGAAGATTGTCTCGGCATGAGCGCTCCAGCATCGAAGGGCTGGATCGACCCGCGCTGGATCGCCGCTACGATCGTCCTGGTATTTCTCGGCGTCACCGGCACGGCCCGCTGGACAGGACACTGGAACAGCCCCATCCCGGACGCCATGTATCAACGCCTGGTGCCCCAATCCGAAGAGCTAGGACACCCCTAGTCTCTCTCCCAACGCATCCAGTTGCTCGCGCGTCATCCACTCCTGCGCTTTCTCAAACAGCACCCGTTCCTCCTTCCGCACATGCCCGGCCAGCACCACGCACAATCGCTCCATCACACCGGCATCGGCTTCAGCTTCCAGGCGCGCAAACAATCCCCGCATCTCCGCATGCTCGGCCACTAGCTCCTCCAACAACGCCGCCGCACCGGGATACTCGCGCAGCGCCGGAAACAACACCGTTTCCTCCACCACAAAGTGCGCGCGGATCTCCCCGTTCCACATCTCCAGCATCACCGCCCGCTGCCGCTCCAGATTGTCCGCACTCCCATCCCCCGCTAATGCACGTTGCACCAGCACACACATTCCGAGTGCGTGCTGGTGCTCATGAGACAACGGAACTAAGCTTCGATCACGTAACAAGCGGCCTCCTTGCCTAGCGCCGCGATGCCTCCAGCCGGATCGCGCGCGGAAAGAGAATATTATTCTCCAAATGGATGTGCAGGTGGAGATCGGCTTCCAACTCCGCCAGCCCGCTCATCAACGCCCGGAACGTGACACAAGCATACCCCGGCAACTCGAAATCCTTCGTGATCTCGCGGATCTGAGCCAGTGCCTGCCCCGCGCTCTCATGTTCGGCTTCCATCATCCGGATGGGATTCGCCACCGTTCCGAAACACGACGCGGGCAGCGGCGCCCCGTTGCGTACTGCGGTTTCATAAGCCGCCACGGCAGGAAACAGCACCATCTCTTCCTTCCTCATGTGCGTCTCTAGTTCCGCCCGCAAAGCCGCGAATACCTCTGGTAGTCCGGTCAATGTCGGGCCGTAGCGCTGGTTATAGACGCGATACACCTTTTCCAGCCGCACGGCGATGGCCGGCAATTCCCGGTTCAAATAGGCATGATGCGTCGCCACAATGTGCGCCACCAGGTCAGTGAGTGGCGCTTCATTCCAATCCACTTCCGGCGCCGGCGAACCCGCCTGAGCCACGTCCAGTTCCGCTTCTACAGCCCGCGGATCGAAGCCCTTGTCCCGGCACACATCCGCCAGCGGGCGCTTCCCGCCGCAGCAATAATCAATGCCCCATTTCTCGAAAACGCGGACCGCGGCCAGTGAGTTGGCCGCAATCTCCGCTACGGTTTGTTGTTGCGCGATTGCCATTGTGTAAGAGAACCTCGACTTCGATTCTCACTGCAATCGCGCAACATGTCTGTGACTCCGATCACGCCGCCAGCGCGGCCGGAACCAACTCGGCGATCGACTCCACCACTTCCGTCGGCGCGAACGGATGCTCGCGCAACGATTCCCGCGTCGTCGATCCGGTGAGCACGAGAATACTGCGGTACCCCAGGTCCGTGGCCCCGCGGATATCCGTCTCCATCGTGTCTCCGATCATGATCACTTCATCGGTAGCCAGCCCGATGCGCTTGCGTGCCATCCGCATCATGAACGGATTCGGCTTGCCCACGTGATAAGCCTTCTTTCCCGTTGCCGACTCCAGCAGCGCCACAATCGCGCCGCAACCCGGCCTCGGCCCGTTATCCGTCGGACACCACGTGTCGCTGTTCGTCGAAATCAGATGCGCCCCCGCGGCGATGCAGCGGTGCGCCTGCTCCGCCATCTCAAAGTTCAATACGCGCCCTTCCCCGATAATCACGTAGTCCGGCTTGTCGCGGCTGATGGCATAGCCAATGTCATGCAGCGCCGCCAGCATTCCGCCTTCGCCAATCACGAACGCCGTGCCATTGGGCCGCTGCTTGTGCACGAAGGCAGCCGTGGCCTCCGCCGCCGTGCACACGTGCTCCGGCGTGGTGTCGATCCCGAACTTCCGCAGTTTCACCACCACATCCAGCGGCGTGAACGCCGAATTGTTGGTGAGAAACAGATACGGTAAACCGCTTTCCTGCAGGTAGCGGATAAACTCCGCCGCCCCAGGGATCGCCTCCGATCCGCGATAAATCACGCCATCCATATCAATCAAATAGCCGTGTTTCATAAGCTCCTTCTTTTTTGTCAGATGGTTGTCACAGCTCAATGACAGGGGAGCTAAATTAGTGTGGAAAATACAACGAGGGTCCCAACGAGGTGTACTACTAGAATAGCAGACCTAGACCTCCGGATGCCTCCGGATCACCACCCCAGCCTCTTTCAGCAACACTTCCGAATTGCCGAAATGCTGATCGTAGTATTCGCTCGAATACTGCGCCATCCGCGTCTCCGACACCACCACCTCACGAATCCCCGCCTGTACAATCGCCCGCGCGCAATCCATACACGGCATGATCTCCACATACAGCGTGCACCCGTCCAGCGGCGTCCCGCAGCGCGCCGCGTTGCAGATCGCGTTCCGCTCGGCATGCTCAATCCACAAATACTTCTCCGGCCGCACCAGCCGCTCCGGCACATCGTCGCGAATCCCGCGCGGAAACGAGTTGTACCCCGTCGTCCGGATCTCGTGCGCCGGCCCCACGATGATGCATCCCAACTTCGTGTGCGGGTCTTTGCTGCGCGCCGCAACCACTTTGCAGATTTCCAGGTAATACTCGTCCCAACTGGGGATCATGGGATGCCATGTTAGCGCATTTAGGCGTGCTATCTTCAACAACATCTCTATGCGCGTCCTTGCCCTGCTTCTCCTGCTCACCGCCTCCGCCACGGCGCAGAACCTCACCGGTGCCTGGAAACTGGTCTCCGCCGGCGAATGGCGGCCCAATGGCGAGATGCTACACCCTTACGGGAAGAACCCCAGCGGGCAACTCCTCTACGACGCCAAAGGCCAGGTCTCGCTGCAGGTGCAGGGCGACACCTACCTCGCCTGGTTCGGCGCCTACAAGATGGACCCCGCCAACGGAACCGTCTATCACACCGTGCATGGCAGCACTCTGGAGAAACTGCGCAAAACCACCGTCACCTGCTTCGTCACCATGGACGGCAATCGCCTCACCCTCGGCTTGCTCCCCGAAATGGTCAACGGCGAAATGCGCCTCCGCAGCCTCGTTTGGGAACGCGTTCCCTAACCTGATATCGTATTGCCCATGGCCATCAGCCGCCGCACGGCGATTCTCAGCGCTGCTTCCTACACCCGCGTCCTCGGAGCCAATGACCGCATTCAGGCCGGCCTCATCGGCTGCGGCAATCTCGGCATGCGCCACCTCCGCATCTATCAGAAGCCGATGGTGGACGAAAACAAGGTGCGCTTCGCCGCCATCAGCGACATCTACACCGGCGCCAAGCGCCGCGCCCAGCAACACATCGGTCTCGAAGACAAGCATGTTCATCACGACTACCAGGACCTGATCGCGCGCCCGGACCTCGACGCCATCTTCGTCGTCACTCCCGAACACTGGCACCACCGCATGACGCTCGACGCTTTGCGCGCCGGCAAAGACGTGTACCTCGAAAAGCCGATGGCCTTCACCATCGCCGAAGCTAAAGAGATCGCCGAAGAGACCGCGAGATCCGGCCGCGTGCTGCAAATCGGCGCACAATGGTGCTCCGACCCGCGCTATCATCTCGCCCGTGAAATCATCGAAAAAGGGCTCACCGGCAACATCCTCTGGGCGCAATCCACTTACTCCATGAATTCGGTCTACGGCCTCTGGCAGTACGAAGTGGAGAAAGAAGCGTCACAGCAAACCGTCGATTGGCCGCGCTTCCTCGGGCCCGCTCCCAAGCGTCCCTACTCCGGTGAGCGCTTCTTCCGCTGGCGCAAATATTGGGACTACTCAAACGGCGTTGTCTCCGATTTCTTCTACCATCGTCTCGCCCCGCTACTCGTCACTCTCGGCGGCCAATTCCCGCGCGTGGTCAGCGCCAATGGCGGCATCTACCAGGTGAAGGATCGCGAAGTGCCCGAGACGTTCACCATGACCGCCGAGTACGAAAACTTCTTCATCAACATCGCCTCCAGCGCCGCTTCCGCCGGGCCCGAGCGTCATCACGGCCCCGCCATCTACGGCCACGAAGCCACCATCAGCTTCCACGATGGCTATATCCAGGTCACCCCCGACCGCCCGTTCCGCAAGAAGTTCGAACAGGCCGCCGGCAAACCCACGCTCCAAATCGAAGCGCTGCCCAAAGACTTGAACGTCATCCGCATCAATCACGCCCGCAATTTCTACGACTGTATGCGCACGCGCAAGCAGCCCGTGCTGCACGCCCAACTGGGCTATCAGGTGATGACCGCCATCAAGCTCGCCGCCGACTCCTACCGCCAGCGCCGCATGATGGCCTTCGACCCGTACACCCAGCGCCAACTCGCCGAAGCGCCCCCGCGTCCCGGCTACGAAGGCACGGGCGAAAACTACACCGAACCTGCATAATCGAAAAGAGCACTCATGGCCCAAGATAAAGTCCTCATCGTCATCGGCGACGCAGCCGAAGCACTCGACACGTTCTACCCATTCTTCCGCCTCAAGGAAGACGACTACCAGGTGGTGGTCGCCGGCCCGGAAAAGCGCATCTATCACCTGGTGATGCACGAGATCCCACCCGGTTGGGATATCACTCGCGAAGGCCCCAGCTACCACATGGCCTCTGACATTGCCTTCCGCGACGTGAAGCCCGAAGAGTACCTCGGCCTCTTCATCACCGGCGGCCGAGCCCCGGAATACATCCGCTACAACAAGGAGCTGATGAGTATCACGCGCCATTTCTTTGAAACAGGAAAGCCCGTAGCCAGCGTGTGCCACGGCGTCGAAATCATCGCCGCTGCTGATGTCATTCGCGGCAAGCGCGTCGCCACCGTCGCCAAGTGCGCCTACGACGTCGAATTCAGCGGCGGCACGTTCGTCAACGAAGGCTGCGTCCGCGACGGCAACCTCGTCTCCGGCCGCACCTGGCACGACAATCCCTACTTCATGCGCGAGTTCATGAAGATGCTCGCCGAAGCCCGCGCCGCGCAATGATCCGGCGCTCATTCCTTTCGCTCTTGCCCGTGGCGGCGATGTCAGCGCCGCCACCACGCATTCGCCTCTCCATCGGCACTTACGGCATGCAGATGCTCGCAGTGGACCGCGCCCTCGATCTCATCCGCAAGACCGGCTACGACGGCGCGGAGCTTTGCCTCATGCCCGGCTGGCCCAGTGAACCCGCGAAACTCGACACCGCGGCCCGCCGCCGCATCGGCGCTCTCCATTTCCCCATCCCCACACTGATTGAGAACTTCAATCTCCTCGTCAGCGACGAAGCGCACCGCGCCACGCTCGACCGTATCCGCGCCGCCGCCGCCCTCGCCCACGACATCTCGCCGCAATCGCCGCCCATCCTGCAGACCGTACTCGGAGGCAAACCCGAGGAATGGCGCACGGTCAACAAGCGCATGGCCGCGCGTCTCGCCGAATGGGCTCGTGTGGCCGAAGACAACCACATCCAAATCGCCGTCAAATCCCACTTCGGCAGTGCTGCCAACGACGTCGGCCGGCTCCTGCACCTGATCGGCCAAGTGTCCAGCCCCGCCCTCGGCGGCATCTACGACTACAGCCATTTTCAGTTGATGGACATCGACCTGCGCGAGAGCCTCCTGCAACTCCTTCCGCACTCGCTGTTCATCACGGTCAAAGATGGCCGGCTGGTGGATGGTAAACCGCAATTCCTCCTCCCCGGCGAAGGAACCATCGACTACGATACGTACTTCCGCATCCTGCGCGAACGCAATTATTCCGGCTGGATGCTGGTCGAGATCAGCCGTCAACTGCAGACCAAGCCCGGTTACGATCCCGTCCACGCCGCGCAGCAATCCTACCGCTTCCTCAGCGCTAAGCTGCGTGTGGCCGGCCTGCGGCCTTGATCAATTCGGGGAGATGTCCTCACTCAAGAAGCGATCGCGGGCTCCATGGCGCACGTGAAGTACTTCCACGCACTTCCTGACCTCGACGATCCGATAGACGACCCGGTATATGTGAGGCTTGTTTCCATACAGCAAGTGACGCAGATTCTTATCTTCCGGCGTTGAAGGCCACGCCTTGGGACTCATTCGAAGAGTTCGTATCGCATCCTTCAATCCGCGATACCAAACCTTGGCTGCAAGTGAAGATCTCACGCCGACTATCCGGTAGATCTCTTCCAAATCACGCTCCGCACGTGGAAGAGTCTCAATCCGATATGTCATGGCGGGCCTCGAATTCCGCAAAGAAGTCTTCAGCATCTCTGCCCTGGCCCGCCTTGGCCTGCGCCAATCCCTGGCGAATCCCCTCGAATGAATCCGCCCGCGCCGCGATATCCAGCAACCGCTGATACGCCTCCGCATCCTGCACCACAGCCGCGGCCTTCCCCTTCACTGTCAACACCACCGCCCTTTTGCTCTTCTTCAACTGCTTCATGAATTCACCAGACCGGCGGCGGAATGTGGTCAGCGATTGAATGTCCTTGGTGATGTCGATCATTTCTTCATTACAGCACCTTTTTCGGTGCTGTCTACTTCCCCGGAATGGCAAACGTCAAACTCGCCCAAAAACTCTCCCAATCCGCCGCCTTCGCATCCGCGCAACGCTCCATCACGATCGCATGCAGCCGGTGCGGACCCACCGCTTTCACCGGCACCTTCACACGCCCCTCTGCGTCTGTCCGGCCCACCACCTTCACCACGGCCTTGCCTCCAACAAGCCACGCAGACTCGACAGCCACGTCCACCGCGGGCTTCCCCCGAAACAGCACCTGCACCGGTAACTCCCCACCCGCCTTCACAGCAAACGGATCGGCCTCCGGCACAATCTCAATCGTCAACCCCGTCTTCTCCCCATAGAACCCATCCGCCTTGCCAACCGCCACCAGCGACTTCACATACTTGCTGTACCGTTCCCGTCCGGGCTTCGACGCCTCGCCGTTCTTCTCCCGCCACACGGCCACATGCCCCAAGTTCTCATGCTTCAGATACGAAGCAAATTTCGCCGGCGCCAATTCAATGAAGTTCGGAACAGTCTGCGAGGTCAGCACAGCCGTCCCTTCGCCCGGCAATCGCACCGAAGCCACAGTCTGCTTCGCTTCCGCCGTGATCCCTTCGAACTCCGCTTTGCCCGCTTTCATCAGCGCCCGCGTATTCCGCAATCGCTCCGGCTTCACATTGGAAGAGCCCACCGGGAATGCGTCCCCGTTCTGATACACCACCCGCAACGAGCCCGCCGCAGCCAACGAAAAATTGGCCGGCATCAGATACAAATCATGCGCCCACGCCGCACCGGCCATCAGCACTAAGAATACCTGCTTCATAATCACTCCTCCTAGAATTGCAGTTTCAGTGACAACTGCACAGACCGCGGCCCACCCACCTGGAACAGCGGATTCAATCCATTCACGCTCGAAGTGCTTACAATCTGCGTCGACCGCCCGAAGTTCGCGTTCGTCATCACACCGATCGGATTGGCGAAATTGGCCGTATTGAACAGGTTGAACGCGTCTGCGCGGAAGTCGAGTCCGATGCCTTCGCTCAAAGTAAAACGCCGCCGTACGGAAAGGTCCACCTGCCGCAACGCGAATCCCCGCATCACGCCCCGCCCCAGCGTTCCTTGCCGCGCCTGCGCCAGCGGAGACGCACCGTCAAAAGCGGCCGGGTTAAACACGCGTCCACCCGCGTAGCCCTCGCCCACCAAATACAACGGACGCCCCGCCACCACATCCGGACGCGCCACGTTCGTCAATCCCAATCCCAGCGGATCGCGCCCCGTCACCACGGTCACCGGAGTGGCGCCGCGCAGACGCACCATCGAATCGAACGCAAACCCTCCAAAGATCGCCCGCGCCGCCCGGTTCCCGATGCGCGGCAGTTCATAGCTCGCCGCCCCCGTGAATACATGACGGATGTCAAAGGAAGACGGCCCCCGGTCGAGCGCCACATTCCCGCGCGACAACGGCCCCAACAAATTCACAATCGACTCATCCGACGAAGTATCCAGCGACTTCGCCCAGGTGTGCGAAACCAATGCCTGCAACCCCCGGCTCATGCGCCGCCGCAACTGCGTCTGCAGCGAGTGATAGTCCGAGTACGCCCCGTTGCTCACCGCGTCCACCCGCGTGAACAGCGGGTTCTGCAGCGTTGCCGGCCGCAGACTCTCCACCCGCGACTGCCGCCGTCCCGCCGCGCCGACATAAGAAACCGAAAGCGAACTCGTCCGCCCCAATGGCTCCTCCACCGCGACGCTGTACTGCCGTGTGTACGGCAACCGGTAGTCGTCGTAGTAGTCGAATAACCGTGGATAAGGAGGGTTCAGACTCAGAGGCCCCACCGCCGCGAACAACAGTGGATCGGACAGCGAAATGTTCGACGCCGTGCGCGCCCGCGAGAACGGATAGTTCGTCGCCGTAAACGCCGTACCCGTGAACGCATACCCCAGATCGAAGAACCAGCCCAATCCCGCCCGGATCACCGTATCGCGTCCCTGCCACGGCTGCCACGAAATCCCTGCCCGCGGCGCGAAGTTGCGGTACCGCGTTTCGTACAACTTCGTTCCCCGCTCGGCCAACCGCGCCGTTGGCGGATTCTCAATTCCCGTCAGCGTCAGCGGCAGATTCCCGTTTGCCTCGCCCGGCGCCGGATTCACTTCCCATCGCAATCCGTAAGTCACAGTGAATCGCCGCCCCGCCCGCCATGCGTCCTGCACGAACGCCGAGAAATTCGTGTACCGTGGCTCCAGGTACGAATCCACTTGCCGCACTTCCGCCGAAGGCACGATCCCCGTCGTCAACTGCGTGATCGTCGGCACGGTCAGCGTCTTGGCGAAATTGCGCCCGCCTATCGAAGGCGCCAGCCGCCTCCAGTCCACCCCGAACTTCAGCGCGTGCGTCCCGCGATTCCAACTCGCCGTGTTCACCACGTTCCACTGCCGCTGTGTGTTACGGCTGAACGTCCCCGGGCTGATCGTGTTCTCATCGTTGCCGCCAATCGACAAATAGTAGAGCGAAGTCGCCGGATCGGCAAACGAGGGAAACAGAATATCCCGAGGCAATATCTTCGCCCCGCCGAACGCATCTTGCTCATAGATCTGCGCCGCCAGTGACCGGCTCCAGTTGAAACGCAAATCGTTCGTCAGCGCGCTGGTCAGCACCATCGTCGATCCTACTGTAACGGTCTCTGTCTTCGCCGGAAGCACCGCGACAAAGCTCGGAGTAGCATAGCGGCCCCGTTCCCGATTCTCCGACGGCGCATATTGAAAGCGCCCAAACACCGAAACCCGCTGCGAGAACGCGTGATCCAGCCGCGCTCCGGTCGCATTCAATCGCGATGGGTTGGAAAAACCCGCCACATAGGGCGTCTCCAGCGGCGCGGCGGCCAGCGGTGCGGCCACCGGCAACGGATACGCATCCAAAAGGCTCTTCACCATCCCCGTCGCTTTCTCGCGCGCTTCCAATGACGGCACCTGCGACACCGGCGAAATCACCGGCTGAATCAATCGCAGCCCTTCGTAGGAAGCGAAAAAGAACGTCCGGTTCTTCCCGTTGTACACACCCGGAATCAGCACAGGCCCGCCCAATGTAAACCCGAAGTCGTTCTGCCGCAGCGCAGGCCGTTTCAGCCGGTTGTAATTCCCAAACCAGCTATTGGCATCCAGCTTGTCGTTGCGCAGGTATTCGAATGCGCTTCCGTGCAGTTGGTTTGTCCCGGAGCGCGTCACAATGGCCACCTGCGCTCCTGGCTGCCGCCCGTATTCCGGCGCGTACGTTGAGGTCTGGATCGTGAACTCCTGCACCGCATCCACCGACGCCAGCGCGCTCGTGCTGCCTTGCGCTGACAACGACGGTGTGCCGCCTCCGGCGCCTTCATACGGTGTCGTCGCAAAGGGCAGGCCGAAGTTCGCCCCCACTCCGTCCACCGCGAAGTAATTCGTTCCCGGACGCTGCCCGTTTACCGAAAATTGTCCCTGCTCCGGCAGACTCGCCGGCACGAATACGACTCCCGGCGAAAGGTGAATCAGCGATTGGAACGTACGGCCATTCAACGGCTGATTGGCGATGAAGCCACGATCCACCGATGTCGCCACCGCCATGCCTTCGCGCACCAACCCGGCCTCTTCGGTCACGGTAACGGACTCACCGCGCGTGGCCACCTTCAGTTTCACCCGCAGCGATCTTTCTTCATTCGCGCGCAGTTCCAACGCCTCAAACCGCGTGACCGCAAAACCGGTCTGTTCCACCATCAACTCATAGGTCCCCGGGCTTAACGGCGTAAAGAGAAATCCGCCGTTGCCGTCGGTCACCGTTTCCCGCGATGTTCCCCTTCCCGTATCCCGCAACACCAGCTTTGCCGCGGTCAACCGGCCTTCCTGCTCGTCCTGTACCAACCCGGCCAGCGTGGCCGACGGAGCCTGTCCATACAACGCCATTCCGCCGATCACCAGCAAGACATACAACTTCATCATGAAACCCATAGGAAATCTCCTGTAGCAATATCGTCAAATTCGTAATACGCAGATCGGGGCACACTTGGATTCGTTCTCCAGGCATCGATACTTACTTCTTCCGCGGAAACTCGGCGTCGAACCGCGGATTCACTTCCCGCGCGAACTGCAGCGCCGGATGATCGGCCCGCAAATCCACCAGCCGGAAAACCGCGCCCGCTTTCTCATCGCGCTTCAAGTCTTCCGCCAACCGCTCCAGATACTTGCGAAACTCGCCATCCTCACTCCCCGGAGTAGCCTTGAAAATGAGAATCATCGCATCTTCACGGAACGGCACTTGGAACCCCGTCGGAATGTTGTCCCCAAACCAATACAGGCTCCCCGGCTTCATCAGATGCCAGCGGCCCAGGCTCTTCAGTCCCCACTGTCCACGCACCGTGTAGATGATCGACCCCTTGGTGTGCGGATGCTCCTCCAGATACAAGCCGGCCTGCATGTCGATAAAATGCGCCCGCATTTCACCGGTCCGCAGCAGCGGCCCGATGCGGCCCTCCAGCGTCTCCACGCCGGCAGTCTTCGTTTTGTCGCGGATATCGTCGATGATCGTCACGCCTGGAGCAAGATGCAGCCGTGGCGGCGAAGTCACTGTCTGTGGATCGGATTCCGGCGCTTGCACCGCCCGCGAATAGAGGGTCTTGTCCAGAGCGCTATTCTTCGCCGGCCCTTCCGGTTCGTGATGATGCCCATGAACAGGGAAGAATTCCTCCAGCCACTGGAGCACCTCGCGGTCCAGTTGCGGATGATACGGCCGCTTGAAGGAAGCGAACGTAAACCGCTCGCGGATAGCCGTGTCCGTGTCCGCCGGTGCAATCTGAAAACTGTGGTCCGCATCGTCAATCAGCAAGCTCTGCACCTGCTGGTTCCCGGTTTTCCGTATCGTCTCAGCAATGCAGGCAGCATGCTCCGCGGGCACATTGCGGTCGCGCGCTCCGGCCACCGCGAGCACAGGCCCCTTCACGTAGGCGAACATCGCATCGGGAGGCAAGTCGAGCTCTTCCTTCCGCCGCGCCAGTTGTGCGGTCTCCCGAAACCCGCCGTCAGTCACCTCGTACGTAAGCCGGCCGGCCCGCGCCGCCGCGAACATCTCCTTCCACTTGCGTCCATAAGCGATGTAGCGTGCCAACCCGTTCGCTCGCGCCCACTCGGCGTTGGCGGCGCTCCGGTCCACATACTCCGCCAGCCGGCCGTGATTGAAGGAGAAAATCTCCTCTGCCTTTCCGCAGAATCCACCCAGGAATATGTATCCATCGGCATGCGCGCCCGCTTTCGCCGCCAGGCTCGCAACATAAGCCCCGGCGCTTTCCCCAACGGCAATCACCTTCGTACACTCCGCACGCCCGCGCAGATAGGTGTAGATCTCCGCCAGCACCTCCGCGTCTCCAGCGTACAGATCCTTGTAACCGGCCTTCGCCTCGCTCTCGCCCTGCCCCACCTGGTCATAACGGAAACTACCGAATCCGGCAATGCTCAGTGACTCCGCTAACCGCAGAATCGCTTTCCGTTCCGGAACACCCGGCCGCTGCAAGTCGCCGTCACGCAGTTGCGATAACGTTCCGCCCACCAACACCACGCATGGATAAGGCTTGCCGTCCTTCGGCAATAGCAACGTCCCTCCCACGCGCGCCGTACGCAACTCCAGACGCACCGGCACGGAGTCGGCATTGACGCTCGCTTCGAGCAGCGGGGCCATCAAGGCCACCGGAGCCAACACAAGGAGACTACGCATACGATTTCAATAATCGTAGCACACGCCAGCCGTGATACCTTGTGAAGTTGCCTATGCCCCCCATCGCCCGTTGGATTCTCTTCCCTGCCCTCACCATGTCTCTCGGTTGGGGCCTGCGCGGCTACATCGGTGGAGGCCCGCTCGGCGCGATGATCCCCGGAGCTCTCGTCGCTCTCTGCCTCTGCCTGCTGCTCGATCGCCGTGGAGACGACGCAGCCATCGTCGCCGCATTCGGCGCGGTCGGCATCGGCTTCGGAGGACAGGAAACGTACGGGCAAACCATCGGCCTCGCCCTCGCCGAACCAACGCGCGCCTGGGGCCTCACCGGCCTCGCCCTCAAGGGGGCGATGTGGGGGTTTCTCGGCGGGCCCATCATCGCTCTCGCGCTCATCCGCGACCAGCTTAAGCGCCGCGACATTCTCATCGCCGTCGCCCTCATGGCGATCGCCACCTTCGCCGGCTGGAAGCTACTCAACGAACCGAAGCTCATCTACTTCTCGCATCCGACAGACAGGCCGCGCGCCGAGGTCTGGTTCGGGCTCATCGCCGGAGCCGCCGCCGTGCTTGTCTGGCTGCGTAACAGGATCCTCTGGGATTTCGCCTGGATCGGCGCCATCTGCGGGGCCATCGGCTTCGGATTCGGCGGCTACATCCAGGTGCTCGGCAAACCGTATCCCAATCCCTTGATCGGCTATTGGAAGCAGATGGAGCTCTTCTTCGGCTTCATGCTGGGCGTGGGTCTCGGGCTGGCCGCATGGCGCAATCGCCATCAACTCACCGCGCCGCCGATTCCGAAGCAATCCAACATCGCCGCCGCATTGCTCATTCCCCTCGCCCTGTTCGCCGATGACATGCCCGCCCGCGCCAGCTACACCTACGTAGGCGCGGTGTTGCTTGCGCTGGCACTGCTCTACGTACCTTCGGCAAGACACATCGCCATCACCATGACCTACTGCGCCTTCTCCATCGACTTCCAGCGCAACAAGCCCAGCCTCGATCAGACGGCGCTGTGGACATTCGTTGTCGTCAGCACCGTGATCGTGGCTTATCTGGTAGAGCGATTCCGCGAACCTGCTCCGCTGTTTCTGTTGTTGTTGGTGACGTCGGTGGTGAACTCAATGGCGAAGTCCTTCATTCCGTCCTCGAAGGACCTCTACCATCTGATCGCCATGGAGACGCTGTTCGCATTGATCGCGATCTCTGCCGTGTTGCTCAAGCCGCGATCCCAACAGCATCAACCCGCTTAGCGCCGCCGCCAACCGGAGTTGTTCCCGCCGGCGAAGGCGCCGCGCCACTCGAGGTCAAACGTGTATCCCTCGCGGCCACCCTTCGGATCGTGGATGCGAACCACGGCCACGCCACGGTTCGACCGCGGATCGCGCACTAACTCCACGCGGCCGCGTCCGTCAATGCCGCGGAAACGGAACTCGGCCATGTTGACCGGCATGGGCTGGTTGCACTGAAATCGGCGGAAGTTCGCCCGCTGGCCATTGAGTGTGTGGATCCGGCCCATATCCTGCCGGATCTCCACATCCGCCGCATCGTCCACTTCCACTTCGATCGTGCATTTACCCGAGTCCCCGCCTCGGCCGGAGATGGACGCCCTCATGCTGGATTGGGCGGAGACCATCGACACAATCCCGAAAAACCCTGCTGCCATCCACGTCATTTGATTAAGTTTCATATATTTGTTTTTGCCGTGTGGCAAACTCCTCTCACCGATTAAGACACGTGAGAAGAGCATCCGGTTTCAGGCTTCTGCGATCACTTCAATTTCCACCATGCAGTTGAAGGGGATGGCCGCAACGGCGACCGTCGTGCGCGCCGGAGGATTGTCGCCAAAGCGGCCACGGAACACCTCGTTCATCGGTGCATAGAGATTGATATCGGAGAGATAGACATTGCACTTCACGGCCTTGGCCATCGACGAGCCCACAGCCTTCAGACTGTCTTCAATGCTATCCAGACAATACTTGGTCTGTTCTTCAATGGAGCCGCCGTCGATCTTGCCGGTTCCGGAAACGAAGGCAAAGCCGTTGCAGGTGACCACCGGCGAATAGAGTGGCTTCTTGCCATCCGTGGGGCGGCCCTTGGGCCAGTGCGATTGGCGCGAGGATTTCTTCTGTGCCGAAGCAGCGGCCGGAGCCAGGGCGGCAGCGGCCAACAGGTTGCGTCTGGAGGATTTCATTCGGCTATCATGCCAAACTCCTCCCACTCGCCTCAATTCATCGGGATCTCGAAGAACAGCAGTTCCTTGTTGGTGGGCGCTTCCACGATGCCGCGAACATAGATCTGCGACCCCGGCCGGTGCCCGATCTGAAAATAGAAGAAGCCATGCGCCGACTCGCCCGCAGGAATCATCTTGGCGTGGAACGCATAACCGTCGATCTCATCAATAGCCAGCTTGCTCTTCTTCTTGCGTTGCGGCAGCGGATTCGGGTACCGCCCAGGACCCATGTTCGGGCGCTGCGGCGAATCGAGGAAGCGCACCTCATCGGAAGGCGTGGAAGCCACCTCGCGCCGCGTGGGAGTCATATACGACACTTCCATCGCATTCAGGTTGAGCGTCTTCCCTGACTCGTTCTTCATCACCACCATCACCGGCAGCACACCGAACTCGATGAGGTTCACCTTGCCGAAAGCGGCCTTCATCTGTTCCTGCGTGGTGTACGGGATGACGGCGATCGTCAGTCCGCTGTTGGTCTGTTTCGAAGAGTATGTGGAGGCGTCCTCAACCTTGAACTTGTCCTTATCCACGGCCTGAGCCGTTATACTCAGTAGGAGCAAGAACAACCATCCGCGCGTGTTCATCTATCTTTTCTATCGCCTCCTTGGGGCACTCGCATTCCCTCTGATCCTACTCTACCTGTTGCGCCGCGGGTTGCGGGACCGCCGCTATTGGAAAGGGATTCGCGAGCGGTTCGGCGCCAGGCCTTCCAACTGGGATGCGACGGTTCCCGGCGGCATTTGGTTGCATGCCGTCTCGGTGGGCGAAGTGGTCTCCTCGATCGAGTTGCTGCGGCAACTGCGCCGCCAGTTCCCGATGCAGCGGCTCTATGTATCCGTCACCACCGTAGCCGGGCGCCAGATCGCCGAAGAGAAACTGCAAGGCCTGGCGGATTTCATCTTCTACGCCCCGCTCGATCTGTGCTGGGTGGTGCGGCGCGTGCTGCGGCGCCTGCGCCCGCGCATGGTGATCGTGATGGAAACCGAGATCTGGCCCAACCTCTATCACGAGACCAAGCGCTTCGGCTGCGGCTTGCTGATCGTCAATGGCCGCATCTCCGACCGCGCCTATCCGAAATACCTGCGCTACCGCCGTATCTTCGAGTACACCTTGCAGTGGCCGGACGCGCTGCTGTTGCAGAACGAGATCGGCCGCGAACGCTATGAGGCGCTGGGTGCGCCCCCCGCAAAGATCCAGGTGATCGGCAACCTCAAGTACGACTTCCGCGTGGACCAACTGAAGCCACCCGAAGCGATCACCGCTTTCCTTGGCCAAGTGCGGCCGTCGCAGATTGTGATCGCGGCCAGCACCATGCCGCCGGCCGTGGATGGCGATCCCGATGAAGAGGATGTGGTCATCGATGCGATCCGGCAGACCAGCCGCCCGGGCCTGCTCTGGATGATTGCCCCGCGCCGCCCGGAGCGCTTCGGCCTCACCGCCTCGAAGCTGGAACAGGCCGGAGTGCGCTTCCTTCGCAGATCCCAACTGTCACAGGGCTCGCAATTGGAATTGCCAGGCGTCCTGTTGCTCGACAGCATGGGCGAACTGGCGTCGCTGTTCACCTTAGCCGATGTCGTGTTCATGGGCGGGACATTGGCCCAGCGCGGCGGGCACAACATCCTGGAGCCGGCCTTCTTTGCCAAGCCGGTGATCATCGGGCCGCATATGGAGAACTTCCCGGACATCGGGGACGAGTTCCGGGCCGCGGGCGCGGTGTGCGAAATCGCCGGCCCGGCGGAGCTCGCCGCGGCGGTAACAAGGCTCTTGGACGACCCTGCCGCGAGGACTGCGATCGGGACGCGGGCGGCGAAACTGGCCGAAGCCAAACGCGGCGCGACGGGGCGCGCTGTAGCCGCCATCGAAGCCTGCTACTCCGATTCCCTGCCTATCCCTGTGGAACCGCTGCTGCTCCGCCTGCTGCTTTACCCGCTGTCGCTCCTGTGGCGGCTGGGCGCATCGATCGACCGCAAACGCAAGCTGGCCCAGCTGGGACGCTTGCAGGCGCCCGTTATCAGTGCGGGAGGCATCACCATGGGCGGCACCGGCAAGACGCCGGTGGTTGCCTACCTGGCCGAGAAGCTACGCCAGCAGGGCCAAAAGCCAGCCATCCTCATGCGAGGCTACCGCCGCCGCTCCCCCGAGCCTCACACCATCCTCGCCGCCGCCGAGCCCTGCCCTGTGTCTCGCACCGGCGACGAGGCGCAGATCCATGTGCGGCGCGGGCATGCCGCGCTCGGCATCGGGGCCAACCGGTTGGAGACGGGCCGGCTGTTAGAGGCCCAATTGCATCCGAGCGTATTTCTGCTTGATGACGGCTACCAGCACTACCGCCTGCATCGGGATATCGATCTGGTGGTGATCGACGGACTGCGGCCTATCTCGAACGGGCGCGTTTTCCCGTTGGGACGGCTGCGTGAGCCACTGACCGAGTTGCGGCGTGCCTCAGCGTTCCTCGTTGCCCATGCCGATTTCCCCGCTCCCTGGCGGGGGCTGGAGCGGAAGCTGCACGAATACAACCCAGCCGCCCCTGTCTTCTATGCGCGCATGGAGGGCGTGGCCTGGGTGAACCATGCCACGGGGAAGACAAAGCCGCCGGAGGGCTTCGGTGAGACGCCGGTGGCCGCTTTCTGCGGGCTCGGCAACCCGGCGTCGTTCTGGAGCACCCTCGAAGGGCTCGGCATCCAGCCGCGCTTCCGCTGGGCTTTCGGCGATCATGCCTTCTACCGGCTGGGGCAGTTACGGCGGCTGGCCCACCATGCCAGGGCGGAAGGTGCAGCCGCGCTGCTCACTACCGAGAAGGATGTCATCAACCTGCCGGAGGACTTCGCACTTGCTTTGGACGGGCTGCCGGTCTATTGGCTGAAGACCCGGCTGACGATCTATCGGGAAGAGGAGCTGCTACGCTGGCTGGCCGCCCGGCTCAAGCGCGAAATGCTATAATCCATGCTCAGATTGTTACCTCCAACTGAATGTGGCTCATCCGGGGCCGAGGGGATCAATTGTTACGCGTTAGTGGCGTATATACCTGACCCGCTCGGTCGCTTCCTCGACGATTTGCGCCGTGACCTGGTGCCGGGGTGCAATCCCCACGCCCACGTCACGCTGTTGCCTCCGCGGCCTCTTCCGGGCTCGGCGGAAGCGGCGGTCAAGCATATCCAGGAGCACATTTCCGGGCTGCCAGCCTTCGATCTGCATGCCACAGAGATCGGTGTCTTTCCCGTCACCAACGTGATCTATATCGAGTTGGGCATGGGCCGCAGCAGGCTGGTGGATCTGCACTCAGGGCTCAACGACGGAGCCGTCCACTACGACGAGCCGTTTCCCTATCATCCACACATCACCCTTGCCCAGGAGATCGGCGCAGGCAATGTGGATGAAGTGCTGGCGGAAGCCCGGCGGATGTGGGCGGACTACCGCCACACGCGGATCTTCCCCGTGCAGGAAGTAACGTTTGTGCAGAACACGAAGAACAACTGCTGGCTCGATCTGGCCACCGTGCAGTTGGACCGGGAACCGATCCCGGTCCTGCGCTAGTTTCCTTCCTCCAACGGCTTGGAGGGATCAATGAACGGCCAGACGATCGTTCCGGCGAGGTAGACCCCAGCCATCACATAGAGGAACAGGTTCCAGTCCCCGACACCCTTGGCGTTCTCGGTGTGTTTGAGAATGTAGCCACCCACCTGCGGGGCGACGAAGCCGGCCAGATTGCCCATCATGTTCATGGAGCCGGAGAGCGTTCCTGCATACTTGCCGCCGATGTCCATACAGGCGGCCCAGGCGCCGGGCATGACGAGGTCGTTACAGAAGCTGGCGAGTCCCATCACGATCATGGCAAGCAGCGGATCCTGCATCTGGATGGAGAGGATCAGCAGGATGCCCGCTCCGAGGAAGCCGAGCGAGGCGATGAGGCGGCGGGCTGTCTTGACGCTGCCGGTCATGCGCGTGAGCGCCGGTGAAACGAAGCCGCAGAAGAGCGAACCCACGCCTCCGAAGAAGAGCGGGAAGATGGCGAGCTTGGCGCTTTCGATGGCGCTCAACTGGCGGTACTCCTGAAGGTAGGTGGGCAGCCAGGTGATGTAGAAATACCAGGGAAACGAGAGGCAGAAGTATTGCACCCAGAGCAGCCACACGCTGCGGTTGCGGAGCAGCAGGCCCCAGGGCACGTTGCCGTGGCCTTCGGCGTTGCTGGCGCTGTGCTTGAGCAGTTGCCACTCGGCTTCGTTGACGCTGGGGTGATCTTTGGGGTTGTCGCGGAACCACTTGTAGAACCACACGGCCCAGATGACGCCCATGGCGCCGAACATGACGAAGGCCTGACGCCAGTTCATGTAGCCGAGGACCCAGATGACCAGCGGAGGAGTGAAGGCGCCGCCCCAGCGGGCGAAGGTCCACATGATGCCCTGGGCGCGGACGCGTTCCTCCAGCGGCAGCCAGACGCTGAAGGCCTTGGTGAGGTTGGGGAAGCAACCGGCTTCACCGGCGCCGAACAGGAAGCGGCAGGCGAGCATCGAGGTGAGGTTCCACATCGCGCCGGTGAGCGCTGTGAAGGCCGACCACCAGATGACGATGCGCATGAGCACCTTGCGCGGGCCCATCCAATCGCCCATCCAGCCGCCGGGGATTTCGAAGGCAGCATAGGCGAGCGCGAAGGCGGAGAAGACCCAGCCCATCTGCTGCTTGTCAAAGCCGAGATCCTTCGAAATCAGCGGGGCAGCCTGCGAGATGCAGACCCGGTCGATGTAGGCCAGGATGGAGAGGGTGACCGCGAAGACGATCACCCACTGCCGGGAGTTGGTGGGCTGCTGCGTCTGGGCCGGAGTACGGCCTTTTGCCGAGGACGTTGGGGAAGCCATGTGCTCGGGCTATCACACCATGAAGTATGGTGTGGTTGCAACCCCACCTGTCCGGAGCGCGCTAGCGCCCTGCTTGTGTCAGGGTGATGGCAACGCCGTTGACCACCACGGTTCCGGTTCTGGACGTCTTGCCGTTGTTCTTCGCCACCTTCAACTGCAGAACACCGCTGGAGGTGCCAATGCTGCTCTGCAGCGTAATCCAACTGGTGCTGGTGCTCGCCTTCCACAGACAGCCGCTGGTGGCGCCGATGCTGACGGAAACCGTGCCGCCCGCCTGGGGCGCCGCCACGGCGGTGGGGAAGGTAACCGTACCGGCCTGGAAGAGGCCAGTGACATCGTAAGCCTTGTTCATGGTGAGGGAGGCTTTGAAGTCGGCCACATTGAGAATGCCGGACCAGGCGCTGAAGCAGCTTCCGCTGAATGCGGCGGCATTGACTACTACCGTCGAATTCAAGTCATAGTAACCGTCGCTCGAAGCCGGGCTGCTGGCGACGCTCCCTTTGGTGGCATCGTTGGCAGCCTTCTTGAGCTGGTAGCGAGTGCGGTAGTTGGCGGTGAGCGACCCGTTGGTGGTTGGCGTGGTGTAGTTGTGGGTCTGTGCACCGCCGTCGGTCCAGCTCTGGAACGTGTACTGCACCGTGCTGAGAGTGGTGTTCGGGGCGGACACCGTGTGGACGGTGCCGCTGGTCCAAGCCTTCGTTACGGGAGCCACTGCGGCAACACCATCCACGACCAGGGTTAAGCCTGTCGGGTTGGAGTTGATGGTGACGTTTACCGTCGTGGGGGTTGTCCCGCCGGTGCCGCCGGTGGCGCCATAGATGGACTTGACTCCCGCGATATCGCCGGCCGAGAGGCCGCTGCGCTGTCCAATGGCGATGCCTGCGGGGATCGTCTCGATGGTGGGCAGGCCGTTGGCGGAGAAGGCATAGGCGCTGTAGTGCATGATGGAGCCGTAGTCGTAGGCGCCGACGTTCATTCCACTGGTCGGAATGGTGAAGTTGGAAAGGGCGCTGGATGTGATGTTGGCGGTATTCACCTTGATGTAGGTGTCCCGGTCGAGGCGTGTGTGCTCGTGATAGAGGCCGATGGCGTGTCCGGTTTCATGGATGGCGTTGCCGGTGGAGCAATCATCGCCAATATTGACCGGCTGGCCTGCCATGCCGATTCTGCCGATGTAGCTGGAGCAGGTGCCGGACGAAGCGGCCCTCACATAGGTAATGTAGTAGGACTCGGTGGTGCGAGGAACGAGTTTGATCGTGCCGGCGAGGTTGTTATTCCAGTGGGCAATGGCATCGGTGATGCGGGCCTGATTGGGAAGAGTGGGGTCGATGGTGTAAGGGACGATGCCGCCCGTCCAACGGGCGGAAGAAGAGGAGATGGCAAAGGCCTGGCGATCGGCTGATTTGCCTTCATAGGGCTGCAATTCCTCGACGCGGCCGATCAGGATGTCGCCTTCCCAGACACCGTAGCCATCAATGACGTGGTGTTCGACGGGCATTCCGCGAAACAGGGAGACGCGGGTTTCGGCAGGTTGGCCCCGCTCGATGGTCCAGGCGGTTTCATCGATGCCGTCGAGCACGGCCGCTTCGGCGATGGTGAAGGGCAGCGTGCCGGGCTCGGTTTCCGACTGGAGTTCGATGACCAGTTCCACGCCGGGCAGTGCGGGTGACCAGAATTCGCCGGACTGCGTGGGGCCTGCGCCTTCGACGGGGCCGTAGGTCCTGGTGACCAACCCATTGCTATCCAGGCCGTAAACGAACAGTCTGGAGCCGGGGGAAAGGTGGATGTTTTCGAAGTGTGCGCGGAGGGCGGCTGCGTCGCCGGCGCGGAGGCGGATGAGTAGGGTGCGCTGTCCGTCCTCGTGACGGAGGAACTCGGGCTGGGCGGCGCTGTCCACGCGGTAGACGCGCCCCTCGGGCGATGTTCTGGCTGTATTACGATCCAACGTCCAGACGGCGGAGTCAGAGAGGCGGCCGGAGACCGGACCGCGCGTCTCCTGTGCCTGTAAGCCCAACACACTCAACAGGATTAAGAAGTGCTTCATGTATACCCTCGAAGAATCAGATAAAGCTCGAACTGTTGCTTCAGTCAGTACTATCGGCAGCTGCACGGCTAGGACGCTTTGGCATGAAGTCCTATTCGAGCGGCGAAGGTGTCCTACCTACTTAGAGGGGTAACCCGCTACTACCAGTAGGTTGTTCACCTGCAACTGATTTGCATCCAAGTAACAGGGATAACCGAGTGACTTAAAGCTACACAACGGAGAGATTCTTAGGGGAGAATAGTGCTTCCTTCGTGACAGAAGGATGCAATTACGATGTCTTGAATATAGCTGAGGGAGGGCGCAAATTGCAAAACAAAATACAGGGAAAATGTTTGGGCCGTACGGGAGGGAAGAACAGCCGGACGGCCCACACTCGAACTAATTTCCGGGCACCAGTACGGGCTTAAAAATGAACAAATCCGGGTCTGTTGCGTCGACCTGGACGAGGATGTAGTGGACCTCGTTCTGGGCGAATACTTCGACACGGGTGAAATTCATGATGCGAGTCCCGGCGGTGGTGAGCTGGTTGGGCGCCGGATAGGTATTGGTGAGCGGCTTGTCGATGCGGAAGTAGTGGGTATCTCCGCCGAAGTAGACGACCTTCTTGTTGGAAGCGACTACCTTGTTGCGGAGGTTGCTGATGAAATCGGCATAGCCGGAAGAGGGATACGGTGGAGTAGCGGTTTCCAGGAAGCGCTCGAAGGGGTTGGCCTGGGAGAAGATGGCGACTCCCTTGATTTGCGGGTCAGCATTGGCCTGTTCGAAGGCATAGTCGAGCCATGCCATATTTGCGCGGTTGCGTTCGATATATTCGGCGTTGGTGAGGTCGGGGAATTCCCCGGTGAGGCGGCCGAAATTATTGTTGCTGCCGGGTTGATGCAAAGTGACGAATAAGACGGCGCCCATTTTCCAAATTGCGTTTTCGCGGAATTTGGAAAAGCCGGGGGAAGAGCTTTGGCGGGTGAGGTCCATTTTGCGGCGGCCGAGGCTTTTGTCGTCGGGGTAGAAGGTGGCGCGAAGGAACTCGAGGCGCTTGATGGGGTCGAAGATGCCATTAGTGTCGCGGTGACAATCCGTCCATTCGTTGTCGCCCGGAGTGAAGATCAGCGGGCGTTGAAAAGTGTTGAAATATTCCAGGTTCTTGAGGTAGACCTCGTCTTCGCAGCGGGTCGCTCCACCCTTGATATCTCCGATGTGGACGGTAAACCGGGCCCGGTCGTCATTGATGGCCTTGATGAGGCGCTCATAGGGTGGAGACGGGTAGGTTTGACGGTCCCCGGTGAACGGGTTGTATGGCATATCGCCGATGACCGCGAAGAAGAACTTAGCCGGGTCCTGCGCCGGCAAGGAGAAAGCCATAGCCAGGGCGAGGACAGAAGTAGACACGCAGATCCGCAAGGGATTCCCTCCTGTGGGTTATTAAGTCTGTAACAATACTGTAACTAAATCTGGGGGCGAAGTGGGCTACGGGCAAAGCCTTAGGCCGGGGTAAGAGATGGCTTTAGCCGCCGGCGTCTTTCGGCGTGAGTCTCTGTCTAGTGATGAATTGTGATGAATTGTGATGAATGCGGGGCTGACGGGTGCGGGGCCACGAATCAACGGAAGTGGACGAATTTGCACGGAGTGTAAGATTTTGTAAAGTGCCCCGGAGTGTTGGAAAGTGATGAATTGTGATGAATGGGGAAGAGTGTAAGGTTTTGTAAAGGGAGCCGCTTTCGTCCTGAAGGTGAGGGATGGGGTTGGGCTGCGGCATACGCCACCAGGATAGAGCAGGGGGTGAGAGAGGCGGGGTAGGAACACCCCGCCTGATGAGTTTAAATGATTTATTCTGAGACAGTTAAAGAAATATCGAGACAGTGTCACCGGGCTTATTCGGAGACTTGTTCGAGGATGGCGAAATCGCCAGGGTTCCAGGCCTGTGCGATGAGGTAGAACTTGCCGTTGTACTCGCGCATGACGGCGTTGTGGATGTGCTGGAAGTTGGGGAGGCCGAGATCTTCTTTGATCATGACGGTGGAGATGAGCTGATCGTTCTCCATGATGTAGATGGGTGCGCCCTTGCTGCGGTCGGGGCCGTGGAGGGAACCGACGACGGCGTATTTGCCGTGATAGTAGATATCGCAAGGGAAGGAGCCGAGGGGCATACGGAGGGTGGAGAGGTAGTGTCCGTAGCGGGTGAAGCGGTCGATTTCGGAATTGGGGCGGTCGGCGATGTCGACGCGGGTGGTGCCGGGGAAGATGGTTACACCGTGGCCGGTGCCGAACTGGCCGGGGCCGGTGCCGCGTCCGCCGAAGGCGAGGTCGTGCCAGGAGGCTTTGAACGGGCTGGTGCTTTCGATTTTTGCCGTCAGAACGAAGTCGAGGTTAGAGTAGCCGGTGGTGATGTAGTAGAGCCCGTCGAGCTGGTCGGTGTCGGTGGGAACGAAGTTGCCGCGGCCGCGGAAGTAGTCGTTGGCGATGGGGTTGCCGAGGTCGGATTTGCCGTCGGGGGCGTTGAGGGTGTGGACCAGTTTGCCGTCGGTGGTGGTGGTGAAGATTTTTGCGGCTTCGTTGGTGGGGAAGACGAGGAACGACGTGCCATCCTTGGCCTGCCAGATGGCGGAGTTGTGAAGGTTCACTTTGGCCATGGAGGGGTCAGTGGGGAGCATGCGGGTGGACTTCATGTCGGCGCTGATCTGGATGATGCCGGCGCCTTTGAGGGAGAAATAGGTCTCGCCCTTGCCGGGACGGCGATCGATGGCAAAACCGCCGTGGGCGCCTTTGAGAACAGCCTGAGCCTCGGAAGGAAGATGGCTGGAGGTGTACATGACACGGAATCGCATCTTGCCCTGGCCGCTGGTGGCGGCTCCTTGGGCGGTGATGGGCCGGGAATCGATGCCGAAGAACCAGCCGGCGGCGAGGAGGGTGGTGAAGATTGCACTAAGGGTGAGTCGTTTCATTGGGCGTCCCAGATTAGGCATTACACCACAGTTCGATTCGGTTTGGTAGAGCAGATCGGTTTGCGGTAGGCTTCCCTTGTATGGAATCGCTACATTTCCGGCTGGCCACGGAGGCCGATCATGCGAAGCTGCGGGCAATGATCATCGACAGTTTTGAACCGATTACGTGGTTCAAGAAGCTGGACGAGCGGTTTGGACCGTTGAACGGGTGCGATTGGCGAATGAGGTGGAATGCCCGGCTGGACAAAGTGTTTGCGTCGCAGTTGATTCTGGTAGGAGAAGCCGGCGGCGAGGTTGTGGCTGTGGCTACAGGGACGGTGGATGGGGCAGCAAAGCTGGGGTATGTGGATTTGCTGGGTGTGGATCAGGGTCATCAGCATAAAGGATACGGACGGGCCATGCTGCGGGGGATGCTCGATTACTTCCGGGAGTTGGGGATGGAGCAGGCGCACCTGGAGTGCCTGACGGACAATACACGGGGGAATGCTTTGTATGGGAGCGAAGGGTGGGAGATTGTCTCCACTTCGCATCATTGGTTTACAAAGTTGTAGAGCGGCGTTAGGCCGGGTCGGGCTCGGTCCAGGCAATGACGGCGGATGGCAACGAGGCGGTGAGGAAGACGAGGCCAAAGAGGATGGGGTGGCGCGCGCCGGCATCGGGGATCCAGAAGCCGGCGTCGAAGGCGATGGCCGAGTAGACGCAGGCGGCGCAGAGCAGGGCGGCGAGGATGGCGTAGGCGCGGACGAAGGCGCGGTGGCGGACGGCGGTCTGGCGCTCGTCACGGCTGGTGAAGAGGCGGTGATCGCCGGGGAAGCCGTATTCGTGCAGCAGCCCGGTGAGGGCTAGCCAACATCCGAACAGAAGAATGCCGGCAACGCCGGTGGCGGTAAAGCCAAGTGTGGCGAGGAGGCCGGATTGGCCTCTGGCGACGCCGGGAAGAATCGCGATAGCGATGTAGCTGGCGTACATGAGGGCGACAAAAAAGCGACGTTTGGACCGGGTCATGGTTCACCTACCGTGGTGTAGAGCTGTTTGCTCATAGGTTGGAAGGGTTTGCGGGAGAAGATGGCCTCAATGGGGAGGCCGAAGAACTCACTGATGCGGAAGGCGAGGTCGAGGCTGGGGAGGAAGTCGCCACGCTCGAGATAGCCGATGGTTTGGTAGCTGACGTCGAGGGCTTGTGCGAGGTCGAGACGGCTCATGGCGTGCTCGGCACGGAGGACGGGGATGCGGTTGAAGATCGGGGGTGGGTTGATCTCGCCTTTCCGCTGCATATCCTGTACTGAATGTATAATAAACTATACAAATGGTCAAGGCAGATCAACAGAGACTGCTGTTTGGAGAGGAAGAACGAGCGGGTTACCATGAGTAATCATGTTTCTGATCTCTCTGTTGGTGTGCATGACGGTGGCGGCTGCGGATTGGCCTCAGTTTCGCGGGCCTGCCGGCTCGGGGGTGGCCGATGGCAAGCCACTGCCGGTGAAGTTCGGGCCCGGTGACAGTGCCTGGAAGGCGAAGGTGCCGTTCGGGCAATCGTCGCCGATTGTGGCCGGGGGCAAGGTATTCGTCACAGCGAGCGAGGGGAAGACGCTGTTGACGTTGGCCTACGATGCGGCCACGGGGCGGGAGGTTTGGCGGCGGGAATTGCCGCGCCAGCATGTCCACGAGATCTACAAGGCGAATGATCCGGCGTCGTCGACTCCGGCGGCGGATGGGAATGCGGTGTACGTATTCTTTCCGGACTTTGGGATGGCCTCGTATGGATTGGATGGGAAGGAACGGTGGCGGCTGCCGCTTGGTCCGTTTCAGAACTTTTATGGCGTTTCGACTTCGCCGGTAGTGGCGGGGAACATGGTGGTGTTGCTGTGCGATGAGACACGGGGCGGCTTTTTGATGGCGGTGGATAAGAACACAGGAAAGCAGCGGTGGAAGACGGTGCGGAAGGAACATAAGGAAGGCTGGGGCGTGCCGCTGGTACACGGGGATCAGGTGATCACGATCGGGTCGACGCGGCTGGACTCGTATTATCTGGCGACGGGCGAGTTGCGGTGGTGGCTGCCGATTTCCTCTAGCGGAGGGATGGGGACTCCGTTGGTGAATGGAGACCGGTTGCTGGTGTCGACGCTGGGCTCGAACGAGCCTTGGCTGCCGACGTTCGCGGCGGTGCTGGAGAAAACGGACAAGAACAAGGACGGGAAAGTTTCGGTGGCGGAGAGCAAGCCGGAGAAGGATTGGGAAGAACATTTCGGATGGGTGGACCGGAATGGGGATGGACTGATCGACGCGGCGGAGTGGGAAGAGGCACGGACTTTGGGAATGGGTCCTTATGGAGCGATTTCGGTGCGGATGGATGGGAAGGGGAAATTGGAAGCGGAAGCGGTGGACTGGCGGCTGCAGAAGAATATTCCGTATATTCCGACTCCTTTATTGTATGGCGGGGTTTATTATCTAGTGAAATCGGGGGGAATTGTGACGGCACTTGATCCGGCGACGGGGAAGGTGTTGAAGCAGGGACGGAGCGCAGAGGCGCTGGGTGAATATTATGCTTCGCCGGTGGCGGGAGATGGAAAGGTGTACATGGTAAGTGAGGAAGGCAAGCTGAGCGTGTTGAAGGCGGGTGCGGAGTGGGAGGTGCTGGCGGTGAATGACCTGGGGGAGCAGGTGTTCGCGAGTCCGGCGATTGGGGATGGGCGGCTGTTTGTGCGGACGAAGGGGACGCTGTATTGTTTTAGCGGCGGGAGGTGAGGTGGGGCCGGCGGCCGAGGCCGATGCTGAGTGATATACACCGATGTGTCGCGGAGGATTCAGTGGGATCGGGATTGGAAAGGGTGGGCTGTCAACGCGGCCTTCGGCCGAGGCAGGCCACATACCGCGATGGCCTGCCCCACTTTTCGCGTGAAAGTTGGGGCAGGGCTGCTGCGTGAAAATTCGCGGCTCGGGAGGCGGTAGCCGCCGGGCCATGGTGACTGACCACAAGCTATGGCCGAGACGATGCGGTGAGGGCCAGGACGGCGAAGGCAGTTGCGGCGTCGCGCATGAATTGGGATTGCATGCTGCCTTCGGGGTAGGGTTTGTTGAGGGAGGCGGCGTCCCAATAACCTTCAGGGTGCTGGTGGGCTTTGAGCCAGGTGCGAGCCTTTTCGAGCGCGGGGTGTTTGGGCTCGGATTTTTGCAGGAGGAAGGTTGCGAGTCCGGTGGCGTAGGCGTTGGGTCCGGGTTGCTGGGGCGCTTTGTCGTGGGGATGCCAGGGACCGAGAGCGGCGAGGGTCCAGGAGCCGTCGGGTTGCTGGTGTTCGATGGCTTCTTTGAGGATGGCTTTGCGTTGGGATTTGGTGAGTAGGCCGGGGAGTTTGGTGGAAGCCCAGGCGAGCATGAGGCGGTTCTGGAGGGGCTGTTTGGATTGATTGCTGGTGAGGTATTGGACGAGGGCCTGGACTTCGGGGCGCTTTTGTTGGGCGGGGGCGAGGCCAACGGCGATGGCGGCGAGGGTGGCTCCGTAGAAGACGGAGTGCGGTTCTTCCCAGGGCTCGAGATCGAGGACGTTCCAGTGCCAGGCGCCTTTGTGTTCGCCTTCGCGGATCTGGAGGGACCAGAGGCGGTTGAAGGCTGGTGCGGCGTCGGGTTGTTGCGCGAGGAACAGCGTGGAGAGGATGGCTTCGGCGCCAAGGGGTTGGTCGGCGTCGTGGGGGTTCTTGGCCTTGGGTGCGTATTTGGCGGCGGTGTCGAGTGGGACCCGCTTTCTAATGGCTTCGAGATGGGTGGTTTCCTGTGGAGAGGGGCCGGTTTCATGGAGGGCTTGGCGAAGGGCGGGGCGCGCGAGGAGGTAGGTCATACCGGTGTGGCAGGAGAGGCATGGGCCGCGGCCGGAAGCGATGGCGGGCTGCCAGGTGAACCAGGCTTGCTGGCGGGCGTCGAGGTATTGCGCGGCGCGCTGGGGGCTCCAATCGGCGGCTTGGGTGGAGAGAGTGATGGCGAGTCCCAGGATGAGGCGGCGCATGGGGTCATTGTAGCGGATGGGTGGCTGTGGACTCCCTGGTGTGGATGAAACAGTCGTAACTGTCTTTCAGCGTGATGCGGGCGAGGTTGGCATCGAGGGAACGGGTGTTCCAGTAGGCTCCGAAGTGATAGAAGAGCTGGGGCTGGGCGATCCATTTACCCAGTGCCGAGGTGGGTGGAGGCGTTGTGGCGCAGAGGAGGAAGAGCGGGATGGAGGCTTTGGTGAAGACGTCGCTGCCGGAGCCCGTCGGGGCGGGTGGCACGGCGTGCTCGGACTGGCCGGGGCTGGCTCGGACGGCGCCTTGGTGAAAGGTGAAGCCTAGAATGAAGTAGTCTTTGCCGTAAGTTTTGGCTAGGATTTCGCCGGCGGACTGGGAGCCGGGTTCGCGGGTGAGGTGGCCGCTGTGGGCCCAGAGGATGATCTTCTCTTTGGGGAAGGCTTGCGAGGCGAGCCACTGGATGTTTTCGGCCATGGCGGAGTCGCGGTAAGACGTGCCACGGCGGGTTTCGTTGAGCTTTGCCTGACGGACGATGTTGGCGGCCTGGCGGGCATCGCGGAATTCGGCCTCGGAGGTTCTGCGGATCCATTCCTCTTTGTTGGTGTCGAACAGGTCCGTGGTGGGGGCGGGGGTGGTTGTGGGGATCATGCGGGCGAGGTAGCTTTCGGCGAGTGCGGCGGCTTTGTCCGGAGTCTGCATGTCGAAGGAAGTGAAGGAGAGTGTGGCGCGCCGGTTGGGAGAGGCGTTGTAGGCGCGCATCCATTCGATGAGGTCGAGCATTTCCTGGTTGTAGTAGATCCAGAAATACATGGCGGCGATGGCTTGTTTGGCGTCGCCTGCGCCCAACTTGATGTAGCGGTCGGCGGCGAGGGATTCGGGCCAGTTGGCTTCGAGCGCGAATACGGTGAATCCCTTCTTTTCGACGAGGTAGCGGAGGATACGGTGTTTGAGGAGGAAGAACTCGCTGGCGCCATGGGTGGCTTCGCCGAGGGCCACGATGCGGGCGTCGGCGATGGCGCGCCCTAGTGGTTCGAGGTCGTCGGTGGGTTTGGTCGGGTCGGTTGTGGCGAGTGGGATTGCGTAACGCTTGAGATCGGCGGCGACTTGAGAAGCGATGTTGTCGGGAGTGAGCGCACCGACGCGCTCTTCGGTGAGCCAGTCGATGCGGCGGAGCTTCCAGCCTTCGGCGGTCTGGAGCCACGTGTCTTTGGAAGTGCCTCGGAAGCTATCCTTGCCGATGGTGAAGTTGGCTTCGGTGTGGATGGTGGTTGTGTCGCCGCTCGATTGGATGCTGACGATGCGGGTTTTCCAGAGGACGGGGGAATTGGCGGCGCGCTGGCGGATGGCGTCGAGGATCTTGAGGAATGGGATGTCGGTGTTATCGGATCGCCAGACGGTTTCGGGGGTGAGATATTGGGCGAGCTTCTGCGTCTGGCCTGTGGAGTAGGTTTCGTCGAGGGCCGCGTAGAGGACGAGCCAGATTGGGGGCATGAGGGTTCACTCCGTTTTCGCTCCGTTGAGGGAGGCAGTGGCGATGGCGCCGCCGAGTCCCATGGTTTCGACGACGGAGGAGGGGACGATGACCATGGAGCCGCGCTCTTTGATGGCTTCGTAGAGCATGTTCATGGCGCGGAGGTGGAGGGCGACGGGGTTGTCCTGATACGTCTTGGCGGCTTCGGAGAACTTGGCGGCGATTTCGGTTTCAGCCTGGCCGAGGATGATGCGGGCCTGGCGTTCGCGCTCGGCCTGGGCCTGGCGGGACATGGCGTCTTCGAGGCCTTGGGGGATGCGGACGTCGCGGATTTCGACGGATTGGATGGTGATGCCCCAGGGGTTGGTTTTTTCGTCGAGGATGCGCTGGAGTTCGCGGCCGAGGGATTCGCGTTCGGTGATCATCTGCGCGAGTTCGTGACGGCCGATGGACTCGCGGAGTCCGGTTTGAGCGCTCATGGTGATGGCCTGAACGAAGTCCTCAACTTCGAGGATGGATTTTTCGGCGTTCCAGACGACCCAGAACACGATGGCATCGACGTTGACGGGGACGGTGTCTCGGGTAAGGGTGGATTCAGCGGATACGGAGGAAACGCGGACACGCTGGTCTACGTAGCGGCTGAGTGTATCGACCACGGGAATGATGAGGAATATGCCGGGTCCGCGCAGGCCGGAATAACGGCCGAGGCGGAGGACGGCGACTTTCTCCCACTGGTCGGCGACTTTGATGGAGAACAGGCAGTACAGGCCGGCGACGATGCCGACAGCGGCTGGAGCGCGGTGATCGAGGAGAGCGGAGAGCAGGACACCGATGGCGGCGCAGATGAGGCCGCAGGCGGCGGCGACTCCGGAGATCTGGAAGGGATTACGATCTTGCCACATGGGGATTAGGTTCTCCTTTTCTTGTTGCTTTCGGGGCGGAGATCTTCGAGGGCTTCGAGGACGTCATCGAGGGAAAAGCCTTCGGCGCCACAGCGGGCGGCGAATTCCTGGACGAGTTGGGAGAGGCGGCGGGCGCGCTCGGCGGAGGGGCGCGGAGTTTTCTGGCGGGCGATGAAGGTGCCGGTGCCTTGTTGGGTGTCGAGTACGCCGAGGAGTTCGAGTTCGCGGTAGGCGCGGATGACGGTGTTGGGATTGATGGCGAGATCGACGGCGAGCTGGCGGACGGTGGGGAGCTGATCGCCGGGGGAGAGCGAGGAAGCGGCGATGCCGCCCATAACCTGGTCGATGATCTGGCGGTAGACGGGGACGCCGGAGCGCAGGTCGAGGGCGAAGCGAAACGGGGCTTGTTTCGGGACCTGCATGGTTTTATAGTGTACTAGTTTACTAGAACAGTCAAGAGCTATTTCGCTTGCCGCCGTGGTGTGCTAAGGGTGGGGTAGATGAACACGAAAGCCCGCAACGTGGCGATGGTGCTGGCGGGGGTGGGAGTACTGTTGTGGAAGAGTGGGTATCGGGGTCCGTATGAGGTGTTGGTGCACAGTTACGCGGGGAATACGGGGGTCTCCTTCGCTGTTTACTTTCTGATGCTGCTGTCGGTTCCGAGGAGGTGGGTGGCAGCGGCGCTGGCGATGGGGGTGGTTTGTTTGTTTGAGGCGGCGGATGGGTTTGGGGTGATGACGAACACCTACGATGGATGGGATTATGCCGCCAACGGTATTGGAGTAGGGTTGGGCTGGGCGGCGGATGCGGTGATTCCGCGGGGCAAAGAAAAAAGTGTTCCACGTTGAACGGGGCGGCTGTCCTAAGGGACATGAAGGGGATTCGTCTCACACTTACCGCGATGGCCGCCACGTTGGGGCTGTGCGCACAGACCGTTCCGCATTTTCTGCCGCCGTCGGCCCATACGGGGGGCTTCGGGGTGGCGCTGTACTGGAGCGTCGCCGGAGACTTTAACGGGGATGGGAGGATGGACCTGGCCGCTCCGGATATGACGGGGGCGAGTTCCGGATTCTACTATACGTTGGCGCGGGCGGAGGGGGGATACGCGGGAGCGCAACTGCGCGTGGTTGGCTCGTTCGTGCAGACGATACAGGCTGGGGATTTCAATCAGGATGGGCGCTCAGACCTGCTGTTGACGACGACGGCGGGGACGATGGTTCTGCTGGCGGATGGGGCCGGGGGATTCGCTCCGGCGCGTTACGTGGCGTTGCCGGGGGCGGCGAACTATGCGGCGACGGGCGACTTCAATGGCGATGGGAAGTTGGACCTTGTGGCGGCGATGGGAAGCGGGTTTGCGGTGGCGCTGGGCACGGGCACGGGGAGTTTTCAGCAGGCTACGCTGTTGCCTCAATTGTCGACGTTCTATGTGATAGCGGCGGATCTGAACAACGATGGCAAGTTGGATTTCGCGGGGCCTGTGGGTACGGGCGGAGTGAGCTATCTGGGGAATGGAGACGGGACGTTTGGGGCTCCGGTATCGACGGTAGCGATTCCTGCGATCAGCGTGGTGGCGGACTTCAACAATGACGGCTATCCGGACCTGGCGTATCTGACGGCGCAGCCGCGGCAGGATGGGAGCAACCATGCGATCAACATTGCGCGGGGAGTGGGGAACGGGCAATTCCAACCCTATTCCGGCTATGTGTTGGGGGTTCCGATGTCGAATCTGGCGGCAGGGGATTTCAACGCCGATGGGAAGATGGACATTGCGACGTGGGTGAGTTCGACGGGTAAGGTGCGGGTGTTCGCGGGCAATGGCGGATTGACGATTGGCGGAGATTTACTGGATGCGCCCCCGATGCCGAATGGCGTCGTGTTGGCGGCGGACATGGATGGGAACGGATCGAAGGACCTGGTGTTCAGTTGGGCGCAGGAATTCCGGTTGTTCCGCAACACGCATGGGAATCCGCCGCTGCTGGCGGAAGTGAAGATGAACCCGGGATCGGTGGTTGGCGGGGCGGCGAACGCGACGGGGACCGTTACTTTAGGCGGCGTGGCTCCGGCAGGGGGCGCGACGGTGACGCTGGGGACAACGGATTCGTCGCTGGTGTCGTTTCCCGCGGGCGTTTCGGTGGTGATTCCGGCGGGAGCTTCATCGGCGACATTTCCGGTGGTTACGGTGCCGGTGGCGGCGGCAACAGGCGCGGATGTGACGGCGACCTGGAATGGAGTGACGACGGCGGGAAGGTTGGATGTCGTGGCGCCGTATACATTGAGCGGAGTAGCGGTAAATCCAGGGAGCCAGTTTGGGATCTTCACGGCGACGGGAACGGTGACGCTGAGTGGTCCGGCGGACGGAGCGGCTGTGGTGGGGTTGAGCAGCTCGAATGTGGCCGTGGCGTCGGTTCCGGCAACGGTGACTGTGCCGGCGGGCGCGACGTCGGCGAACTTCGTGATCACGTTGCGGACGGTGGCGGCGGATACGGCGGTGACCATCGGAGCTTCGCTTGGCGGCGTGTCGCGTAGCGGCGGATTGACGGTGCTGCGAGCGCAGGACACGGTGGCAATTTCGAAAGCGATCTTCACATTGAAGACTGCGCAGATCAAGGTGGAGGCGGCGAGCACTAGCGCGGCGGCAACGATTGGGGTGTACAACCCGAACACCGGCGCGTTGTTGGGGACGCTGGCGAACGCGGGCGGCGGGAAGTACAATGGCACGGTGTTTGCGCCGCTCAACGTGACGCAGATCGTATTGAAGAGTTCCCTTGGTGGGACGGTTACCGGCCCTGTAGAAATCAAATAAGCAGGGCCGGTAGCTGAGTGAGCCAGACGGCTTGCGCAGGGTTGATTTTCGCGGCGGCTAGTTCCAGGGAGAACCAGCCGCCGCGATCGACTTCGGGGTACTCGCGGATTCTGCCGGAACGGGGCGGCCATTCGAGGGTGAAGGTGTTGCTGTGGAGTTGGGCGGGGTCACAGTCACCTTCGACGGCCCAGGCTTTGACGAACTTTCCTCCGGCCTGGCGGATTTCGGGGAGAGGGATAAAAGGGCCCTGGATGGGGAACCCGGTTTCTTCGGTGAACTCGCGGATGGCGGCGTCGAGGGGTTGTTCGGGGGGATCGTATTCGCCCTTGGGGATGGACCAGGCTCCAAGATCTTTGCGAGCGAGGTAGGGGCCTCCGGGGTGGATGAGGAAGACTTCGAGTTGCGGAGTGCGGCGGAAGAGAAGGATGCCGGCGCTTGGTTTGGGCATTGGGTCTAGTTTGACACGGGTCTTTAGAAGAGGTAGACAATCTGCCACTCCTGGTGGTAGTCTGTCTACTACATGGACAAGCTCGAAGTATTGCAAGGGACGTTGGACCTGCTGATTTTGCGGACGCTGCAATGGGGAGCGCAGCACGGGCATGGGATCGGGCAGGCGATCCGGGCGAAGTCGGATGAACTGCTGCAGGTGGAACACGGGAGTTTGTATCCGGCACTGCACCGGCTGCAACGCGAGGGGTGGATTGTTTCGGAGTGGGGGATTACGACGAACAACCAGAGGGCGAAGTTTTACCGGTTGACGGCGGCGGGAAAGCGGCAACTGGCGCTCGAGGAATCGAAGTGGAAATTGTTTGTGAAGGCGATGGCTCGCGTGATGCGGCCAGCAGAATGAAGCCACAGATGAACACAGCGGAACACAGATAGGACAACGGGGCGATTTGTATGCGGATTCACCGGCGTTGGCGGCGTTGGCGGGGGGATGAGGCGGATTTGCGGGCGGAGTTGGAATCGCATGTGGTGCTGGAACGGGAACGGCTGCGGGAGGCGGGTTTCGATGCGGACGAGGCGGAACGGATGGCTCGGGCTAGTTTTGGGAATGTGACGCAGACGGAGGAGGACGTGCACGAGGCATGGGGATGGGCGGGCGTGGATCGGCTGATGGACGATGTGCGGTTTGGATTGCGGCTGTTGAAGAAGACTCCGCTGTGGACATTGACGGTGTGTTCGACTCTGGCGCTGGGCACGGGGATGGGGGCGGCGATTTTCAGCGTGGTGTATGCGGTGCTGCTGGCCCCTCTGCCGTATGCGGAGCCGGAGCGGGTGGTGGCGATTTCGCCGACAGCGTCGCAGACAAAGCGGGAGACCTTCCGGGCGAATCCGATGTTGTGGAAGCACTGGAAAGAAACGTTGTCGAGTATGGAGGATGTGGCGTTCACGCGCCAGGTGGCGAACTTCAATCTGACGGGAGACGGGACACCGGAGAGGCTGCAGGGGGCGCGGTTCACGCACAACGTGACGCGGGTGCTGGGCGTGCAGCCGTTGCTGGGGCGCGGGTTCACCAAAGAGGAGGAGTTAGGGGACGGGAAGGTGGTGTTGTTGAGCCACCGGCTGTGGGTGCGGCGATTCGGAGCGGATCGCGGAGTGGTGGGGAGAAGGATTCCATTGAATGGCGTGATGCATGAAGTGGTGGGGGTGATGCCGGAGACGTTTCAGTATCCGGATGCGACGTTCGAAATCTGGGCTCCGTTGTATTTGCCCGGGTACGAGTTTGGGCATGGATTTAATTACGGGAATCTGTGCACAGGGCGATTGAAGCGAGGAGCGACGATTGAGCAGGCGCAACAGGAACTGGATGGAGTGATGCGCAGACTGGCTGAGGAGTTTCCGGATGCCTATCGAGCAGGGAACGAATGGATCGGGGGACTAGTAGAGCCGCTAGGGCGATATCAAGCGGCGGGGGTACGAGACATTCTGATTGTGCTGAGTGGCGCCGTGGGTTGTTTGCTGGCGATTGGCTGCATGAATCTGGCGGTGCTGCTGATTGCACGGGCGAATGGGCGGGCGAAGGAAATCACGGTGCGGGCGGCGTTGGGCGCATCGCGGGCACGGCTGCAGCGGCAGATGCTGGCCGAAGCGATTCCCATTGGATTGCTGGGTGGCTTGGGCGGGATCGGCGTGGGTTATGTGTTTTTGCAAATGTTGATTGCGATGTTGCCGGCGTCGTTTCCGCAGATTGGGGCGATTGGGCTGCATGGACAGGCGCTGGCGTTTGCGGTGTTGTGCAGTTTGGGTGTGGTGATTGCGGCGAGCGTGTTGCCGGCACAGGTGGCGAGCAAGGGGTTGCTGGTGGGGTTGCAACAACATTCCCGGAGCGTGGCGGCAGGCAGCAGAGTGCGCGATGCGCTGGTGATCGGGCAAGTGGCGATGGCGGTGCTGCTGGTGTTTGGAGGGCTGCTGTTCGCGCGGAGTCTGGGCGCGCTGCTGGAGGTGAATCCAGGCTTTTCGGCGGATACCTTGACCATGCACCTGGCGGTGTCGCGGGCGAAGTACAAGGATGACGCCGCAGTGGCGGATTACTACCGGCGGCTGGCGGCGCGGATCAAGAGCATTCCGGGTGTGCGGGAAGCGGGGTTTGTGAACCGTCTGCCGATGAGTGGGCTGGCGCAAACGGGCGGAGTGGAGTTCGAAGGCCGGGATGTGTTTGTGATGGTAGACTGGCGATCTGCCACGGCGGGCTACTTTGGGGCAATGGGAATTCCTGTGTTGCGCGGACGAAATTTCACGGATGGGGATCGGGGCGATACTGCGCCGGTTGGATTGATTGACGCGGCGTTGGCGCAACGGGTGTTTGGCAGCGAAGACCCTATAGGGAAGCGCTTCCGGCGAAGCGCCGCACCAGGGCAGAAGAACGATCTGCCGTGGAGCGAGATTATCGGCGTAGTGGGGCATGTGCGGAACGACAACATGGAGTTGGATGCGCGGGCGCAGGCTTATTGGCCGGAGACACAGCGGGCGCAGGACCGGGGGGCGTTGGTGGTGCGGACCGCGGGTGCTGCGTCGAACTTCGTGAAGGCGATTGTGGGAGAGATTCACGCCGAGAATCCCGATCAACCGGTGTACGACATCCTGACGATGGGGGAATGGATGGGGCGGAGTTTGCAGACGCGAAGGCTGACTACGGGATTGGTGTCGTTGTTTGGATTGGCATCGGTGTCACTGGCGTGTTTGGGATTGTATGGCGTGATTTCGTATGCGGTGGGATTGCGGCTGAGGGAGTTTGGGATCCGGCTGGCGCCGGGGGGCGCGCGGGGCGTCGGTGGGCGGACTGGTGTTGGGGCAAGCGGGACGATTGGCGGGGGTTGGGATTGGCGTGGGGGTTCTGCTGTGCTGGCCGCTGAGCCGCGGGTTGAACAGCTTTCTTTACGGGATTGGGGGAATGGATACGGTGTCTTGGGTGGTTGCGCCTTGTGCGTTGCTGGCAGTGGCGTTGGTGGCGGGATTGAGCCCGGCGTTACGGGCGATGAAGGCGGATCCGGCACAGACTTTGCGGTGTGAATGATTTAGATGGCTGTGGCGAGGACTTCGGCCGGGTCCGGTTTGCCACGCTTGGCGTAGCGGATGATGCCGTCGGGTCCGATTAAGTAGACGGTGCGTTTGGCGACGATGCCGTGGGTGTTGTAGAGTTGACCGACCTTCTGGCCTTTGTCGATGAGGAGCGGAAAGGGGAACGCGAATTTGGCGCGGAATTTGGCGTGGCTTTCGGCGCTTTGGGGATTCACTCCGTAGACGACGGTGTTGTGGAGCTTCGGCCAGAGGTCACGGAATTCACAAAGCTGCTTGCGGCAGACGGAGGTGTCGTCGCCGGGATACCAGACGAGAACGACGTTGCGGCCGCGGAGGGAGCGGAGGGAAACGGTGTTGCCCTGGTCGTCGGGCAGCGAGAAGCCGGGAGCCTCGCTGCCGACGGAGAGCGGATCAGAGATGAGCCAGGAGAGCATCAGGCGGCGCGCCGGCGCAAGGCGATGAACAGCGCGCCGGAGAGCAGCAGACCGATTGTGGATGGCTCGGGGATATCGGCGAGTTCGATTTGCTGATCCTGAATGAATGTGGTGAAGACGCCCCCGGTGAGATCGAGCCAGAGCGTGGGCTCACTGAATCCGCCGAGAGCGACACCGCTGGAATCGCGCATGGTGAGGGCAAAGGCCGTGCCGTCGAAGGAGACGGGATTGTCGATGGCGTCGCCGGAGAAGACGATTTGAAAAGAAAAGTTACTGGTCAGGCCCTGGAGATTGAGAACGAGCATGTTGAGGGCCGCGGTGTTTTGGAAGACCCAGGGATCGGCGCCGGTGACATCGCCGGCGCGGGAGTTTTCGCTGAAGGATGCGACGCCCGCGAGCGCGGAGAGTGTTGCTGTGGCTGCGTCGGGGGCACCGCCGGGGTTGAATTGAAATTCAGCCTGGCCGTCGAGGCCGGCGAAGGCGGAGGTGTCGACGAAGACGCGGTATCCGACTGGAGCGGCGCTAAGCGCGGCAGTGAGCGTGAATAGAGCGAGGATGGTGCGGATCATTTTTTAGAAACTCCCTTGGAGAACACGATAGGTGGGCTGGATGAGGACGTTGCCCGGATTGAGGTAGCGGACCTGGATGTTGACGGTGGCTCCGTTGGCGATGGGGCCTGGAGTGGACAAATAGGGCTTTCCGGTGAATGTACCGTTGGCATTGGCGACGGTGACTCCCGCGGGCAGCGTGTCGAACAGGACGTGGAGCGGGCCGGTGAGCGTGGCGCCGCTCAGGTTGGTGAGGCGGAGAAAGCCGGTGTATAAGCCGCCGGAGAGAACGAGGCCAGTGCTGGCGACGCGGGTCACTCCGGTGACATCGTTGAGCGGATTGTCGGGCAGCGTGATGAAGGCGAGCACGGGGTCGTGATCGGCAACGCGCTCCGGGCGTGAGGTATCGGAGCGGAAAGCCTCGGGGAATTCGGTGTTGGTGCGTCCGTACTGGAGGCTGGTGACAAAGGCTCCGAAGGTTTGGGAAACAAGGATGTGATCGAGTACTTGCTTGCTGCCGCCGAAGATGTAGGAGAAACGTTCGGAGGCGCTGATCTTGTTGGTGGTGACGAGGTCGATGAAGTTTGGCGTAACGAGATCGCCGGAGGCAAGGACAACCTGAGGGTCGGGTGTGGGGTTGCCGGTGAGCGTGCCGAGGATGTCGACGTAGCCGTCACTGAACTCGTAGGCGTTGTAATCACCAACGACGATGAAGCGTTCGTTGGGGTTGGCGAGTTGCTGGGCTTGGAGGTAGTTGGCGATGGACTCAGCGCCGGCGCGGCGCTTGGTGCGGACGCGATTGCCTTCGGTGCTGAAGCCGTTGACGGTGTCATCATCGACGCCGATGAGGGAGCGGAGGTGGAGAACGATGGCGGTGAAATCGAAATTGCCGCCATTGGGCGTGAGCGCGCGGCCTTTGAGAACGAAGGGTGGGCGATCGTGAATCAGGTCGGGTGCGTTGTTGGTGGGATCGATGAAGGTGTCAGAGGCGAGGACCTGGGTGGGCGTGCCGATGACGGTGATGCGCGCCGTTTTCACGAGGAAACCGGTGTCCTGCGTACTGGTGGTGTCTCCGAGGTAGGCCACGTAGTTCAGCCCGGCCTGCTGGGTGTTGATGGCCGTGGCCAGGTTCTGGAGTGAAGTAAGGGTGTTCACTTCGCTTACGCCGATGACGTCGGGGTAGCGGAGGACGTCGCGCACGACGCGGATGGCTTTGGCTTGCTGTGTGGCGCTGCCGGTGTAGAACTCGAGCGACATCTGGCCGATGGTGATCTGGTTGGCTTGCGGGACCTGGACCGCGGTGAAAGTAGAGGCGCCGTTGATGACGGGAGTGGCGCTCGCATCCTGGAGGATTTCATAGCCAACGCCGGAGAAATCGAGGACACCGGAAAGGTTGGTGATGGTCTGGCCGGCGGTGACGGCTACGCCGTTGAGTTGATTCTGGCCGCGCAGATCGACTCGGAGGACCTCGCTATTGGCGTCATAGCGCGGGATGGGCGGAATGGTTTTGGCGGACCCGGAGGGAACGGGGAGTGGCGCTTGGATGCCGGGTTCGCGGAAGGGGCGAGTCGCGCCGGTGACAACGGCGTAGAACGTGGCGTTGTCGAAGCCGGAGGATTCGAGGGTGCCGGAAGCGGCGGTGAAACTGGGAGCCGTGATGCGCATGCCCTCGTAGCGTTCGAGCTGATCGAGTGCGCCGCCAGGTGCGGGGAAAGATGAGGTGAGCACAACGGGTGTGGGGAGCGGATTGCCGGTGCTGCCGGTGGCGACAGTCGCGCCGGAAGCGAACTCGGTCAGGCTGCCAAAGGAAGTGGTGAACTCGATGACGGCGCCGGTGACGCAGACGAGGGTTCCTGCAGCGGGTCCGTTGGCGTTGCCGGTGAAGACGAAGATGCCTTCGGAGGTAAGGGGGTTCGCATCGGCGTTGGCGTCGCGCTCCTGGACGAAGAAGCCGTTGAACTTGTTGGCGGTGACGATGCCTTCGACGGTGACCGATTGATTGGCGACGGGACTGGTGGCTCCGGCGCCCTGCACCTGGCTGATGAAGTGCGTGCGGGTGCAGGAGTAGGGGGCGGAATCGTCATTGGTGATGGTTCCCTGCCCTTGTGCGTCTCCGACGGTGGCGCCAACAACGTTGGTGACGTTGACGAAGAATGTTTCGTTGGGCTCGAAGTCGGTGTCACCGATGACCTGGACGGTGAATTGATAATTCGAGGCGCCCTGGGCGATGGTTTGGCCGGTGAGGGTGTTGGGGGCGAAGTCGACGTTGGCGAGGGCGGTATTGGCCGCGGCTGCAATATCGAAGGTGACGGGGCTGGGAGCAGGGATGCTGAGATTGACGTTGAAGATGAAGTTGGTGAAACCGGAGTTTCCTTCGGAAAGGGTGACGTCGCTGATGGTGAGAACCGGGGTGGTGCTGGGGTTGAGGGTAACGGTGAGATCGTCGACGGCGAGACCGTGGTCGTTGCCGGAATCATCGCGGTCAAACCAGCGCAGGACGATGGTCGTGCCGGTGGGTACGTTGAGGCCTGTAATTATTTGATCGAGGCTGGTGGAGTTGGTGTTACCGTCGATGGCTGCGGCCGTGGTGGTGTTCACAAGGCTGGTGAAATCGAGCGCGCTGTACGCGGTGAAGGACGAGCCGCCATTGATGGAGTAGGCGAACTCCAGCTTTTGGGAATTCGCGTTGCCGCCATTGCGCCATTGTTCGCCGCGGTAGGCGATGCGGAGGGAATTGACCGTGCTGCCGCTGTTGTTGGTGAAGCAGAAGTATTGGGCGACGCTGCCCATTTGCGCGTTGCCGCTGGCGAGGGAGCCGAAGGCGCGATCGGTGCTGGCCGCGGCTCCGAAGCTATAGAAGTCGCCGGTAGTGCTGGAGCCGGTACCGGAAACGTAATTGACCTTAGTGGAGACTCCGATGAGGAAGGTGGTGGCGTTGACGTTATAGCCGACGTTCCAGCCGGTGGGGAGAGTGATGAGGGCAGCGGAGCCCGTGTTGACCAGGGCGTTGAAATCCTGGGTGTAGGAAGTGGTGTTAAGGGAAAGGGTGCTGGCGCAATTCGCTTGAGCCAGAAGATGGGAAGAGGGCAGGAGCAGACACACGCCGAGCGTGATCCATGATTGCAATCTCATGAAAGATTCCTCCGAATCAAGGCGGACTAGAGGGAGTATGGTAGCAGAAAGCGGCGGTTCGGGGAATATGCGAAAGGGGTGGATTAGTACCAGTCCGCGGCTGGTGCGCGGCTCACGGGAGGGACTATTTCAACGGCCGCCATTCGATCTTCCGTATCCAACCTTCGGTGTTGTAGGAAGCAAAGCCGAGGGGAGTGGAGAGCTTGATTTCGCCGGGCCGGAGGGAGAGGGTACGGCCGGCGATGGCGACGTGGATGACTTGCTCTTCATTGATCCAGGCACGGATGTGAGTGGCCGTGACCTGGAGGCGGAAGGAATACCAGCGGCCGGAATCGAAGTTGTAATAGGAACGGGTCTCGTTGTCGGAGGCGTCCCAGCCATCGATGCTGGAGATGCCGATGATGTCGCCTCCCCATCCGCCAGTGACCCAGGTGCAGAAGGCATCGCCGATGGGGAAGGTGAGGGAGGCGAAGAAATCGCCACCTTGTTTTCGCTGGGCTTCGAAACGGATTTCGTAGTTTTGCTGGAAGGGGGGATTGGGGTGGGTGACGCCGGTGAGCGGGGCTCCTGGCGCCAGGATGAGGTTGCCGTTTTCGACACGCGCTGTGCCCTCGCGAGCGAATGGAGTCTGACGCCATGGGGCGAGGGCTTTGCCATCAAACAGGGATTGCCAGGTTTGGGCGGAGAGCGGGATGGCGAGGAGTGCGAGAAGCAGGAGCACGATTGGGAGGATAGCATGATCGTGATTGTGTCTCCTTGGGAAGGGAGTAGAGGCCGTGGCGGCGGCCTGCGGCCGATGCAGGCCACATCCTGCGATGGCCTGCACCACATTTCACGTTGAGTTTGGGGCTTAGGATTTTGGCTGATCTGCGGAGTAGACGAGTTCGCCGGAGAGCCAGGTTTTTAGGACTCGGATTTTGGAGGCGGCTTCGTCGTAGGTGAACTCGACGAGGTCGGCTTTTTCGCCGGTCTGGAGGCCGCGCTGGCGATTGGCGATGCGGCCGACGCGGGCGGGGTTGCGGGAGGCCATGGTGAGCGCGTCGGCGAGCGAGATGCCAGCGAAGCGGATCGTGTTGCCGATGGCGGTGTCCATACGAAGAGCCGAGCCGGCCAAGCGTGTGCCGCCCTTCATTACGACGCGGCCTTCAGGCAGGAGTTCGACATCGACTTCACCGAGCCGGTAGAAGCCGGGTGTGCATTCGGCGGGGGCAACGGCGTCGGTGACGAGGACGGAACGCTCGAGGCCTTTGGCGCGGATGGCGCACTTGACGAAGGTCGGCGAGAGATGGAAGCCATCGCAGATGAAGCCGGCGGAGAGTTTGTCGTTGGCGAGTTGGTCCCAGATGTAGTTGGGATGGCGAGGCAGAATGAAGTGCGCGCCATTGCCGAGGTGTGTGGATTTGGTGGCGCCTGCGGCGACGGCATCGGCAATCTGCTGGGAGTCGGCTTTGGTGTGGCCGATGGCGACAATGACTCCTGCCTTCACGAGGGCCTCAATGTATTGCGGAGTGCCGGGCCATTCGGGAGAGACGGTGACGAGACGGATATAGCCTCGGGCAGCCTCCTGCCAGCGATGGAATTCGTTGATGTCGGGCGGGCGCACGTGCTGAACGGGATGAGCGCCGCGAGGTCCGTCTTCCGGGGAGATGTGGGGACCTTCGACGTGGAAGCCTTCCATGGCGTGGCCGTGGGGAAGCTGCTCTTTGGCGTTGGCGAGATTGCGCATGGAGCCAATGATTTCGGGCTCTCCGCCCGTGATGACGGTGGGGAGGATGCGGGTGACTCCGGTGGCGAATTGGACATTCAGCGAACGGTCAATTTCTTCGAGCGGGCAGGTAGGAGTGCAGTAATCGGCGCCGGCGAAGCCATTCACCTGTAGATCGATGAAGCCTGGCGCGATGAAGGGGAGTGGGCCCTCGGGTTTGGCGATGAGCGGGTCTACGCCGGAAAGGACAGTGTCAAAGCGAATTTCAATGGCCTGGCCGGAGAAGGGGTCGATTCCCAAACGTTGCATGATAGGTAAGAACAAATCCTCTCAAAAATGTTTTATTCACAGCATACCCACATTGGGGGGCTGCTAACTAATTGATGGTACAGCAAAAAGAAGTTGTGGAAAGGAGAAGATTGTTCTGGCGCGAGGAGGGGGGAAGCTGTTAGAAAAGACAACAGATCCTCTGCGGGCGTTCAGGAGATGGGTTGATCTCGGGGGAGGTGGCCGTCTTCAGAACGCCCGCGGGATTGATCTTTTCTCTTCCCTATCTTGGCGCAGTTCGCGCCGATTCCCTTGTTTCGAATTGACCGGCGAGCGCAGATTTGCCTTGACTCATTGGTAACCTTTCGGTTACTTTAATGGAAACCGCAAGGTTACCATTCAAAGGAGGGCAGGATGAGGAATCGGATTCTATATTGGGCGGCAACGGCCCCGGTGTTGTTCGCATTGGGTGCTGGAGGTGTGGGAGACGTGTTGCGGATCCCCTCCGTGGTGGAAGGGATGACACGGCTGGGCTATCCGGAGTACTTCTGCGTAATTTTGGGTGTGTGGAAGGTGCTGGGGTGCGCTGGCTCTGGCGACGCCTGGTCTGCCGCGGCTGAAGGAGTGGGCGTACGCGGGCGCGGTATTTGATTTCAGCGGGGCCGTGGTGTCGCACCTGGCGGTGGGGGATTCCATGGGCAAGGCAATCGCGCCGCTGGTGTTTGCGGTGCTGACGATGGCATCGTGGGCGTTGCGCACCGTAACGATGGAGGAAGAGAAATGCTCTGCGTAAACTCGTATCCGGTGGAACATGTTGCGGCGTGCCGGGCTCGGATGGAGTCACAGGTGGCGTCCTTTGCCGCGTTGCGGGAAGCGGCTCGCGGGAAGTCGGAAGTGGCCGATGCACTGGCACGACTGGAGCCGGAGTTTGTATCGAATCTGGTGGTGGTGTTGGAGGCGAGCTTCATGCACCGCAGCCGGACGCTGGAGTTGAAGGACGGCAACGCGCTGAATGAAGTACGGATGCTGAGCGCATCGCTGCTGGAGCATGACGGCGTGATGACCGCGGACAAGAGTATCAAGTACAAGGCGGAGAAGTCGGTGTTGGGGATTGGAGTGGGTGAGCAGATCCGGCTGACGGAGGATGGGTTTCGCAAGTTGATGGGGGCGTTCTTTGTGGAGATGGAGAAGAAGTTTGTGGGTCAGGGGAAGTAACAGCATGACGCACAAGAGGCGGGATGCGGTGTTCCGGGCGATTGCGGATCCGACGCGGCGGGAAATATTGGGATTGCTGAAGGTGCGGGAGCAGACAGTGGGGGAGATCGCGGGCAATTTCCGGATGAGCCGGCCGGCGATTTCGAAGCATCTGCGATTGCTGCGGACGGCGGGGCTGGTGGCAACGAAACGGCATGGGACGGCGAGTGTGTGCCGGTTGAGTGCCGGGCCGCTGCGTACGGTGAACGACTGGATTCGCGAGTACGAGAGTTTCTGGAGTGCGACGTTGCAGGATTTGAAAGCGTATGTGGAGGGATCATGAACGAGATTGTGGAGACGATTGAGATACGGGCGAAGGCGGAACGGATTTTCGCTGCGTTGACGAATCCGGAGGAACGGGCTCGATGGTGGTGGGGTGCGAAGGGCGTGTTTGAGATTACGGGGATGGAGTCGGATCTACGCGTTGGCGGGAAGTGGAAGATGAGCGGGGTCGGGGCCGGCGGCCGTGCGATCAACGTTGTGGGAGAGTACAAGATGATTGATCCGCCTCGGGCGTTGGAGTTTACGTGGCTGCCGGATTGGCAGGAAGGGGTTGGGGAGACGGTGGTGCGGTGGGATTTGGAGGAGAAGGATGGAGTGACGGTGGTGCGGCTGCGGCACTGGGGGTTTGCGAGCGAGAGCGCACGGGCGACGTATCGGGGATGGGGGTTGGTGCTGGGTGGATTGCGGGGTTATGTGGAGAGGGAGTAGCAAGTGCCAGATGGCATTTGTTTTGTAAGCCAGCCTTTGGCATCGCGTATGGCTTCGGGGTCGGGTGGGGGTATGAGGTTCGAGGGGAGCCCTCGGACTCCGGAGAGGGATTCCGCGGCGGCGAGGAACCAGGTTTCGAACTCACGGTAGGCGAGAACGGTGCTGATGAGTAGATCGGGCCGAGCCGTTGTGGCGCGGTGGAGGAGATGGGGACCAAGAGTCGCGGGGCAGTCGTCTTCGGAGTCGATCAGCACGAGGATCGCATGGTGGGGGTGGGTGATCGCAACTGCGTTCAGTGCTCGTTCGAGACCTTCGGGCTTGATGAGTCTGCCTGCTGGGTGGCGGAATGGTTTCACGTGTTTGAGTGAAACGGATGGGTCGATGTCGAAAGCGATACGGCGCAGGAGTATGGGCAGAGCGTTGACTTCGCCGTCGCCTTCCACGAGCGGCGCAATGCGGAGTTCCTTCATGTGCGTGGCGCAGGGAGTTCAGGGTTGAGTTGATTGCTGCGAAGGAGTTCGCCTGCGGTGTAGAGGCGCTTCTGGAGAATTTCTTTGGCGGCGGCATCGACGGGGCCGATGATGGTTTCGCCTTCGTGGAGAGCGAAGGCGAGGATGGAGTTTTCGGGGAGTCCTTTGCGGTCGAGCAGGTCGGCGGAGTGAGTGGAGGCGATGATGGGGGTGCGATGGCTGGCTTCGATCAATGCGTCGAGAAGGACGCCGGCCGCGGCGGGGTGCAGATTGTTTTCAGGTTCTTCGAGCCCGATGAGGGATAGCGGTAGGCTGGCGGGCAAGGACTGAAAAACGGCAATGAGAATTGCGACTGCGTGGAGTGTGCCGTCAGAGACTTGTGTAGTGTTGAACTGGTGCTGAGCGGGATTGGTGGTGGGTACGAATTTGAGGCGGCGGTAGTTGTCGTAGTTCGCAATGCCGAGGGATTGGAATTCAGGATTGAAGGATCGGAGATAGCTGTGGATTCTTTCAATCAACCCCGGATGGGAGACGCGCAGGCGGTCGTAGACGTCAGCAACGTTTGCGGCGTTCGGAGCCAGCACATCGCCGAAACCGGCAGGCAGCGGTGGCCGCATGGCAGTAGGGTCTGGCTCATAGAACCTGAATCCGCTGATGAGGTCGAACACCGGGGCGAACTGTGGCAAGGCGCTGAGCGACGCCAGACGAGGTCTGTCTCCGATTTACGCCGGAACAGGAGCGATGTTGGAACCCACGCTTGAAAACCAGTCGTCGCCAACGCGGCAAAGTTCCTCGCGAATGACAGCAGAGCTATGAGGCCCTTCTTCGAGAGATAGGGTATATGTCCCTGCGATCCTGTCGCCGAGTTCAAAACGAATAGTGATGCTAAAACTGTCAGCCATCCCTCCGCCGGGCTGCCAGTGTAGAAGCGAAAGAATACCCGAACGGGACGCGACAACCTGATTGAGCGGCAAGATCATCGAGTCCCGCAGGAATCGTAGGGCATCGAGGAAATTACTTTTGCCGGAACCGTTGGGTCCCACTAGAAGTGTCAGCGGTTGCAGTTCGACATCACAGGAGCCGATGGAGCGGTAGTCTTTGAGGGCTACATGCGTGATGCGAGCAGACATGTAACCAGTCTACAGATCGAAGCGATAAATGTCGTCGATCTTGGCGCCGGGGTCGAGGCGGGCGATTTCTTTGATGTAACCGGAGCGCAGGTCGTAGACCCAGCCGTGGAGGTAGGGGCGCTGCTCGGACTTCCAGGCGCGTTGGACGATGGAGGTTTCGGCGAGGTTCTGGATCTGCTCGCTGACGTTCAACTCGACGAGACGGTCGTAGCGGGTTTGGGGATCGGAGATGGTCTCCAACTCGCGGGCGTTCATGCGGTAAATGTCCTTGATGTGGCGCAGCCACTTGTTCAGAAGCCCGAGGTCCTGATGGGTGATGGCGTTGCGGACACCGCCGCAGTTGTAATGGCCACAGACGATGATGTGCTGCACTCTGAGCGCTTCGACCGCATATTGCAGCACACTGAGCATATTGAAGTCGGTGTGGACAACGAGGTTGGCGATGTTGCGGTGCACGAAGAGCTCGCCCGGCTCGGTGCCGGTGATGTCTTCGGCAGGTACACGCGAATCGGAGCAGCCGATCCAGAGGAATTCGGGCTTCTGATCCTGGGCGGAGACCGAGAAGTAGTCGGGACGAATGTTCAGTTTGTCCTGAACCCAGGCTTTGTTGGCCAGAAGGAGCTTTTTGTAGGAATCCATGCGTTACTTCCTGTGGGGGTCGTCGATGTTGCGGTACTCGAGGGTGATGTCTTCGTAGGGGGCCAGTTTTTCGAAGTCGTGGAGCACTTCGTAAATGTCATGGTCCATGTAGAAGGCGCGGGTGCCATCGATGAAGAGATGGGAGCCGGCGGGGATGGCGCGGAGTTTGCTCTTCAGTTCGGATTTGTTGACGAATGTGGCGTCCTTGTTGAAGCGGAGCAGATAGAAACGCTCCTGGTTGACGACGGTGATGGCGGCGTGGTGGTTGGAACGGATGACGAAGAACAAGCCGAAAGTCAGGCCGAGCATGACGCCGGTGAGAAGGTCAGTGAAGAGGATCGCGAGCACGGTGAGGATGAAGGGAAGGAATTGCGCCCATCCGGCGCGGTATTGATCCTTGTAGAGGGCAGGCCTAGTCAATTTGAAGCCGACGAGGATGAGAATCGCGGCGAGGCAGGCCAAGGGGATGCGGTTGAGGAACTGGGGAATGGCGATGACGGAGATCAACAGCAAAGCGCCGTGGGTGAAGCAGGCCATGCGGGTGCGGGCTCCGGCGTAGACGTTGGCTGAAGTGCGGACGACGACCGAGGTCAACGGAAGACCGCCGATCATGCCGCTGACGGCGTTGCCCATGCCTTGGGCAAACAGTTCGCGGTTGGGTGGGGAGATGCGGCGGAACGGATCGAGCTTATCCGCGGCTTCGAGGGAAAGCAGAGTTTCGATGCTGCCGACGACGGCGATGACGACTCCCGTGCGCCAGATTTTGGGATTCATCAGGGCGCTGAAATCGGGAAGGGTGAACTGGGCGGCGAACTCCTTTGCCGAGGAAGCCACCGGCAGGCTTACCAAATGTTCCGAGGCGTTGACGTGGAAGCTGGGGACAGCAGCGTGGAAGAACTCGTTGAGAGCGACACCGGTAACGACGGCAATGAGCGGGGCAGGGACGATTTTGAAGAACTTGGAACCGGAGGCGGCGCGCCATTCCCAGGCGATCAGGAGCACCAGACTGACGATGGCGATGGTGGTGGCGCCGGGACTCATGGTGACGATGGACTCCAGGATATCGGTGATGGTGTTGTTGGAGCCTTTTTCGAAGAAGTCGAAGTCGCCTTCGTAATCCTTGTCGCGGCCGAGGGCGTGGGGAATCTGTTTGAGGATGATGACGCAGCCAATGCCGGCGAGCATTCCTTTAATGACACAGTGCGGCACATAATCGCCGACGACGCCGGCGCGCACGGCGGCGAGTATGAGTTGGCAGAGGCCTGCGACTACGACGGCAAGTTGGAAGGCCTGGAAACTGCCGAGGTCGATGATAGCGGCGGCAACGATGGTGGTGAGGCCGGCGGCAGGTCCACTGACGCTGAGGTTTGAGCCGGAAAGGAGGGAGACGAGGAGGCCGCCGACGACGCCAGTGATGATACCGGCAAAGAGGGGAGCGCCGGAGGCGAGCGCAATGCCAAGGCAGAGGGGAAGGGCGACAAGGAAGACGACAGTTCCGGCTGGGCCGTCGTACTTGAAGAGGTTCCCGGAGGTGGGGCTAAGAGTGGTGGTGGAGCTCACAATTTTAGGAATGAATACTCTTTAATATACGAGGGCGGGAGGGTGGAGTCAACGTATCGATCCGTGGGAAACGGAATTGTTCCCTGATGGAATCTGCGGAGATCTTGCTGCCCAGCGAACTGTAGCGCAAGGGTGGATCCGATGATCGTCTTGGGCCACGAATAGACCGTTCGAAAGGGCCGGCCGCGGGGCCGGCAGGCAGGCGAGGGCGCCTGCCCTACAACGAAGAGCGACGGCGGCGCAACGCCGCTTCGCTCACTTGTGGCTGGCGGCGTAGTGGGCCTTGAGGAGATCCTCGCCCCATTCGTTGCCGGTGAGATCGCGCCAGACGGAGTGAACGTGATTGGCGCCGTTCTGGGTGTTGTCGTACTCGATGAGGAAGGTGGGGGCCTGCACGCGGTAGTAGTGAGGGGCGCCGAGGTCTTCGCCGCCGGCCCAGGCAAAGTTGACGTTGTTGCCCGCTTTGCGGATCTGGTCGAGGCGGTGTTGTGCGACCTGCTCGGGCAGGTTGCTGGCGTATTCTTCCATCACGGTGAGCAGCATCTGGCGCTGTTTGACGTTCATCTTGGCGGCGGACAGGCCGCTGGGCTGGCCATCGAGGGCTGCCTTGCGCGAGGCTTCGGTGAGGATGTCTTTGTAGGCTTCCTTGGCGACGATGGCAGTCTTCTTCTGATCGTCGGTGAGCGCTTTCACGAGCTCGCGGCCGAGGTCTTCTTCGCGGCCGAGAACGCGGAGTCCCTTGCGGGGGCCGTCTTTGACGTGGGCCGGATTGGTGCCCATGAACATCGGGGTGGAGGCGACTTTGCCGTTGACGACGGTGAAGTGGAGGCTGAGGTGATGGCCTTCGACGCGATAGGCCCAGGCGCCGTTTTCAGAGGGCTCGCCGAAGATGGAGAAGTAATACTTTTCCGGGTTGCGGCGCTCGCCGTCATCCTTTTCCATGATGCGGAGGATGTCTTCGAGGCTCATGATGGAGCTGGCTTTGATGTAGCCGCGCTGGCTGAGGCCGGCACTGAGCAAGGCGTGGGCAAGGTGCTTCTGAGTAGGAGTCATTTCGCGAAGGGTGAGCCCTTTGCGCGAGCGGCCCTTGGTCTGGACGAGGTTGTTGTCCGGAACGAAGTGCCAGAAGTGGAGTTCGTCGTCCTTGAGATCGAAGGTACCTTTGCTGCGCTGCTCAGGGGTGAGGCTGGCGAGGTAGGCCTTGGCGGCATCGGACATCACGGCAGGGGAAGAAACCCGGAGGTAAGCCGAGGTCAAGAGGAACGCGAAGACGAGGAAGATTCCTCCGCGGAGGAAGAGAGAGGCACGTGGACAACAGAGCACGGGTGGAAGACTCCTTTCTGTAACTTCAGGAGTATATCAAACCCGTGGTAGCTACTGCCGCAGGGCAGACGCGATTGCCGCGAGCGAAATGCTTCTACCCAGTGCTAAAAAGGTATATCTTTCCGAGGGGCGGCGGAAGCAGCGAAGCTTGCGCTTTGGAGGTACTTATACGGATTGATGGGGCTGCCATTGACGCGTACCTCGTAATGGAGGTGCGGCGTGGTGGCGCGACCGGTGGCGCCGGAGAATGCGACGACTTCACCCATACGCACCGACTGGCCCGGTAACACATTGAATCTGGACAGGTGGGCGTAGTAGGTTTGGGTGCCGCCGGGGTGCTCGACGATGACGATGCGGCCGTAGCCGGACATATTGCCGACAAAGCGCACGTTACCATCGGCGGTGACGCGGATGGGCGTGCCCGTGGGGGCGGAAATGTCGACGCCGGCATGGAAGGCGCCATCTCCGGAGAACGGATCGATGCGGGCGCCGAAGTAACTCATGAGACGGCCCTGGACGGGCCAAAGCATCGGCTTCGTGTTGAGAAAGAGTGCGGTATTCGGTGTATGCCGCGCAATTCGTGCAGACTTGAGGAAGTCGTACTCGGCCAGAGATTCGTGGAGAGTGGGTACTAGCCGACCCTCATTAACGATATCCGGCGGCCCTTCCAGCTTGCGCTTCAACCCGTAGGCCATGGAGACTTCACTGGCGAATAATTGCAGGTTGGCCAATTGCTGGTTGGTTTGATTGGCGGACTTTTCCAATTGCGAATAGCGTTGCCGCAGCGAGTCCACTTCCGCACGAAGGGTATTGTAATTCGCGACTTTCCAAACCATGCGCAAGTAGCTGGAGACCATGCCGAACAAGGAAAAGCTCCCAAGGAGGGCGAGGCCGAGAACGACGTACACGGCGGAGTGGGGAATGTGGATGCGGCGGAGGCGCCCATGTAAGGAATGGGCAACTACTAGGATGAAGTATTGCTGCTTCATTGGATGACTTAGAGAAAGCTAGACGCGTCCCGTAGAGGGGCGGGAACTACGCCCAACCCACAACCGAAAGCTACGAAAGAGCAACTACAACCATCCAACCTTAACAGGATTACAACTTCGCTGTCAAGGCAAAATGACACAGGAGTGAGTCCGGATGACACAGCGCAAGTGATAGATGAAGTTGAACTTGCGATTTAAGTGGGGATGACGATGATTCTAAGGGAATAACCTTATCACGTCCCAAGTGTCCGAAGGGGTACGGAGGTATTGCACACGGTCATGGAGGCGGCTCTCGCGGCCCTGCCAGAACTCGATGCGATCGGGGGTGAGACGATAGCCGCCCCAGTGTTCCGGACGGGGGATTTCAACGGGATAGGCGGCACGGAGTTGAGCCATGGCTGACTCGAAATCGGCACGGGAGGGGAGGGGCTGAGATTGGTGGGAGGCGGCGGCGCCGAGGCGGGCCTCGTAGGGGCGGGTCTGGAAGTATTCCTCGCTTTCGGCGGGGGATACGGGCTGGACATGGCCATGGATGCAGACTTGGCGGTGCAGTTCCTCCCAGTAGAAGACGAGGGAGGCACGGGGGTTCGCGGCCAGTTCCCTGCCCTTGCGGCTGAGGTAATTGGTGAAGAAGACGAAGCCGTGCGCATCGAAGCCTTTGAGCAGGACCATGCGGGCGGACGGGTCGCCATCGGGGGTGGCGGTGGCGAGGGTCATGGCGTTGGGCTGGTAGATGCCGGCCTGAAGGGTTTCATCGAACCAGCGGCGGAACTGTTCGATGGGGTCGGGGTGGACCGTGGAGGTATCGAGGGGTTCGCCTTGATACTCTTCGCGGATGGCGGCGAAGTTCACGATTTTATTTTAGCGGGAAAGATGAGGGATGCCCCACAACCTACGCAGTCGCGATAGGATTGAATGATAGTAGCCAAAATACCAGGAGGTTCGTTTTGCTGTTCGAGGGGTTCGTCGGATGAGGCTTGCTTCGTTTTTACTGGCAGCGGCGCCGTTGTTCGGACAGGGTGTCGTGGTGGATTCGGAAGAAATCCGATTCCAACTGGGGATTCCGGATCCGAAGGGCTCGCTGATGGAGCAGATGCATCAGGCGAGGGCTCGGATTGAGGCGAAACACATTTTCCGGTATCGGGCGTTCGTGCGGCAGGATGCGGATGTCGGGCAGTTCAGCGGCTACCTGAAGGGCGACGTACTGTCGATTGTGCGGGTGGCCGGGTTTCCGGACAAGAATCAGAAGATCGCGCTGGAGGCGGTGACCAAAGGCGGCAAGAACGGGCCGGCGGGCTTCCTGTTCGTTTCGGGGCAAGGGGTTTCGAAGAACGAGCATGTTCCGAAGGTGCTTTCCATGGTGCAGACCACGTTCAACAACGTGGACACGGCGTTGAAGGGCTCCGGGCACGGGCCGGCGGACGTGCTGATGCTCACCTGCTACCTGAGCTCGATGGACGACATCAAGGACGTGCAGAAGCTGGCTTCGGCGCGCTACCCGAAGGCGTTGCGGAACCATTTGCAGATACCGATGGCATATGGGAAGGCGCTGGTGGAGTGCGAAGCGATCGCCAGGGCGAAGAAGCCGGTGGGGTTCGTGAATCCTGAAGGGTTGACGAAGTCGCCGAACTTCACGCAGGTGGCTGGGATCTCATCACCGCGGATCTACTTCAGCTCGCTGCATGCATCGAACGGGTGCACGGAGCAGGGCGTGCGGGAGATGTTCCAGTCGCTGGATAAGGACATGACGAAAGCCGGCGCGTCGATCAAGGATGTAGTGTTCAGCTATTTGTATCCGAGTTCGCAGGACGGGACGGATTTGACGCGGAAGGTGCGCTTCGAGTTTTACAACAAGGAGCAGGCGCCGGCGAGCACGCTGGTGCCGTTCCTGGGTTATGAAGCGAAGAATGCCTGCGCGGCGGTGGAAGTGATCGCGCCGGCGAAGTAGGGTTCAGGGGTTCACTTCAAGGCTGAAGTCGACATCCTGCCGTCCCCAGTTCAGCGCCCAGCCGGGATTCTTTTCGACTTTCAATGGGACGTAGAGCCGCCCGACAGCGTACCGCAGGTCGGTTTCCGGTTTGTTGCTGTAGGGGTTGAACGGAAGCACGGGCCAGGTGAGGCGGGTATTGGGCGGGACCTTGAGGGTCCAGCCGCGGTGGCGGATCCAGCCGCCGATTTGCTCCGGGGTGAGTTCGATGGGGTTGCCGTCGAGGGTGACTTTCGTTTGCGCCGTTTCCAGCACCTCACCGGGTTTCAGGACCAACTGCAGATTGATGAGGGCATCGCCCATCCGGTCTCGCCCCACCTCAGTGACCTTGAATTGAAAGCTGACGCGATCCGGCTCAGGGCGGGGCACGTTGAGGTCGACGAAGAATGTCAGGTAGGCCAGGCCGAGCCGGTCTAACTCATTGGACATGCGGAGGCGGCTGCTGCGGGGAACGGTGATCACCTGCTGCTCGGCCTTCTCCATGATGGTGGCGAGCTCCGGCTGGCGCTTGGAGCCGGCGCCGGTGATGATCATCCCGAGGCGGTCGTGGTAGATGCTCATGTTGCCCTGCCGGTCGATGGTGAACTGGCTGCTGGTGGGCGGCTCATGCAGACCGGAGAGGCAGATGGTCCAGGGCGCGGTGCGGCGAATGCCGGCGGGGACTGGCAACTGGTGGGCGGATTGAGGCAGTTCCTGAGGGATGGGGGCGCTGGGTCCCGGATGGTAGTACAGCGCGCTCTGGGCGATGCGGCCGAGATCGCGGCCGCGCACGTTGCCCGCCTTGAAGAAGCGGGCGAGGAACTCGGCGTAGCGGCGGCCATCCGGCCAGTTGGTGAACGCGAAGTTGCCCCAGGGACTGACCGCCCAATAGCGGTTGCGGCCGTTGATGGTTTCGACGGGCTCGCCATTGGGCCAGGTGAAGTGTTTGTGGAAGTCGGTGGATTTGCGCAGAGCGGTGAGCGCGTCCCGGTCGAGGCTGTGCTCGTAATAGAGGGCCACGCAGTTCATGGTGATGTAGTCGTAGCCGGTGGTGGGTCCGTTGTCGGTGTACTCGGCCCAATAGCCGCCGGGGGCCTGCTCTTCGGCGGCGAGGCGGTGCATGGCTCGTGCACCCAGTTGCTCCCATTCTTTGATCTTGAGGACGCGGCCGGCGAAATAGGTAGTGGAGGCGAACAGAGCGTAGTGATTGGTTGAGGTGCGGATGAAGGGGCTCTGGAAGCGGGGAAAGTCGATGCGCGCTTCGGTTTCTCCGGCGAACCAGCGGACGTTGCGCTCGAGTTGATTGCGCCAGCGGGTGCGGCTCTCGGGCGGGAGTTTTGCCTCCAGGAGGCGATAGGAATCGAGCCAGAAATGGATCTCCCATTCGTAATCCTGGCGGTCCTGCGCGTTGTCGCGCTCGCTTTGTTCGGCCGTCACATCGCCCAGTTTGATGGCGAGGTCGAGAAGCTTCGGGTCGCCGAAGTTGGGATTGGCCGGATGCCGCCTGGTGTAGAGGACTGCGGCCGTGAACGCGTAACTGGCGGGATAACGCATTTCCGGCGCGGGCGTGATGGACTTCAGCTCTTGCGCCATCAATTGGAAATAGTCCGCGGGAAGCGCGGCGCGCAGGGCGGCTGGCGTCGAGACCAATGCGGCGAGCAGAAGGTAGATCATTACTGCGTCATGAGGCCGCGAATGACGAAGACGGCGGCCTGCCCGCGGGTGAGATTGGACGTGGGGCAATAGGTGGTGGCGGTACAGCCGCTGGTGATGCCGAGTTGCTTTGCTTTCTGGATGGCGCCGAAGAAGGTGTCGCCAAAGGGCACATCGGTGAAGAGCGGGTTGACGGGGTGCGCGAATTGACTGGAAGTAGCAAGGCGGGCGCGGACGACCAGGGTAGCGCCGGTGGCGCGGGTCACAAGGTCGTCGGGGCAGAAGGTGGTGTCGCTACAGCCAAGAGTGATGCCGAGCTGGCGGATTTTCTGAATGTAGCGGAAGAAGGGATGGGTGCTGGGTACATCCGTGAAGTATGGGGCGGCGGGATAGGCGAAATCGGCGAGACCGTAGAGGGCGCGCACGAGGAAGACGGAAATTTCGCCGCGCGAGATGGTGCGATCGGGGCAATAGGTGGTGGGCGTGCAGCCGGAGGTAAGGCCGGTGGTGCGCATCAGCGTGATGTAGTCGAAGAAGGGGTGATTGACGGAGACGTCGGCGAACAATTCGGGGGTGTTGACGCCCTTCTGAAGGAATTGGGTGAACTCACCGGCGACCGAGCCGGTTGCCACGCGGGGGAATGTATTGCCGTTGGCGGCGGCAGTGAGGCTGAGGAAGCCGGGCCCGCTGAAGCCTTCGACTCCGGGCGGAAGGGCGAGCCAGGAGGCGGATACTGCCGTGGTCCACGTGCAGCCGACGTTGGCGTTGACGGCCATGCCGGTGACCGCGCCGTTGGTGGCGACATTGACGTTTTGCGGATTGAGAGTGAAGCCGCAGCCGGCCCCAGCCTGCACGACAGGTATGGTGACACCGGGCAGTGTGGCGGCGATATTGACAGGGAAAATGGAGATAGTGCCGGTGCGCGGGGCAGCGCCGGGGTTGGCGAGAACGGTGACACGGGCCTGGTTCTCGATGCGCTCTGTGAAGATCCAGGTTTCGCTGGAAGAGATGCCCCACTCACAGGGGAAAGCATTGGCACGAACGGTCTGGACGTCGCCGTTGGCCTGGGCCGCGATGCGCGTGGTGTTGGTGAGCACCGGGCATGTCAATTGGGCCGAAGCCTGGGGGGTGAAGGCCGCGGCGACAAGCGCAGCCGCGAGAAATCCGAATCTCCGATGAATTCTGTTCATGATGGCTCCTCGTAACCGCCGGGATGCATCTATCATCAAAGATTGTAGATCATGCGTGTCATCGGCGGGGAGTTTCGCAGCAGAAGACTGAAGGCAGTGCCGGGCGACCTGGTGCGTCCGACGCCGGACCGGTTGCGGGAGTCGTTGTTCAACATCCTGGCTCCGGTGATTGAGGGAAAAGTGTTTCTGGACGCCTATGCCGGAACGGGCGCGGTGGGGATTGAGGCGCTCAGCCGGGGCGCGGCGAAGGCGATTTTTCTGGAAAAGCACCGGGAAGCGGCGGAGATTCTGCAGGAGAATCTGGCATCGCTGGGAGTGTTACGGCGGGCGGCGGTGGTCCGAGGGTCGGTGCAACTGATGCTTCCGCGCCAGGCGGCGGACATTGTGTTTCTCGACCCGCCTTATCCCAAGGTTAAGGAATATGAAATGGCGCTGACGATCTTAGGGGAGCAGATGGAAGGCGGATTGGTGATTGCGCAGCATGCGACACGGCAGAAGCTGGAGGAGCGCTACGGAAGGCTGGTCAGGACTCGGGTGGTGAAGCAGGGGGATAATTCGCTTTCCTTCTACCAGGTGGAGGGCTCAGTTGCCGGCGACGGAGATGGGCCTGAGGTTGGTGATGAGTTGGAGGGAGAAGACATTGCCGAGTGAGCCGCGGATGGCGGGGCCGAAGGCGAAGGCGTAGCCTGCTTTGATCAACTGGTGGCGATTGGGGCGAAAGCCAAAGGCGAGATCGAGCAGTTCCCTTCCCGGATAAGCGCTGGGCCGCTCGTAGTCGAGGCGCGTGGCGAGATACCAGCGCGGCGTGAGGACGCGGCGCAGTTCGGCGTAGCCGGTTTTGTAGATGAAATTGGGAATGGCCTTGTAGTCGCGCTGGTGGTGTTGCCACTCGCCGTATGCGTTCCAGGGGCCGCGGCCGTATTGGACATCGACACCGAAACTGGTGGAGGGCAGGTCCTTTGGACGGGCTTCGCCGGGGAAGAAGAAAGAGTGCCGGCGGTGGAGGTAGGGCCCGCGATTGAAGGACGCGCCAATGCGAAATCCCTGGCGAATCGTGTAGCCGGCGCCGGCCGTGTAGCTGCCGTATTGATCGGAATCGAGGAGCGTGCGGCGGTTGGCGGGCGAGGAGTTGGTGAACTGACCGCGCAGGTCGAGCTTGCCGAGGCTGGCATCGAGTTGCACGCCGGGAAGCCCGAGCGTGGTGACACTCTTGTAGTAATAGCCGTAGCCCATTGGCATGTCGGGCAGTGGATTGGCGGCGTCGTCATAACGCAGGAGGAAAGCACCAAAGGCGGACGAGAGCTGCCCGGCGCGAAAGGCGAAGGCCTTGTTGTGGGAGACGCGCGAGTAGGTGATCTGGGCTTGGAGAACGTTGGCGTGGAATTGACGGGGCTCGCTGAACTGCTCGCGAAAGTAGGGGGAGGCGGCGAACTGGACGGCGGCGGAAGCAGACCAGCGGTCACTGAGTTTGAGCGTGGGATAGAGCATGGCGCGGAGACCGCCATTCACCGGCCCCGCGGAGAGCTGATGGGAATGATAGAGGCCGCCGGACAGGGTGGTGGCGAGTTCGAATCCGCGCGAGGCTTCCTGGGCTTGCAGGCTTGCGGTGAGAACCAGCGTGAGGGCGGCGTGACGGATCACGAGCGAGGCTCCTCGATCACGTCTTTATCCTTGGCTTGCTGCGTCACGGCTTGCTGCGTCACGGCTTCCTGCTCTACCGACTGCGCGAGGTTCTGGAGGGATTCGGCGGTGGTACGGTCGGGGGCGGCGAGCCGAATCGCCTCGAGTTCGGCGAAGATGGCGGCGAGTTTGGGATCGAATTGGGTGCCGGCGAAGCGGTTGATGATGCGGATGGCTTCGTCGTGGGCCATGCCGGGGCGATAGGGACGGTCGGACGTCATAGCGTCGTAGGCGTCGGCGATGTGGATGATGCGGGCGTCGAGGGGGACGGATTCTTTGCTGAGGCCCAACGGGTAACCGGAGCCATCCCAGTTTTCGTGGTGGAGCTCGACGGCGTGGAGAAACGGCTCGAACCCCTGGACGACTTCGAGGATGCGGCGTCCGATACCGGGGTGCTGTTGAATCAGGGCAAACTCCTCTGGGGTGAGCTTGCCGGGTTTCTGGAGAACAGAATCGGGAATGCCGATCTTGCCGATGTCATGGAGCAATGCCCCGATGCGAATCCGATCGAGCATGGGCGTTGCGAGTTGGAGCGCTTTGCCCAATTCGACGGAGTATTCGCTGACGCGGCGGCTGTGGCCGGCGGTGTACCGGTCGCGCGCATCGAGGGCGCCGGCGAGGGCGCTGACGAACTCAACGTAAGCGCGTTGGAGGCTGGCTCGGGCTTCGACGATGGCGGAGGCGGCGCGATTGAAGCTGGCGATGAGCTCGTCGATTTCGCGGATATTCGCCACGCGGACGTTGAACTCGGGGAGTACGCCGGTGCTTTCGCTTTGATGGAGGTGCGTCACAACGCGGGCAATGGGTTCGACGATGGAGCGCGAGGAGAGCACTCCCACCGCAAGGGCGGCGGCGAGAGCAAAAATGGCGGCCACAAGGAAGACCTTGCGGAGAATGGCGGCAACGGGACTGACGGCGGAATCGACATTCTGCAGGCTGCGGAGAGTCCAGCCATCGCCGAAATAGATGCTTTCCAGAGGGAGTGAGAGATAGGTCTGGTTGCGGAGGCGGATTTCACATTCACCCTGTCCGGTGCAGGAGTGGAGAGCGGCTTCGACTTCGGCAGGAGGAATGCCTGCGATGCTGGACTTAACGACACGGCCATGGTTGGTGAGGATGGCGGGTGTGGAGAAGTCGCCGAAGTCGAACTGTTCCCCGAGTGTGAGGAGACCGATGGTTTCCTCACCCTGGTTGACAGGGATGGAGGACACCTGGAAGGCGAGGTTGTCGATGGAAAGGATGCCTTGCCTTTGGCCGTTGAGTCTGGCCACGTCGAGCGGGGCGAAGGTGTTGCCGGTGCGGCGGATGCCAGCAAGGGGTTTGCCATTGGCATCGGAGGCCATGAGGAAATCGAATTGAAGGGACTCACAGATTTCGAAGAGCTGATCTTCGAGCGTGAGGCGGGCCGCTTTGTCGTCATTCGCGGCGAGCAGTTCGATACCGGCTTTGAGTGAGGCATTTTCGCCGATGATGCGGAGGAAGCGGCTGTTCTGGAGTTCGCTGCGGGAGCGAACGCGGGCGATAGAGGAATGGGTTTCGCGGAGGGAAGTGCGAAGACGTTCATGCACGGTGGCCTGGACCATCCACTGGATGGCGGCGAAACTGCCCAAAAGCAGAAATGCGAACGGGACAAACGACCAGAGGAAGGTGCGCGTGGCGAATCGCATGGCTATCTCGCTTGAGCCACGGTCTCGGCTTCGAGGGGGATGTGGAATTCGATCTGGGGAGCGTCCGTCGCGGTGATGCGGATGGTTTTACGAAAGAAGCCCGCGGTTTTGTGCCAGGCGACGATGGTGTGTGTGCCGGGAGGGATGCCTTTGAGCGTGAACTCGCCGGTAGGGCTGGATTTGGTGCTCCACCGATTGGGAGTGACCACGATGGAAGCAGCCATGTTGGGGTGGAGGTGGCAGTGCACCTGGACGATGCCCGGTTTCATGAAGGTGACGCTACGGCTGGAGTTCTGCGGATAATTGCCAAGATCAAAGGATTTTGGTTTGGAGAGAGAGAAGACGTTGTGGAAAATGGGGTCGAGATTGGGGAAGGAAACGGTGGAGCCAACGGGAATGACAACGGTGTCGGGGAGGAAACGGCGGCCTTTCTGCTCGACGGTAGCGGTGGCGGGCTGGGTTCCGAGGTCTCCTTCGAGGTAGATCACGACGCGGGAACGCTCGTAATCGAGGGGGTCAGTGGGGGCATCGGGAGCGGCCGGGACGGTGACTCCGCGGTGGTAGGTGGAGGCAGTCACCGTTACCGCGCGCTTGGTCAGCTTGCGTTTAATGATGATCTGACCGCTGATGTCGGCGGCCTGGAGCGAGCACACTCCAAGCAACGACGCGGCGATGGAGCCCCAGAGTTTCATGTTCTGGGGTATGAAATCGGCGGAATATGGATGACACTATATGGATCTTACGATCCATTCTTATGATGGGGGATATCCCTTAATTACCGGTTAGTATACCTGAAAGAGGAAGACCTGGTCGGAGCCTTCGGGAGTGAGCGCATACTCGCCATTTTGCAGGTATTCATTGGCTTCGAGACGGTAAATGCCTTCGCCGAGGCGCTTCATGCTGAGATGAAGGGGGCGTGGGGAGTCCTTTTTGCGTTTGTTAGCGGGGGGAAAAACGACCTCGCGTTTTCCGTTCTTGACGTCGAGTTTATAGAGTTGGAGGCGGTCCACCTGAACGGTTTTGGCGTCGATGAGGAAAATGGGCTCGGCGAGTGGGGTTTTGGCGGAGGAAGCGGCGCCATCGACGATATAGGCTCGATCGTCTTTGCGTTTTTCCTCTTTGGCCACGGCGACTTCAGTGGAGACGAGATTGCCTGCGTGGAGGAGGAAGACAACATCCTGCTTGGAAGGCTTGGGGCCGTCGTATTTCTTTTGGGCCAGGGCGAGCGACGCCAGGCAGAAGAACAGGGCTAGGGAACGCATCGGGAATGCCACCTCAATTTCATTTTAGTCTGACCGCTTGCTGACGCGCGCGGCTCTGAAGGAGTGGGGAGCTAGGCGGAGGGTTGCGACACGGTGTCGACGCGCTTCTCGATGCGGTCGAGGAGGCGGTCCATTTCACCGGATTCCATGGGCTTGCGGAGGAGAAGCCCTTCGTCTTCGGGGAAGAGGGTCTTGTCGTCGGAATCCATGCCGTCGGCGAGGAGGACGAAGACGGCCACCTGGTTGCGGACCTGGTCAAAGAACTCGACCCAGTTGCCGCCGCCGATGCGGACGGCGCAGAACACGACGTCGATCTTGACGCGGCGAAGAAGTTCCAGGGCCTCCTCTTCGTTGGCTACGGGAACGGCGCGATGCTTACGGCCGGCCCAATAGGATATGAGGCGGCGCTGGTTGAGGACGTCGGGCTCAATGATGAGCGCAGTGAGGGCGCGCGAGCCGCGGCGGCCGTTCTGTCCATTAACCGGAACCTGCTCGGCGGGGAACGCGGCGGGGAGATCGATTTCAAGGCGGCAGGATTGTTCGCCTGCGCGGACGACGCGGATGTCGCCGCCCTGGCCGTGAAGGATGCCTTTGCAGACGCTCAAGCCCAGGCCATCGGCGTCGCGAGTGCCGGCTGTGGAAGCAGCGAGAGTTTCATCGAAATAAAGGACGCCGTATTGGACCGCGACGATGACGCGGCGCATGCTGGAGAGGCTTTCGATGCGCACCGTGCGGTCGAGCGAAGACTTGGCGGAGCGGGCTGCAAGGAGGATGAGATTGCGGACCACGGTTTCCAACTGTTTGCTGGAGCCCGCGACCCAGAGCGGGTCGGAGGAGAGAACGCACTGCAGTTGAAGATCACTGGCCTGCATTTCCTTCTTGCAACCTTCGACGGCGGCCTGGACAAGAGCGTTCATCTCGATGTTGGTGACTTCCTCGTCCTTGGCGGCGACTTGGCTGTAGCGGGAAAGGATGGCGTTGGCGCGGAGCGATTCATTGAGGATCGCCTTGGCTTCAGGATCGCCCTGCTCGAGGAGTTTGTGGGCCAGCGAGAGGATGGATTCGAGCGGGCCGCGCAGTTCGCCGGCGACGCCGGAAATGATCTGCCCCGTAGCGGCAAGGCGTTCACTACGCATCAACTGTTCTTTGCGCTGGAGCTGCTCAATGAGCTTGAGCACCATGGCGACCTGATTGGCCATATGCTGGAGCGCGGTCAGCTCTTCCAGATAAAACCGGCGGGGCCGCTCATACTGGGCGACTTCGAGGACGCCGATCAATTCCTCCCGGGCGAACATGGGAAGCAGGACGACGCCTCTGGGGATGGCTTCGCGATTGGCGCCCCAGTAGAGGGAACTGCGGCGGGTATCGGGGATGTGGAGCGGCGTGCGATTGCGGAAGCAAAGGGACACGGCATGATCGGTGCGCTCATTGTTGCGATCGGCGCGGGCGGGCATGGTTTCCATGCCGGGGGCCACTGTGCGGCGCAGGACCTGATTGGTGCGGTCGAAGCGGAAAATCTCGACGCTACTGATCTCCATGGTGCGCGGGGCGAGAGTGCGCAGCTTGCGATAGACATCCTCAAGGGTGGCAGCCGTGAGCAGTTCTTCGCAGAAGCTGTGGATGCGCCGGATGGAGCGGCGGATGCGCATGCGCTTCTGGTGCCAGGCGAGGACGAGGCCTCCGGCGCCGAGAAGCACAGCCATCAGGACCAATAATACCTGCGGAGAAACCAGCCAATCGCGCTCCATCAGGGAGACGGCGGTGGCGTCGGCAATCACCATGCGGAACTTGTCGTTGTACGGCGGTTCGAGCGCAGCCTGCGAGGCGGTGCCGAGAACCCGGACACGATCTCCCACGCGATACCGATTGAGGCCGCTGCCGATTTGATTGGCGGTTTTGGGGAGATAGACGGGGTAAGGGACCGGCTGGTCGTCACTGAGCAGGATGTATTCGCCGCCGGAATCCTCTGCAAGTGTGACCACACGGCCTTGGATAAGGGCAGTGAGTCCGATGGCATCGACATTCTGCAACTGCTGGATACGGCGGGAGAGCGGCGGCGGGGGTGCGCTCTGGCTGGTGGTAGTTAATTGAACAGGACGGAGGACCGGCATGCCACCGCGGTTGGCGACGACGCCGCGAACTTCGAGCACGTCGCCAGGTGTAACGCGCTCAAACATGAAGTCGGGAGCTTCCAGGATGAGACCGTGCGCGGAACCATCGCGGATCGGAAGGTGGGCGTATTCACCGTAGAGAATCGGGCGGGAGGCCACGGTGCCCTGGACCAGGACCTGTTTGCCTTCGAGGGCGGGGGCCAGATCCGGAGAGCGGCGTTGGGCAATCTGCTCGAGAGGAAGCGGAACCTGGGCGTACGCCGCTGTTGCCAGCAGCCAAGCGCCAATGAGGCAGCCTCGGGTTAGGATTGAGCCAACCATGTCTCCAGTTCAGGGTCTGTAAAATCGCGAATGGAAAAATCAGTGGGAGGGAGAGCCACCTCCGTGGAGCGGACCGCGACGACGCGCGCTCCTGCTGCCTGGGCCGCGTGAATGCCTGTGGCGGAATCTTCAAAGATGACGCAATCGTGGGGCGCGACACCGAGTTGCGCGGCGACGCGGATGTAGATTTGCGGATCGGGCTTAGGCCGATCGACCTGGTGGCCGTCGATGACGGCGGAAAAGTAGTGGCGGAGCCCGCCTTCATCCAGGACGAAGGCGACGTTATCCGGCTCGGCGTTGCTGGCCACACCAAGAGGCAGAGAGCGATGACGCTCCAGGAACGCGGCGACGCCGGGGATGAGACTGGCCATCAGATGGGGACGCATCAGTGTACGGTAGAGCGCCTCCTTGGCCGCGCCATGGGCGAAGACCTCGTCTTCGGAGAGATCCTGGCCGAAGAGTTCGCGGACGATCTGGTCGTTCCTCTTGCCATGCATTCGTTCCAACATAGAATCGGCGGCCTTTTCGTACTGCGATAGATACTGGAGCCACGCTTGGGCATGTAATGGGTTGGAATCAATCAAAACGCCGTCCATATCTAGGACTAAGGCCTTAGCTTTCATGGTTGGTTCGATCCAGCTTTCCGTAGGGAATTGAGGGCGGAGGTGACTTTGGCGTCCTTTTTGGGGAGGTTCGCCAGCAGCCGCAATGCCTCGCCCTGTTGTTGGGCATTGCGGGATTTCGTCCAAAGTTCGTAGTAGGCCAGCCCGAGTTCACGGGGAGCGTTGTCGGAGGCGGTGAAGGGGCGGATCTGCCAGGTTGGGGAGCGAGGCGGGGTCTTGCGCCGCGCGATTCGATGATCGTTCTGCGGCATGTGGCAGGAGATGCAATCTTTGCCGCGGTTGCACTGTTGCGGAGTGTGGCAGGACTGGCAAAGGGTTCGATCGGTCTTGCCGCTGTGGGTGTCGTGACAGGAGCCGCACCAGAGATCGGGGGATTTCTGCCGGCAGCGGCTGAGGGCGAACTGCTCTGTTTTGCCCCCTCCGATCTCGGGGGCGGCGACATATATAAAGGAAGACGCGTAGCTGGTGAGGAGATCGCCGGCGCGGAAGCGGGCGAGGTCGCGATTGGGTTTCAGAATGCGGGCGGCGCCGGTGAAGTGGCATTGGGCACAGACGGCGTCGCGGGGGGCGGGATCAAGGGCGGTGGGAATTTCGAGTCGGGCGGCGCCTTGGGCGTGCAGATTGGCAGGTCCGTGGCAATTTTCGCAGAGCACGCCTTCGCGAGACATAGTGGTGGCGGCGTAGCGTTTGACGATGTTGCGGTGGCAATCGCCGCAGATGGCATTGCCGGTGAATTGCGCGGGGCCCTGGGTGGCAAGTAGGGCCAGGAGAATCAGCATCCGTACTTCTATTGTATTAAGAGCGAGGTTTTGGGGCCACGAATCGACACGAATCCGCACCAATGTAGGAATGCAAACGTTGCGTGTTTGACTTGTGGTATCGTTTCTCCATTATTACCCCTACAACGGGGTACATGAAGTCTCTCTCCGCACTCCCCAATAGTACTCGTAAGGCGTTAGTTTGAGCCTGGCAGTAGGGCAAGATTTCTCCCTCTTGCGCTGCACACTTCTAGGACTACGCGCCCGATAGTAACAGGAATCCCGGAGGGAAACACTTCGAATGTCATTTACAGTCCAGCGATGCGGCTACGTGTATGCGGCAGCCGTCCTCATGATGAACATCGCGCCGTTGGGCGCGGCAGTCACGGTGAGCATCAGCCCATCGAGTTATACGATGAGGGTCGGGGCCACTAAGACCTTTTCTGCGTCGGTATCCGGCGCTGCCAACCGGACAGTCACTTGGGCCGTGAACGGCGTAGTGGGCGGGAATGCGACGGTGGGAACGATTTCCACCAGTGGGTTCTACACGACGCCTGCGATCGTGCCGGCGGCGAACGTCATCAAAGTGCGGGCGACCAGCGCGGCCGATGCGACGGCGTTTGCCGAGAGCACGGTCACACTACAGAATCCGGAGCCTGGGATCACCAGCCTGGCGCCGAATTCGGTGAACATCGGCACGTTCACGGTGGTAGTGACGGGGCGCGGGTTCGTGCGCGGATCAGTGGCGAAGATCGGCGATGCGGCTGTGCCGACCACGTTCGTATCCGCGACGGAGCTACGCGTAACAGCAACCGACAACACGCCACGGGACACGACGATTTGCGTGAGCAATCCGGAACCCGGGGCCGTGCAGACGAGTGGGAAATACTTCAAGATCATGCCGACGGTGACCGTCAATGTGTATCCCGACACTTACACGATGCGCATCGGCACGACGAAGCAGATGAGCGTGAGTGTGGGCAATGCGGTGGATAAGTCGGTGACATGGACGGTGAACGGTGTAGTGGGCGGGAATGCGACATTCGGAACCATCTCCGATACGGGATTGTATACGCCACCGGCAACACTGCCTGCCACACCACAGGTCAGTGTCAAGGCCACGAGCAAGACAAATACGGCGATCAGTGACACATCGACGATTTCGCTACAGAATCCAGTGCCGGCTGTTACTCGCGTGCTGCCCGGCGTGCTGGTGCCGGGGACACAGCCTGCCTTCCGCGTGGAGTTGAGCGGCTTGGCCAGCGGGGCGACACTGTGGGTGGGCTCGACGCAGGCAACGATTTTGCAGGTCGCGCCAACCTACGTGATGGCCACGGCGAAGATCCCTTACGGACTGGGCGGCGTGGTGACGGTGAGCGTGCGCAATCCGGATCCGGGCGCGGTCTCGTCGAATGCGTTGATTGTGCCGGTGCAGGTGACGAATGCGCAGATGACTCCGGCGGTTGCGGCTCGATTCCTGCAGCGGGCAAGCTGGGGTGGATCGCCGGAAAGCATCGCCGAATTGCAGACCAAGGGGATTGCGGCATGGCTGAACGAACAGCGCACGGCGCCGGTTTCGGACTTGCCAGAGCCGTTGGTGGATTCTTCGTCAATCACTCCGGCGCAACGGGCGTTCTACCTGAACGCGATGACGGGGCGAGATCAATTGCGGCAACGGATGGGGTTCGCATTGAGCCAGATCCTGGTGGTATCGGGCGTGAAGACAGGTTCTTCGCAGCAACTGGTGCCGTACATGCGGCTGATGAACCAGCATGCGTTCGGGAATTACTTCACGTTGCTGAAGGAAGTGACGCTGAGTCCGACGATGGGCCGGTTCCTGGACATGGTGAACAACGTGAAAGCGAATCCGGCGCGGGGACTGGAGCCGAATGAGAATTACGGCCGTGAGTTGCTGCAGTTGTTCACGGTGGGATTGAACCTGCTGAACATGGATGGGACGAACAAATTGGATTCGTTCGGCAAGCCGATACCCACTTACACCGAAGACAACGTGAAGCACTTCGCACGCGCGCTCACCGGGTGGACGTATCCGACGAAGCCGGGCGCGGCGCCGAAGTCGATCAATCCCTCTTACTACGTAGGACAGATGATCGCCGCGGATGAGAATCACGATAAGACGCAGAAGACACTGCTCAACGGCATGGTGATTCCGGCGGGACGAACGGCTCCGGAAGAACTGGAGATGGTGATCGAGAACATCAGGCAGCATCCGAACGTGCCGCCGTTCGTGGCGCTGCGCCTGATTCAACGGTTGGTGATGGGGCAGCCATCTCCTGCGTATGTGCAGCGGGTGGCCACGCGCTTCCAGCAGACCGGCGGTGATTTGTGGGAAACGGCGAAGGCGATTGTGACGGATCCGGAAGCGGATGCAATCACGGCGAGTTCGGGCAAACTGCGTGAGCCGGTGCTGTTCATCCTGAGCTACCTGCGCGGGTTGGATGCGGATGTACTGGCGGAACATGGATTGAACAGCTATGCGAACAACATGGGGCAGAACCTGTGGAATGCCCCGAGTGTGTTCAACTACTTCTCTCCTTTCTACCGCGCCAACGGAGTAGTGGCTCCGGAATACCAGATCAATACGCCATCGGTGGCGCTGAACCGGGTGAACTTCATCTACCGGGCGAGCCGCAACGGGTTGGGGTCAACGGTGGTAGTGGATCTGGCGGAGTTGGAGCGGCTGGCCTCTGATCCGCCGGCGTTGGTGGAAGCGCTGAATCAGGCGCTGATGCATGGCGCTATGTCAGCAGCGATGAAGACAAGCATCCTCACGGCGCTGAACGCGACCACGGATGTGCGGACGAGGGCACGGAACGCGGCATACCTGGTGGGCTCCTCGAGCCAGTATCAGGTGGAGCCGTAGGGGATAGCCGGTAACAAAAGGAGGAATCAACCATGACATCAAGAAGAAACTTTCTGCGTTTCGGCTGCTGTTCGGTGAGTACGCTGACCGTGGCCAGCCAGTTCAGCCGGATGGGAATGATAAACGCCCTGGCGCAATCGACGGGGGATTACAAAGCCCTGGTATGCGTGTTCCTGTTTGGCGGGAACGACGCGAACAACATGGTGCTGCCGTATAGCACGCAGTACTCGCAGTATGCGGGAGTGCGGGGAACACTGGCGATCCCACAGGGCACGATTTTGCAATGCCCGACGAGTTCGGGGGTTGTGTATGGACTGCATCCGTCATTTGCTTCGCTGCATCCGTTGTGGGCGCAGAAACGGCTGGCGGCAGTAGCGAACGTCGGAATGCTGGTGCGGCCGACAACGCGGCAGCAATATCTGAGTGGGGGACAGGTGCCGAGCAATCTTTTTTCGCACTCCGATCAAACCTCGCAGTGGCAGACGGGAATGCCGCTGGGTGGCACAACGGGATGGGGCGGACGGATTGCGGACAAGCTGACGCAGTACGGGATCAATCAGCCTTCTTCATTTCCGCTCGGTGTGTCGGTCAGCGGCGGCGCGCTGTTGTTGAACGGCGTGACGACAAAACCGGCCACGGTGAATCCCGGGCAGACCAGCACGGGATTGGAAGGAACGAACCCGGCCAATGCGGCGATGGTGGCGCGCGATGTGTCGGTGCAGGAACTGCTGGAGATGGATTCGGGAATGGCTTTGGTGCAGGCGGCGAGCGCGAATACAAAGGAAGGAATCCGCATTGCGCAATTGATTAATCAGGCGACGACGTCGAATCCGCTGGCGACTGCATTTCCGACTACGGGGTTGGGGAATCAGATGGCGCAGATTGCGCGGCTGATTCAGGTGCGCGGGCAGTTGGGGATGCGGCGGCAGATCTTCTTTGCGTCAATGGGCGGGTTTGATACGCACAGCAACCAGTTGCCGGATCATGCCAATTTGCTGACGCAGTTGAGTGATGCGCTGGCTGCATTCCAGAACGCGACGGTGGAGATGGGAGTAGCGAACCAGGTGACGACGTTTACGGAATCGGAATTCAGCCGGACCTTCCAGCCATCGCAAGGAGCGGGCACGGATCATGCATGGGGCGGGCATCATTTATTGATGGGAGCGGCGCTGAAGGGCGGAGAGATGTATGGGACATTTCCGACCTTGGCGCTGCAGGGTCCGGACGATTCGGGGAATCGGGGCAACTGGATCCCGACGACACCGCTAGATGTGTATGGTGCGACGTTGGCGCAATGGTTTGGAGTGCCGCAGAGCGACCTGCTGAGCGTGTTTCCGAACCTGGCGAATTTCACGACACAGAATCTTGGCTTCCTGTAAGTAGGTTTCTCCACCCAACACACTTTAGGGCGGCTCTGCAGAAGGGCCGCCCTCTTTTTTTGTGTGCTGGTTGAGAACTACGGCCGCTTAGTTGATATGACAGCGGCGGAGGTCTGCCTCAACGCGTTGAATCTCCTGTCGGGAGAACGGGCGCGCATGGACAGTAACCTCATCCATATGCCCTGCAAAATTCCCGCCGCGAAAGCCAGCGCCAAAGCGGAAATGACCGCCTTTCTGATCGCTGATATTGGCGGAGAGGAAGCCCTGAGGCTTGCCGTTGAGGTAGAGTTGCACGTTTTCCTGCCCGGTCACGAGAGCGATGTGGCTCCAGTGGTCTGTCGCCGTTGTATCGACGGAGGTGAGGAGGAGAGGCTTGCGGTTGTCTCGGGGAAACTCAAGTTCGATTCTGCCGTCCGGCCGCCGTAGCATCCTCCAATCGGGCTGATTGAGATGAATGCGTTGCAGGAGCGTTTCTTCGATGGAGGAACGGCTGGGCTTCAGCCAAAGCATGTAGGTCATGTTGTGACCGAGAAAGAATGCAGAATCTCCAGGGGCGCTATCCAGGAAAGAGGATGAGCCGTTGAACTGGAAGGCCTGCCCGAGCAGGCCAGGCTGGAACTCGACGTGGTGCGGGGCGCCGTGACTGGAGCCGCCGAGGTCGGTAAAGATACCGTCCGCGGACCAATGGAACGAGTACAATCCCTCCGGACGAAAATCGCAGCGAAGGTCGTTGAGCGGTGCGGCTACCCATTCGTTGGGCTCACGGAGGATGGTGTAAAGTTCCTGCCGCGAAGGGGAAAGGATGGCATACATAATGTGCTGTTCCAAGGATTCGACCTGCCGGAAGGAGCTGGTTTCGAAAACGGAAAGGTGTTTTCCGTTGGTATGAAGGAGTCTGGAGTTGTCGGGGGTGAAGTAGAGGAATCCCGGTGAGGATGTCAACAGGGTGGTGAGATGCTTGCTGTCGGAGGCGCGGAATACTTGAACGATGCCATAAGCGCCCGGAGGGCAGCCGATTCTGTCATAGCGAGGAGAGATGCAGGCGTCGCTGCCATCGATGGCGACCAGTGCACCATCCGAGGAGACAGCGATGTGGCCGCCGACCAGCGGGGGCCCACCCACCGTTCGCACGCTACGCTCCGTGGCGAAGTCGAGCACATCGATGTTGTCGTGGCCGAGGCGACCACCGGGTCCACCGCAACGGCAACTGACCCAAAGGAGATTGTTCTTGGGGTCAGCGGCCAGGCTCATGGGACAAACGACGCCGGGGAGTGTTCGCAGTTGTTCATTTGCCAGATCCAGCACCTTGAGACCTTTGTAGGCCATGGCGAGAAACAGACGGTCTTCATTGGGGCTGAGCAGGATCGAGCTTACGGCGCCATCTGTGCGAATGAGCCGGGAAGCGCCGGAGGAGAGGTCGACCAGATACAGTCCTTGCGCTTCATCACTCACAATGAGTTCCCGGCCATCACGTTTGAGCGCCAGTTGATAGGGCCGGCCGCCTGTTTGGATTCGCCTTCGGAGGCGTCCATCGATGACGCCGATCTCGGCGATGACCCCTTCATCCGGCAACGCTGCATAAGTGGTGCGTTCGTCAGTCGAAGCAACCAAAGGCCCGAATCTGGAGGACAGGGGCAAGCGACGTAGTTTCGAATCGTGCCACTGCGCCAAGAGGCGAAGCGGGATGGGTTTGGGCTTCTGGGGCGGGGCGGAATGACGGACTGCGAGTGCGGCGAAGACGGAGAGGATAGCGATGCCAGGCAGGAGCAGGAGGCGTCGGCGGGCAGATGAGCGGTCAAGGCTGAGTTGTGGAAATGGGATTGACGGTTCGGAGGTGGTTGGTTTGTCGTCCGTGTCGTGCTCCGTTACGGATCGTCGTTGCTTCCACTCATCTAACTCTTCGGGGAATGCAAACACCGACCCCTTGGATTCATGCATGTGCCTGTGGATGGGAAGCGACTCCCGGCTCTCCCAACGCTGCACCGTGCGAATGTCCTTTCCCAAGTAGAGGGCGATTTCTTTCCAGGAATCGAGCCTCCTGCGGCCCGGATCCTGAGGCTCCCGCTGCGACATGGTCTCCGACATTACAGAACAGGGTATCAGGTTGGTGCGTAGGTAAACCGTGTGTTTTCACGTAATGCCGCGTTTTGCCGTGTTTTGCCGCTGGCGCGGGCGGAAGCGGGATGCAATGCTTATGCTTTCATTTCAAATCTAGAGGGGAAAGGACCTCGCAATCTATGATTTCCATCGCAAGGAAGCTGGCGCTGCTCGGTATGTTTTGTGCTAGTGAGGCAGCCGCGGTCACGGTGTTTCTGGACTTTGAAGACGGCCTGCTGCCTACTGCGCACGGTTGGAGTTTCGAAGGAACAGATGAAGGACTCCTCTACAGCATTGCTGGGGGAGTATTGCGGGGCGATACCTTCTCCCTTCCGGGCGAGGGCGGCGGCTACTATAAGCTCCCTGGGGTCTACGACGCATCAAAGGATACGGTATTCGAACTGCGAGCGCGCTACATCGATGGGAGCGGGGGGCTAGGATCTGCCTTTGGTGTGTACGGGCCGTCATCTTACGTGGAGATTGGCGTGCAGGCAGGACAACTGCAAATTGTATCGGAACCTATGCCGCCTGGTTCGACCACGGTTGGGGCGGCGACCATGGGAGGATTCCACACGTTTACGCTGCTGCTGCCGGGGGGAACGCAAACGATGGAGGTTAAGGTGGATGGAGTGACGGTGTTTCAAGGCACCCGGAGGCTGGGCGTAGTACCGAATGGGATTGGTTTTGGCGATTTTACGGCGGGAGGAGATGGGACGTGGGAGGTGGATTCCTTATTTTATTCGAACGATGTGCCTGAGCCGGCAACACTGGGGATCGTGTTGATTGGGCTGTGCGGATTGTCATGGCGCATGCGACGTTTACAGTAGTGCTTGATCGGCCGCCCTCTTTTTGCAGTTAACGAAAGTTCGACTTGTCACCAGCGTCCGGTTGCTCTATCATCAACGGAATAGCTTCGTCAGCTGGGTAAACACTGCAAACTGGAGTTAACGAATGTTCCGTTACGTATGTCTCGCTTTGGCGTTGACCGCGCTAGGGTATTCGCAAGAAGTAACGGCGGGGATCTACGGGGTGGTGCAGGATGCATCGACCGCAGTCGTTCCAGGAGCCACGGTGCGGGCACGCAACGTCGGCACTGGTCTCTCTCGCCAAACAACATCGGATGAGTCGGGCAACTACTCGTTTGTTCTGATTCCGATCGGCACATACGAAGTGACCGTGGAAGCCGCGGGCTTCAAGAAATCGGTTGTGGAAGATGTGGTGTTGCGTGTGAATGACAACCGCCGCATCGTGTTCACGATGGAAGTGGGCCAGTTGGCCGAGCAGGTGACGGTGGAAGCAAGCGCGGTGACGGTGAATACGGCAACGGGCACGACGTCGCAATTGCTGGACGGCAAGGACATGGTGCAACTGCCATCGCGCGGACGCAACGTGCTGCCGTTTGCGCTGCTGATGCCGGGCGTGGTTTCGACAACTCCCTATGACCGTCGCAACAATAACTCTTCGGTGAACGGTGTGCGGCCGACGCACAATGCATGGCTGCTCGATGGCGGCTACAACATCGACACGGGCGGGAACTGGGGAACGCCGCTGGCGCCGAATATCGAATCGGTGGCGGAATTCCGGGCCATCCGCGGGAACTACTCGGCGGAGTTTGGAGTGGGCGGCGGATCCCAATTCAATGTAATCACCAAGGGCGGAACGAACGATCTGCACGGTTCGGCGTATTATTTCCACCGCAATGACAAATTCAATGCGCGGAATTTCTTCACGCCGACGCGGTCGACGTTCCGGGGCAACGATTACGGATTCACAGTGGGTGGACCAGTCTACATTCCGAAGGTTTACAACGGGCGGAACAAGACGTTCTTCTTCGTGCTGGTCGGGTTCATCAAAGAGCGGCAGCAACAGAGCTTTCTAAACATCGTGCCGGAACTGGCGTACCGGACGGGGAATTTCTCAGACCTGGGCCGGACGATTTACGATCCGGCGACGGGGACGCCCTTCCCTGGAAACGTAATTCCGACGGCGCGGCTGGACCGCAATGCGCTCGGGTACACGAAGATGTTCCCGAACCCGAACTTCCGCGACGCGGCGGGGCGCAACTGGTTTTCGCAGGGATCTCGGCGGGACGACACCAACGAGAAGAATTTCCGTGTGGACCACATTTTCAACGATAAGCATCGCGTGATGTGGCGCTACACACCGGAGTTCCGGTTGAACAACTTCCTGACATCCTCGGGCTTTGATTTCTTCCGGCAGCAGAACGAGACGCCAGCACGGAACATGACGGCGAACTACAATGCGACGTTCCGGCCGAATCTGATCATGGACGCAACGTTCGTGCGCAGCCACAATCGCATCAAGCAATTCCCGCCGGATCTGAACGGATCCACATGGGGGATCAACATCCCGCAGTTGTTCGCCGATAACGAGAACACCTATCCGCTGCAGAGCCTGAACCTGTCGAAGGTTCCCGATCGTGTGCCGACGGTGGCCCTGACGAACTACGCATCGCTGAATCCGGGCGCGCCGTGGAGCAATTACCAGACGATCTATGAACTGCGGGACACGTTCACGTGGATCAAGGGCGCGCACACGATCAAGACCGGCTTCAACTACTCGAACGAGATCAAGTTTGAGCCGACGAACACGAACGTATTTGGAGCATTCAGCTTCGACGGCCGCTTCACGCGGCAGCCTGGCGCGGCATCGGGTGGTGACGCGTTTGCCGACATGTTGTTGGGCAGCGCGGCATCTTACAACGAAACCAATACCGTGGCGTTCAACGACAACCGCCGCAACTCGGTGGAAATGTTTGTGGACGACAGCTGGAAGGTAAACCGGCGCCTGACGCTCAACCTTGGCGTACGCTACTCCTACTTCCCGCCGGCGACGGAGCCGGACAATCGTTTCCGGGTGTTCATCCCGGAGCAATACAATGCCTCACAGGCCGTGACGGTGAACGCGTCGGGGCAGGTGCAACGGGGATCGGGCAACCGGTTCAACGGGCTGGTGGATCCGACGAATTTCTGGATCAAGCACAAGAAGAATTTCGCACCTCGCTTCAGTTTCGCCTATGACGTGTTCGGCAACGGCCGGACGGCGGTGCGCGGCGGCTTTGGATTGTTCTACAGCCGCGAGATTCTGGGAGCGTTTATTCTGATGTCGGGCAATCCGCCATTCTCGGAACTGCTGACCGTGGATAACACCACCCTCTCCAATCCCGGCGGCGGCACGACACGCAACTTCGATCTCCCGATCGAATTGGGCTCAATCGACATGAACCAGCTCAATCCTTACACGCAGCAGTGGAACATCAACATCCAGCACGGGCTGACGAACAACATGGTTCTGGAAATCGGCTACTCGGGGACACATGGATTGCACTTCATGCGGACCCAGGATCTGAACCAGCCGCGTCCCGACCCGCGCATCGCACAGGGGCTGCAGAATCCCAATCAGGCCCGTCCCTACAAGGGTTGGGCAGTGATCAACCATCGGGAACAGAGCTACGCTTCGAACTACCACGGCCTGCAGACGAGCCTGAACCGCAGTTTCTCGAAGGGGCTGCTGTTCCAAACCTCGTACACCTGGTCGAAGGCGATTGACAACGCGGACTTCACGGGCGGCATCTACGGGTTCTATCCGAACACGCAGGATGCGCGCGGGGAGCGCGGACGGGCGAACTTCGATGCGACGCACAACTTCATCGGATCACTGGTTTATGACATTCCGTTCCTGAGGGATCGGAAGGATATTCTGGGGAAGGCGTTCGGTGGCTGGCAGGTGTCAGGGATTTATACGCTGCGCACCGGGTTGCCGATCAATCCGCAGTTGGGCCGCGACAACGCGGGCGTCGGATCAAGCAGCCGGCAGCGGCCGGAAGCATCGGCCAGCCCGTATTTGGGTAAAGGCGAGCGGACGATCACTCGCTGGTTCAACCCGTCGGTATGGAGCGCACCGGCACTGGGGACGTTCTCCTCGGTGGCGCGCAACGTTCTGTCCGGGCCGGGCTGGAACCAGTGGGACACGACGTTCATGAAGTACTTCGCGATCAAGGAAGGGGTCCGGTTCGAACTTCGCGCAGAGGCGTACAATCTGTTCAATCACACCCAATGGGATGGAATTGGAACAACATTCACGACTCCGACAACGTTCGGGCAGGTGACGTCGGCCCGCAATCCGCGGTCGTTCATGATCGGTGGACGTATTCAGTTCTAAGCGTGGCTGGCGCGGCGCTGGTTCTATTGACGGCTCCGCTTTGGGGCTCCAACGAGGAATGCCGGCCGTGCCATGCAACGATCGTTGAAGCGTTTGGAAAGACAGGGATGGGCCGCTCGATCGGTGAGCGGCCCGTTTCTTTTGGTGGGGAGTATTTTCACCGGTTGTCGAACCGGCATTACCGCGTGGCGGATGGTGTGATGCTCCGGTATCAACTGGATGGACAAAAGCAGAGGATCAATGAGATTGAGAAGCGGGTGGATTTCGCGATTGGTTCAGGAAACCATGCGGTGACGTATGTGCACCGCACGGAGCAGGGCCGGCTGCTGGAACTGCCGTTGTCGTGGTATCGGACATTGAACGGGTGGGGCATGTCGCCGGGGTATGATTCGCCCGTGCACCAGGACATGCGGCGGGAAATCTCGGATGCATGCTTGTTCTGCCATGCGGCGTATCCGGTGTCACGGGAGGCACGGGCACGGCCGAAGAGTATCGACTGTGCACGCTGCCATGGTGGCGCGCAGGCGCATTTGAAGAGGCCGGAGAAAGGCACGATCCTAAATCCCTCGCGGTTGCCGGCGGCCCGGCAGTTGGAGGTGTGTTTGCAGTGTCATCTGGAAACGGTGTCGCAGGGGATAGCCGATTCGTTCCGGCAGCCGGGGCGGGAGGTGTTTACTTTCCGGCCGGGGGAATCGTTGGAGTCGTACAAGGTGTACTTTGACCGGGCCGATGCGGCCGAGCCGCGCTTTGAGGTGAATCACGCGGGGTACCGGATGCTGCAATCCGCCTGCTACCGGAAGTCGAGTGGAAAGATGACGTGCACCACGTGTCATGATCCACATACGGCACGGGCCAGGAACGCATGCGCGGACTGCCATGCTCTGGTGAAGCATACGCGGCAGGTGGATACGAATTGCGCGGAGTGCCACATGGCGAAGCGGGCGACGAACGATGCTCCGCATGTCACGATGACGGACCATTGGATCCGCGTGAAGCCGGTGGAGCCGAAGGCGGATCACACGGCGTACCCGGGCCCGGTGATTTCGTTCTACACGAAGGCGGATGTGGATACGCTGGCGATGGCGAATATCCGGACGCCGAATGCGGAGGCAGTGGCGATTTACGAGAAGCGGCTGGCAAAGGATGGGAAGGATATCGGGGCTCGGGCGGCACTGGCAAATACACTGCTCCGGCTGGGGCGGCGCGACGCGGCGGTAGCGGAGGCGGAGCGGGTGTTACGGCTGGAGCGGGAGCATGTTGGGGCGTTGTTGACGTTGGGGGTAGCGCGAGCGATGGCCGGGGACCATGCACAGGCTCTGGCGGCATTTGAGCGGGCGAGGCGCGCAAATCCGGACCACGCGCTGATATGGCTCAATCTTGGAGTAACGCACGCCGCGATGGGGAAGAGGGATGAGGCAGAGCGCGCGTTTCGAGAGGCGATCCGGCTTCAGCCCGATTTCGCCGAGGCCCGGCAGCGGTTGGCAGAGTTGGGGCGCTGAGTTTCGCTATCATGCAGGAATAAGCCCTCAAGGAGGAATGGACAATGAGGAACAGCAAGGGATTCGTGTTGCCACTGGCGCTGGTAATGACGGCCGCGGGACAAACGGGCGTTGAGGTGTACCGGGCGGAGCTTTCGGCGCCGTTCGGTGCAGTGGCCGGGAAACTGGTGCTGCATCCCCAGATGCTGACGTTCGTGGACGATGAACGGCCTGCCTCTTCGTTTACCTTCGCCCGGGAAACGGTGAAGGATCTGAGCGAAGACAAAGGGACGCTGGTGTTTCAGCTCGCCAAGGCGGTGCGGGACCGGTCGGGAGAAATCACCCGGGTGGCATTTCGCATGACGCCGGATACGGACGCGGCCGCGGTGACGCGGTGGCTGAGGGAGAAGCCAAAGGGTGCGATGGATGTGTCGGGGGCGGATATGAACTTCGACGCGAAGCAGAACAAGCTGATTGGTGGATCGAAGGGGAAGCTGATGGCAACGCAAACCCAGTTGATTTACGAAGCAGTGGACGATGCGGCTGCATCGCGGCGGTGGGAATACAAGGATATTAAGAAATTTAAGCGGCCGAATCCGTATAAGGTGGAAATTGAACCTTTCAGCGGGTCGAAACTGGAGTTGGAATTATTGGGGACGGCGATGGAAGATTCGCACGTGCGGACGCTGACGGACCGGATTGCGAAGGCGCGGACCGCGAAGTAGAGCCTGTTGAGAAGTGTGTTTTAAACGCGGTCGCCGATTTCGCGGGCGGCCCAGCGGGCTTCCAGGTGGATGAGACCGGTGTTGGCTCCCGTGGGGCCAATCACCGCAAGCACGGCCTTGTTCCCTGCGTTGTAAAGGAACACTTGACCTTCACTCGCGCTGAGACTGATCTCATTGAGGACCCCCGTGGCCAGGCTGTCGCTCACACGGCGTCCCAGACTGGAAGCGGCAGCGGCAAGCGCGGCAATCCGGGTGGGGTCGCTGTCCTGCTCAAGAGAATGAGCAATGGGTTTACCGTCGTAAGAGGCCAGTAGAACCCCTTTCAGTTCGGGGACGGCAGCCTTGAGGTTATCGATATCTTTCTGAATTTGCTCTAGCGACATAAGGCCTCGCGGAAAATTACGTATGCGTAGCAATTGATCGACGCACGGGGCGAAAAACTTTACCGTGAGGCGAGGGATTTGCCGGATTGGGTCCTAAGTGGCGGCAAGCGGGAAGAATAGGGAAGCGGAGGGTGACCGGGACTAGGTGCATTTGAGTACTAGTAAGTTGCAGGCATCACGACTAATATGGATGCCAGCAAACTCGGAGAACCATGCGCTGCAGTTATTGTGGGACCAGTCACTTGGGGGGAACCCCGGCGGGGATGGAGTGCTGTGTTGGGAACAAGTTAGAAGGCTTCCTATATATAGGGGCGGCGGTGCGGCAGGCAGGGCCGGGCCGGGCAGGGCGAGGCTATGGGGAATACCAATTGAAGAGGCCGCCAGAGCCGAAGCTGCCGGAGTTTGGCTACACACTGGACGGGAAACAGCGGAGAAAGGAGGTGCGAGAAGAATCTAAAGCATTTCCCCCTACAACCCCTAAAGGTTTTCCCTCGGAAGTGCCGATGACAAATGTACAGCCTAGTTTAAGATCGCAGACTGGAGACCACTCAATGGCTGGCACTCTCAGCACGAAGAAGCCACGTCCGGTAACGACGGAGACAGGACGGCCGAACATGTACTTGTCGACCGTGCGGCAAAGCGCATTGCAGCTTGCCGAGAAACGATGGAAGGGACTGGAGCAACCGCGGGAAGAGACGGTGGCGACGGAGTTTGCTCCGGCCGTGGAGTGGGCGAACATCTGCCGGTTGCACTTTGAAGTATCGGGATTCGACTTCACGGGAGAGCCGGCGAAGGGGAAGCCGGGGAAAGACGTTTCCGACGGAAAAGTCGTGGACGTCGCAGCTCTGCTGGCCGAGGCGGAAGCCCCGGCGGCGAAGCGTCCGGCGGCGCTGGAGCCGATTCGATGGGATGAAGTGGAAGTAGTGACGGCGCCTCCTCAGGATGATGTGGCCGCGCTGCACACGGTACTGGAGTTGTACGAGCCGCCGGAGAAGCCGAAGCAGGCAGCGAAGGAAGCGAAAGAGAAGAAGGCGGAACCGCCTGCTGCCGTGCCTGCTCCGCCTAAGGCTGCGGACATCGTTCTGGAGGCAGTGGCGGAAGAACCACCGTATATACCGCCTCCAATGGCGGCTGCGCTGCCCTACTCAAAGCCGGAGCTAAGAAAGCCCCCGGCCGCTCCCAATGTGCCCTATGCCGATCCTATTGCGGCAACCGGATCACGGTTGCACATGCCATCGGTGACCGTACTGCCGATGCGGCAGGCGATGGTAGCAGGGCCATCTCCGGAACCGCCCGCACCGCCTAAACCGGTGGTGGAGGCCGTACAGGAAGTGAAGGTGGAAGCGAGGGTGGAGGTGGTTCCGGAAGTGAAACCGGAGCCGAAACCTGAGCCCAAGCCGGAAGTGAAACCGGAAGCCAAGGTGGAAGTGAAGGCGGCCCCGGCGCCAGTAAAGGCGGAAGCGCCAGCCCCCGGAAGGAAGAAGAAGCGGCATCAAAAGGGCGGCAATCGCGGCCCGGTGGAAGAGGTCATCGAAGAGCCGGACGATCTGGGCGACGAGATCGAGGCGGAGATTGCGGCCAACCGGAAAGTGATAGAAGAGCCGCCACCTGCGCCTCCACCGGCGCGGAAGCCGGAACCGCCCGCGCCCGCCGCGGCAAAGGAAGAGCAAGCCTCCGATGTGCATTTCAGTTTCGGAGGGATGGCGGACGCTCCAATAGAAGCGCCGAAGACGGGAAGCATCGGACTTGGGCTGAGTTCAGACACATCCGAGCCGCCGGCGCCGGCGGGGATGAGCACGGGAGTGAAGGCTGGAATCGCCGTCGCCGTGCTGGCCGTTGGCGGAGCGGTTGCCATGTTTACGATGGGCGGATCGAGTTCGAAGGAGCCGGCCAAACCTGCCGCGTTGGTTTCGGTGATGGAAACCGCGGGCATGGTGATGGGCGAAGCCGGATGGAGTACGGACTACACCACCGAGGCTTCCGGCAAGCGAGTGCGGCAGATGGCCTTCTACCGGCCGTCCATGCAGATCACCGATTACCGCATCGAATTCCAGGCAGAGATTGAATACAAGGCGGCAGGTTGGGCGGTGCGCGCGGCCAATCCGAAAACATACTGGGCGTTGAAACTGTTCCAGGATGGGGTTCGGGTGAAACTTCGCCGGTTTAGCGTAACGGACGGCAAGGATGGCGCACCGACCGATCTGGCGCTTCCCTTCCCGACCAATGCCGGAATGATCTTCAAGGTCCGCACGGACGTGGTGGGCAAGAAGTTCGTGGTCACGGTGAATGACCAGAAAGTAGATGAATGGACGGATACGCAGATTGCGACAGGCGGATTCGGCGTAGCAAATGAAGGCGCGGAACGCGGCCAAATCCGATCCATCCAGCTCTGGCATTTGCGCGAACGGCAGGTAAGCAAGTAGAGCGAAGGACGCATGACAGGGAGAGAACCGAGATATGCCTGAGATCAAAGATCAATGGATCTGGCTGGTGGACGATGAACTGATTCCAGCCTTGTTGAAGCTGGAGCCGAACGACGCACAGTTCAAGAAGCGCGCGTCCTCCTGCGAGGCATTCGTCAACGCGGTCAACCAGCATTTGCAGGGCAACACCGAGCAGGCGCTGGCTGAACTCTCACGCGGCGCCTCGAACCCGAAACACGCGGCGGAGTGCTATGCGGCGATGGGACACATCCAGTACGAGTTGGAGCGGTACGAGGAGGCTGCGGCGAGTTACGGGAAGGCGGCGGCGGCAGATCCGCAGCACAAAACCGCGGCGTTCAACCAGGGTCTGTGCTGGGAGAAGCTGAAGCGCTACAAAGAAGCGGCGATGGCGTTCGAGAAGGCGGCGCAGGCCGATCCGAACCGGCCCGAGCCGCGATTCGCGCTCGGCGTCTGCCTGCTGTATCTGAAGAAGCCGAAGCAGGCACAGGAGACCTTCGATCAATGCCTGAACCGGGATGCGAACAACCCGCAGGCGTTGTTTGGCAAGGCCGTATCGTTGCAGCATTTGTGGCAGTATGACCAGGCGGCGGATATCTACCGGCGCATTCTGCAGCGGAATCCGAATGCCGAAGAGGTGCTGGTGAACGCCATCGCGCTCGGCGTGTCGCGGAAGGATCCTGCAAACCTGAAGGAATATTGCGAGCGGCTGCAGCGGATTCGTCCGAAATCGCGGCCGGTGGTGGAAGGGCTGGCAACGCTGGCGCTGGCGAACCAGGACTGGGAAGCCGCATCGCGGCATTGCAGCGAACTGGCGGAGATTGAGCCCGAGATGATGGAAGCCTGGTTCAACCTGGGCGTGGCGCAGCAACGGCTGGGCCGTCATGACGCGGCGGCGAAGGCATTTCAGAAGGCCGCTGACATGCGTCCGGACAACAAGGCGGTGCATCTGGCACTGGCTTCCTGTCTGGAGCAGAAGGGCGATTGGGAACCGGCAAGGAAAGCCTATGAAAAGGCAATTCAGGCATCGCCGGATCAGCCCGCCCCGTTGTGGGCGCTGGCAGCGGGCCTGGAGCAGCGCAAGGACCTGGTAGAAGCCGAGAAGGTCTACATGCGGCTGGTTCGCGTGGCGCCGGATTCGGCCGAAGCCTGGTTCCGCCTGGGCCATCTGCGCGCGATGCGCGGGAACTGGAAAGCAAGCGCCGAGGCCTTCGAACAGTGCACGCGGGTGCGCAGCGATTGGACGGACGCGCTGGTGAACCTGGGCGTCGCTTACTGGCAGCAAGGCGACAGGGATACGGCGACGCAGGCCTTCGAAATGGCAACCATCGCCGATGCGAAGAATCGCGACGCGCTGCGGGCGCTGGCCTACCTGGGCCTGGAAACCAACGATCTAAAGCGCGCCGAAGAGGCCGCGTTGAAGCTGGGGCAACTTGGGGAGTCGATTCCGGAGTTGCTCTATCAGATCGCGCTGCTGCGGCAAAAGTCCGGTGAACACGAACAGGCATCGAAGATCTACCGTCAGGCGCTGAACCAGAAGCAGAAGTTCCCGGAAGCGCTGGTGAACCTGGGCCACGCGCTGCGAGCGATCGGCGAAGAACAGGAAGCGCGCAAGGTGTGGCGGCAAGCCGTGGAAATTGAGCCGCACCTGGCCGAGAAGATTCGCTAGAACAAGTTTCTCACCCAACCAAACCAAAAACTCCAGAGCCGGGACTCTTCACAGAGTGCCGGCTCATTTTTTTGGCGGCGGGGCGAAGACGATCATTACGGTGAGGCGCGCCGGGCCGGGGTTGCGCATGGAGTGGAGCACACCGGCCGGGGCGAGGATGACGTCGCCGCTTTGCACAGTGGCCGTTTCTTCACCGACGGTGGCTTCGCCCGTGCCATCGAGCACGACGTAGAGTTTGTCCTGATCGGCGTGAACGTGGGCGTGGTGTTCCTGGCCGGGTTCAAAGCAGTTGAGTCCGGCATAGAGATGTTGGCCTGCGCCGAGGGTTACTTTCCCCATCTTTTCGGCGGAGAATTGGGCGCGCGCGGCGGGGTTGTGGAGGATCATTTCGTTTCTCCTTGCGAGTGCAGCAGCGCGTAGCAGTGCACGGCGGCGGCAATGAGTTGGGCGTCGTTACCGGGAGCGGCGGACATCTGCAGGCCCATGGGGAGTTGCTCTCCGACAGGGATGGGAATGGAGATGGCTGGAGTGTGGAGGCCGGTCCAGACAGCGTTGCAGCGAGGGCTGCCGGTGGAGGCGAGTCCTTTGGGTGGAGGGCCGGGGGCGGCAGCGGAGAGCATGACGGGAAATGTTTGAAACAATTCGGCCATCTGCTGTTTTGCCTCGTTGAGGGATGAGATTGCCGCCTGGTACTCGGATTCGGCCATGGCGAGGCCGTCACGGACGAGTTGAGCCAGTTTGGCGCCGATGGCGTTGCCGTGCTGTTCGTAGCGGGACTGCATGCTGCGGGCGCCTTCATAGGTTTGGATGAGCGGCACTGCCTGGAGGGCGGCGTTCCAGGCGGGAGGCGGCGGGAAACGTTTGATGACGCATCCCAACTGTCCGAGGATCTGGATGGCGTGGCGGAACATCTCCTGCATTTCGGGCTCTACTTCGAACTCAATCATGCCGTAGGTTTCCGGCAGCCCGGCCTCGACGGGAAAGCCGAGCGCTCCCCAGAGGAGGCGCATGTCCATGGCGTTCTGGGTGAAGAAGCCAGGGGTATCGAGGGTGGGCGCGAAGGGCATGATGCCCTCGACAGGCAGCGTGCCGAAGGTGGGTTTGAAGCCGGTCACGCCACAGTAGGAAGCGGGCCGAATGATGGAGCCCTGCGTTTGCGTGCCGATGGCGAACGGGACCATGCCTTTGGCGACGGCGGCGGCGGAACCGCTGGAACTGCCGCCGGGAGTATACGCGGGGTCGTGCGGGTTACGCGTGGGAGCTGGATCGAAGTAGGCGAAAGAGGTAGTTTGCGTTTTGCCCATGAGCCGGGCGCCTTTGCCGCGGAGCAGTTGGATGAGTACCGCGTCTTCGGTGCTGACGTTGCCTGCATAAATGGAAGAACCGTAGCTGGTGGTGTAGCCCTTGGTTTCGACGATGTCTTTCGCGCCGTAAGGAATCCCTTTCAATGGGCCGGGCGTTTGGTGATCTTCCTCAAGGCGGATCTCTGTCCAGGCGTGGAGGCGGGGTTCTTCCGTTTTGATTCGTTCGAGCAGTTCTCCAAGTCCGGTTTCGGCGGAGAGCATGCGGGAGAGCAGACCAGGATTGGGCATGTCTTTTCATGCTATGAAACAATGGCGGTTTATGGCAAAACGATTTCGGGCGGCGGTGATTGGACGCACGGGGCGGGGCAATTACGGGCATAACCTGGACATGGCGACGAAGACGCATCCGCGGGTGGAACTGATAGCCGTGGCCGATGACAACCCGGAGGGTTTGAAGAAAGCCGGGGAGCGGCTCGGCGTGCGCGCGATGTACTCCGATTGGCGGGAGATGCTGCGCAAAGAGAAGCCGGAGATGGTGACGATCGCCATGCGCTGGGTGGATTGCCACGAGGAGATGGTGAAGGCGGTGGCGGAGACCGGGGCTTCGATGTTCATGGAGAAACCGATGGGGCAGACACTGGCCGAGTGCGATCGGATGATCGACGCCTGCGACCGGTCCCACGTGCGGATGGTAGTGGCGCACAACATGCGAATGTGCCCGATTCTGGATCATGTGGAGAAACGGGTGGCTGAAGGATTGATTGGGGATTTGCTGGAACTGCGGGCGAGGGGGAAGGAAGACAAGCGCGCCGGCGGCGAAGACATGATGGTGCTGGGGACGCATCTGTTCGACATCATGCGGCGGTTTGGCGGAGATCCGCTATGGGCGTTTGGACGCGTGGCGGTGGGCGGCCGCGAGATTACGCGGGCCGATGTGAATCAGAAAGCGCCGGAGGGACTGGGATCGATTGCGGGCGATGACATCAGCGGAACGTTCGGATTTACGAAGAATGTGCTGGGGTACTTTGCTTCGAAGAAATCGAGCGATACGGCGGGGCAGCGATGGGGGGTTGATCTGATTGGGACAACGGGCATGCTGCGCATCCGCGCCGGGCATGTGCCGGAGATCTGGATTTCGTCGCAGCGGCCGGATCAGAATCCGCAGTGGACACGCATGAAGGAGGTTCTGGATTTGCGGCCGAAGAGCGAGCCGGAGGCGAATCACCTGATGATCGACGATTTGCTGGACGCGGTAGAGCAGAAGCGGGAGCCGCAGGCATCGGCGCGGGCTGCGCGATGGGCAATTGAGATGGCGCATGGGATCTATGCGTCGCAGCGGACCGGCGGACGGGTGAAACTGCCGCTGTCGAAGCGGGAGCATCCGTTATTGGCTTGATTGGAAGAGGGTGATGGCGGCGATGCCTGCCGCGCCTGCTTCGATGCAGCTTGGTGCGTTTTGGTGCGTGATGCCGCCAAGGGCGAAGACGGGAATGCGGACTGCTTTCGTGGCTTCGCGCAGTTGCGCGAGTCCGGTGGTGGGGCCGGTGTGCGACTTCGAGAGCGGTGCGAATACGGGTCCAAAGACAGCAAAGGAAGCGTGAGCCTGCTCGGCTTCGATGAGATCCGCGATCGTGTGACAGGAGACGGCAGTGAGGAAGCCGGGGATGCGGTAGTTGAGGATGGGTGAATCGGAAGGAAGATGCACGCCATCGGCGCCGCAGGCGATGGCGATGTCGGCCCTGGTGTTGACGAGGATGCGCGTCGGCTGATTGGCGCGGATGGCAATGGCTTTGCGGACCAGGGCGGTGAGCTCACGCACGGGAAGATCCTTTTCGCGGATCTGGATATACTCCACGCCTTCGGCGATGTTGCGGGCGATGGATTGAAGCAAGGGCTCGATGCCGCCGAGTTGCTTGCGGTCCGTGATGGAGTAGCGGATCACAGCGGCTGATAATAGCTATCGCCGGCACAGGCCCGGCAGAACGGCTGGCCATTGCGAAGCACTTCCCGCTGGAAGTTGATGCCTTCGCCGCACTGGGTGCAGGTGACGCGCGGGCCTTTGAATCCGGGCAGATCGTGCGGTTCGACGGTGACCTTGACCCACTGGTGATCGAACAGTTCGGATTCGGGGAGTTCGCGGTAGGCCTTCATCTGCTGCTGGTTTTTGTTGTCGATCTCCGGATACATTTCACGGGCTTTTTGTTTGGAAGACTCCTTGGCGACAACGCGCACGGAGCGGCCGGTGGAGAGATCGCAGAAGGTGGCGGCGACTTTGCCGTAGTCGCGGAATTTGAGAGCGCGCTTGCCCATGCGGCAACCGGTGACGACCGTGATGGCGTCGGTAGCACAGCGATCGATTTCGACAAAGGTGACGAGGCGTTTTCTATCCTTGCCCGTTGGGTCTTCGATGCCCAGGAGTGAGCAGCCGTGGATGGCGAGGCGGAGGCCGAGGATCTGTCCGGCACAGATGTGGCCGTGAGCCTGGTTGGCGAGTTCTACGTATTCGTCGAAAGACTTCATGATCTACAGCACACGCAACGTGGTGGAAGGAAATTCCAGCATCCACTCCTTCACATGCTTGTTCCCATCGTACTCAAAGCGGGCGACGTCGGCCAATAGTTGCCCCTGGAAGTGAAGGCGCATGGCGCCGGGGCGTGGAGTGGCGCGTTCGAGCGTGACGGGAAGCTGATTGAAGCCGGGCTTGCCGTTGCGAGGGAAAGCGCGGATCTCTTCAGGGCGGACACAGAGCCAGACGCGATCGCCTTTGAATTTGCCGGGGAGGTACGGGCCTTGCAGTTCGCAAGCTTCCAGGCGTAGCGTGCTGGTGTTGCGGCCGGGGTCGAGCGTGAGCACCTCGGCCTGTAGCGTGTTGTAAATGCCGAGGCGGCAGGCAACATCGAGACTCGCGGGCCGATCGAAGATTTCCGATGGTGTGCCTTGCTGCACGACACGGCCATCGGTAAGGATGAACATTCGGTCGCCGAGGGCGAAGCACTCTTCCAGGTCGTGGGTGACCATGAGAATCGGCGTATCGAACGAGGCGCGCACGTTGCGAAGGACGTCGTAGAGTTCGGCTCGCAGCATAGGGTCGAGGCCTTGAGCGGGCTCATCGAGGAGAAGAACGCGCGGCTCGGCAAGTAGTGCACGGGCGATGGAACAGCGTTGTTTCTGGCCCCCGGACAGTTCCTTCGGTCTGCGTCCGCTGAGGTCGGTGAGGCGAAACATTTCGAGGACTTCGTTGACCTTGCGATGACGCTCCAGCTTGGGGCGGAATTCGGCGGCGAACTCTAGGTTCTCGCGTAGCGTCATGTGCGGGAAGAGCGCGTAGTTCTGAAAAACGTACCCGCAGCGGCGGGCTTGCGGAACCAGATGCACACCGGTGGCGCCATCGAAGAGCAGATCGTCGTCAAGCATGATGCGGCCTTCGTCGGGGCGGACGAAGCCGGCGATGGCATCGAGGGTGAGCGTCTTGCCTGCCCCGCTCGGTCCGAACAGAACGGTGACCATGTCACTGGTTTTGATCTCGACATCGAGCAGGAACTCCGCGGAGTTGAGGCCTGCAGGAAATCGCTTCTTAAGGCGAGCCAGAATCATGGCTGCACCTGGTGCGGGGAGAGGCGATTGGCGGCCCAGAGGATGAGTAGCGCTACAGCGGAGATGACCAGCACCATGGTGCGGGCGACTTCGCCATTGCCTGCTTCGACGGCATCGTAGATGGCGACGGCGATGGTTTGCGTACGGCCGGGGATGTTCCCGGCAATCATGATGGTGACTCCGAAATCGCCGAGGGAGCGGGCGAAGGCGATGGCGGCGGCTGCGAGAATGGGGCGGCGGACGAGCGGAAGCGTGACGCGGGAGAAGATGCGCCACTCGGATGCGCCGAGGCTGCGTGCAGCGCGGGCGTAGCCGGGTTCCACGCTTTCGAGCGCGGCGCGGGTGGATTTAATGAGAAGCGGCAGCGAGTGGAACAGCGCGGCGATGACCGCGGCTTGCCAGGTGAACACGAGCGGCCCGCCAGTGATGGCTTCGTAGAGTTTTCCGATCGGGCTGGTACGGCCAAGCAGCACGAGCAGGTAATAGCCAAGCACGGTGGGAGGAAGAACGAGCGGCAGCGAGACCAGCGCGTCGGCAAGTTCCTTACCGCGGAAGGCGCGGTAGGCAAGCGCGTAGGCGATCCAAAGTCCGAGCGCGACAGCGATGACAGTGGACAGCGCCGCCACTTTCAGGCTGAGCCACAGGGGAAACCAATCAATCGCCATGGGAACTGAACATTATAGCGGGAGTGCGAGTAAGAAACGGCTTGAGTGTTACGATGGCATTCATATGGGAATGATCCAGTTCGTCGCCAACTACGACGACCTGTCTACAGACAAGGGCTATCAATTCAAGTTTTACTGCGATAAGTGCCGCAACGGATACATGTCGCGATTCGTGGTGTCGAAGTCGGGACTTGCCACCAGCGTGCTACGCACGGCAGGGAATGTATTCGGCGGCTGGATGCACAACGCCGGATACGGCAGCTACGAACTGCAGCGCCTGGTGGGCGGGCCGGAGCATGACGCGGCGCTGCGCGAAGCGATGGAAGAGGGGAAGAAGTACTTTCATCAATGCACAAAGTGCGGGCGGTGGGTTTGTCCGGAGGTGTGCTGGAACGAGAAAGCTACGCTGTGCGAGGAGTGTGCTCCGAAGTTGGAGGAACACATGCCCGCGGCGCAGGCGGAGATGCGGGTGCAGGCAGCACGGCAGCAGGTTTACGAAAAGGCGATGCAGCAGAACTACGCCGGTGGTGTGGATATGGGGGCTGACGCACAGATGAAGGCTCCGGAATTGGCGGAGCGGCGCGGGTCAACACCGGTGTGCGGGCATTGCGGCGCGGACATTGATGCGGCGGCGAAATTTTGCGGGCAGTGCGGAAAGCCGAACAAGCCACCCGCCGCGAAGTTCTGCACGCAGTGCGGACATCAGCCGAAGGGCGATGTGAAGTTCTGCCCGGAGTGCGGTTCAAAGATGTGATTCGGGGGCAGCGTCGTCGCGCGTTTTCCAGCGGAGGAGATAGCGCTCCAGACGGTCGACGATGGCGCCTACGCAGAGAACTACGGCGGCCAGAATCGCCATTCCTGCGAACACACCCGTGGTGTCGAATACGCCTTCGGCCTGCGAAATCATGTAGCCGATGCCTTTGGCCGCGCCCAGGTATTCCCCCACAACAACGGCAATGATGGCGAAGCCGATGGAGATGTGGAGGCTGGAAAAAATCCACGCCAGTGCGCTGGGGATGAGCACGTGGCGGATCAGTTGCCGCTCCGATGCTCCCAGCATGCGCGCGTTGTTCACGATGACCGGATCCACTTCGCGCACGCCCTGGAAGGTATTGAAGAAGACGATGAAGAAAACGACGGTCACGCCAAGGGCGACCTTCGACCAAATGCCGAGCCCGAACCAGAGAAGGAAGATAGGGGCAAGCACAACACGAGGGAGGGCGTTGGCGACGCGGATGTAGGGATCGAGCAATTGGGAGAGGAAGCGGTTACGGGCAAGGAGGAAGCCGAACAGCACGCCACCCGCTACTCCGATGGCGAACGAGAGTGCGGCTTCCAGCAGTGTGGTTGCGAGGTGGCCCCAAACGGCCCCGGAAGCGAACATTTCGGCCACGCGCCTGACGATATCCGAGGGGCGGCTGAAGAAGAACTTGTCGAGCAGGCCGGAGCGCGAACCGGCTTCCCACAGCGCCAACAGGGCGGCCCCAAGCAGGAGTTGCCAAACGACGATCGGCGTTCGCTTAGGAGCGCTCATAACTTCGCAGCACCTCTTCGCGCAGGTCGCGCCAGACAAGGCCGTAGATGTCGTTGAAGGCGGCCTCGGTCTTGATGTCTATCAGATTGCGGGGGCGTTTCAGGTTGACGGAGTAAGTGCCGACGATGCGGCTGGCAGGGCCGGCGGAGAGCACCACCACTTCGTCGGAGAGTGCGATGGCTTCTTCCAGGTCGTGGGTCACAAACATTACTGTCTTGTTTGTTTCGGCCCAAAGTTTGAGAATTTCGCCTTCCATGCGCAGACGCGTATGCACGTCGAGTGCGCCGAAGGGCTCATCCATGAAGATGATCTCCGGGTTGTTGATCCAGGTCTGGGCCATGGCGACGCGCTTGCGCATACCTCCACTGAGTTGATGCGGGTATCGGTGGGCGAAGCCTTTGAGGCCGACGCGTTCGATCCATTCGTGAGCCTGGGCGATGGTTTCGGATGAAGGGACACCACGCAGTTCCGGACCAAGGCAGATGTTCTCCTCTACGGTTTTCCAGGGCAGCAGGGCATCCTGCTGGAACATGTAGCCCGCTTTGCGATTGATGCCGGATAAAGGCTCGCCGAAGATGGACACTGAGCCGCGCGTGGGGTTCATGAGGCCCGCGGCCATGTTGAGCAGCGTGGACTTGCCACATCCGCTGGGGCCGACGACGGAGAGAAAGGCTCCGGCATTGACGGAAAGGCTGATGCCTTCCACGGCGGTGTATTCGGCGAAGGATTTGGCTACGTTGTCGAAGCGAATGGCTTCCCGCGCTACGCTCATTTGCCTCCCGCCATGTCGTCGTATTGGCGCCGCGCGGCGCGGAGAAGAGAGGCAACATCCTCGTCGAGCAGGTAGCCGTCTTTCACAGCCTGCAGTGCGGCAAGCGCCATTTTTCCGAGGAAATCCTCACGGTTGGCATAGCGCGCGGCAAGTGAAGGACGCGGGTCGCGATTGGCTTTGCGTTGCTCTTCATCGCGAGCGAAGGGCACGAATCCGCCAGGCAGGCCGAGGCTGGCGTTCATATCCCTGGCGCCGGGGAATTGCTGATTCCACCCGAGGTAGGCGCCGAGGGGTACGGCCAGTTCAGGGAGCACGATTCCGCCGATCTCGTTGCCATCGCCGTCGACACGGGAAACAAGATGCGGGTAGAGCTTGCCGCCACGAACGGGCAAGGTGGTGACTGGACCTTCCGTCCAGAAGCGAGCAGGGAGCAACGCACGCGCCATGGTTTGCGCTGAGGGTGGCACGGTGACACCGGGGATGGAGGGAAATCCGAGTTGGTCAGAGGGCGTGAGTTGGTTCTGGTCCAGGCGGGGATAGCGGCTGGCCGGAGGTGTTCCCGTGCCTGCCACCCAACGATCGAGCGCTTCGAAGGCGGCGCGGGTGACCCAGCGATAGTTCAGCGGATTGCCGGCCAATTCGCGATCCACTTTTCTGGCGGGCCACGGGCTGGGGCCATGCTGCGCGCCGGCAACGACGTAGAGCCGCGAATCCTCAGGGAGTGCGAAATCGCGCGAGCCATCCGCGCTCAAGTGAATGAGCCCGGCATTGCTGGAACGCCAGTATTCATTGGCGGTGTTGAGATAGATCATCTTCGGCCGGATGGCGGCGGGGATGTTGGAGAGCAGTCCACCGGACTCGTTCGTTTCCGCGTCGGTTTGCGCCGCATCGGTGTAAGGGAAGAACAGGCCGGGGTTGGCAGAGGGTTGCGCAAAGCGGTAGTTGATGGTGACGCGGCTCCCACCGGCGATGATGGCGAGCACGCCATCGAACACGCGTTTCCCTTCGAGATCGGCATTGAAGCCTTCGTGGACGAAACCGCGAAGGAAGCGGCCACTTTGCGATTGGCCGACGGCGAGGGAACGGCGAATGGCGCCGGGCCGGATGCCGAATTCAGTCAGCTTTCCTTGCTTGACCGCGGCGACGCCATCGCGCACGGCAGCGAATCCAAGCCCTGCTACGGGCGGATTCTCCGATTGATAGATGACCTCGTAGCTGCGCGGGGCGGCGAAGCCTCCTTCCATGTAAATGCGATCCTTGCCGCGAAAGCCCCATTTTTCGCGGGGCACACGTTCGGTGCGCCCGTCGAGGTGTTTCATCGTCAACTGTGTGCCCGGCGCGTTGGGATCGGCTACCGCATAGGGGATGTGGCCACGGTCGGAGAGCAGTTGCGTGGCGGCGGGCTTAGCTAGGGTGAACGTAACGCCCACCAAGCCGCGTATCGGCTTGCCATTCAGCGTGGCGGTGGGAATGCGTGCACGGAGCAGACGTTCTTCTCCATCGTTGGCGGGCACATCGTGCTGCCAGCCGACGGCGAGCACGGTGAAGCCGCGGGTGAGGAGGAAATCGGCGCTGGTCCGGGCGCTATCGGGAGTACGAAAAACAGTGGAATGCCAGCGGAACGTGCCGCGATTGACGACATCGAATAGCAGCGCACCATTGCCTTTGGATGGATCGACGGGCTTCACCAGTTGGAAATCGGCTTCGAACTCAACCAGCCCACGGCCGTTGCGAGGTGCGTTGGCGATATCGACGATACCCTGGTTCGCGGCAGCGCCGGGGTCAACAGCAAAGCGCATCACGCCTTCGATGAGTTCGTAGGCCCCCACGGCGCCGTAGACGCGGCCGTTCGAGTAGGGTTCGCGCTTGTGGATAGTGAGGCCGGTCACCTCGGCGTGCAAGGCGGCGAGGCACAACATGGGCAGGACGAAGCGTAAGGTTCGGGGCACGGTAAATAGAGAGTGTACCCTTCCAACGCCGGCTGCGGTAGGCTAGGAGCCATCTGAGTTCGCCGAGGACACGTTTGATTACCGTTGCGCTGGCTCGACCGATTGCATTGGGCATCGTTGTGTTCGGCGTGGTGTATGCGTTTCAGACGCGCCCGTTTCGTGTGTATCCCTCGCTGGAGCCGCAGGACAACGTGCCGCTGCCTCCCGATTACCAGGAAAAGACGGAATGGATCTTCGGAAGGCTGATGTATCCGCAGCATCCGTTGGCGCGCTTCGGGCGATATGCGCGGGGTTACGGACGAGTGCTGGACTGGCGGGAGGGGGGAACGAGTTGGACGCAGGATTATCCGCGGGGTGACCGGCACTTTGCCCAGATCCTGCGGCGGCTGACACGCATCCATGTGCGCTCCGTGGAGCAGCCTGTGAATCTGGAATGGGACGACGATGTTTACAATTACCCGTTTCTCTTCGCTGGAGAGATGGGGGACTGGCTGCTCACTCCGCAGCAGGCGTCGAAACTGCGCGATTTTCTGGAGCGCGGCGGATTTCTCATGATCGACGATTTTTGGGGCACTGAGGAATGGGACCGCTTCATGGAATCGATGCGGTTGGTGTTTCCGGATAAAACGGCGGTGGAGATCGATGCGGAGGATGCAGTGCTCCACACCGTCTACGACATCAAGGAGCAGTATCAGATCCCAGGGCAATGGGGGTTGCGGCGGGGCACGACGTATCGCAACGACGGGTCAGTACCGCACTTTCGGGCCATCTATGACAACAAGGGCCGGGCGATGGTGGTAATGACATTCAACCACGACGTGGGGGATTCCTGGGAGTGGGCCGACGATCCGCGGTATCCGGAGAAGTATTCCGCCCTGGGCTTCCGGATCGGTATCAATTCCGTCATCTATTCGATGACCCATTGACACACTACCGCGATTTTGATTTGAGATACTGGATGGCATGAGGTTAATTGCTGCGGTACTCCCATTTCTATTGGTTCCCGCTTCCTTTGCACAGGAATTCCGGGCGCAGATTTCCGGTATCGTGACGGATCCGAGTGGCGCGCCCATTTCCGGGGCGAAGGTGATCGTAACGAGCGTAGAACGCAAGGTCACAGTGGATAGCGACACGAATGAGGCCGGACGCTATGTCACGCGCTTCCTGCTTCCCGGCGCATACACAGTGAGCGTGGAAAAAGAGGGTTTCAAGAAGGCGGTTCGGGATGGCGTCACGCTGTCCGCGGTGGACCGCTTGAATCTGGACATCCGGTTGGAACTCGGCGCGGTTGCCGATAGCGTCACGGTAACGGGGGAAGTCCCGTTACTTTCGACGGAAACGGCATCGCGCTCGGCGACGATCGAACAAAAGTTTGTGCAAGACATCCCGGCCAGCGGGCGCAACCTGTATCAGTTGCTGTTCACCCTCCCTGGCGTTACCAAGACCAGCCGGTATTGGGGCTCTTTTGAGCTTTATGCTTTCGGCAATATCAACAGCATCTCGATCAACGGCGGCCGTTCCGGCGAAAACGAAACGCTCATCGACGGCGTGTCGTCGGTGCGTGGAAGCCGGAGCGCGACGTTCGCACCCGCGCTGAATGCGATCCAGGAAGTGAGCATCCTCACGAACTCCTATGACGCGCAATACGGGCGGTTCGGCGGCGGCGTTACCAGCGTCACTCTGCGAACCGGCACGAACACCTTACACGGCCAACTGTTTGAGTTCTTCAAGAACGACAACATCCAGGCCAACGGCTACTCGCGGAATTCCGTAGGTTTGAAACAGCCGGAGTTTAAGAACAACACGTTTGGTTTCACGGTGGATGGCCCGATCTACATTCCGAAACTGCTGGACGGCCGCAACAAGCTGTTCTTCATGCTGTCGCTGGAAGCGTTACGGGAACGCAATCCGCAGACACAGCTTTGGACGGTGCCAACTGCCAACGAGTTGCGCGGGGATTTCTCGCAACTGGTGGACAACTCGCGGCGGCAGGTGGGGATCTACGATCCGCTCAGCACACGGCAGGAAGGCGCTAATTTCGTGCGCACGCCGTTTGCGGGCAACGTGATTCCGGGCTCGCGCATCAATCCTGTAGCGGCGAAGGCATCGAGCTTCTATCCGGCGGCGAACCGCATCAGCGAGAGTCCCGACGGACAGAACAATTACCTGTTCGTGAATAGCTCAAAGAACAGCTACAACCAATGGATTGGCAAGTTCGATGCGAACCTGACGAACAAGAGCCGCATCAGCGGGCGCTATGGCGAGACGCCGTGGTACAACTACGCTCGCGTGCAGTGGGGTACGAACGCGGCTGAGCCGAGCGGTGAGTATCCCTCCACACGCATCTCGCGTAACTGGGGCGCGGACTGGACGTACACGTTGAGTCCGACGATGGTGCTGAACGTGCGCGGCGGGCTGGCTCGCTATGAAGGCTTCAGCGGGAACGAATTCGGCGCCGGATACAATCCGGCGGAACTCGGCTTCCCCTCTTCGCTGGTGTCGCAATTCACGGGACTGCAGTTCCCCCGGTTCACGCCGAACGGCAACAATTTCAGCCCTCTCGGCGCGACGCAGACCAGCGGGTACGAGACGCAGGATACCTACAGCGTGCAGCCGAACATGCAGATGATCCGCGGGACGCACTCGATCAAGTTTGGTTCGGAGCTGCGGCTTTATAACAGCAACAGCATCAGCCCTGCATCGGCTGCCGGCAACTACACGTTCAACCGCAACTGGACACAGGCGGATGCACAACGCGCGGACGCTCTTTCGGGCAATGTGTTCGCGACGATGCTGCTAGGCTATCCGTCCTCGGGCTACGTGGATCGCAACATGTTCCCGGCCTATCAGAACCGCTACTATTCGCTGTTCGTGCAGGACGACTGGAAGATCCGGCGCAATGTGACCATCAACGCGGGACTGCGTTGGGATTACGAAGGGCCGATCTATGAGCGTTACAACCGCCAGATCCGCGGGTTCGCTTTCGACCAGGCGTCGCCGATCGCAAGCCAGGTGCAAGGTCTGACACTCAAAGGCGGGCTGCTGTTTGCGGGATCAAGCGGACAGGACCGGTTGGCGTTCCTGCCGGACCGCAACAACTTCCAGCCTCGCATTGGTGTGGCTTGGTCTGTTACTCCGAAGTGGGTGGTGCGTGGAGGCTACGGTCTGTTCATGCTCGGCCAGAACGCCGCCGGCGCAGCGACGGGCTTCAGCCGCCGCACCGACATGATCACTTCGACGGACAACAACCTCACCCCGGCGGCGAACCTCTCCGATCCATTCCCGCGTTCGCTGTTCCCGACCGGGCTGCTGCAGCCGATCGGCAACACGCAGGGGTTGGCCACAAACCTCGGTCAAGGTGTTGGAGCACAGATCCTGCAGCGGCCGCTGCCCTATTCCCACCAGATCTCCTTCGGCATCCAACGCGCGGTTCCCGGGCAGTGGGTGGTGGATGCATCCTACGTCGGCAACCTCACGAAGAAGCTGCCCGTGGGGACAAACCTCAATTTCATTGCGGCCGATTTGCTGAACAGCATCCCGGTGGACCAGCGGCAGGCTTATTTCAATACGCAGCTGAACAACCCGATGCGTGGACTACTGCCGGGGTCGGCATTCAACGGAGCCACGGTGCCACGGCAGCAGTTGCTGTACGCCTATCCGCACTTCAGCCAGGTGAGCATCAGCAATCTGCCGATTGGGTCGCAGAGCTACCACTCTTTGCAGACCAAGGCAACCCGCCGCTACAGCAACGGCGTTGCGGCACAGGTTTCCTACACGTGGTCCAAGATGCTGGAGCGGGCGGCGCAGTTGAACGCGCAGGACACCACGCTTGGCAATCTCACCAATACGGGTCTGGAACAGCGGTTGACGGAGTTCGACATTCCGCACACTTTCTCCGGTGTGGTGGCGTACGAACTTCCGTTCGGTAAAGGGAAGAAGTACCTCTCGGGTTTGAACCGCGCAGCGGACATGATCCTGGGTGGGTGGAACGTGAACGTGCAGTACATGTACCGCTCCGGCCAGCCGATTGACTTCCCGAATGCCGCGCCGACGGCGGCACGCAGTGCGAAGCTGACTTCGTCGCAGAGGGATGAACTGGCTCGCCAAGCAGGGCGTGACAAGTTCAATCCATTCTTCGACAAGTGGTTCGACACTTCGATCTTCCCGAACCGCGCACAGGCGCCGTTCACGTTGCGGGACTTCCCGACGCGGTTCCCCGACGTGCGCAGCCCCTATCTGCAGAGCTGGGAGATTTCCGGCTACAAGGACTTCCGGATCAAGGAGCGGTTGAAGGCTCAGCTTCGCGCCGACTTCCAGAACGCGTTTGACTATGCGTATTTCGGGCGGCTCATTGCACGTCCGAACAACGTGCAGGACACGCGCTTCGGACAACTGGATCCGGCACAGGATAACCAGCCGCGCATCGTGGTGCTGGTGCTGAAGATCCTGTTCTGACGCCCTCCGGTTAGGATGCACTCTAACCTTCGGGTTAGGGTGCATGATGTAAGTACTTGAAACGATGTGCGGCGAGCGCGGCATGAAGAATGCTTCGCTCGCCGCATGCGTTTTCTATCACTTCTCCTCACGGCGCTGCCGCTGGCGGCGACCACGGTCACATACGATACTTCGGCACTGCTGACCTCCGCGTATGCGAATCAGCTTGGCGACTGGTTAGGCGAAGGCAATCTGCACCTGACGAGAATCTATGCGAGCAATGCGGTGCCGGACAACTGGTCGGCGTTTCATGCGGCGGCGGACAATCAGGGGCGGACATTCACAGTTATCGAAGCACTGAGCTGCACTTCCCAAACCAGTACGCAGTGCATCACGACAGATGCAATCATCGGCGGGTACAATCCCAACAGTTGGAACGCGGCGATGAGCGGCTATTACCTCACGATGCCAGACGCAGCCCGAACCGGATTCGTTTTCAACCTTTCTGAAACCCGAGTCCACTATCAAATATTGGGGAGTCCCGCGGGGCCCTATCAGACATATAACTTGAATTCCTATGGACCAACATTTGGCGGCGGGCATGATCTGCACACGAGTGGTGGGACAACAGGACTTGGGTATGCCATGAACTATACTTACGGTCCGGGTTTCCTCAGTGGAGTAAGCATTGCGGGAGCGAATCCATCGGCAAATGACTACACATCCAACTTTCTGATGGGCCGCACGGAGGTATTCACGATTGCGAATACCGGCGATGTGCCAGAACCACCGACGCTGGCGCTGATTGGCGGCGCGTGGCTAATCGCAGTGCTGTGGAAGCGGCGGCGCATGATGAGCGGACTGGCATTGGCAGCCAGTGCAATGGCGACGCCTGTCATTGATCAGGTGAACGCGCCGAATGGAATGACGAGCGGTTTTGCGATCTCCAATTTTAGCGCTGGTCCGAATGGGGCAACCGGGTTGACAGGATCGCAGGTATTTGCCGCGGGTCTCACGGGAACGCTGACGCGGCTTGACCTCCCGTTGTGGAACTACTCGGCACAAGCGGGCACGTTCTATGTCGAGATGTGGAACAACACTTGGGGTGCGCCCGTCGAGCCGCCGACGACTCCGTTGTTCAGCTTCGGGATCAATGCGGCTTCGTTGCCGACGACATTTCCGGGCATTTCCCCAGCGGGTTGGACAGCGGTAGATGTGTCGAGCGCGAACTTTCAAGTCACCGCTGGATCGCAGTATGCGATTGTTGTGCGAGCGGTTCGGTCGGGCGGGTATCTGGAAGGGGGATGGGGGGCATTGCTGAACTCGAACCCTTACACATCCGGAGTCGGGTTCATCCGTGGAGCAAACGCGGGAAACACAACCAACTACACCTCGTGGACAGCAGCCATCCCCGGAATTGCCCAATGGGACTTCGGCTTCCGCACATGGGTGGACGCGGATTCCAACACGCCTGAGCCATCGACATTTGTGATGATTGGCGGCGCGGGGTTGGTGTTCCTGCTGCGTCGAGGGATGCGCCGCGGTTAGCGTGGAGTGAGATTGATCCGTTCTTCGGTGGCCGCTTCCACGGCTTTGCGCGAGTAAGGCATCGGATGGTAGCGGCCCGCGGCCCAATCGGCGAGCAGATCACTGTAGTGTTTGCTGTCAGGGTCTCCCGATTCTCCCGGCACGTTGGTCATCATGGAGCGATCCCAATCGGCGAGGTCGATGATCTGGCGGTAAGAGGCTCCGGCGGTTTGCTTGAAATTGGCGCCGCTGGCGGCGTTGACCGTGTTGCCATCGCCGGGACGCGGAATGGGGCCACGATGGAATTTGGCGGCGTACTTCTCGTTCACCTTCAATGGATGCTCGAAGCGGATGGTGTGGAGGCGGCCCCATGTCCACTCGGCCTGGTTCCGGCCGAGTCCACGCTCCAATTCCTGAAGGGAACGGGCGTAGCTGAGACGGAGCGCGCGATCGTCTTTCTGCGCTTCCAGCATGGCGATGGCGGCGACAGGGTCCAGGCGCGAAGCCGCTGGGGAATTGAGCAGGAACTCATTGATCCGCGTGATCCAAACGGCGTAGAGAGCGGCCTCTGTGGATTCCACGGTCATCCGCGCATCCCACTTCAGCATGCGCTCATAGACGGGCTTCATCTCAGCTGATGCTTTGGGCGCGTGCTTGCGAATCACGGCAAGGAAGCGCCGGGCGAGGAGGTTGGTGACATCCTGTTGCATGCGGATGAAGTCGTCGATGGTGACCTTCGCACCACCCTTCAGCATCTCGTCGACGCGCTGGTAGCGGAAAGGTGCGGCCCACTCATAACCCAACGCATGCGCATAGCCCTTGGGAAGGATGTTGTGATTGGCGGTGGCGATGTAGTGGCGCGGCGGGTTGTACTCGATGGGATGATCCTTCAGTGGAAGATAGCCGCTCCATTCGTAATCACCGTCACCGGGGACCGGCAGCAGTCCATTCCAATTCTTGCGAACGGGCGCGAGGCCGGAAGCGATCCAGCCGATGTTGCCCGTGCGGTCCGCGTAAATAATGTTCTCTGATGGCACCAGGTAGTTTTCCACGGTTTTGGTGAACTCATTCCAGTTCCTGGCGCGGGCAGTGGCGAGGGCGGCGATGTAGCCGGCGCCACCGGGCTCGGCCCCGACCCAGCGAAGCGCATAGGCGCGGTGGCTGTTGCCATCTTCGTAGATCACGGGTCCGTGGACGGTGAACTTCAGATCCACTGATTGTTCGCCGCGGCCTTTCACGGCGACCTTTTCATGCTCGACAGTCATCTTGCGCCAGGAGCCTTTATGCCAGTATTCATTGGCGTTGGATGGGTTCAGTTTCTCGACGTAGAGATCGCCCTGGTCGATGCCAACGATAGTGAAGCCAAAGGCAATGTCTTCGTTGTGGCCGAGAGCGATGCCAGGAAGCGCAGGCTCACCGGCGCCGAACGCATTCCAACCCGGTCCTACCAGGTGCACAGTCTTGCGCAGAGACGGGATGTTCATGGGGCGATGGGGATCGTTGGCGAGCAGCGGCTTGCCCGTGTTGGTGCGTGTTCCATCCACCACCCAGTTGTTGCTGCCCTGTTCGGTATCGACGCGGGCATTCCCGATGGCGGCTTGAAAATCCTTCAGGATCACGTTGTCGATCAACTTCAGGTCGAGGCCTTTGGGGATTTCGAGGCGCACAAAAGGATCGGGAGGACGGATGGTCTGGATGGTTTCGAGGCCATACTCGCGGATGTCGATGGCGCGTTCCACTTCGCGCGGCAGATTGCGAGTCATCAGCAATCCGGCGACACGGGCCACGCAATCTTCCGGAACCCACTTGCCGGGGGCATAGCCGGCGAGACGGAATTCGAGCGGGTACTTGCCCTGGAGGCTGTCGATGTAGGCGTTAATGCCTCGCACGAAAGCGGTGACGATTTGCTTTGCGTCGGGGGCGTAGGTGGCCCATTCCTTGTTCCAATCGCCACGGAATCGGACCAGCCGCGCGATGCGGTCGCGGGCGACGGCCTGAGGTCCAAGGATTTCAGCGAGCTTGCCGGTGTTCACTCTGCGCCACAGATCGATCTGGAACAGCCGGTCACGGGCGGCAATGTAGCCCTGGGCGAAGAAAAGATCGTCGGTGGTTTTGGCGTAGATGTGCGGTACGCCCCATTTATCGCGGAGAATCTCCACCGGTTGACGCAGTCCGGCGATGGAAACATTTTCGGCCCAGCATGTTGCGGCAAGAAGTAGGAGCAGCAGCGGTTTCATTTCGTGTATTTCTCCACCCAATCGATGTGGCGTTGCATAACGTCGAGTTGGAACTTCGGTTCCTGCGGTCCGTGCGGAGTGCGTGGATAGGCCACCATCTTGGTGGTTACTCCGAGTTGTTTCAGCGCATGGTAATACTCGTAGGCTTGGCCGATGGGGACGCGCAGATCGGCTTCGCCATGCAGGAAGAGCGTCGGAGTCTTGACCTGTTTGGCGTGGAAGAGGCCGGAGCGCTGGCGATAGAGCTCGGGTTGATCCCAAGGGGAGCCGGCGAAGTAATCATCCAGGGTGCTGGGGATGTCGTTGGTGCCCCACATACTCCAGAGGTTGGTGATTCCGGCGCCGACAATGGCGGCCTTGAAGCGCCCGGTTTGCGAGATGATCCAGGATGTCATGTAGCCACCGTAGCTCCAGCCCATGACGGCCATGCGATTGGGGTCGGCGATGCCTTGGGCGATGAGATGGTCGACGCCGGACATGATGTCCTGGTAGTCGCCGCCGCCCCAATCCTTGAGATTGGCGCGCGTGAACTTGAGCCCGTAACCGATGGAGCCACGTGGATTGGCCCTCAGCACGACGTATCCCTTTGCGGCGAAGGCCGCCACCGATTGCACTCCCTGAGCGCCGATGAACGTTTCGGCGAAGATGCCCGCCGGGCCGCCGTGAATGATGAGTGCGAGGGGGTACATCCTGCCTTTCTCATATCCGGTGGGCAGAGTGAGTATCCCTTCCACTTCGGCTCCATCGCGCGATTTCCAGCGGATCACACGTGTTTCGCCCAGCGGGAGTTTCGGCAGGGCGGCGTTGGCCTGGCTGATCTGAGTAGTCTGCTTCGTATCCATCTGGAAGAGAAACGCTTCGATGGGCTGGGTGGCGGACTCGGCCACGGCGCCGGCCCAGAGACCATCTCGGCTGAAGGCATCCTCCAGGCGGAGCATACCCTTCTCCGGCGAGTGCTTGAGCACAGGCGGCCCATCGAGCGGCATCGCATAGACTGCGGAGCGTGTGCGATTTGGCTCCGTAAAGAAGATGCGGCGGGAATCCGGCGACCAATCGAGGAGTTGCGGGCGTTCCTCGGATGAGGCGGGAAGCAATCGCACGGCAGCGCTGGTGCGATCGAGCAGAGCGATGCGGGAGCCATCGAGTGTGGAGGCGCTATCGGTACTCTTCACGAAAGCGAGGAACCGGCCATCAGGGGAGTAACGCGGCTGCGTTTCGGTGGCTGCGCCGTTGGCGATGGATTTGATGACCCCGCTTTCGATATCGAGTTCGGAAAGATCGGCGCGGCGGCCATCGTTGAAGTCAGGGGTAGGACGCTGTTCGAAGGCGATGCGGCGCGAATCGGGCGACCAGCGGAAGGCGCCGATGTGAAAACTGCCCGATGCGGCTTTGCGCGGAGCGCGCTTACCGGCGGCATCGGGTTCCGCGGTGACGAGCCAGAGGGAGTGATTGCGCGGGCGGTCGTCGATCACCTTCACGTCGCGTTTCTCTTTCCGCGCTTTTTCCTCATCCGGGTCGGGCTCAGCGGCGGTGAAGGCAATCGTCTTGCCGTCAGGCGAGACACGGTAGGGGCCCAACGCTCCTTTCCAATCAGTCAACATTTCCCCTTCGCCACCATCGAGCGGAAGCCGGTAGAGGTTCTTCTTGCCGGAGCGGTCTGATGTGAAGAAGACCCACTTTCCGCCGGGCGAGAACGACGGGTCCTGCGCGCTCTTGTCGCCGCGGGTCAGTTGGATCGCCTTTCCGTTGCGCCAGAGGAAGATGTGAGTGAGTTGCTCGCTTTTCTCGGGCTCGATAATGGCGCGTGTCTGCGTCCATAGGGCCATGCTGCCGTCAGGAGAGGGGACGACGTCGGCCACCTTCTGCACTCGCATGGAGTGTTCGGGCGTCCAGCCGGTGTCGTTTTGCGCCAAGGCGGGTAGCGCCAGCAGGAGCCAGGAGAAGCGGAGCATGACTGGACATTATCTCACCGCCGGTGAAACGATGCGGGCGCGGCGGTCACTATCTTGACATGCCACTGAAGCAATACGGAGTGTTAAAAGGCCGGCCCATCGGAAGGCTGCGCGATGCCGACGATGATCATTACCAGATCCTGGTGACGGATGGAAAGACGCAGCACCGCATTGCGGTGAATGTGAAATCATCGGCTCCCAATGCGCCATCCGACTTGCTGTTCCAGTCGGTGGATCAACTGCCATCTTCGCTGACGAAAGCGTTGAAGGCGGCGAAGAACGGTTATTCGGCTTTGAAGAGCAAACCCGGCGGGATTGCGCAGGATTTTGTCCGCGGGGGAATCGCCGATCCAACGAAGATGGTTCCTGTTCCGCCCGACAAGCCTGGGGCGAAGAACGATCTGAAGGACACCCTGGAAGATCGCATGAAGGCCGCCATGGACGATGACAAAGCCGTCATTTACGCGTTTGGAGAAAAGTGGGGGCCGGAGAAGAAGAAGAAGGATCAGTATTTCCACTTCAAGCCGGGTAACGGGATTCACGACATCCACATGAACCAGGGCAACAGCGGCAAGTGGAAGAAGGACAACGGCACATGGCAGGACGGCTGCCTGATGATTGAATACAGCGGGAACAAGTGGTTCGCATTGTTCCTGACGTTCCAATCGCAGACGTTCTCCACCGACGACAAGGGGAACCCGGTGAAGATGGCGGCGAAGAAGGCGGCGAAGTAGGGCGTTTGTTACAATCCAGGTTTTATGAAACCTGTTGTGTCGTTTGGTGAAATCATGCTGCGGCTCGCGCCTCCGGGCTTTGAGCGGCTCCTGCAATCTCCGCAGTTTCTGGCAACCTTCGGCGGTGGCGAGGCCAACGTCGCGGTGGCGGTATCCGGCTTCGGATATCCGGCCCGCTATGTCACGGTGTTACCGCCGGACAATGCCGTCTCCGATGCGTTCATTGGGGAAATGCGGCGCTTCGGCGTGGATACGGAACACATTGTGCGGGGACCGGGCCGGTTCGGCATCTACTTCGTTGAGCCGGGCGCGAATCAGCGCGGATCGAAGGTGCTCTACGATCGCGCGCACAGTTCCATTTCGCTGGCCGGGCCGGGCGCGGTGGATTGGAAGAAGGCATTCGAAGGCGCGGGTTGGTTCCACGTCACCGGCATCACACCCGCCATCAGCAGCAGTTCCGCCGCACTCGCGCTGGAAGCGGCACAGACGGCAAAGGACATGGGACTCACGGTGTCGTGCGATTTGAACTTCCGCAAGAATCTGTGGAAGTGGGGGAAGAAGGCCAGTGAAGTGATGCCGGACCTGTTCCGGTTGACCGATGTCGGCATCGCGAATGAAGAAGATTGCCAGATGTCGCTGGGCATTGAAGCGGGCGTGGACGTGCACTCCGGCAAGCTGGAGCGCGATGCGTACAAGGCGCTCACGGAGAAGGTGATGAACGCTTATCCGAATCTGAGGGCGCTGGCGATCACACTGCGCGAATCGAAGAGCGCTTCGCACAACGGCTGGTCGGCGTGTCTGAACAACGGGAAGGAATTTCTGCTCAGCCGCCATTACGACATCACGCATATTGTGGATCGTGTCGGGGGCGGCGATTGCTTCGCCGGCGGGCTGATCTACGGCATGCTGACGCAGGGCGGCGACCAGGCGGCGCTCGAATTCGCGGTGGCTGCATCGTGCCTGAAACACTCGATTCCGGGCGATTTCAATCGCTTCAGCACGGCGGAAGTGCTGGCGCTGATCAAAGGCGGCGGCTCAGGCCGAGTGCAGCGCTAGCGTCCGCATATAATGAAGAGTATGAAACGACGCCAATTGCTCGCCGGGCTTGGCGCATTGCCTCTATTGGGCGCCGAAGTTCCTCGGCCCGCCCCTGATTTCGAGGTAACGCTGCCCGACGGGAAGAAAATCAACCTCAGTTCCTACCGGGGCAAGGTGCTGGGTTTCGCCTGCATCCTGACCACATGACCGCACTGCCAACAGCACGCCCAGGTCATGGGCGCATTCTACAGGCAGTACAAAGCGAAGGGTTTTGAGGCGCTGTTCGCAGCGGTAAACGACAACGCCAACGTTCCGATGTTCGTGCAGCAGTATCAGGTGCCTTTCCCGATTGGGACGGCTCCGGATGGCAAAGCACGGGAATTCATGCAGCACACACTGGTGCGGCCGGCCTACGTGCCGTGGCTGGTGTTCATAGACAAGAAGGGCATGATACGGTCGCAGTTCACCGGTGTCGATGCCATCTTCAATCAGGGGCAGGCGGGGCTGGCACGCGAAGTGGAGCGGTTGCTTGTCGAACCTGGTCCGGCGCCCGCGCCGAAGAAAGCTGCGCCGGTGAAGAAAAAGTAAGTGTCAGCGGGTTGCGCGCAGCAAGCGCAGCCCGTTGAACGTCACCAGAAGAGTCCCCCCCATATCCGCGGCAATCGCCATCCAAAGGGTTGCCACGCCTCCAAACGCCAGCGCCAGGAAGATTGCCTTCAGACCGAGAGCCACCAGCACGTTTTGACGAATGACGGCCGAGGCGCGGCGCGCATGGCGAAGGAGAAAACGCAGGCTGCGCAGATCGTCATTCATCAGCACAATGTCGGCTGTCTCCAGGGCAACGTCTGTAGAACGCCGGCCCATGGCAATGCCCACGGTAGCGCTGGCGAGGGCCTGGGCGTCGTTGATCCCATCGCCGACCATGCCGACTGAGCCGTAGCGCTCGCGCAGGCGCTGGACGGCTTTGGCTTTCTCTTCAGGCAGAAGTTCCGCCTGTACATCGGGAATACCCAGTTGTTCGCCAACGGCTTTCGCGGTGGGAGTATTGTCGCCGGTGAGCATGGCTACATGCTCCACGCCTTCGTGCTGCACCGCGGAGATGGCTTCGCGTGCTTCCGTGCGCAACGGATCGGCGAGGCCCACCACGGCCCAGACAGTTTTTTCCGTGCCGCAGAGAAACGCAGTGTGGCCTGCATCTTCGAGATCGTCCACCTGGCGGCAGACCCAATCGTGTTCGAGGCCTTTTTCGTGCAGGAAGCGATGACTGCCGGCCCAGAATTTCTCGTTCGCCACCAGGGCTTCCGCGCCACGGCCCTGCACGGCGCGAAACTCGGTGACCGCCACCGGTTGAATCCCCTGTTTGCGCGCGTGGCGCACAATGGCATGACCCACGGGATGTTCACTGCGTTGTTCCAGTGCGACGAGGCGGCGCAAGGCATCTTTTTCGGTCAGTCCATCCATGGTGCGGATGGTCTGCACTTCGGGTGAGCCTGTGGTGAGGACGCCTGTCTTGTCAAAGGCGATGGCTTTGAGGCTGGCGGCGGCCTCGAGGAAAACTCCACCTTTGATCAGCACACCGCGGCGAGCGGCACTGGCGAGCGCGGCAACAACAGTTACGGGAGTGGAGATCACCAGCGCGCAGGGGCAGGAGATGAGCAGGATGACCATGCCGTGATAGGCGGATTCGCTCCACGAAGCACCGCGAAAAAGCGGTGGAAACGTGGCAACCAGGATCGCCAGGACGAACATGACTGGCGTATAGATGCGGGAGAACCTCTCCACGAATTGTTCACTGTGGGCGCGGCGATGCTGCGCGCCTTCGAGCATGCGCAACATGCGGGCCAGTAGTGTGTCGGATGCGGCCTTGGTGACACGCACCTCGAGGTGGCCATCGCCATTGATGGTGCCGGCGTAGACGGCGGCATCGCGGGTTTTGATCACGGGAACCGATTCGCCGGTAATCAGCGCCTGATTGACGTGCGACTCGCCCTCTTTGACGACGCCATCGCAGGGGATGCGTTCGCCGGGCTTGATGCGCACGATTTCGCCCACCTTCACCTGATCGGCGGGCATGCGGTGCTCGTGGTCATGATGCAGAACGGTGGCTTCGCTTGGGGCCACTTCCAGAAGGGAGGAGACGGCGTTGCGGGCACGGGAGATGCTCCAGCTTTCGAGCAACCCGGCGAGCGAGAAAAGGAAAGCGAGGGTAGCGCCTTCCATCCACTCGTTGAGAATCACGGCGCCCAGGATGGACACCGCCACCAGGGCGTTCATCTCCGGAGTGAGCCTTCGCAACGATTGCAGGGCTTTCGGCGCGGCGTAGTACATGCCGCAGAGCATGGCGATGAGAAAGAAGCCGATGGACAGCGGAGAGAAGGTCTCGTGATGATGCTCGTGGACCAGCAGGGAGCGCAGGAAGTCCGCCGTGGAACCGGATTGCGCCACGGCGCCGCCGACCACCGCGAGACCGCTGAGCGCAGTGAGGATGGTGCGCCCGTGATGCTGCCACCAGGGCTCGGCCTGGATCTGATCGCGGAAAGGCTGGCACTTCATCCCGGTGCGGGCGACCGCCGCCGTAATGCTGCCCGGGCTGGTTTTCTTAGGATCGAAGTCCACCACCATCTTGGCTTTCATCACGTCGAACTTGAGGTCGACGATGCCGGGCATGTCGTGCAATTCGCGGCGCAGCAAGGCCACTTCTTCGGCACAATCCATGCCTTGGATGCGAAATTCAGCCTGGGTGGGGATAACGGACTCCTACTACCAAAGTATCAAGGATGCGCGACGGAGCCCAAAAGTCGCAACCGGCGCAATGTGCTACCGGCGCAGGGCGCGGCGCTGGGCGAGCTTTTCCATCTCTTTCCTGAACAGCGGGTTCTCCGGGAACTCGCGATGCAGCTCCGCGAGCCGCATCTCCGCCTCCAGAGGTTTTTTCTCACGCAGAGAAATGATGGCGAGCAGAACCTTGGCGAAGGGACGGAAATAGCGGCCGTTCTGCGCCACCTTCTCCAGGTTGGCCACGGCCTGATTCTTTGATCCTTTCGTTTCCTCAAAGCGCAGCACCCAACGGATGAAAAAAGGCACGCTGCCGAGGAGGTATTCGCTGATGCCGGTGGTGAGGTAGGCATCGTAGTAATTGGGATCGAGCTTGAGCAGTTTGAGCGCCCAGTCGTGCGATTCGCGCGCCGCCGAGAGGCTGCGAAGCTGCTTCTTTTCGATCAGGGCCATGTAGTCGGTTTGGATGCCGTAGGAGATGCACAGGGCAAACAGGGCGTTGCGATCCTGCGGGTGTGCGGCAAGCGAAGCCTGTCCTAGTTCGCGCGCTTTGGCCAGACTGTCGTAGATGACAGTGCGCACGGCAGGGTCCGCCTTTAACTGGCGTTTTTCGGCAATGCGTTTGTCGTCGTTGAAGAATTCGCTTTCGAGGATCTGCAGACGGTCGAGTTCGGCGAACAGGTTGGCTGCGGCACGCATGGTGTAACCGAGCGGGTCGGTGGGATGTTGTTCGGTGTAGGCGGCAATAATCTGGAGGGCAGCGGGAAACTGGTGCCGGTACATGCGATCGAAGGCCTGATCGAGGGAAGGCGCGGCTGGCGCAGGCAGTACGGCGAGTGCAGCCAGCAGCGGGAGCAGCCTCATATGGCAAACAAGCGGTCGAAGAATTCGCGTGTGCGGTGGCGAATCTGGCTCAATTCTTCTTCGAGCGGCTGATCATGCAGGTGATCGGGCGTCCAACGGCAGACCAGATCGCTGAGCATTTCCAGTTGCGCCTGCGCTTTGGGAAGCGTGCCTTCGGCCTGCCCGGTAAGCAGGCGCAAGCCATGATCGAGGGCGCGGTAGAATGTGGCGGCATCGCGCAGGAAAGCCGCGTCGGAGCGCTCCAGGTGGCCCATCTTTTCGATGATGTCTATGCGCTCCGGCGTGTTCAGCACTTTGAAGAATATCCCGGCGCCCTTGAGGCGAAGAAACATCAGGGCGAAGTCGATATCGTAGTAGCCGCCCGCACCGGCCTTGAGCGGATTCTCATCGCCCTGTTCCTTCTCCAGCCGCAGCCGCATCTGGCGCAGTTGCATCTGCGAGCGCCCACTTTGTCCATAGCGCCGCCAATCCAGTTCCTGGATGGCGTTGAGGAATTCCGTGCCTTTTTCCAAATTTCCGGCGACAGCGCGCGTTTTCATGTAGGTGATGCCTTCCCAGGCTTCGGCGCGGGACGTAAAGTACGTGTCATAGGCGCTGGCCAGTTGCACCAGTTCTCCCTCGCGGCCGTTGGGCCTGAGGCGCGTGTCGACGGCGAACATGAAGCCTTCGCGCGTATAGGCGGAAAGGCGGTCAATGATCTTGGCGGCGACCCGGGTCCAGAACTGATGCTCGCCACCGTCCGCATCGGGGAGCACAAACACCAGGTCGGCATCGGAGCCAAGATCAAATTCGCGCATGCCCAGCCGCCCGAGGGCGATAACCATCATTTGATCAGTGGGTTGATAGCCGGGAGTAAGTGGCGCGTAGCTTTGCACCACCTCTTCCAATGAGAGCCGGTAGGCGCACTGGATGGCCGTATCGGCGAGCGTAGAGGTACGCAGCAATGTCTGGAATACGTTCGAGCCGAGACACACGCTTTCGGCCTGGATGCGGAACATCTCACGGCGGAAAAAGCGGCGCAGATCGTTGGGATCGTCAATGGCAAGCGCTTCGTCGATGGAAGCGTCGCGGCCGGGGTGCTTGCGGATCTTACGTAGTTCCTCGATCAGATCGGGGTGGCTCATCAGCTGATCGGAGAGATACAGGCTGTGGGCGAACAGATCGGTGAGGTAGCCGGTGAGCACGTTGTCCGAATCGAGCCATTGCAACCACTCCGGATGGGGCACCACCCACTCGAGGTAGCGTGCGAAGGCTTTGCCTCCACGCTTGATATTGGTATGAGCGAGGGTGGCGGCAAGGCTTGGCGCGCGCTGGTCAAGGAAGCGGATGAGATTCCCGTCCAGCCCGTCGCCTCGGGTGTGTGCGTGATCGGGCTCGGAGGCGGGCGCGGGCTCCGGCGTAGGGTTGGGCGTGGAGTAATACATCGGCTGTTGGGCGTGGATGACGCGCTCGTAGATCTCGCGCACCTCATCGAAGTACTCGTTCAATCGGCTCATCAGGCGGGCCGCTGTAGGCTGGCTTCCCAACTCCTGCACAGGCATGCGGCGGGCGAGGACATCGAGGGCTTCGCGGCCTTGCGGCAGGGTATGGGTTTGCCGGTCTTCTTCAAATTGCAGGCGGTGTTCCAGGTGACGCAGGAATTCGTATGCCGAACAGAGGCGGGAGTATTCCACATCGGAAAGCAGATTCTTGTCGCGGAGGCGGAACAGAGCGTGGAGCGTGCCGCCATGGCGGACCCAGGGCTCGCGGCCGCCGTGGAGGCGTTGTAGGCACTGCACGAGGAATTCGATGTCGCGAATTCCGCCGCGCGCCAGCTTGATGTCGATCTCGCGCATCCCCGGCTTGCGCTGCTGCAGCTTTTCCTGGATGCGTTCACGCGTTTGCGACACGGCTTCCACGGCCGAAAAATCGAGCGTGGAGGAGTAGATGAGCGGCTCGACAAACTCCAGCAGTTCCCTGCCCGGGGCGCGGTCTCCGGCGGCCACACGCGCTTTGATGAGCATCTGCAGTTCCCAGTCGCGGGCGCGTTTTCGGTAGTAGGTTTTGGCGCCTTCCGTGGAGATGCAGAGCTCGCCCAGCTTGCCTTCCGGGCGCAGACGCAGATCGACGCGGTAGCACATGCCCTCCGAGGTGTAAGTGGAAAGCAATTCCGTGTATTGGACGGCGGCTTTTTTGTAGAACTCCTTGTTCGAGATGGACCGCTCACCGGCGGTATCGCCGTTGGCGGAATAGAGAAACATCAGGTCGATATCGGAGCTGTAGTTCAGCTCCTGACCGCCCAGCTTCCCCAGCGCCAGCACACTGAACTCGCACTGGCGGACGACGCCGGCGCGGTCCAGATAGCAGGGTGGGCCGTGACGCTTGGTGAGTTCGTCGCGGATGTGGCGGAAGGTGACATGGAGGATGGCATCGGCGAGATTGGAGAGCTCTTCGGTGGTCTCGGCCAGGTTGCAGATGCCGGTAGCGTCGCGCAGCAGGATGCGGAGAATCTGCTGGCGGCGAAACTGGGCCACGTGAAGCGCGTCGGGCACGCCCGTGCCGTGCTGGAGGAGGAATTCCTCCAGCCGCAGTTCCATCTCTTCGGGAAACAGCATGCGATGGAAGTCACGGTCGGCGACGATCTGCTCGATCCAGGAGGAGTTCAGGAGGATCTCCTCGGAGAGGAATTTGCTTTGGGCGAAGACGGTGACAAAGGACGAAATGAGGCCTGGATTGGCCATCAGGCGGTGGAAATCGGGCGGGTTGCCGGAGGCGAAGCGGGCCATGTAGTGGAGCGCCGAATCGGGGTCCGGGCAATTGGCCATGAGGGAGATAACGCGGGCCTGCAGTTCGTCGGAAAGCTGAGGCATGAACCCGGACAAATTGGCCAGAGCGCGCTCCCGGTTGCGCAGCCCGGCAGATTCCAACATGCGATGCATCGACGATTGGATTCTACCATTGGAGGGCGGACGAGTTATAATCCGGGATTGCGTTCGCAAAGCGCAAAGGGCACGCTCCGCGCCGTGACTACGGAAGGAACACGCGGTTGCATTGTGGCGCGGGCGGGCTCCGTTTTGCGCGTGTTCCTTTGAAGAACAGGAGGCGAAATTGGCTGAGTGGGAATTTGCACAACGGGACCGTAGCGAGCAATTGGCGCAGGTCCATCACTTTTCGATGGTGAAGCAGGTGAACGGGGAGGACGTGGAGTTCCTGATCACGGTGCTGGAGTATCTGACGCCGAAGGATCCGGCGATGAAGTTTTTCGCGCGGACGGACAAGCAGGTGAATCAGAATACGGCGCCGGTGACGCCATGCGGGTGGGGGACGACGCTGTTACAGGCGTTATCGGGGTGTATGGAGATGGTGCGGAAGTTTCCCTACGAGGGGTAGGTGAGTGAAATCGCTCAAAGTGGTCATTTGACCCAAGATTTTCCTGGCCCGCCCATGATTTTTCAATCACTTACGAGGAAAAAAGTTTGGCACGGCCCGTGCACTGTATAAGGGCACTTATATAAGTCGTCATCGACTTATCAGCATCCTCGGCGGCGAGGCCCAGCTCGCCGTTCATAGCCCCTCTAAGGGCCCCTGAGTTCCCAGCTCCGGGGCCCTTCTCACATTTATACCCCTATACAGGCGCTTGTTCCAGCGCCGAAATGAATTGCAGCCCCGGCACAATCTTCCCCGTCAGCCTTTGATCGTTGGTGAGGAAGAGATCGCAGCGTGCGGTGGCCGCGCAGGCAAGCTGAATCGCGTCCGGCGGCTTGATGGATTTGTCGAGGCGGATGCGGGCAAAGGCTGTCGAGCAGGCGCGGTCGAAGGGGACGATTTCGATGGCCGGTGGTTGCAGCACCTTCTCATACAGAGCCGCCAGCTTGTCGTTGCCCATGCGCAGAGGATGAACCAGCAGTTCGCCGATGGTGAGCGCCGAGGTGACAATCTGATCGCCGCGGCGGTCGAGCCGTTCGAAGAGGCTGCGGGTGAGGCCGGTCATTGGGCCGGCATCTTCGTAGAAGTAGATGAAGATGTTCGTATCGAGGAAAATGCGGCTCAATCCCAGCCCTCACGCAATTCACGGACGTAGGCGTCGGCGTCCACACCCTTCCAGGTACCCTGGCCGGCATCCCGCAGCTCTTCCATCGCCTTCAGGAAAGACTTCACAGGAGGCTTTGCAACTGGCGGCAAAGAAGCCAGTTGATTGAGCCACCACTCCACTAATTCGTGGTACCTATCGGGGATGTCGGTGAGCGCGGGGATGCTGCGCCCGGTGCGCCCAGGGTGGTAATCATCACCGGGGCGATAGAGACGGCGGCGATTCCGCCCAGTGGCATAGAGCATCTTCAGCGCCGACGGACTGGGCGGCTTGTTGGCACAGCAATGCACCCGCGCATAGCCTTCCAACCCCTTGCGCACCGAGCCATGGATGTTCTCCTGCGCGGCGCGGGCGAGGATGTCTTCCACCGAGTAGTCTGGCTCAGCCGGACGCTCCCGCGTGAGCAAAGCTGTCGCTATCCAGATTTCATCGCCGCAACTGGTTTCGTTCCGTAACAGTGCCAAGGCAGGTGTTGCCATGGTAGGCCTCCACCTTTGATCTTAGCATCGAAGTTAGATATAGTCAACGAAACTTTGAATAATCAAACCAGTTTATAAGGCGCTCTATAATTATACTGCAGCAACTTGTTGGCAGCAGCATTGTTGGTGAACGTCTCCGTCTTGGCGTCCCACTCGAGATACGACTTCGTCTTGAGCGAGATATTGGCGATCAAGGTCGCGGCTGTGGAGCGGTGCCCTTCCAGGATGTCGCAATTGCACTTGGCCCGCGATTTCACGCAATCGAGGAAGTTACGGGCGTGGAAGGCTGTATCGGCGCTGCCTTTGGCGGAGGCGGGCTGCATCGCGGTCTGGAAGGAAGGCCGGTAGTTCTTTTCCATGTCGCGGTTGACGGGACTGCGTGCGGGCAGCGGGAGTTGCGTATTCTTCTCCGGCACCACCTCCCAGCGGTTCCCGTGGAGGTACATGGTCCCTTTGGTGCCGCGAATCTCCATTTCCGAGTTCTGCATGTTGCCGGGAGCGTTGTTGGCGTTGTACTGGGAGAAGACAACCATGGTGCCGTCGAAATCCCAGAGGGCTTCCAGCGTATCGGGGATCTCGCGGTTGTCCTGGATGGCGTACTTGCCGCCCATGACGGTGACGGCCTTGGGGGCTTCCTTGCCCAATGCCCAGCGCAGCATGTCCATGTAGTGCACGCCGAAGTTGGTCACCTGTCCGCCGGAGTAGTTGTAGAACCAGCGGAAGCGGTAATACATGCGGTTCTGGTTGTAAGGGACCTTCGGCGCGGGTCCGAGCCATTGTTCCCATTCCCACTCGTTCATCGGCTTCGAGTCCGGCGGATTGCCGACACCAATGGGCCACTCGTTCTGCAGATGCCAGCCTTTAGCCACGGTGATGTGGCCCAGCGCGCCGGAGCGCACGTAATCGACGGCTTCCTTGAGAAACTTTCCGGAGCGCCGGTGAATCCCCACCTGCGTCACGCGTTTGGTTTTCTCGGCGATCTCCACCATGCGGCGGCCTTCGCGCACGGTGAGCGAAAGCGGCTTCTCGACATAGACATCCTTGCCCGCGTTGCAGGCATCGATGAACTGCAGCGCATGCCAGTGATCGGGAGTGGCGATGACCACGGCCTGCACATCTTTGTCTTCCAGAAGTTTTTTGTACTCTTTGTATTTTTTCGGAGTGGCACGCGAGATTTTCGCGTTATGGTCCATGTATTCATCGCGCAAATCGCAGAGAGCGACCGTAACCTGGTCGCCATGTTCGAGGAACGCTTCATGCACCTGAGTGCCACGGTTGCCGACGCCGATGTAGCCGATTTGGAGTCGGTCATTGGCGCCGAGGATGCGGGAGTAGCTGAGAGCAGTGGCCCAAGTGGCCGCGCCCATGAATGTACGGCGGGATGATGAACTCATGAAATATAAGACCTCCCAACAGTTCGCTATTCTTTCTTCATGATACTTGGATGGAACGCGGGTGGAATCCTGTTGGGAGGACTACTATCGATGACGATGCTGGCGGAGGCGGGACCAATTCAAGTACACGGGCATCGCGGGGCGCGCGCCATGCGGCCGGAAAACACGATGCCGGCGTTTCTTTACGCGATCGAAGCCGGTGTGGATGTGCTGGAACTCGATCTGGCGGTAACCAAGGACAACGTGCTGGTGGTATCGCACGATCCGTTGATGAACCCGGCCTACTGCAGCGGCCCGGAAGGGACTCGCGTCATTCGCGAGATGACGTTTCGCGAGCTGCAGCGGTGGGACTGCGGGGCGAAAGCGAATCCGGCTTATCCGAAGCAGCAGGCAGTTGCCGGCACGCGCGTGCCCGCACTCGATGAAGTGCTGGCGCTGGCCCCGCGCGGGAAGTTCGAGTTCAATATCGAGACCAAGATTTTTCGCGACCGGCCGCAATTGACTCCATCGCCGGAGGAGTTCGCGCGGCTGCTGGCCGAGGCGATTGAGAAGCACAAGCTCACGGCGCGAGTAATCGTGCAGTCGTTCGATTTCCGCACGCTCGATGCAATGAAGAAGCGGCTGCCTGCGGTGCGTCTGTCGGCGTTGTTCGGCGAGAAGGAGAAGGACTACGTGGTTGCGGGGCGCGCCACAGGCGCTGGAATCGTATCGCCGCACTACACCTTGATCACGCCGGAAAACGTTGCCGCGGCGCACCGGGCGGGGATGCAAGTGGTTCCCTGGACAGCCAATACGCCCGACGATTGGGATCGCCTCATCGCCGCCAAAGTGGACGCCATCATCAGCGATGATCCGGCGGCGCTCATCGCGCATCTAAAGAAGAAAGGGCTGCGGTAGCCTGGCCGAATTGCCAGTTTGCCACCTGCCCATTCTTCCGATGTGCCCACGACCCGGAAGAGCGCATGCTGGAGGCATATGGTAAATCCTTTACTGGCGTTTTCCACCGGGCTGGCGGATCGAGTGGCCGAAGCCGGGGCGTTTCTGGTTTCCGTCGGCGGGCATCCGCGTTTTCCGTCGAGCGGGATTCATTGGGGTGACGGGCTTATTGTCACCACCGATCATGCGTTGAAGCGGCCGGATCCGCTATCGGTCACCCTGCCCGACGGCTCGGTGGTGGAGGCGAAGCGCGTCGGCCGTGATGCGTCCACCGATATTGCACTGCTGCGGTTGGAAGCGGTGGTGGAGCTTGCTGTTCCGGTGCCAGCGGAAGACACGGTGCGCGCCGGCGAATTGACGCTGGTTGCGGGGCGTTCCGTGCACAGCGGGGTTACGGCGTCGATGGGCGTGATCAGTTCCGCCGGCAACGCGTTTCGCACGTGGGCGGGCGGGCATCTCGATCGGAGAGTGCAACTGGACATGTCGCTCTACCCGGCAAGCAACGGTGGGGCGGTGCTGGATATGAGCGGGCGGGTGATCGGCATGGCGACCTCGGCCTTTTCACGGCTTGGCGCCATTGTCATTCCTGCCGCGAACATCGCGCGAGCGGTGGAACAACTGCAGTCCACAGGGCATATCGGACGCGGCTACCTCGGCGTCGGCCTGCGTCCGGTGCAGGTTCCCATGCGCGCCGAGCCCGCGCTGATCACGCTTTCGGTGGAACCCGGCAGCGCCGCCGATCGGGCGGGCTGGCTGGTTGGGGATATACTGCTCGCGCTGAATGGCGCAATGGTGGTGCAGCCGGAGGACGTGCTGGATGCGCTTGGCCCGCAATCGGTGGGCAAGACGATGGAAGCCTCGATTCTACGCGGCGGCGCGGCGGCGAGCCTCGTGGTCACAGTGGGCTCGCAGAGAGGAGAGTGAGCGAATGGGCAATTGGGGAGATGTAGCCGAACGGTTGCGCAAGAGCACGGTTTCCATTACTGTGCCAGGGGCTCGGAGTTCGGGCTCGGGCATTGTTCTCACCAGCCTCGGCTACATTGTGACGAATGCTCACGTCGTGCGCGGGCGGCATCCGGATGTGGAAACATGGGACGGACGCCGCTTTCCCGGCAGGTTGATCGCCCTGGCGCGGCGGCACGATCTGGCGTTGATCAAAATCGACACGCTCGGATTGCCGGCGGCTACGCTGCGCGATTCCAGCACGGTGCGTACCGGGGAGATTGTCCTTGCGGTGGGCAATCCACTGGGATTCACCGGCGCGGTGAGTTCGGGTGTGGTTTATGGCGTTGGTCCGATGAAGGGGCTCGGTGGGAACAACTGGGTGCAGGCGCAGGTGCGGCTTGCTCCGGGCAACTCGGGCGGGCCACTGGCCGACGCCCGCGGCGAAGTGATTGGAGTCAACACGATGATCGCCCATGGACTGGCGCTCGCCATCCCGAGCAACGTGGCCGCGGATTTCCTGCGGCTCTCGCAGCAAAGGAAAGCCGCTTGATTCGTGTCGCACTGATCGGCCCGACGGGACTGGCGCGCACCGGCATGGAAGCACTGCTGGCGCGGGCTGACGACCTGGAAATCGTCTCCGACGGCCCCGATGTGGCGATCGTGTTTCATCGCGACGCGGACGATAGCGAGACAGAGGGAACGCCTTATCTGGTGCTGGTGGAGGATGCGGATTCGGCGGCAGGCGCGTTGCGCGATGGCGCCCGTGGCGTGCTGCCGCAAAATACAACCGCCGAAGAGTTGGCCGCAGCCATTCGTGCCCTCGCCTCGGGCCTTACCGTGATTGCGCCGGAATTCGTTACTGCCTTGTTGTCGGCAACGCCGGCTCGGCAGTCGAACCACGAAACCGAAGCGCTAACGCCGCGCGAGTTGGAAGTACTGCGCTTGCTTGGCCGCGGATTGAGCAACAAGGAAATCGCGGCCCGGCTCGCCATCAGCGATCACACGGCGAAGTTTCATGTCGCCAGTGTGATGAGCAAGCTGGGCGCGGGCTCGCGCACTGAGGCTGTCACTGAAGGCTTACGCCAGGGCTTGATCCTGCTGTAAATCCGCGCTGTCAGAAAGTGGCAATCGGGTTGAGTGGAGAGCCCGTTCCGCCGGGCACTGGAATGGGCGCGGCGGTAATCAGGAACTCATAGCGATTGCGCTTGGAAGCCTCCGCGCTCAGCGCTTCGAGATCGCAGTTGTCGAAGATGGGCATACCCATGGCGATGAGCACCATGCGATGAATGGGATGCGTCACATTGGGGATGCCCGAGGGCTGCACATCGCTGCCCGCGTCGGAACCAAGCATGGCGATGTCACGCTGTTTCAGCCAGCGTGCGCAGGAGGCGTGCAAACCGGCAGCTTTGTTCGGCAGATCCCAGGCGCCCTTCTGCGCACGGCGCGCCCAGCGTCCGGTGCGAATGAAGACGACGTCGCCGGGGCCGATTTTCAAACCGGCCTTTTTCTCCCATGCGTCGAGATCTTCGGGATAGATGGCCGTGCCGGGTTCCAGATAAGGCACTCCCTTGAGGCGCGGAATATCCATGAGAATGCCGCGCGTGAAGATGCCGTTTTTGAAGTTCGCGATGGCCAGCTTCCCTGCCCCGTCCTTGGTGACGCTCTGCTGGGGGAATCCGTTGTACATCTTGCCCTTGTAGAAGATGTGGCAGAGCGAATCCATATGCGTGTGCGCCCAGCCATGGTAGAGCACCGTGTATTGATCGACGCTGAACTGCCCGGGATTGTTCACCCCGGTCATGGTCATGGTTTGCGAGAACGGGTTTTCGTTGTCGAGAGACTTTTCTTTTAGCGTTTCGTGGGCGAGGGAAACGGAAACACCGTCCTGCACCAATGAAGCAGCCTGCTTGCGCTTGGCGGCGGTGATGAGGTTGATGGCGCCGAGTTGATCGTCTTTGCCCCAGCGGCCCCAATTGGAGAGTTCGGTCATCCAGCGGTCGATGGTGGCCTCCGTCACGGCGGGCCGCTGTTGCGCGGCCAAGGCAAATACACAAAGGGAAATGAGCAGGATGCGCATAGGGGAGCAGCATATCGCAAAATGCCGCTCCCCTGTGCGTGGACTTATGCGGGTACGGACTGCGAGGCGTAGTAGGCTTGGGCTGCTTCGACGGCGCTGCCCTTTGCCGCGAACCCTTCGCCTTCGAGTGCTTTCTGGAACTCGCCGAGCAGCAGCATGACGTTCTCTTCGGTGGCCAGCGGGCCCATGATTCCGACGCGGAACACTTTCCCGGCGAGCGGTCCGAAGCCGCCGAGGATCTCGATGTCGGCCGATGCCAGCAGGCGCTTGCGGACCTTCAGATCGTCAATGCCTTCCGGCACTCGCGGCGTGTTGAGGCTGAGCAGGCGATGGCCGGCCGGCACGTGCATCGTCAGTCCCATCGCTTCGACACCGGCGACAAAGGCTTCGTGGCTGCGCTTGTGCCGCGCCCAGCGGTTCTCGATGCCTTCTTCGTGAATGCAAAGCAAGCCCTCGCGCAGGGCGTAGAACAACGAAATCGGCGCGGTGTGGTGATAGCGGTGCGCGCCTTCGTAGTAGTCGGCGAGCAACTTCAAATCGAGATACCAATCGGCCGGCGTAGTCTTGCGCGCACGGAGCCATTCCATGGCCTTCGGCGAAATGGTGACCGGCGCCAGGCCCGGAGGACAAGAAAGCCCTTTCTGGGTGCAGGAGTAGGCGATGTCGATGCCATTGGCGTCGAGTTCCACCGGCATGGTACCGAGCGAGGTGACGCAATCGGCAATTACCAATGCGCCCACTTCATGAGCCGCGGTGCAGATCTGCTTCGATGTCTGGAAGACGCCTGTGGATGTTTCCGCCTGAACGAAGCCGACCACGTTGGGCTTTTCCTTGCGGATGAATTCCGCCGCTTCGGCTTCATCGAACGTCTCGCCCCAGGGTTTCTCCAGGCGGACGACGGTTGCGCCCTGACGGCGTCCCATTTCGCTGATGCGATCGCAGAAGAATCCGTTTGCCAGAACCACAAACTTCGAACCCGGCTCAACAAAATTTGCCACTGCGGTTTGCATGCCTGCGCTGCCCGTGCCGGACATTGCGAGGGTGAAATCGTTGGTGGTGCCGAATGCCTGCCGCAGCAGCACGCGTGCGTCTTCCACCGTCTGGAAGAAGTACGGATCGAGGTGGCTGACGACGGTTTTCGTCATCGCCTGATAAACCCTCGGATCCACCATGGTGGGGCCGGGACCGAACAAAAGCCGTCTCGGCGGATTGAGTGGGGCGTAGGTTTGTGACATGAACTTGGTCTTTATTTCCCTTTTTGGGTTGTTTTTTCTAGAATCCAATCGGAGACGGTATTGAGCGCCAGAGGCGCCATCGTCTCCTCGCTTTGCGCGTACTCGGCGATAGAGCCGGTTTTGGCGGTCTGCATCAAGTGATTCAGCTTGGGCAGCGTGGCGGTGCGGAAATCCTTGTTGCCACCCTCTTTGAGAGCTTTTTCGATTTCCGGAAGGTTTTGTTTGGGCAGCACCTGCAAGTCGAGCTCTCCGTTTAAAGCGAGTACCGGGCAGGACACTTTCTTCAAGTAGTCTCGCGGATCGAGTTTCACGAAGGTTCGGAACCAGGGGTTGCCGGCAGAGGCCGCCTGTGCGGCTCCGGCAACTTCCTTGATCTTTTCGCGCAAGGCGGCGTCATCCAAATCGGTCTTGAGGAGAGCGAAGATTTTCTCCTGCACCTGGCGGTTCGCGGCCACCTGATCGTCGCCTCCACCGTTGACTTTAATGATCGCCTCAGCCTGTGCATACAGGACCTGCTCGCCGGGAACACCGGTTCCCGCCAGCATCACGATGAAGGCAACGTCTTTCGATTGGGACGCGGCGATGGGGGCAATCAATCCGCCCTCGCTTTGCCCGACAAGGCCGATCTGGGCCTTGTTCACTTCGGGGACTCTCTTCAGGAACTCGACTCCGGCCAGGACGTCTTTGGCGAAGTCGAGCGTGGTCGATCCGGGAACGGCCGAGGACCCTCCTACACCGCGGTCATCGACGCGCAGCACGGCAATCCCTTTCCGTGTGAGGTGATCGGCCAGCACGAGAAAGATTTTGTGCCCGAAGACAGCGGAGTCACGGTTTTGCGGCCCGGAACCGCTGATTAGAACCACAGCGGGAACCCCGGTGCGCCCCTTGGGCAGGGTCAACGTCCCGGCAAGCTTATTGCCTTGCGCCGGGTTTTCGTAGCTCACCTCGCGCTCTTCGTAAGGATACGGTTTCTTCGGCTCCTGCGGCTTGGAAGTGTCAACCACACCGGCCGTTCGTTTGAAGGAGAGGGGCAGACTGTTGGGGCCCTGACTCCATTCGCCTTCGATGGCGGTGGCGGTGGCGTTGAGAGTGCCCTTGTAGGCGCCGCGCACGGCAGGCACAGTGAAACTGATCGCTTTTTCCGCCAGCGTGACAGCCGACAGAGGAATTCCGGACGCCCCCTGATCAATGGAGTCCATCTTTCCGGACAGCGATCCGTCAGCCGCCTTCTCAATGTGTAAGGCGATCCGCAGTTTGGTAGGGCCCACTTCCAGGGTTCCAAGCCAGTGGCCATCGAACCCCGTGCTCTGTGCCGACAGGGCAGAGACACTAAGGGCAAGCAACACAAACAACTGGAGACCCATCTATACAGGATAGCAAGGGGAGTGCGGCTACTGTCCCCACTCCGTAGTTTCCGAGAGGGAAATGCGCTCCTTGGTGAACACTTCCAGCTTAAAAGTGACCTTGGGCGACAGATTGCGGTAGAAGACCTGGGGATTCTGCAATTGCAGGGCATCGAGGTCCACTTCTTTTTCGCGTCCGCCGTCATTGATCCGTAACACGCCGCGCAGCGCGCCTTTGATCGCCGGGGCATTGCGGTCCCACCGGACCAGGACGTAATCTCCCGATTTGCCCGCGGTCAATGAAAGTTGGTATGCGTCCCCAACAATCCCAGCCGCCTTCGCCGGTCGATAGGTGAGCGAAGCCTGGAAGCCAACCAGTACCCCAACCAGAAGGAAGATGAACGAAAGCGGAATCCAGACGTTGCGCCGGCGCGGCAGATCCTCCATCGGCTGTCCGAAACTGGGCGCTGCGATCGGGTCAGCCGATTCCTCCGCAGTTTCCGCCGCCGGCGCCTCGGTTTCAAACAGGCGCGGAATGACGGGATAGGATGCAGGCGCCGCAGCGGGGTTACTTACCGTATGCGCTACCGGCCCCAGTTCCCTCGCCCGCACACCAGGTGTCGCCCCGCCACCCAGTTCCTTCCTGCGGAACGGAAACTCAAGATACGAGGAGTCCACACGAATTCCGTCTTCTTCACGGAAGAAAAAGCCGGCCTGGCTCACCTTCGTGGCATAGGGCTTAATCAGCAGGAAGACATCGGAGACATCGGGGAAGTAGGCGTCGAATTGCGAAAGATCTTCCGGCGTCAGGCAAAGTCCGTCGCGGGTGTGGCTGCGATAGCACCCCACGGCGTAAACGGTCTTCTGCGGCGTAAAGCGGTGGCGGGCGATCGTCTCGGCGAAGCGCGCCACATCGGAATCGGACAGCAGGTACGATGGCCCGCGCCGATGCTCACAGTGCACCACTTCAAAGTCCTCAATCCGGACAATGATGCGGTCACCGACTTCGGCACTGCCCAACAGCACGCCACCAACCTCAGCGCCACGCCGGGGAATGGCGCCGAAGCCGCGCATCACTTCCTGCACCAGCCGGTCAATGACGGTGAAATCAACATGGATCGTGAGCCGTTTTCCGGGAACCTCCCAGACATAATGCTTTGGCGGAACCGTGCCAGGTTCCGGTTGGAGCTGTGCCGTATCCATGCCAGCCTTTCGTGAATCTTCGCTATGAGCTACATTAGCCATCGTAGTCTGGCTCGACCTGCCATCTCAACCCTATCTATCGGAGGATATAAGGGAAACGTTAGTACCACCCGCCTCCGTCATCCGGTAATCTAACTACTTGCCGCCCACGCTTTACATTGTCGCTACCCCCATTGGGAACCTCTCCGACCTGTCCGAGCGTGCCGCCAGCATTCTCCGGGCTGTTTCCACCATCGCCTGCGAAGACACTCGTCAGACACGAAAGCTGCTCGATCATCTCTCTCTTCATCGTCCCCTGCTTGCCTTTCATGAACACAACGAGCGGGAGCGCACGCCGGAACTAATCGCGCGAATGGAGAGCGGAGAGTCGCTGGCACTGGTCTCCGATGCCGGCACACCGCTGATTTCCGACCCCGGCTACCGGCTGATCGAGGCGGCGCTCGAAGCGGGCATCCCCGTCGTGCCGATCCCCGGGCCCTGCGCGGCGATCACCGCGCTTTCGGCTTCCGGGCTCCCCACCGACGCTTTCTACTTTGGCGGCTTTTTCCACAGCAAGACGGCGCAGCGGCGCAAACAACTGGAGGTGGTGGGCGAACTGGCGGCAACGTTGATCTTCTATGAGGCTCCGCACCGCATCCTGGAGGCGCTGGAGGATATCGAAGCAACGCTCGGCGCGCGCCAGGTGGTGCTGGCCCGTGAATTGACCAAGATCCACGAGGAGTTTCTGCGCGGCGCGCCCGGCGAGTTGCGGGAGACGCTATCCGCGCGAGCAGCCATCAAGGGCGAGTTCACGGTGCTTATCGGCAAGGCCGCGGCTGGCAGCGCAGCGGCAATGCCCCAGGTCCCGCTGGCGGAAGCCGTGGCGGCACTGGAAGCGCAAGGCGTTCCCCGCATGGACGCCATCAAGCAGGCGGCGCGGGAACGAGGTATGTCGAAGCGCGAAGCCTACCGGCTGCTCCATCCGTAGGCTGCGGCGTGATACCCTCTCCCTCATGAACCGACGTCACTTACTGGCTGGACTCGCCGCCGCGGCCCCTGTCCAGGCTGCCCAATCGACACCCGGGTGGTCGAACCCCTTTGCCCGCACCTTGCGCGATTCCTTCATTGAGCATTGGAAGGACACTAAGGAGTACACGCTGGCCATGCTCGATGCGATGCCGCCCGACGGCTTCACTTCGAAGCCCGATCCGGCGCAGCGCACCTTCGGTGAGCAGATGGTGCACCTTGCCATCGCCAACCTCGCCTATTTCCGGGCGCTGGGGATTCTGCCGGTGCCGGATTCACTCCCCATGGACCGCAATGTCATCGCCAAACAGATCAATCAGGCGGATAAGACAGCAGTGCGGCGCTACGTCGCCGAGTCGTTTGATTACGTCGCCACGGTGTTGGACAAGATGACCGAGAAGGACCTCACCCGGAAAGACGTCAACTTTGGCCGCAACCCGCACTCGGGCACGGATGTGCTGTTTCGCGCCTATATGCACACAGCGCACCATCGGGGCCAGACCGTTGTGTATTTGCGGGTGAAGGGGATTGTGCCGCCAACCTGGAAGTTCGAGCCAACGGCCTAGCCGAGGTAGTCGAACAAGCTTTTCCGCGGCGTGTTGGCGCGGGTTTGGAAGGCCGCATCGAGTTGCAGCCTGGCCTGGGTCATCTCCGTCGCCGCTTCAGCCAGGTCCGCTTCCTCGATGTTGGCGACCTGTGTCTTGAGACTTAATTCCAGTTTCGCCGCGGCGTCAATCGATTCGGTGACGCGGTTCTGAATGATGCCGTAGGTCGCCAGGCGTTGATTCAAGTAGGTGGAGGCGGAGCCCAGATTGTGAAGCGCCTCATCCAGGCTGGGGATGGTTGGGTCGGGCGGGTCCGGCGGATTGTCGACGGCGAGAATCGCGCGCCGCATCCCGTTCACCGCGGAAAACACTTTCTCATCGGGGTTTGTGCTGTCAAAGATGAGTTCGGCGGTGAACCCGACGGAAAACGTCAGCCCGCTCGAGTCGGCTACCTTGCGGGTGGAAGCGGCGCCCTGATAGGCGGTGACACCGGAAGGCTGCAAGGGATCGAGCGCGTAGGGTGCGGTCTGGTCTGTGTCGCCGCTGAAGAGATACCGGCCTTCGACCGCGACGTTCGCGGTGGCCACCAGCCGTTCGAGGATCCCTTCCAGTTCCGCCGCAACCTGCGCCCTGGTGCCCGCATCCTGGTGTCCGCTGGAGCCTTGCGCTCCCAACACACGAGCACGCTCGACCAGACTGACGGCATTTTCGAGTGAGCTTTCGGCGGTGTCCACCTCCGTTTTTACCCGCCCCAGGTTCAATTGGACCTGCTCCACGCGTTCCAGGCCGTTGCGCGCCGTCAACAGACGGCTCACCTGCTCCGGAGAGTCGGAAACACGAGTCAGTTTGAGCCCGGAAGTGAGTTCGCGCTGCGCTTTGTCGAGCCGCCGCTGGTGGCGCTGCACGTCAATCAGGAAGCGCTCCGCCGAGGGGGGAATACCGGTGATCATGGTGAAATCTCCTAACGCAGCAGGTTAATCAGAGTGTCGGTGAGTTCGTTCAGCACCTGGAAGAGTTGCGCATTGGCCTGATACGCGCGCTGGGCTTCGATCAGGCGCGCCGCCTCTTCGTCGAGAGACACGCCGGAGCGCTCGGCGCGCAGATCCTTGCTCTGCGAAAGCAATTCCTCCTGCATCGTCACACCGTCATTGGCATTTTGCAGATCCCGCCCCAGCCTTGCGCCCAATTCTCCGTAAAAGGTATGGAATGAGCCGCCATCCATTTCCGCCGATTCGGCAAGGTTGGCCAGCAGCAGTGCGTTGCCGTTGCCGCCTGGCGCCGAGGTTTCAGCCGCCGCCAATTGGTATGGCTCCAGCGTGTTAACGGCCATGGTGGCCGCCGAGCCAAGAGTCGGGTCGTAGGTGAACAGGTCCACCAGCGGGGACGATCCATTGGAGTCGAGCCCACCGGCCAGCACCTGGTTCACGCGATCGGCAAACGTCTCCGCCATGCGATTGAGGTCGTCGAGATAAGAAGGGATCTGCTGATTGCGGGTGTCGAGCAGCCCGCGCAATCCGCCATTGCCAATCTGTGAGGTGATATCGACGTCATCTTCGTTCACAATGCGCGGGGAGGCAAAGGAGAAATCGGCTTTGATCTCGTATTGGCGGTCGCCAATCACCAGCGGTGTCTGGCCACCCAGCAGCAACTGCATACTGCCGTCTTCGGCCCGCAGGACATTGAAGTCCGCCACCTCCGACAACTCCTCCAAGGAGGCATACAGTTGGGCGTCGAGGGCGGGATCCTCCATCTTGCTGCGGTCGGTGCGCATCTCCTCATTGACGGCACGGATACGCCCGGCGATGGAGTTGATCTTGTCCACGGTGGCGGAGATCTGGCGATCGGCCGTGTTGGCCGCGGCAGCGATATTCTTCGCCGTCTCATTGAACGACCGGGCAACCCCGCCGGCCCGGTCGAGGACGACCTGCCGGGCCACCGGATCGTTCGGATTGACGGCCCAACTGGAGACACCGTTGAAGAATTCGTTCAGTGCGCCCGGAATGCCTGCATTGCTGCTGATGATGAACGAGGACTCCACCTCTTCCAATAAGGGACGCTGTTCGGCGAAACGGCCGTAGCTGTTGTTCTGGCGCCATACGTTGCGTTCACTGAACTCGTTGCGGAAGTTCACCATGTTGCCGATGTCAACGCCGCCGGGAAGGCCAAGCCGCACATCGAAGTGGCGCGATTCGAGGTTCAACTGGCGTTTGGCATACCCGGGCGTATTGGCATTGCTGACGTTGTTCTGAATGGTCATCAGAACGCGGTCATTGGCCCGCATCGCGCCGGTGGTGGTGATCAGTGCCGAAAACAGCCCGCCCATATGAAAACTCCCTATCCTTCCAAAGAGATGCGCAACGGTTCGGTGGACAATGCGGCAGCCCCGGCGCGGGTATAGCCGGCATCGAGTCCGGCGGCCGACTGCAGCGTCTGCATCCATTGCTGGCGCCAGCCCTCGGCATGACGCTGGCTGGTTTCGGCGACATGCAACTCCCGCCGCCAGAGGGTGAGTGCCTCGCGCAGGGCGGCATCGCCGCGCGAAGAAGCGGGCATGGCCTCGAGTTCGCCGACTGCCAGGCGCAACTGCTCGACGGCTTCGGCCAGCCGCATCGTCGTTTGGCCACCTTCTTTCAGAAAGTGATCGCGCCGCGCGTTACGCACGGAGCGGGTGGCAAACCGGAGCCAGTCTTCGGCCACGCTAGAATCCTCCCAAGGCTTCGTCCACCAGACGCTGGCTGACCACGGCGCTATCGCCCTTGTACTGGCCCGACTGGTAGGCTTCCTTCAACTGCCGGACCTTTTCCAGGCGTTCCGGCGTATCCTCGCTATCGGCGCGCAACGTGTCGCTAAGCCGCGACAATTGCACGCGATCGCCATCGGGGCTGCGCTGTTCGGTGCGCCCGGCACCGCTTTGGCTTGCCCCGTCGACGCCGCGGGTTCGATCCGTACCGGCTGCGCCTGTGCCCTGCAGGCCTGCGCCGCCAAGGCTGGTTAACTGTGTCTCGTGGATCTTCACTGGTGTCCACCTCCTTCGAACTGGAGTATTACCTCTGGCCTATCCCTATGGCCGCTACCACCCGCTATCCCTCGCGAGTCATTCCGGGCTATTCCACGCCGAAGCGTTTTTGCCCTCTAACGCCTTATCGCCGGAGATGAGCCTTTGTTTAGAACTTTTTTTTCGTTGCCCCCATTTTCCCCTCACCCATCCTTTCGTGTTACACTCAAATTCTGCGGACGCTTCGTCTGGCGTGCTCCTATGATCATCCTGCTCACTATCATTCATGTACTGGTCTGCTTCTTCTTAGTCATTGTGGTGCTCCTGCAAAGCGGCAAGGCTGCCGATCTCGCCGGCGCATTCGGTGGCATGGGTTCGCAGACTGCCTTTGGGCCACGTGGCGCGGCCACGGTGCTGTCCAAGGCAACGACCATTGCCGCAGGATTGTTCATGATTACGTCGCTGACCCTGTCGGTGGCGGCAACCCGCGCCGGCAGAACAGGTTCCACGGTATTGGAACGGGCTGCTCCAATGAAAAAGAGCGGCGCCACCACGACGCCGCCAGCGGGCGGCTCGACGCCGATTCAGATTAACCCGAGTGGCGGCGGCGCACCGACAACGGTGAACGTCCCGACCCCGGTTCAGACCGCGCCGCCGGCTCAACAGCCGCCTGCGGCTCCTGCCAAGAAGTAAAGTTTTTCAGGTTTCCTCAACGCGGAGGTGGCGGAATTGGCAGACGCACTAGCTTGAGGTGCTAGCGCTCGAAAGGGCGTGGGGGTTCAAGTCCCCCTCTCCGCACCAATGATTTACGGGCGATGCAGCGATAGGCTGAATCGCCCGTTTTTGCTTTCCCTGACAAACCTGCGCTTATTTCCTTCCCCTTAGCCGATAAGCATACGCGGAGGTTCCGCGTATGCCGCTTCTCGATCCCGCCGACTGGATCCGCCTGGAGATCTTCGCCTGGCTGTTCACTCCATTCGCTGTCGTAGGCGTTGCCGCGTTGCTCGACCGGCTGTGGACCGTCCGCCGTTAGCTACAGCCCGAACACGTACAATGTCCGCCCCGCAGCCACGGCAACGTGCTGTTTGCCGTCGATCTGAAACGAGATCGGATTGGCCATCACCGGGCCGCCGCCCTGGAAATCCCACAGCGGTTTGCCCGTTTTGGCATCGAGAGCGAAGATATTCCCCTCGTTGCTGCCCGAGAACACCAGCCCGCCTCCGGTAGAGAGCACTCCGCTCCAGGGCGGCGTGACCAGTCGAAACTCCCAGGCCATCTTCCCCGTCGCCACTTCCAGCGCCCGGATCGCCCCCCATTGCTCCTTCTCCGGAATCCGAGTCTCCCCGCCACCAGCAAAGAAGGTCCCCGGCTTGTACTGCGCCTCGCGCTTGTAATATGTTGAGCCCACTTCGCGCGTGGCCACATACACCAGCTTCGTCTGCGGACTGTACGATGGACTGAACCACACGGTTGCCCCATTCAGGCTCGGCCAGACGAGCGTGCCTTCCTCGCTCGGGTCCATGCCGGGAATGAGGATGGGACGCCCTTTGTCATCCAAACCCTTAGCCCAAGTCTGCTTGGCGTAAGCGCGCCCGGCTAGAAACTCCCCCGTCGTCCGGTCGAGCGCATAGTAAAACGCATTGCGGTTGGGATTGACAATCAGCTTCCGCTGGCGCCCGCGCAGTTCCGCATCGACAAGCATCGGCACATGGGTAGAGTCCCAATCATGCGTATCATGCGGTGTAAATTGAAAGTGCCACTTGAGCTTTCCGGTATCCCCATCCAACGCCACAAAGGAGCAGGTGTAGAGGTTATCTCCTTTGCGCGAATCGCCGTTCCAATCCGGTCCGGGATTGCCGATGCCCCAATAGACCAGGTTCAACTCCGGATCGTAGGCGCCGGTGACCCAGGTGGACGCGCCGCCCGTCTTCCAGCTATCGCCGGCCCATGTCTCGTGGCCGGGTTCGCCGGGGCCTGGGATGGCATGAAACCGCCATACGCGCTTGCCCGACTGGGCATCGTAGGCATCGACGTAGCCGCGAATCCCAGCCTCGCCTCCGCTCACCCCCACCAGCACCTTGTCCCGGATTGCCAGCGGGGCCAGCGTCAGGCTGTACCCCGGCTTGTAGTCATCCACCTGAGCCGCCCAGCGCTGCTGGCCGGTCTTCAGATCGAGCGCCACCAGGTAGCAATCGAGCGTGGCCACGTACAGCTTGTCGCCGAGAATCGCCGGACCGCGGTTCACGCGCCCGAAGCCGATGGACTGGTAATCAGAGGGGATGGGCCGTTCCCAATTCCAGATAACGCGCCCGGTCTTCAGATCGAGCGCCGCCGCCTTGTTCGGCGCGCTGATATACATGATGCCGCCCTCCACGATGGGCGACGTCTCGGCACGATTGAGGTCGAACTGATAGGCCCATTTCACCTTCAGCCCGCCGACGTTGGCGGGCGTCAACTCGGTGAGCGGGGAATGGCGGTGCCCGGCATAGTTGCCGGAATAGGTCAGCCAGTTGCCCGGCTCTTTGTGGGCATTGGCGATGCGCTCATAGGGTACCTGCGCCTGCAGGGCGGCGGCCCAGAACAAAGCGGTCACAACATGTTTCATTGCTGCTCTCCCCGTAGGCTGGCCAGCCAGGCGACCAGATCGTCCAACTCAGTGGCGGATAGGTTCCTGGCAAACGCCGGCATCGAACTTTCGGCCGGCAGGTGCCGCCATCGCTGTACCTGGCTCTTGCGAAAGCTGTGCAGCGCGCCCGCGCCATCGCGCAATTGCAGGGTGAACGGGTCCTCGGCCAGCCGCACGCCGCGCACGGTTTTTCCTGCGCTGACCACTTCCACCAGCAAATAGTCTTCGGCGAGATGCGCCGCCGGCTGGGTGATGGAGGCCCGCAGATGCGCCCCATTGCGCTTGGCGCCGATGGCCGACAAATCAGGCCCGCGCGCGGTTCCCTGCCCCGCCACCAGGTGGCAGCCGCCGCAACCCTTAGCCTGGAACACAGCCCTCCCATGCTGGGCATCGCCGGGGAGTTTCTCCGGAGCCACTTGCCCCAACCCGACGACATAGCGGGCAACGCTGGCCACTTCGCGCACCGACAACTGCCACGATCCGGGCATCTCGGGCGGTATGCCCTGGGCAATGGCCCGGCGCAGCGATTCCTCATCCGGCGCTTTGGCGAGTTTGGGTTTGGTAAGGGCAGGGCCGCGGCCGCCGGTGCCGCCTTGTCCATGGCAGACAGCGCACTGCGAGTCGAAGATCCGTTTCCCCAGGGTTACATCCGGCACGGCCTCATGCGGCGATTGGCCCCAGGCCAGGCCGCCGGCGAACAGCAACACGCTCCACATAGGAGACGAGTATACCCCGGCTCCGGTTGAGTCTCTACAGCATTTCGCTGAGCAGTTCCTGGCGCGGCTGCGGAATAACGATTTTGTTCACCAGCATGCCCTTCTTGCCGATGGTGCGCGCCCCGGCTTCTACGGCGCTGTTCACCGCGGCCACCGATCCGGTGCAGGTGGCAAACGCCTTGCCGCCCAGCGCCATGGCCAAACGCACTTCGATCAACTTGATATTCGCGGTCTTCGCCATCGCATCGGCGCCTTCAATCAGCGATGCCACGGAAAACGATTCAATAATGCCCAGTGCTTCGAGATGCTGCACCTTGGTCAGGCCGCTGATCGCAGGAAACACGTCTTCGTGCACGTTCGGAATGAGGAAGGTGTCGATGACGGAAAAATCGCCGCATTGCTTGCCGGCGCTCACTGCCGAAGACACAGCAGCCACATCGCCGCGCACCAGCACCATGTATTTGCCGGAACAGATGGTCCGGGCCAGCAGCAATTCCACATCCGCCGCTTTCAACATCGTATCGGTCACCAGAAAGCCGGCGCCGATGCTGCTGAGCTCCACCAATCCCAGGGAGTTTCTTACCGCCATATTTCGATTGCGTCCTTCGTAATATCTTTCACCGTGCCCTCAATGCTGGAGTGAATCGTGGCGCCGAGCTGCTTTTCGCCCATGCGCGCCAGCGCCTGGCCCGCCGCTACGCGCTCGCCCTTCTGCACCACAGGAGTGGCAGGCACGCCCGTATGCTGCTTCAGTTTCACCCGCACCTGGGCGGGTTCCGGAATGGCCGCAGCGAACGGAGTCTCCTGCTCGTAATCATCCACCTTCAGCCGCTGCCGCAGCATCGACAGGGGGATGCGCCGATATTCCTTCATTGGGTGAACCTTGACCGGCTTCTGCTGCACGAACTTGATGCCTTCCGCGCGCAGGCTCACCTTCGCCTGATCGCAGGCTTCCTTGGGGTAAAGTTCCTCAGGGCAGGCATACAAGGTGCAGATGCCACAGGCGCAGCACAGCTCGCCCGATTGATTCCAGTTGCTCGATCCGGTGAGCGTGAACCCGAGGCTGCGCATCACCTTGTGCGGCTGCACGTCGTAGCCCAGCAGGAAACGCGGGCAGAACTCGGTACAGTAGCTGCACTGATCGCAGGCCGATTTTCCGATGCGATTCATGGCTTCGATCGGCCGGTCTTTGCGGGTGATCAGGTAGTGATCGCGCGGCAGCAGGATCAATCCGCCGGTGGTCTTGGTGACCACGTCCTCGGCATCGTAGGTGAACGAGCCCATCATCAGCCCGCTGACGAAGATCGCGTATTCCGGAACGGTAGCCCCTCCGCAATGGGCAATCAGTTCGCGGAAAGTGATCCCCACCGGAACCCATAGCGATTGCGGCTTGCCGACGCACCCGGTCACGGTGAGGAACTTGTGCGTCACCGGCTTACCTTGCTGCGCCTGATGCACGTTGTAGAACGTTTCCACGTTGTTCACGACACAGCCGACATGAAGCGGAATTCCCCCCGCCGGGATAAGCCGCCCGGTGGCCGAATAGACCAGTTCGTACTCATCGCCTGATGGGTAGAAATCTCCGAGCAGGACCAGTTCATAGCCGTACTTCGAAGCTTCGGGCTGGATAGCATGGATCGCTTCCTGGTTCTTCTCCTTGATTCCGAACTTGCCCGTCGCCGCCCCGGTGGACTGCCGCATCAGCTCCATTCCGGCGCAGATTTCGGCCGGATACTGGCACATGATCTCGAAGTCCTTGTGGAGCAGGGGCTCGCACTCGGCTCCATTGGCGAGCAGGAACTCGACTTTCGAATCGGCCTTGACGTGTGTGGGAAAGCCGGCGCCGCCCGCGCCCACCACACCCATCTCTTTCAGCGTTTCGCTCAGCATGTTTGGTGAAGCTTTCAGAGTACCCCGCTGGCTCCGGCCTTGGCCAGCACGTAAGGGCCTTCCGGAATGACAGCCACCTTCGCGCCGGCTGGCAGATCAGCGAAAAACTCGCCGATCGCCTGTTCCATCGAGCCATAGGCAGGCCCCCAGAGCGTGGGGTAATACTCGGCATCGAGTCCGGGGACGTAGAAAGAGACCCGGGCCTTTTCCATCACCAGCGCCAGCTTCTCAATCTGCCATTGATCCACTTCCACCGGGGTGTGGCGGATCTTTTCCAGGTACTCCGCGGCGTCGGGGTTTTCCTTCAACATGCGGCGGAACTCAGGAGCACCGGGGCCTTCCTGGCACTCGGCAATGAGCAGAATCTTTCCGCCCGGCTTCACGATGTGCTGCGCGGCGGTCACGCCCTTGATCGCCTGGTAATAGGTGAGATCCAGCGGATAGCCGGCGGAGGTGGTGATTACGGCATCCACGGGTTCCGCCATCTGTTCCAGCATCACGCGGCGGACGAAATCGACACCAGCCTTGTGCGCCTGCTCGGGGTGGCCGGCAAAGACTCCGGCGATGTGCCGGTCGCGCGTGAGGGCCACGTCGACGATGAAATCATGGCCCGCCATACGGGCGATTTCGAGCAACTCGCGATGCAGCGGATTGTCGTCAATCGAGCCTTCCACCGCTTTCGGCTCGCGCATGAACTTCGGGCTGTGCAGCACCTTGATGGTTTCCTGCGCGGCCAGTCCCGGCGCCACCAGCTTGCGCCCGCCGGAGAAGCCGAGCATCAGGTGCGGCTCAATGAAGCCGAGCGTAATTCGCAGATCGGCCGAGACAAAGCGTTCATCCACATACACCGGAGTGCCTGTGGCGGTGGAGCCCAGATGCCGATGTTCGGAAAGTACGCGGGCGTTGTGATTGACCACGCGCACGCGCAACGCCGTGGTCTCCCCGACAATCTCTTTGATCTCAGCATCGGTGGCCGGGCGGTGCAGGCCCGTTGCGATCAGAATCGTCACGTTCGAAGGCGGAATCCCGGCTTCTTCCAAACGGCGCAGCACAATCGGCAGCACCGTGCGGTTCGGCGCAGGACGGGTGATATCGCAGACCGAAATCGCGGCTGTTTTCTTTCCCGCGGCCATATCGCGCAGGCTGGGAGTGCCAATAGGGGCATCGATGGCCCGTTCCAGCGAAAGCAGCGGATCTTCCAGCGGAGTGGCCGACCGCGCCTCCAACAGGCGGTAATCGTAGCCGTCCGGCAGTTCGGCGGGCAATCCTGTCTTTCCAAACGCGAGATGAACGTGCATAGTGGGTAACGCTACCATAATAGAGAATGCATCCGCGTCCCGTGGCGGGGCATCGAAATTATCAGGGTGAAAACCGCATTCTTCTTAGCACTCGACAGCCTTCGTGCGCACAAGCTGCGCACGTTCCTGACGTTGCTTGGCGTCATTATCGGCGTGTCGAGCGTGGTGATGGTGGGCGCCGCCATCGACGGCATGGGCAGCTATGCCGAAATGACCACTTCCAAGGTGTTCGGCAGCGATAGCTACCTGGTGGCGCAGATGGCGCAACTGGGCCGCGTCAGCCGGAAAGAGCGCGCGGAGCGCATGCGGCGCAACAAGCCGATCCGGCACGACGAACTCGAGTACCTGCGGCAAGCCACCGGCGATAAGGTTTACTACAGCCCGTACACTCAACGCATCGACGATGTGAAGCACGAGAACACGTTGTTCGAAGCAGCGACGATTCTCGGCGTCTCCTACACATTGCCGGAGATCCGTGAAGTTTCCTTGACCGAGGGGCGCTTCTTCACCGATCAGGAAGAGCGCAACCGGCAACCGGTGGCGGTGATCGGCGATGAGCTGCGGGCTGTGCTATTTCCGGAAACCTCGCCGGTCGGCAAGACCATCCGCCTCCGCGGGTACGATTTCATCGTGGTAGGCGTGCAGGAAAAGTTAGGGTCGAGCGGCGCGCGCACGCAGCAGGATAACCCCGTGTACATCCCTGCCACCGTGTATTGGAAGCTGTACGGCGAGGCCCGCAATGGATTCGCCGTATTCGGCAAGGCGCGGCCGGAAACCGGATTGTCGATGGATGAAGCCCTCGATCTGACCCGCGTCGCACTGCGCACTCGCTTTCACGCCAAGCCGGGGCAGCCGGACAACTTCGAAACGTTGACCCCGGAAGCAATCCGGTCTTTCGTGGATAACATCCTGGCGCTGGTTTCGGCTGTGGTCATCCCCGTGACGGCCATCTCGCTGGTGGTGGGAGGCATCGTGATCATGAACATCATGCTGGTGAGCGTGACCGAGCGAACCCGCGAGATCGGCATCCGCAAATCGCTGGGCGCGCGGCAGGCAGACATAAGGATGCAGTTTCTCATCGAATCGGTGCTGATGTCGGCGTTGGGAGGAAGCATCGGGCTCGGCATCGGCTGGGCGATCGTGGCCATCGCCTCAAACGTACTGGAAATACCGCTGGGAATAGGCTTCGGATATGCCGCGCTGGCGATCATCGTATCGAGCGTGGTGGGAATCGCCTCCGGCTGGTACCCCAGTTCGCGAGCGGCGAAGCTCGATCCAGTGGAGGCGCTGCGCGCGGAGTAACATGCGAATCAGCACGTCGGAAAACATGCAGATGGCCTGGACGGCGGTGTACTCGCACCGCTTCCGCTCGCTGCTGACGATCCTGGGCATCGTGATCGGGATCACGACCGTCGTCACCGTTTCAAGCCTGCTCACCGGTCTGCGCAAAGGCATTGTCACGTTCTTTCAGGAGTTCGGGCCGAACAATATTTTCATCAGCCGCTACAGCGGCGACCCCAGCGCTAGGCCGAAGCAGACCGAGGCCCGGCGTAAGCCGGTAGACCCCTCCTATACGGAGTTGATCAAGCGGCTGGCGCCCAGCGCGCAGGATGCCAGCGTGCAGCTATTCGTGCCTGCCTTCATTGGGCGCCAGGCATTGGTAGCGCGCGTGCCCGGCTTCGAATCGGACAACGTCAACCTGGCCGCATGCACGGCCAATCACCTGGAGATTTCGCCGCGCGATCTCATTGCCGGCCGCACCTTCAGCGAGGAAGAAGATACGCGCGCGGCCAAGGTGGGCATCATGGGCCCTAGCCTCGCCGAAGTTCTGTTTCCCGATGGCAAGGCCGTGGGCAAGCAGGTGAATGTGGGCGGCGCCGAGTACACAGTCATCGGAGTGTTCGACAAGGCCAAGGGCGGTTTCTTTGGAGAAAACGGGCTGGATTACCAGTTCCTCATCCCGTTCCAAACGGCCCGGCAGCGCTATCCGCAACTCGACAATTTCTTCCTTACCGTGAAGGCCAGGGAAGGGCTTCGCGATCAGGCCTTCGATGAAGTGCAGTCGATTCTGCGCAAGGTGCGGCGTGTTCAGCCGGGCAAGGAAAACGATTTCAATATCTCCACCGCCGATCAGATCATCAAGCAGTTCGATTCCATCAATCGTGCCGTGCTGCTGGTGTCCATTTCCCTATCCGGACTCGGGCTGCTGGTGGGAGGAATCGGCGTGATGAACATCATGTTGGTGAGCGTCACCGAGCGCACGCGCGAAATCGGGGTGCGTAAGGCCGTGGGCGCCCGCTCGCGCGATATCATTCTGCAGTTCCTGACCGAAGCAGTGACACTGACCGGAGCCGGCGGATTGATCGGCATCGTGCTCTCCATTCTGGTGACGATGCTGGTGGGCGCGCTGGTGCCTTCTTTGCCATCAGAGGTGCCCGTGTGGGCCGTGGTGACGGGCTTCGTGATGAGTGTCAGCGTGGGAGTGTTCTTCGGGGTCTGGCCTGCCTTCAAGGCGGCTCGGCTTGACCCCGTCGAAGCGTTGCGTCACGAATAGCTACTGCTTGATGATCTGCCCGTCGGGCTTGCGCACTTCGCCCCAACCGCCGTTGAGGGATTTGCGCTCGCCTTGTTCGTTACTACCGAAGGGATATTTGGCGGCGAGTTTTTCATCCACTTCAATCCCCCACCCGGGAGCTTCGTTGGCGTAGAGATAGCCATCCTTCATCACCGGGCAGCCTTTGAACACTTCCTGCGTGCGCTCATTGAACGGCGAGTATTCCTGTACGCCAAAGTTGTAGGAAACGAGGTCGAGTGTCACGTTGGCGGCGTGGCCGACGGGGGACACATCGCCGGGCCCGTGCCAGGCGGTGCGTACGTTGAAATGCTCGGCGAGCATCGCCATCTTGCGGCAAGGAGTGAATCCGCCGGCCTGGCTGACGTGAACGCGGATGTAGTCGATGAGGCGCTGCGCAATAAGCGGGGTCCATTCATGCGGGCTGTTGAACAGTTCACCCATGGCGATGGGCGTGGTGCAGTGCTGGCGATACAGCTTGAACCACTCGTTGTCTTCCGGAGACACCGGGTCTTCGAGGAAGAACAGGCGGAACTTCTCCACGTCCTTGCAGAACTGAAGAGCCTGCGTGGGGTGAATACGCTCGTGCACGTCATGCAGCAATTCCACTTCTTCGCCAAGGTGCTTGCGGCACTCTTCGAACATCTTCAAGGCACGGCGGATGTAGGCGGAAGGTTCGAAAACAGGAGCCTTGTGGAGGGACGCGACGCGAGCCGCGTTGCCTCGGGAACCGTAGCCCGCCATACCGGGCACGCCCACCTGCACGCGCACATGGCGGAAACCCTGGGCCATATACTTCTTTGCGCTTTCGATCAATTCCGGAAAATCGGCGCCGCTGCCGTGGCCATAGCAATCAGCAGCTTCCCTCACCTTGCCGCCCACTAACTGGTAGACGGGCAGGTTGGCCTGGCGGCCCTTAATGTCCCACAATGCTTGATCGACGCCGCTGATGGCGTTGTTCAGCACCGGGCCATTGCGCCAGTAGGACGAATTGTACATGGCCTGCCACAGATCGTCGATGCGATCGGCGGGTTTGCCGATCAGGAAGGGCTTGAGGTAGCGTTCGACGGCGGGAACGACAAGGTCCGCGCGCTGCGTATAGGTGCCGCAGCCGTAGCCGTAGAGGCCGTCCTGATCGGTGACGACTTTGACAACGATCAGACGTAATCCGGCGGGGGCCGTGGCGATGACCTGGACATCCTTGATCTTGGGGGAAGGCAACCCACGAACAGCACGCTGCACACGTTCCTGCGCGGCGGCCTCGCGTTTGGAGATGAGACTGGCGCCACCTGCGGCGGCGGCTAACTGAAAGAGCTTCCGGCGGTTCATAAGAGAACCACCACTCTACTACAAATCAACGCCGCGGCTTAACGGGCGGCTCGGGCAACACCTCACCTTTCGCGTTGACTACCTCCACCTTCTTCAGCTCCTTAATGACGAGCGTCGCGGGCGCGTGCCCCATGTGTCCAAATCCGTCGACCGAGAAGGCTTGTCCCATGATGTTGTCCACAATTCGATCCGGCCCGCCGGTAAGAATCATGCCCTCTATCACAACGCGAATGAACCTGCGGTTGATGTCAATCTTCACTCGCTCACGAGCCTTTTCCAGAAGTTTCATCGAGGCCTCGTTGGTCACAAACCCAAACGCAATGGATTTCCCTTCCAGTCGAAAACCAAGATAACTGTCCGTGTACGCCAGATTGAGCACGGCCGGCCATCGGTATCCCTTCGTGACGAAATATTTCTTGCAGGAGTCCCCTTCCAAGTCGAAGATCTCCATGGAAGATTGGATGATTCCAGATATTTCTACCAGTTTCTGATCGAACTTTGTCAGTTCCGGCATCACATCGCAAACGGTGAGTATCGTGCTCAATTGCAGTAATGGAAACAGCATCATCGCCATCCCTCCAATCAGCGTGGCAGTAGCCACCGCGGCGCGATCTGATCGGTTTCATCCGCGGTAATGAGAAAGTCCAGCAGCCGGTCCTTCATCTCGCGCACCACGGATTGGTGCGCCGCGGAAGCATACAGATTGCGCTCCTCACCGGGGTCGTTGGGCAGATCGTACAGTTCGCCTCCGTGCCCCGGATAGTGGTTGTACTTCCAGCGCAGGGTGCGGATCATCTTCGCATCCGGGTGGCGGATGCCGCCGACGCCCTTCCCCGGCGCATAAGGCATATCGAGCCCACCACTGTTGATCACCTCCGGGATGACGTTTTCCGCGAATACGAACTCCCGCTTCCCGCCGCCCAGTAGGGACCGCCCTTGGATAGAAGATGGAATGGAAATGGAACACAGTTCCAATAAAGTAGGCAGAATATCCACCATCTCCACCAGGTCCTGACGCGGCCCCGCCGGCAGCTTCGCAGGCCAGCAGAGGAAAAACGGGACCCGCACAGAAGCTTCGAAGAATACGTTCTTCCCCTCCAGCCCATGTTCCAGCAGTTGATCGCCGTGGTCCGTGGTGAAAACGATGATCGTGTTGGCTGACTTGCCCGAGCGCTCCAGTTCCTCAAGGATGAGCCCCACTTCGCGATCAATCATCGAAACGCCCGCGTAGTAGCTGCGATAAACCCACTCGAGCCGCGCACGATCCATGGCGTACTGCGGCTTGCCACGTAGGATCTGCTTCTGCACCGGCAGCGGCAGTCTTTCGATGTCAGCAAGCGTGACGGGCTTGGGAAGCGGGATTTCCACGCCATCGTACATCTCGTCATAAGGCTCGGGCACGGTGTGCGGGGAATGCGGCTTGAAGAACGAAGAATAGAGAAAGAACGGCTGGCTGCCGCCCGCAAGTTCGCGCAGCATCTGGCGGGTCTGCGTGCCTGTCCAGGCCGTGGGCGTGTATTCGTAGGCGATGGCTGCGCGGAAGGGATTCTTCCCTGGCCTGGGCGCCGTAGATTGGTAACCCACACTGGCCTTCGGGTCATTGCGTTTGCGCCAGGCGACGTAATCGGAATAAGGATCGGTCGCGCCCACTCCATCGTCAATCTGCACCTTGTCCCAGCCCAGACGTCGAGCATGATCGGCGGTGGGCGGGTAGTAGTGCAGTTTGCCGACAACACCGGTCTGATAGCCGGCCTCGTGAAAATACTGCTGCGCCAGTTTCTCGCGCGCATCGAGCGGCGTGTAGTTGACCCGATTCTTGTGGCGGTGCGGATAGCGGCCGGTGAAGTAACTGGCGCGCGAAGGAACGCAAACCGGCGATTGCACGAACCCCAGTTGATAATTGGCTGACCGCGCCGCTAAGCGGTCCAGATGAGGAGTGCGGATGAGCCGATTGCCGTTGGCCCCCAGGCAATCGAAGCGCAACTGATCCACCATGATCCAGAGAACATTGGGCCGCTGAACAGGCTGAGCCAACAAGGCTGGGGCAGCCAGAAACTGCCGGCGCGAAAACGACATGCTTCAAGACTACTATTCAACGCTCGCCCTGCGCGTGAAGCAGGGCGACGGGACAAACGCGGAACAATTCATCGAGACTCACCCCCTCCGCATCGCAAATCGTGAATTGCTGCGTGAACACATTGCGGTAGGCGCCAGGCGGCACCCGCACTCTCGTCTCATTCAGCCCGTCCGGCTGCAGTTGCCGCCGCGGGCACACCACGACGGCGGACCAATCCTCGAACGACCGCGCGAATCCCACCACTGCGTCGGCTTGCGGGCCGGTAGCCTGCAACGGCACGTATGTTCCGCGGAGAAACTGCGTGCGGAACTGACGGCGGAATCGCAGGACAGCCGCTGTCAGGAAGTGCTTGATACGGCCATCCTGCCAGTGCGCAAGCATCTGTTCAAAGGCTAGTTCCATCACCCTTGGGTCATGGCTCGCAAGCCATGGCTGCATGTCATCCAACTGCGCGGAGAGCGCGGCGAAATCCACCGCACGCCGGTTGTCCGGGTCCACCAGGTTGAGATCCCAGACTTCCGTGCCCTGATAGAAATCGGGAACGCCGGGAGAAGTAGCTTTGAGCACAACCTGCGACAGCGAATGAATCATTCCCCGCTGGGGCACCAGCCGCTGGAAAGGGAGAAACGCCGCCAGGAACGGCGCACTGCGTGTTCCGAGCAGAGTCTGGTGCACGAAGCGGGCCACTGCTTCATCGTACGCCTCGTTCGGATTGACCCAACTGGAGTGAACCTTTTTCTCCTTGACGGCCTTGTTCATGTATTGGGTGATGCGTGCCGCAAACTCCTGGGATGGGTGTTCCGCCGCCGCGGGCCAGGCGCCGGTCAAAGTCTGGTAGTACAGATACTCATCGCTGCGATCAGGCGCCGGGGCGCCGTCGATACGGGTGCGCGCGGAAGCGTTGATACGGGCCCATTGCGTCACCGCGTCGCGCCATTGCTGGGGGATTTCCGAAAGCACATTCAATCGCGCCCGTACATCTTCTCCTCGTTTCGTGTCGTGAGTCGAAGTGCAGATCATCGACAGCGGATGAGTGCGCAGACGCTCCTGGTTGGCACGATGGAACTGGCCGATGGTCACGCCGAACGAGCCCGGATGCCCGCCCACCTCATTGAGCGACAGCAGCGGACCGTAGCGGTAGAACGCCGTGTCCTCCAGCCCCTTGGCTTGCACCGGCCCCGTGTACTGCTGGAATTTCATGGCGAAGTGAACCCGCCGTTCGTATTCGGCACGGGATTGCGAAGCGGATTCTCTCGGCAGCAACATCTCACGGATGAAGGCGAATATGGATGGTTCCATCGCAGGATTGCGGCGCAGCGCCCGTTCGATTGCCTCCTCAACGTTGCGGCGGTCGAAGGCGTCGGACTGGCCGTGATGGAAATAGGTGCGATACGCCGGGAAACAGGCAGTGATTTCGGTGAGCGCTTCGCGCAGGGAGGGAAGCGTGAAGTCGCGATAGTGCCGGTCGCTCTCCGAAATCCGGTTCAGCTCGTGCGCCAGCACATTTAACTCGCTCGCCATGGAGTTGGAGATGATCAGCTTCTTGGCCGCGTAGACCACCTCCGTCCAGGACCGCTTTGTGCCGGTGAAGCGGGCATACAGTTTGCGGAACTCGTTGGCGTTGCCGCGATCGACGAAAATGCCGTTGAGGAGATTCAAAAATTCGTAGCCGGTGGTTCCATGTACCTCCCAATCCTCGCGGAGTTCCTCATTCTCCGACAGAATCTTCTCCGCAACCAGGTAGATCCGGGATGGGCGCATCCGCCGGTTCAGCAAACCGAAATAGGCAGCCGGGTGGAAAAGGCCGTCAACGTGGTCCAGACGCAGTCCCGTGATCGCCCCGTCGCGAATCAGTTTCAGGATCAGCCGGTGTGTCTCATGAAAGACGGCGGGATCCTCCATCCGGATTCCCGCCAGCTCATTCACATCGAAAAAGCGGCGATAGTTGATCTCATGCATCGCGGTTCTCCAGAAGGAGAGCCGGTATGGCTGCGCCTCCAGCAGCGCATGCAGCAGGTCGAACGATGCAGCGTTGCCCGGAGTTCCGTTGAACAGTTCCACGTTGCTTTCCACGTGCCTCCGGATTTCGGCCGAACTGTGGAGGAGGCCGGCGAGCCGCTTTTTCGCCACCTCCTTCTCGCGCTGGCGTTCGGCGATGGAATCAGGCTCCGAAGCCGTATAGGCCGGAATATGGTCCAGATGAAACAGAATGCTGAGGAACTCGGTGAGATCGGCTTCCGAAGGCGCAAACCGCAGCGGCAACCGGTCCATGTCGTGGCGCAACAGCAGGCACAACTGGCGCGGGTTCAGCGGCAGGATGTGATCGTAGTAACGGAGGCGGAAATCGCCATCCACCATCTCGACGCGAAGGCGCCCCGCATCCAGATCGACGCCATACTGGTTTCCGAGAATAGGCAACAACAATTTGCTTTGCAGTTCATCCTTCACCGGGCTCCAGTCGATGTCGAAGTATTGCGCATAAGGGGACGAGGGCCCGTTCTCCAGGACGTCGCGCCACCAGCGATTGGCGTCGGCCTGGATCCCCATGTGATTGGGCACGAAATCGAGCACCAGGCCCAGATCCAGCGCCCGAAGCGCACTGCACAAGCGGGCGAAGCCATCATCGCCTCCCCATTCCGGGTTGATGCGGGAATGATCGCACGTGTCGTAGCCATGGCTGCTGCCAGGCGACGCGGCGAGGATCGGAGAGCAGTACAACTCCGTCGCACCCAGCCGCGAAATATAAGCCGCATGATCCGCCGCGGCGTCAAACTTGAGGTGCGGCCCGAGTTGCACACGGTAGGTGGTCACCGGCAAGCGATCAGGGAATTCCGTCACGCTTGATCCTCCGCACTACGGCATTCCAGAATCGCCGCCCCTGCTCGCCGGAAACACAGTTGATTCGATCCCTGACGATACACAGGAGGCTGCGGATCAACGGCGTAGGCGGAATCCTCTGTGGACAGAATCAACTCGCCGCAACTCGCCGGGAGATCGATTTCCGCCGCGCCGCGGAGGGCAACGGCGATGAGCAGCAATCCTCGCCGTAGCAGGATGGCTTCCTCACCTGACGCCTCGATGGTCAGATGTGGCGAACAGCCTGGATCGCGGAGTGAGAGATGACGGCGGCGCAGCGCAAGCAGATCGCGATAGAGACGATGAGTGACGGAGTGCGCCTCCTGATTCAGTTCCTGCCACCGTAGTTTGCTCGAGTAGAACATTTCCGGCGACTGCGGATCCGGCACCTCACCGGAAAAGGAGCCGAACTGCTGGAACTCCCTGCGCCGCCCTTCCGTTACCAACCTGCCGAGCTCTTCGTGATGATCGGTGAAGAAGAGAAACGGCGTGGTTGCCGCCCACTCCTGCCCCATGAAAAGCAGTGGCGTTTGCGGCAGCATCAGCAGCAGCGTGGTAGCGGCGCGGTAGGCAGCGTGAGAAATCGAATGATGAAGCCGGTCCCCTTTGGCGCGGTTGCCGATCTGATCATGATTCTGGATCGAGTAGAGGAAACGGGGATAGGCCAGCCCGCGAGGATCACTTCCCATACGGAACCAGCCCAACTTCGCGGTTTGGGCGATGCCTCTCATTGACCCGTCGAAATGGCGGAAATAGCTTTCCGAATCGCCCGCCAGAGCCCGCCGCATCTGATGATGAAAATCGTCGGCCCAAACGGCATCGAGTCCCCAGCCGCCTTCCGTCTCGGGCTGCACCAGGAAGGCCAGATTGCGTGCGTCTTCCGCGATGACCAGAGCATGCGGGTTGAAACTATGCACCGCCCGCGCAACCTCCGCCAGAATGTGCCGGCGGCTATCGTCTCGGACGGCATGCACGGCGTCCAGGCGCAGGCCATCGAAGCGATACTCGCGCACCCAGCGCAACGCGTTCTGCACGAAATACTCTCGCACCGCTGCGCTGTTGCGGCCATCGAAATGGAGGCCGTCGCCCCAGGCGTTGCGATGACGCTTGGAGAAATAGGAACGGGAGAAGAGTCCCTGATAAGCGCCATCGGGTCCGAAGTGGTTATAGACCACGTCCAACAGGACCGCGATGCCAAGTTCATGGGCGCGGTCGACGAAGGCGCGCAGATCATCCGGTGTTCCGTAACAGCGGGCAGGAGCGAACGGCGCTACCCCGTCATAGCCCCAATTCCACCGGCCGGGAAAATCGGCGATGGGCATCAGTTCCACCGCCGTAATTCCCAGTTCCCGCAGGTAGTCGAGCTTTTCCGCCGCCGCGCGAAAGGTCCCCTCCTCCGTGAAGGCCCCCACGTGCAGTTCATAGAGCACCAGGTCGGACAGCGAAACGCCGGGAAACGGCTGCGAGTTCCACACGTACTGCGCGGGGTCGACAACCATGGAAGGGCCATGCACGCCCCGCGGCTGAAAACGCGAAGCCGGATCGGGGAAAGGTCCCTCCCCATCCAGCCGGAACCAGTACAGCGTTCCAGGTGATAGTCCGGAGAACGTCGCGCTGTAGTAGCCGCCGCGGCAGCGCGTCATGGGGACGCTGCCTGTTCCTTCCAGCACCACGTCCACCCGGCGGCGATCGGGCGCCCAAACACGGAATGTGGTGGAATCCGGCGTGAAGGTTGCGCCGATGGGCGAAGAGAGCATCTACTTACAAGATAAATCCGATAGCCCCATCGGATTTGATCGAGGTGTGAAAGGAGGCGTCCCGGCTATGCGGTAGCGGCAGTCACCTTGTGCTGAATGGCGAGTTTCACCAGGCTGG
>JAFDVS010000031.1 GCA_018268935.1 Acidobacteriota bacterium | reverse complement strand
TCCGGAACTGCTCGATTACCTGGCAGCCACGTTCGTGGAAAACAACTGGAGCGTGAAGCAACTGCACCGCACCCTGCTGCTGTCGAGCGCCTATCGGATGTCGAGCGCGGCATCGGCGGAAGCCGTGCAACAAAAAGACCCGCGCAATGAGCTGCTGCAGCACATGCCGGTGCGTCGCCTGGAAGGAGAAGCGATCCGCGATACGGTGCTGGCCGTGTCGGGCAGGCTCGACCGGACGCTCTACGGGCCGAGTGTCGCCCCGCACATTTCGAAGTATCAGGATGGGCGCGGGAAGCCGAAAACGGGCCCGGTGGATGGCGATGGGCGGCGCAGCATCTATATTCAAGTACGCCGGAATTTCCTCACTCCGATGTTCCTGGCGTTTGATTATCCGCTGCCGGTGTCTACCATCGGCACCCGCGGGTCTTCCACCGTGCCGTCGCAGGCGCTGCTGATGTTGAACAATGAATTGATCGCGCAGAGTGCGCGGGCTTGGGCGAAGAACGTGCTTGCCGTTCCCGATCCTTCGCAGCGCGTGGCCACGCTCTTTGAGACGGCGTTCCAGCGTCCGCCGGAGGATTGGGAGAAGCAGGAAGCGCTCGCATTCGTGGCCCGGCAGGAGGAGGCTTTGGGTGCGAAGCCCGATGCCGCGCAGTCGGCCTGGGCCGACTTGTGCCATGTCCTGATGAATTCAGCGGAGTTTATCTATGTCCGTTAATCCTCACCATCGCCGCCCGATGAGCCGGCGCGAAATGCTGAGCACGGCCGCCAATGGGTTCGGCGGGCTGGCGCTGCTCGAATTGATGGCGCGCGAAGGCGCCGCCGCCGAGCGCAAACCGCATTACCCGGCGAAGGCGAAGTCGGTCATCTTTCTGTTCATGGATGGCGGCCCGTCGCAGATGGATACGTTCGATCCGAAGCCACGGCTGACGAAGGAGAACGGACAGAAGATCCCGTTGAAGACGCCGACCACGGTGTTCAACATCAGCGACAAGGTGTACGGGTCGCCATTCACATTCAAGCAGTACGGCCAATCGGGCGCATGGGTGAGCGAACTGTTCCCGCACACCGCCGAATGCGTGGACGATATGACCATCATCCGCTCCATGGTGGCCGATCACAGCGAGCACACCGCGGCCAATTACTTCATGCATTCGGGCTCGGGATTTCAAGGACGGCCGAGCATGGGCGCCTGGGTCAACTACGGCCTGGGCAGCGCAAGCGACAATCTGCCCGGGTTTATCGTGCTCGAAAGCGGGCTCATTCCCCCAGGGGGCATGGATTGCTTCGGCAGTGGCTTTCTGCCGGCTACCTACCAGGGCACGTTGTTTCGCAAAGGCGAACATCCGGTGGCCGATTTGCAGCCGCTTGAATCCGAGGCCGCGCTGCAGAAGAACAAGCTCGGCTTGTTGTCGAAGTTGAATCAGGGAGTGGTGAAACGGTTCGGCGCGGTGAGCGAGATCGACGCCACCATCGCCAACTATGAAATGGCGTTCCGGATGCAATCGGCGGTGCCGGAATTACTGGATTTCTCCCAGGAATCGGAAGCAACGAAGAAAATGTACGGAATTGGCGAGAAATTAACGGACGAATTCGGGCGCGAGTGCCTGATTGCGCGCCGCCTGGTGGAGCGCGGCGTCCGCTTCATCGAATTGCTTTCGCCGGCGCGGCCGGGCATTGACCGCTGGGATCAGCATGGGAGCCTGGAATCGGGGCACCGCATCAATGCGCAGTCGACAGACAAACCCATCGCCGCGCTGCTCAAGGATCTGAAAGCGCGCGGGCTGCTCGATTCCACGCTTGTCGTATGGGGCGGCGAGTTCGGCCGCACGCCTTGCGCGCAGTTCCCCGACGGCGGCTACGTGACGCGCATCGGGCGCGATCACAATCCGTTCGGATTCACCATGTGGATGGCAGGCGGCGGCGTGAAGGGCGGCAAGGTCTACGGAGCCACCGATGAATACGGCTACTTCGCCGTGGAGAACAAGGTCCACGTTCACGATCTGCATGCCACCATGCTGCATCTGCTGGGCATGGATCACACCAAGCTCACGTATTACTACGGCGGGCGCAACATGAGGCTCACCGACGTGCACGGCAATGTGGTGAAGGATATTCTGGCCTGATGTGGGTGGTGGCGACATTGACGCCGCGCGATGGCGATTGGGAACGCTTTGAGGCGTATGAACGAAAGGCCGCGCAGATTCTGGCTCGCCACGGGGCGCGGATCGTGCGAGCGATCCGGGAGCAGGGCGCGCCGGGGCGCGAGGTGCACGTGGTGCATTTCCCGAGCCCTGCGGCGTTGGAGGCTTATCGCGCGGACCCCGATACGGCTGCACTGGCCGCGGAGCGCGAGGCTGCCATTGCTTTGACGGAGCTGATCCTCGGCGATGATGCCGGGTGGTACGGTAAGGCTTAACAATCCTTAACAAACGCGAGCGGATCGGTTTGCGTCCAACCCACTTATGCGACCGTTCCTTATTCTGCTTTGTTCCTCACTCCTGCCGGGCCAAGTGGTGACGCCCCCGGCTTCCGCGGTCTTCGATCCCGACGTTGTTCACGAGATCCGGCTTACGTTCCAGCAGCCCGACTGGTATGAGCAACTCACGGACATCTACGCCAAGTACCCCGATAACACGCCCTATATCGAGGCGTCGATCGAATGGGGCTCGAACAAGTTCGATACCATCGGCGTGCGGTTCAAGGGCAACAGCTCCTACAACGGCGCCACCACGAAGAAGAAACCGTTCCGGCTTAAGTTGAATGAGTTCGTGAAGGGCCAGAAGATCGACGGCATGGCCTCGTTCGGGCTCAACAATCTGTGGAACGATCCGAGCTTCGTGCGGGAGAAACCATACTATGAGCTGTCGGCGGCGGCGGGTTTGCCATCGCCACGCTCCAGCTTCGCCGCGCTCTACGTTAATGGCGAATACTGGGGACTGTACGGCCTCACGGAGATTGTGAATGGCGACTTTCTCAAGTCCCATTTCGCCAAGGGCGATGATGGCGGCAACCTGTACAAAGCCAGCGATCCGGGCGCCAACCTCGCCTATCTGGGCGAAGACCCCACGGCCTATCAGCGCTTTTTCAGCAAGGAATCGAACGAAGACGCCAACGACTGGTCGGACCTGATCGAACTGGCGCGGCTTTTCGACCAGACTCCGGCGGCGGAACTCCCGGCGAAGATTAAGGATCTGGTGGATGTGGACAGCTTCCTCACGGCGCTGGCGCTCGACAATCTGACGGTAAACCTGGACAGCTACGTCGGCATGTCGCAGAACTACTTCCTGTATCGCCGCCCGTCGGACAAGAAGTGGGTGTGGATCCCATGGGACCCGAGCCTGGCGTTCGGCGCGCTGGCCCAGGGAGTGACGGCGCAGCAGATGCGCGACCTGCCTCTCGAGTGGACGCAATCGGCGAATACAGGCGGCGGCGGATTTCCGGGCGGCGGCGGAGCATTCCCTCCCGGCGGTGGACTGCCTCCGGGTGGCGGCGGGAATATACCGGGCTTCGGTTCGGCAACACGTCCCATCGCCACCAAGCTGTGGGGCAACGAGGAGTACAAGAAGCGCTATCGCGAAATCTATAACAAGCTGCTGAATGAAGTGTTTCTCAAGGCGAATGTGACGGATCGCATGAATACGCTGCGGGAGATCATCCGGCCCTACGTGGAGTTAGATACGCAGAAGCTGACAACGATGGCTGCGTTCGATGCGGCGATGACGGTGGACAATGCGGCCCCGGTGAATGTTGGTGTTCCCGGGCGTGGCGATGCGGGTGGTCTGGGCAGCGCTCCGGCGTTGCAGCCGTTCATCGAGGCCCGGACACTTTCGGTGAAGGCGCAATTGGCGGGCCAGGCCTCGCCTGTGGTGACGGCCACTCCGGCGTCGATTGAGACGGCCCTCATCAGCACGGCCGCGGCGCCTGCACAGAACGTGGTGCTGGCGTTGCCGGAAGGATCGCCCTCCACCACCTTTACGGCGACGTCATCGGCTCCGTGGCTCACGCTGAGCGGGGCAACGGGCGGCTTCCCCGGACGGCTGGGCGTGGCGCTCGATCCGCAGAGTCTGGCGCCCGGCAGCTATTCCGCCACCGTTACGGTAGTGGCGCCTGGCACGACGAGCAATCCGCTGCGCATTCCGGTCACACTGGCGGTGTCGTCCCAGCCGGCGCTGATCGCCTCCCCCGCGAACGTGATGATTACGCCACTGGTGATTCCGGGCGGCGGCGGATTTCCGGGTGGTGGCGGCGGTGGTGGCTTCCCCGGCGGAGGCGGACCTGGCGGTGTCTTTGCGGGATTTGGGCAGAGCATTCGTGTGTTGAGCACAGGCGGCGCGTCGCCGTTCACCGTGACAATCACGGATTCTACCTGCGGCAATTTCCTTACCGCGACTCCGACGCAGGGGACGACGCCGGCATCGGTGACGTTGTCGGTGGCGGCGAACACGACGGGAACCAACTGTACCGCGAAGGTGAATCTCGCTTCACCGAATCTGGCGACGGCTACGGTGACGGTGACTCTGGGTCAGCAGCCGTAAGCTGAGGCAACTGGAGCGGGGCGTCTGGATTCGCCCCGCCCCGTTGTTGGCGGCTGAGTTGCGCTATGGTGAGGAGAGCGATCCGTTATGCAAATCGAAATCCTGAACCCTGCCATCGAAGCGAGACTAAGGAAACAACTGCAGTCGACAGGTGCGTCGAGTGTGGAGGAAGTACTGCAGCATCTTCTCGAAACGCAGGAAGCTCAGGACGACTGGCTCCTCGTCAACCGCGCCGCGGTGGATGCAAAGATTCGTAGAGGTATGGAGCAATTGGACCGAGGGGAAGGAATTCCGGAAGACGAACTGGATGGCTACCTCGCCAAGCGCAAAGCACAGGGGGAATCGGATTGTGGGTTGGCCACTGGCGCACGGACCTAACCACTGCTCCTGTGCGATTCTTTCCCGTCTACTCCTACCTGGTTGTGTATCGCCCTGACACAAGACCGCTTCAAGTAATCGCCATCCTTCACGGAAAGCGCGATGTGGGGGAGACGTTACGGAATCGCCTGCAACCGGAAATCGTGGATAATTATTCCATGTTGTTCGGCGAGGATCGTCGTTATCAGGTATTTGTCAGCTCGACCTTCCGAGACCTTGAAGCGGAACGCGCGAAAGTGCTATAGGTCGTCCTTGAGATCAAGGCTTTCCCGGCAGGAATGGAACTGTTTCCCTCCGCCGATGACGAGCAGTGGGAGTGTATCAAACGTGAGATCGAGTCGTCGGACTACTATGTGGTCATCGTGGCGGGGAAGTACAGGTCCGTGGCTGAGGTTGGCCGCACAGCTTTTTGGTAGAGTGCGCCAGCGGCCCTGAGCGCCAGAACCGCATCTGCCTCACGTCCTCGCATCTCTCGCTGATACCCTAGTAGCGTACCCATGAAAGGTAAGTGGCTCCTCTTCTCCGCCTCCGTCATCCTGCTCGCCATCGCCGCCGGAGCCCTCAATCGCCTTCGCCAGCAACAGACCCCGCCGACCAAGCAAGCGCCCGCGCAGCAGCCCCAGCCCGTCAACACCGAAGGCGAAATCGCGCTCATGGGCAAAATCCAGGCCGCCAACATCACTCCCATCCCTGCGCCGGTCGACGGCTACCTCGAAGGCTGGGACATCGAGGTCGGCCAGGAAGTCGCCGAAGGGCAGTTGATCGGCAACATCCAGAACTCAGGCCTTGCCGCCGCGAAACAACAAGCCCAGGAACAGCTCGAATCCCTGCAGAACCGGATCGCGAACCTCGAATCGCAGATTCTCGCGGCGAAACTCGAATCCGCGCGCGCCGATGCCGAAGCTTCGCGCGTCACCAGCGAGGCAGCTCGGCTCGAAAAAATCTACTCCCGCCAAGCCATGCTGTTCAAAGAAGGCGCCACGCCCCGACTGCACTACGAAAAGGCCGAGAAGGAATACAAAGCCGCGAAGGAAGAAGCCGATACCGGCGTTGCGGTAGCCAAAGGGTCCACCGAACGCGTGGCCAAGCTCGAAGCCGATTTGCGCCTGATGAAGACCGGGCTCGAAGACCGCGAGGCCGCTGTCGAAGAAGCGTCGAAAGATATGGAAGCGGCCAATATTCTCGCCCCGGTCGACGGCCTGGTCATCAAACTCGCCGTCGAGCCCGGCGCTGAGGTCAACCGCAGCATGCAGGACCTGGTGCAGATCGCCACCGACCCCGATTTGCTCGAAGTCGTCGTGGAACCCGAACCGGCCGCGCTCGAACGCATTCAGCAAGGCATGCCCGCGCTCGTTCAAGTCCCCGACGTCACCAGCGAAGGCCTGGAAGGCTCAGTGAAGGAAGTGAAGGGCAACCAGGTGATCGTCGAATTCACCAGCCCCTACCCCGCCATCAAGCACGGCATGTCCGCCGCCGTGCGCATCAAGATAAGATAGACATTTCCGAGAGAAACATCATGCAATTCTTAGAAAACAGCCTGATTGAACTGATCACCCAAACTTCCACCAATCTCCCGCCGGATGTGCGCGCCGCCATGCAGCACGTCATCGGCAGCGAAAAGCCGTCCACGCAGTCCTCGCAGGCGCTGAGCATTATCGCCTCCAACATCGACATGGCCCAGCAGGACGAAGGCCCCATCTGCCAGGACACCGGCATGCCCACCTTCATCGTCCATACACCGGTGGGCGTCAATCAGATCACCATCAGGAAGGCCATCCTCGCCGCCACGGCCGAGGCCACCAAACGCGGCAAACTCCGCCCCAATTCAGTCGATTCCCTCACCGGCAAGAACAGCGGCAACAACCTCGGCGAAGAGACACCGGTGGTGCACTTCGAACAGTGGGAGCAGGATGAGATCGAAGTGAAGCTGCTGCTCAAAGGCGGCGGCTGCGAGAACAAGAATATCCAGTATTCCCTGCCCGCCGTGCTCGATCACCTCGGCCGCGCCGACCGCGATCTGGAAGGCGTGCGCAAGTGCATTCTCCACGCCGTGTGGCAGGCGCAGGGCCAGGGTTGCGCGCCGGGGGCCGTCGGCGTCTGCATCGGCAGCGATCGCGCCCATGGCTACATGCTGGCCAAGATGCAGCTCTTCCGCACGCTCGACGATGTCAATCCCAATCCGGAACTAGCGAAGCTCGAAGCCGAAATCATGGAAGAGGCGAACAAAATCGGCGTCGGTGCGATGGGATTCGGCGGCAATGCATCGCTGATCGGCTGCAAGATCGGGGCCGCCAACCGGCTTCCGGCGAGCTTCTTTGTTTCCGTGGCCTACGATTGCTGGGCGTTTCGTCGTCTCGGCGTACGGCTCGACGCCAACTCCGGGGCCATCACCGGCTGGATCTATCGCGATCCCGAGCGCGCCGTGCAAAAGATGGCGCAGACCGAGCAATTCCCGCTCACCGGGCGCGAAGTGGTGCTCCATCCGCCGCTGACCGAAGAGCAGATGCGCGCGCTCAAAGTGGGCGACGTGGTGCTGATCACCGGCGAATGTTTCACCGGCCGCGACGCGGTCCACAAACACTTGATGAAGACCCCCCCACCGGTGGATCTGCATGGAGCCGTGCTCTATCACTGCGGCCCGGTGATGCTGAAGGAAGGCGAGGAGTGGAAGATCAAGGCTGCGGGCCCCACCACTTCGTCGCGCGAGGAACCGTATCAGGCCGACGTGATCCGTAACTACGGCGTGCGCGCGGTGGTCGGTAAAGGCGGCATGGGCGCGAAGACTCTGGCTGCGTTGAAAGAATGTGGCGCGGTGTATCTCAACGCCATCGGCGGCGCGGCGCAATACTACGCCCGCAGCGTGAAGAAGGTGAAGGGCGTTCATCTCATCGACTTCGGCATCCCCGAAGCCATGTGGCACCTGGACGTCGAAAACTTCATCGCCATCGTCACCATGGACGCACACGGCAACAGCCTCCACGCCGATGTGGAGAAAGAAACCGGCGCACGGCTGGAGGAAATGAAGCGGTGAACCGCCGCGCCTTTCTCAGCGCGGTATCCGGACTCACGGCGGGCGTAGCCCAATCGACGCGCCCGCCCAACATCGTTCTTATCCTGGCCGACGATCTCGGCTACGGCGAACTGGGATGCCAGGGTAACGGCGAAATCCCCACGCCGAACATCGACTCCATCGCGATCAACGGGGCTCGGTTCACCAACGGCTATGTGAGCGCGCCGGTCTGCTGCCCTTCCCGCGCCGGGCTCATCACCGGCCGCTACCAAACCCGCTTCGGCCACGAACGCAACCTCATCGGCAAGGCCAATCTGATTCCCGATGCAGGCTTGCCGCTGACCGAAGTCACCATCGCCTCGCGGCTACGCCAGGCCGGGTATCGCACGGGGCTCGTTGGGAAATGGCACCTCGGCGGCACGTCCCGCTTTCATCCCCGCGTGCGCGGCTTCGATGAATTCTACGGCTTCCTGCACGAAGGCCACTTCTACTACCCGCCGCCTTTCCGTGGCGGGTTGACGCGGCTGCGCACGAATGAGCCGCCTTACGACGAAGACAACCCCATCCTGCGCGACAACGTGGAGGTGAAGGAATCCTCCTACCTCACCGACGCCTTCGCCCGCGAAGCCGCCTCGTTCCTGGAGCGCAACAAAGCGCAACCCTTCTTCCTCTATCTCGCGCTCAACGCGATTCACAGCCCGATGCAGGCGCCGGTGCCGTACCTGAAGAAATTTGAATACATTCGCGATGAGCATCGCCGTCTGTTTGCCGCCATGACCGCAGCAATGGACGAAGCCGTCGGTGCCGTGCTGACCAAACTGCGGGATCTTGGCCTCGAGGGCAATACGCTCGTCGTGTTCCTGAGCGACAACGGAGGCCCCACCGCCGAACTCACCTCCGGCAACGGCCCGCTGCGCGGCGGCAAGGGGCAGTTATACGAAGGCGGCATCCGCATCCCGTTCCTCGCCCAATGGAAGGGACGCATCGCGGCGGGGCAGACCATCGACGATCCGGTGATTTCACTCGATCTGTTCCCCACTTTCCTCGAAGCTGCGTCTATTCCCGCAGGGCGCTTCCGGCTCGATGGGCTGAGCCTTCTGCCGCGGCTCACGGGCAAGCAGAAATCGATCCCTGAGCGAGCCCTGTTCTGGCGCTACGGCCCCAACATCTCGCTCCGCCGCGGGGACTGGAAGATCGTCCGGCAGGCCTCGCCGGGTCAAAAACAATCAACCCTCGAAATGTTTTATCTAAAAGAAGACACCGGCGAGATGCGCAATCGAGCCGGAGACGATGCGGGACGCTTCCGGGCACTGCAAAACGAGCTGGAGGAGATCAACCGGCAGATGATCCCGCCACTCTGGTGAGGGATATGCAGCAACTGCGCTCATTGGAATCATACGTGCAGGAGGCTATGCCGTGAGAATGCTCTTGGTCATCATCCTTCTAGGGATGCCCTTAGTGGGGCAAGAGAAAAAAGCCGCTCCCGAGTACATGGGAACAGCCGTTTGCCAGGGCTGCCACGAAGAACTGTTTCAATCATTTACAAAGAGTCCGCACTACCGGGTGGAGACCGATGCCAAGCACGGCTTCGCCGAGAAATCGTGCGAAAGCTGTCATGGGCCAGGAAGCGCCCATGCGGAATCTGCCACACCCAGCGACATCCGTAACCCACTGCGTTTGTCGGCGCCCCAATCCAATCGCGTTTGCCTCGGCTGCCATCTGAATCAGCCGTCCCGGGTCGGCGCCATCCGTGGCGGCCACGCCCGGAACCAGGTGGCTTGCACCAGTTGCCACAGCGTGCATAAGCCGAAACCGCGGAACTACGTTGCCAACTGCGGCACCTGCCACGTGGCCACAGTAGCCCAGTTCCAGCGGCCCTATCGCCACAAGCTGCAGGAAGGCGGCATCGGTTGCGTCGATTGCCATAATCCGCATGGCCGGCTGCTGACGAATGCCCTCCGCGATGTCTCGTCAAACGAGCCCGGATGCCTGCGCTGCCATGGCGACAAACGCGGGCCGTTCGCCTTCGAACATGCCCCCATGCGCATGGAAGGCTGCTCGGCGTGCCACGAATCGCACGGATCTTCGAATCCGCGCATGCTTACCCGTCCACAGGTTTCGCAGCAGTGCCTGGAGTGCCACTCCAATCTCGCCGGCGTGGCCTCACCCACCACCGGCGGCATCCCGCCGGCCTTCCACGACCTGTCCAATCCGCGCATCCGCAGTTGCACGGGTTGCCACGTCAAGATCCATGGATCGCATGTGAATAGGACCTTATTGCGATGAAACCGGCACTGTTAGCATTGCTCATCGCGGGCGTCCTCTGCGCACAGGACAAGCCCGCGCCGGAAAAACCTGCTCCGCAGGAAGCGGCCAAAGAAGAAGCCAAGACTGAGGCCAAGCCCGAGGCCAAAGCGGAAGCCAAGACAGAAGCCGCTCCCGATGCCGCCGCCATCGAACGGATGTTCGAGATCGACCTCGAGGTCGGCGCCCGCTGGCAGCAGAACGTGCTTGGCAACCGCGACACCTACCGCAGCGTGGTGAACCTCGGCGAAGGCGTACGCGTCATGAACTGGGACGCGCGCTTCCATAAGGATGCCTGGTCCGCCACCAGCCGCGGCGCCGGTTGGGGCGGCGATCCTTCGGAATGGCTCAACTTCCAACTGGAACGGCAGAAGTACTTTCGTTTCAACGCCGACCACCGCAACACGGCCTATTTCAATTCCCTCCCCTCATTTGCCAATCCATTGCTCGACCGCGGCATCTACGCCTCGCAACGGGCCTTTGATACGCACCGCAAACTGACCGATCTGCAGGTGGATTTCCTGCCCGGCGCCAAGCTCATCCCGTTCTTCGGCTTCATGCGCGACCGCGGCTTCGGACGCGGGACATCGAACTTCGTTGCCGACTCGAACGAGTATCCGGTGCTCACCAACCTCAATGACCGCACCAACCTCTACCGCGGCGGCGTCCGCCTCGAATTGAAGCGAATGCACGCCACCCTGGAGCAGGGCGGCATTCAATTCAACGACGACCAGAACCTGGTCAATGCGAGCCGCAATCTCGGCAACCGGCCCATCCCGGCGCTGGGCCAGACGCTGTTTCTCAACAACCTGCTGCAGGCCTACCAGGTGGACGGCAGCAGCATCTACACCAAGGCGCTGATGACCGCGCAGCCCGTGGGTTGGCTCGATGTATCGGGCGCATTTCAATATAGCCGGCCGAAAAGTGATGTGAATTACCGTCAGGAAAACGATGGCCGCTTCGTTGACATCGACTCTCTCCTGTTCTTCAATACGCAGAGCATCCGCCTCGTTTCGGCGGCAAGGCAGCCCCACACCACGGGAAATCTCGGCCTGGAATTGCGTCCTTATTCTAGCGTCCGGCTCATGTCGAGCTATGTGACGGACCGGCTGCAGAGCGAGCCCACGCTGGCGAACACGCCGCTCGCCGAGCGCCTCGAATGGAACTACAATCAGCACCAGACGGAAGCGATCGTGGAGCCCACGCACCGGATCACGTTGCGCGGCGGTTATCGATACGTCTGGGGCGATGGCTTGGCCCGCAGCGGGCAGCTTTCGCTCTCGCCAACCGAGCGGACCGAATTGAAACGCCATGTGGCCCTGGGCGGGGCGGGTTTCCGCGCCACCGATAAGGCGTCGCTCAACGCGGATGTGGAAATTGCACGCAGCGATAGGGTGATGTTCCGCACCTCGTTGACAGACTATGAGCGCATCCGTATGCGTGGACGCTACCAGTTATTGACCTCATTACGGCTGTATGGTACTGTGCAGATTCTAAATAATTCAAATCCGCCGAGTTTCAACCGATTTGAATTCAAGAGCCATCAAACGGCCCTTGGATTGCAGTGGATGCCGAGTGGTGGTAACACCATCCAGATGACTGGGGAATATTCGAGAGCTGCTGTGAAGTCGGAAATGGACTACCTGATCCCGCAAGTGCTGCAAAGCGCCCTTTCCCGTTACCGGGAAAACACCCACACCATCACTGGTCTGGTGCAGTGGCGTATCGCAGCCGGTTGGACCTGGCATCCGACACTGGCGGCGGGCGGCTCGTTATACCTTACCAGCGGCACCCGGCCCACCGATTACTATCAGCCGGTGGTCCGCTTGAATACGCCGGTGGTTTCCCATCTGGACCTGTTCGCCGAGTATCGCTACTACGGGTTGACCCAACAGATTTATCACTTTGAAGGTTTCCGGACACACCAAGGAGCTGTGGGAGTCCGGATCCATTAATTGACAACAGGAGAGAGTAAATGAAAAAGCTGCCTTTGATCGCTTCCTCGCTGGTGCTGGGAGTCGTGTTCTTGATTAGCGCGACCACCTCGTTCGGCAAGCCGGAGTATACGAAGAAAGAAAAGAAAGCGTGCACGGCATGCCACGTGAGCGCAAAGTCCAAGGATTTGAACGACACGGGAAAGTGCTACCACGAGAAGAAAGATTTGAAAACCTGCGCCAAGTAACTCACTTGACGTAGATCAGGAGGGGCTCGCGTGTCTGTGCATCCACACTTCCGTCGCGGCCCCTGTCCATCCGACGTGAAACGCGGCCTGTGCCGCAAGAAAGGAGGGTGCCATGTCCCAAGCATGGTTCGCCGGTTTGACTCGGCGAAGCAGGATTGGTGTGCTTGCGGCCGGCGCCGCTGTAATTCTGGCGGCCGGAGTCGTCAAGACCGTCGATGAGCGCACCGTGAATTTTGTCCGGCCGGGTTTGAAGTTTACTGTGACCCGCGCTGACATTGCAACTGACGGTACTCTACGGGTTACTTTTAAGGTTGCCGACCCGCAGAATGTCCCCCTGGACCGGGAGGGAATCACATCCCCCGGCGTGGTGTCCACCAGCTTCGTGGCCGCCTATCTCCCGAAAGACGCAACCCAGTACGTGGCCTACACGGTTCGCACGCAAACCAGCCCCATCAACGGCCGGAGCGCGATTCAGGCTTCCGCCGATACCGGCGGCACCTACACGCGCATCGCTGAAGGCGAGTACACCTACACATTCGGCACGAAGCTGCCTGCTTCCGCGGATCGCACCGCAACGCACTCTATCCTGATTTATGGCGCTCGGAACCTTACCGAGTTCGATTTCGGGCAGAGCCGCGCCGATACTGTGTACACCTGGGTTCCCGCCGGCGGCGCCGTCACCAATACCCGTGACGTCATCCGTTCGGCCACCTGTAACAAGTGCCACACCCAGCTCGCCTTCCATGGCGGCAACCGCCGTTCGATGGAAGGCTGCATCCTGTGCCACACGCCGCAGACCGTTGACCCCGACACGGGCAACACCGTCGACATGCCCGTCATGATCCACAAGATCCACATGGGTGCGGAACTTCCCTCAGTGAAGGCTGGCGAGAAGTACATCATCATCGGCAATGCCCAGAGCGTGAACGATTACAGTCATGTCGAATTCCCCGCCAACCCACGGCGTTGCGGCGCTTGCCATGAGACGGAACTCCCGGCGGCGCAGAAGCCCGCCCAGGCCGACGCTCATCTCAAGAAGCCGAGCCGGGCCGCTTGCGGCGCCTGCCACGATAACGTGAACTTCGCCACCGGCCAAGGCCACGTCAATCTGCCGCAGGCCACCGACAATCTCTGCTCGAACTGCCATATCCCGCAGGGCGAGCTGGATTTCGATGCCTCCATCATGGGCGCGCACACGGTGGCTACCCGCGCACCGTCACTGCCCGGCACCACGTTCTCCATCGTTTCCATCGATGACGGCGTGGCCGGCCGCAAACCCCGTGTCACCTTCACGGTGAAGGATAAGTTCGGCAACACCATTACCCCCACCGAGATGACGTCCCTCAGTCTGATCCTCGCCGGGCCCACCTCCGATTACGCTACCTACGTATCGGAAACCGCCCGCGGAGCCACGGATGTCGGTGGCGGCCGGTTCGCCTACACGTTCAACGCCTCCATCCCCGCCGATGCCAAAGGTTCCTTCAGCATCGGTATGGAAGGCTACCGCAACTGGGCACTGCTGCAAGGCACCGCCCTCGAGCAGACCGTGCGCGACGCCGGTATCAACGTCGTCCGCTCGTTCTCGGTGGACGGCAAGCCTGTGGTGCAACGCCGCCAGTCGGTTGCCTTGGCCAAGTGTAACAACTGCCATGGCTTCCTCGAACTGCACGGGTCGAACCGCAACCAGATCGAGCAATGCGTCATCTGCCACAATCCGAATACGACAGACGCCGCACGCCGTCCGGCCGCGGCCGCGCCCAATGAGTCCGTCCACATGGCCACGATGATCCATCGCATCCATGCCGGTGAACAGGGTCGCGACTACATCATCTACGGCTTCGGCGGCAGCGTGAACAATTTCAGTGAGATCGGCTATCCCAGCCCGCTCACCAATTGCAACGCCTGCCACATCAACAACTCTCAGCGGCTACCGCTGCCGGAGACGTTGTTGCCGGTGGTCGATCCGCGCGGCATCATCAAGAACCCCGGACCGGAGACCGCGGCTTGCCTCGCCTGCCATGCCACCAAGGCGGCAGCGGCGCACGCAGCGTCGAACACCAACGCCATTGGCGAAAGCTGCTCCACTTGCCATGGAGTCAATGGTGAATTCAGTGTCGACCGTGTCCATACGGTCCAATAATTATAGACAGCGATAGCTCCTCCTGTTCTCAGGGCGCGATCCTCCCGGGTCGCGCCCTCTTTCTTATCTCCCCAATGTGATACCAATATGATGATGCGCCCGATCTTTTTCGCTCTCCTCGCCGCCTCCGCGCTGCTCTCCGCCGAAGATGGCTTCACCCCCCTGTTCGACGGCAAGTCCACCAAGGGCTGGCAACTCGTCAAACCTTCCGGACCCGGCTACATCGTGAAGGAACCCGGCGTCCTGCACTGCCCCGCCGACGGCGGCGGTAACCTGTTCACCGATAAGCAGTACGGAAATTTCATTTTCCGCTTTGAATACCGCATGGAGCCCGGCGGCAACAACGGCGTCGGCATCCGCTCGCCGCTGGTCGGTGATGCCGCCTATCAGGGTATGGAAATCCAGCTCCTCGATGACCAGCACGCCAAGTACAAGGGCCGCATTAAACCCGAACAGCACACCGGCTCCATCTACGACGTCATCCCGGCGCGCACCGGCTTCGCCAAGCCGGCCGGCGAGTGGAACGAAGAAGAGATCACGGCCAACGGTTCGCGGATCACGGTGAAACTGAATGGCGTCATCATCGTCGATGCCGACCTCAATAACGTGAAAGAAGAAGCCACCCTCAAAAAGCACCCCGGCCTGCGCCGCAAAGACGGGCACATCGGCTTCCTCGGCCACGGCACGATGGTCGAGTTCCGCAACATCCGCATCAAGCAGCTTCCCTAGAAGCCGCGCCCAGCGCCCATGGCCCCAGATTCACCGGAGCAATTTTCTTCCACTTCCCGGCCCCTCGACGATACTCAATTGAAAGAGTTCGAAAAGGTCTACCGGGAAGAGGTCGATAACGTGTTTCGCTACGCCATGGGTTGCACGGCCCGCCGCGAAGTCGCTGAAGAGATCACCAGCGAGGTGTTCCTCGCGCTCTACCGCAACTTCGCCGGCGTCGACGCGTCGTGGCGCAAAGCCTGGTTGTTTCGCGTCGCCAAGAACATGGCGGTGAACCACTGGCGCAAGCGCCGCAACGAACGGGAACTGCCCGAAGGAACGGACATCCCCGGGGAAACCGGCATCCCCGAAGCGGCCGAATCCATTCTCGATCACGGCGATCTGAAACCCTCCCACCGGACCTGCCTCATCCTGCGTTATGTGCATGGCATGGATCGCGACGAGATCGTCGCGGCCACCGGCATGTCCCTCAACCAGGTGAAGAGCTGCCTGCAGTACGGCCTGCGCCTGCTGCGTGACAAATTCCAAATCGATCGGAAAGGAGGTTCTCATGCGGAACCGATTTGACGACCTCGATCCGGAGGAGCGCGAAATGGTCGCCCGCGCCGGCCTCGATAAACTGCATTGCCCGCCGTTCGATCGAATGCTTGCGGCCCAATCCGGCGTCCTGGAGGAAGGGGAGGCCGCCCCGTTGCGCCGCCATTTGGAAAGCTGCCGTTACTGCCAGGCGCTGGCGGCGGATTTCCTGCAGGGCGAATCCGCGGCGCCCAGCACCCAGAACCTGGATCACGTGCGCGCCCGTTTGAACAAAGGCATCGCCGGCATCGCCAAGCCGGCCCCCTGGTGGCGGCAATGGCAGGTGTTCGCGGCCATCGCCGGAGCAGCGGCGTGTCTCGCCATCGCCGTCAACGTCAACCAGCAGAGTCCGGAGGTGAAAAAATCCACCGGCACAGGCGCACCCAGCGTAGAGGCCCCCAAGCCGCGGTTCCGCCTTCCCCTCTCCGCCCCGCCCGTGAAGCTTTCCGTCGGCTCCGCCATCGTCTGGCGCGGCGAGTCCGCCACCAACGAGGAAACCTATCTGAAAGACCTGGGCGCGGCCCTCGCCCCCTACCGCGCGGGGCAGTATGCCGAAGCAGCGAGTCAGTTGGCTGCAGTGACGAAGAAATACCCCCAATCGGCCGAAGCGGCCTTCTATCTTGGCGTGAGCCTGCTCCATCAGAACCAGCCGCAGCCGGCGCGCGCCGCCCTGGAAAAAGCCGAAGCCTTGCGGCCCCAGGCCCTCCGCGATGAAGTACAGTGGTTCCTAGGGGTGGCATGGGAGAGGACAGGCAATCCTGGGCAAGCCGCCGCACAGCTCAAGCCGCTGTGCGCGACGCCCGGCCCCTACCACGACGCCGCCTGCTCCGCCTTGCCGCACTTGCGCTAATCGCCGCATCCGCCCTCTGCGCCGCCGCCAACTCCCAAGCGATTCTCACTCGCGCCCGGAACCTGCATGATCGCGGTCAGACGCCCGCAGCCGAGAAGCTGCTCCTCTCCGAATACGAAGCCGCCAAGGCAGCCGGCGACGAATCGCATCAGGCCTGGATGAGCTTCGGCCTCGGCTGGGGCAAGCACCAACTGACGCGCCACGCCGAAGCGCTCCCGCACCTGGAGGAAGCGGCTCAGCTCGCCGAAAAGCTCAAGATCGAGGACCTCGAGGGACTGGCCCGCCTGGAATTGGGCCGTACGCTGCGCCAGCTTGGCCGCCGCCCGATGGCCAAGCGCCAACTCGAACAGGCGTCATTGAAACTACGCACTGCCCAACGTTACGATTTGTCGGCCGAGGCCGTGCTCGAGCTCACGCAGTTGGAAACCAACTTCCGGGCGCGCGAGGCGATACTCCGCACCGCGGTGGCCGAAGCGGGCAGCAATGCGCGGCCGCGGCACGAGGCCCAACTCCTGCTGGCCTGGGGCGACAGCCAGTACAACCAGGGCAACTCGGCCGGGGCTATGACGACCTTCCGCCGGGCCATCGACCGGCTGGAAAACACGAACATGCATCTGCTGCTGGCCGACGCCTATACCGGGCTCGGCCGCGTGTACCGCCTGCATGGCGATCACGACAGCGCCCGCACGGTGTACCGCAAGGCTCTCACTGTGCTTGGCGATTCCGCCCCGCAGGCGCGCGGGCGCGTGCTGGAGATGCTCGCGGTCAGCTACGCCTCCACGGGTCAGCGCGAGGAAGCCGTCCGAGCCATCAACGAATCCGTCGGCCTCGCTCGCAATGCCGCCCCGCGCGTCCAAACCAAGCGGCTCACCAGCGCCGCGGTTGCCTACCTCATGCTGGGCGAGCCCGCCAAGACCGTCGAGCTGCTTTCCGCTAATAGCCAGCACTGTCAGGGCCGGTGGCCGTTGAGCGCGGCGCTCTACAGGCTCGGCAAGTATGAAGAGGCGGTCCAACACGCCACACGGGGCATTGAGGAATGCCGCGCCGCGGGCATCTCCGAGCCCCTGGCTCGCGCCCTCCGTTCGCGCGCGCTCTCGCTCGAAGCCCTGGGCCATCGCGAGAAGGCCATCGAAGACGCCAAGGAATCGCTGCGGGTTGTCGAACGCATGCGCGAGAATCTCGCCCCCGAGGATCTGCTCAAGCGCGGCTTCGACAGTTCCTACCAGCAACTGGTGCAGGAGGCCGTCATGTGGCTGCATGATTCCAAACGCCACGCCGAGGCCATTGAGGTGGCCGAGCAGGGCCGCGCCCGCGCCTTCGTCGATCTGCTGGCCACTTCGCGCACCACCGATACACTGCAGGAGGACGACCCCATCCGGTTGCAGGGCGAGCCGGCCCGCACGGTGCGCAGCACAGCGTCGGAGAAGGCCGCTACCCTGCCCCGTATGCAAGCCGCGGCGGCGGGAATCGGGTCTACCATTGTTTCCTACTGGCTGGGAAATAGCGATGTGTATTCGTGGGTCGTGGATGCGCGCGGGCTGCGGGCGAGCGTTCGCACGCCGTTGCCCTACACCACGCTGGAGAAACTGGTGCAGCAGGCCGCCTCGCGGGAACTGGCCGCGAGCCGCGCCGGGCTGCGCGAGTTGTACCGCCTGCTGATCGCGCCGGTTGAAGCGCAACTACCCGCCACAGCCGGGGCGCGCATCACGGTCATTCCGCACGGGCTGCTCTTTCAACTGCCATTCGCCGCGTTACTCGATACAAAAGGCAAGTACCTCATTGAACGCTGGGAGACGCATTACGCTCCTTCCATCGCCTCGCTCGAAACGGCTGGGACGAAGGAGAATGGGCAGGGCTACCTGCTGCTGGGCAACCCGCTGCACCCGGCTGCTCCGGATGGCGCCAAGCCGCTGGCCCCGCTCCCCGGATCGCAACAGGAACTGACCCGCGTCGCCGCCCTGCTGCCGGTGGGAAAGGCCAAGGTGCTGGCCGCAAAGCAGCTTCGCCTCGATCCGGTGCTCGAAGCCATGGCGTCGAACGGGGTGCTGCACTTTGCCACGCACGCGGTGGTGGATCAGCAGCGCCCGTTCGAGTCGTACCTGGCGCTGAGCGAAGGCGACCGCCTGGCGGCCCGCGAGATCTACTCGCAGCCGCTGCACGCGCGGCTGGTGGTATTGAGCGCCTGCCGCAGCGCCACGGGCGAGGTGTCTGCCGATGGGGTGCTCGGGCTCACCCGGGCGTTTTTCTCGGCCGGAGTAAGCCGCGTGATTGCGTCGATTTGGGATGCCGCGGACCAGACCTCCAGCGTATTGGCCGAGTCGTTTCACCGCGAGTACCTCCAATCGGGCGACGCCAGCTCAGCGCTCCGCAAAGCGCAATTATCGTTGCTGGCGCGGCTGCGTAGCGGGAAATTCGAGGTGAATACGCCGGCTGGGCCGGCTATTGTTTCCGAACACCCTGCTTTATGGGCTCCGTTTGTGCTGCAGGGGAGACCGTGATCTTTAGACAGTGAGCAGGCATCAACGGAATTCTCTAGCATTCAAGCAGAAACCATTTGCGCAGGCTGACATTTGCATCTAACATGAGACATGCCACATGTCCACCATATGAATGGCAGCCGGTTACTGGGCGGGATTCGCAAGTCCAAACAACTCCTTCTATTTTTGGCCGTTACTGGAAGTGCTTTACGGCTGTTCGCGGAATGTCCGGAGGCTCCTTCCGATCGAACATTCCGTGAGTCGGAGAACGGCTATGTAGGGTTCTTTTGTGTCAACGGCACAGAAACTCCTTGCGCACCAAGCCGAGGTCAGGCTGACACGGGAACGATCCGAATCGACCGCGTGGCTGGCCCAGGCCTCTTCGAAGCCCCTGGAAATCATTACAATCCCGACGGAAGCATTCGAACCATTGGAGACTTCATCCGAAACAGAGTTGTCGGCCCAAAGGCGTACGTTAGAGCGATAGCGTATTCGGATGATGAAACTTACCAGCATACGTTCACCTTTGTTCTCAATCGCACGATAGTCGGCAGGATAACGACGCCTATAGCCACGCCAGGCATCAACGGCGCTGCACGCTACCAAAGGGTGTGTTTTGCTGTCGACACGGGCTTGATAAGGTTCGCTCGTAGAATTCCCAATTCTACGCCGACTCCGGGTCAGAACATCGTGACGGTTTCCGGGAACGGCCAAATGCCGCCACTGCAATGCGAGGTCTGCGTTGTCGGTGCCGCGGTTGAGAGCATCACAATCGAGGCGATGGCACCTGTTATCCTCGTCCACGGTATTCTCTCAAACTCTAACGCTTTCAATCAGTTCGACCCGGTGTTGGTTGCTGCGGGAATCCCAACCGCTCGCGTTAACCTCAGCGAGGGACCTGTTTCTCCGATTGCTGTTCGAGAGCTTCTGCCGCAGGTGCTACAGCGTGCGGCAGAGTTCGGTGCCCGGCACGTTCACATAGTCGCGCACAGCAAAGGCGGTCTCTGGACTCGCGAGATGATGAAACACCTAACTGGAGTCTCAGTCTATTCCGTCACGACGCTGGACACTCCACATGAGGGATCCGTTCTTGCGGATGCCTGGGTTCTGGGCAGTACCGCGGTCGAGTCGGGTGCCCCTACGTCCCTCCTTCGCATATTGTTAGCTGCATTACCCCAGCGAACCGTCTGGGATCTTCCCGTTGCTAGCCTCCGGGCGTTCAATCGGGCCTCACCCCTTATCACGAGGATGATCGCAGACGATCAAGTCAATCGAGTCGAGTATTATGCGCACGCCGCGGACGCCAATGTCAATGGGAATGTGGACCCAGACGGATTCGGGAAAATCGAGTCGTCGGAGGAGACGTACAGGGGTTTTCTTAAAGACAGAGCACTCTACTATTTGGTGCAGCAGCATCGCGAAGCAACGTCAAGCCGGCAAATACCCGGGGGACAATTGGTCTTGCTTGGTCCTTTGATCCCAAACAGCCCGCCTTTCCCACTCAACGACTTCGTGGTGACCACCGCAAGCGCTTGGTGCTCAACTACCTCGGCGTGCGCTGGTATGTTTAAAATGCCGTTTCCGGGTATCCCATGGAAGAAACATCACGGCTCAATCCTTGGATCTGATTTAGCCGCGCTTGTCCGCAACATGCTTGGCGTTGATCTCGAACGAAGACTCAGCAATTGACACGACAATGATCACAACGGGCAGGCTGTCCCCATCACGCGACATACGATTCGCTGTTCCTTTTCGTCTTCTACTTCTTCTGGCCTCTCTTCCGGCCTTTCCGGTCGACGAGAACTTCACAGCCAATATTCGCCTAGAGCCACCGGCTTGCGGTTGCTACCTCATTCGGTCTCCCGAAGAGGCTCGATATGTCGGGGGCGACCTCCACTACCGGCGCGACCGGGCCGGACGGCTCCTGATTGGCCGGTCCTACACAGCCCCTGAGCCTGGTTACTTCTTCAGACTCCTCCCTTCTCCTCCCTTTCGCGCAACAACAGTAGACAGAGAGGTCTGGGAGCAGGCTACACCCATTCCACCAACAGGCATTTCCCTTTTCAAGAATATTCCACCTGACGAACTGGCTAAAGTATCGTCCGTATCGTTTCGCAACCGCGAGTATCGGCGCCGCGGCGAGCATTGGCCGGTTTTCATGCATGCCGCGGTTCTTTCCCCCGATGAAGCGCTGCTCTTTGTCCAGAGCTATTCCGGCGCCTATACGACCAAGCGGGATCGCGTGGGAGGTAAGGCGTTTACCGTCATTTATGAAACCTCCACTGGCGCCGAACTGTGCACTATCACGGCCACCCATCAAGGCCGAGATGGATCCATGTTCCTTACCAACACGCTGTGGGTGGGAAAGCGCGAGCTTGTAGCAAATACCGACCCCATCCTAAACCGCACGTCTGTGTACTGCAATTTTGGAGAAGCGAAGAGGTAGTTCAATGAATATTCCGCACAAGAAATACTCCGCGGGGATGATGGTCCTCTTCTTCATACTCTTCCCGTCTGTGCCAAAGGCGCATAGCCAAGACACCTCTTTCTCCAATTCTGCTGTCCCGTTGACAGCCACGGACGTGAAGACGGTTACTCTGCCCCCGAACTCTGCATCGACAACTCTAGACATTGTGGTTTCACCAGCGAGCAGCAATGTCCTCGACATTCTCAGTGAAGCTGGTGTGGTTGTCAGCCTTCTTCAGCCTGGAGGCGTGGAAGTCAATGCAGCCAACGCTGTTTCGCTGGGTTATGAGTGGTCATCCATTGTTTCGAATCCTACGACACGGCCAGTTTCTCCACTGGAGTTTCCAGGATTGCACAACCTGGTCACACTCCCCTCTTCGGCGCCGGCGGGGATCTATACAGTGAAGCTCAACGCATCCCAGTTGAATGCCGAGAGCTCTGCGATTGTGACATATCAATCCGGATCGAGTCTTCAGGCGGGCCTCGCTGCAGGGGCTCCCACGTATCGAATCGGCCAAGCCGCCACACTGACGGCGATGCTGTTCGAGAACGTCACGCCTATCTCCGGCGCCTCCGCTTCCGCGCGGTTGCTCGTCACGACCGACGCATCCGGGCAGGCCAGTGTGCAGAACATCCAACTCGTCAGCACCAGCCCTGGTCCCGGTGGAATGCTTACCGAAGTGTATTCCGCGAGCCTGGTGAATTCAGGTCCGGCCCTGACTCGTGCCCGCGCCAGTGTCCTTAGCGCGCCAACGACGGTCTCCCGGGCCACACTCTACTTCGGGGAAGTGGCGGCTAACTCTACCGCCGCAGCGCTCAACACATTCTCCATTGAGAGATTACCTTCGCAAGCCTTCAATCCAGCGGCTATCCAGTGGCGCGTAGAGACTACCAACGAAATCGCCCCGGTGTCGTTTTCCGATTCCGGACCCTTTGATGCTCAATCCGGAGACGGGCTCTACACGGGGAGTTTCACGCCCTCGATAGTTGGCGTGTACACAGCCCTGCTGCGGGCAACCGGTTCCTCCCCGGCTGGCGCGCCGTTCTCCAGAAGCGCCTCGGCTTCGTTTGAAGTTCGTGCTCCGAGTGCTGTCTTCGTTTCCTTTCAGCATCAGGCCATTGATGACAACGCCAACAGTCTAACAGACCGCATCAGGGTAACCGCGAACCTCAGCGTAAGCACTGCCGGCGTGTACGGCTTTCAGGTCCGGCTGAAGGCTCCCAATGGACAGAGCATACACAGCCTCGCCAAACAGACTTTGGCAACCGGCTCTACTCAGTTGGGTGTCGATTTCTCCGCCAGTTCTATCATCGAGTCCTTGGGTGTGAATGGCCCTTTCGAACTCATTGACGCCGTGCTGTTGCAGGAGGAATCGGCCGGCGGATTCGCCTCTGTCGACGCAAAAGACACTGTGGGCACGACCTCCGCCATGCCGATATCTTCATTCGACCGTGGAGTCCTGTACTTCACGGGTCCGGTGAGCGCTGCCCCACTCAGCACGGATGGCGCTCCTTTGTTCAACGTGCTCCGTCTCAGCGTAGGTGTGTACTACGCGACGGGGGGAGTGTGTTCGTGGAGTGGACGGCTATCGAATTGGTTCACTTACAGCGTGGAGTACGCCAATGGTGGTGGAACACTGTCTCCCGGCGCCAATACGGTCATCCTGGATTTCAGTGGAGCGCGCATTGCCGCTGAACCCAACTACAGGCCAAGAAAGCTGGAAGACTTTAGCATCCGGTGTGGGGCTCGCAATATCAAAATGCTGTCTGTTGCAGAGAACTCGACTGACAATATACAATTTCGCCCCGGCGCCATGGATTTTTCCCTAGCTGCCAGCCCAGTTTCAGCCACACTCGCGGCCGGGAGTACTCAATCCGTGTCCGTCTCCGTTAGTTCGACCGGTCCGTTTCTCAACCCGATAACGCCTTCCATCACCGGATTGCCCGCCGGTGTCACGGTCCAATTCGGACCTCAGCTACTTCTGGAAGCTCCAGGCACAGTCGTCGTGTTCTTCCACGCAATGCCTTCGGCGATCGTGGGAACCTACACGCCCGTGTTCACCGCTAATGGGGGAGGCGTGCAAAAAAACCTTCCCATCCCACTTACCATCACACCATTGGCAGGTAAGAGTGTAAGCGCCTTCCCGGTGGGACCGGAATTCAAAGTCAACGGCGCCAGCCACACCATGCCCGCTACATTTCAATGGGCCACTGGTTCCAACGTGAGCCTTACCACCGACTCTCCCCAAACCATCAGTTTCATCGGTTCCAGCCGCTACACCTTCCTGAATTGGTCGGACGGAGGTGCAATCTCCCACACAGTCACCGCTCAGGCTGGTGTTGCAAGCTACGTCGCAAATTTCACCGCTGAACATACCCTGGTTGTGAAGCCGGATCCTCCAGCGGGTGGAACAGTCTCCCCGTCCGGGGAACTCTATTACCCAGCCGGCGTTCTGATACCGGTCCAGGCAGTTCCGAACCCAGGCTATGCATTCTCCTCCTGGAGCGGCGGGACCGTCTCCGGCGGCGCGCAAGGGACAATCGCGCTGTCAGCGCCAACAGCACTGACCGCCAATTTCGTCCCAACCGACCCTTTTTCAAGCACGTCGTGGAGTCTCACGGGCAAAAGCGGCCCCGCGAATCACCGCAACTGGACCTTCCGGCTCACCAATGTGGGAACCGGAGGATTGTACGAATTGAAGCTTGTGTCGTGGCAAATGACGCAACGGACTGGTCCTCCGTGCTCACCGTCACTTCTAACGCCCCTGCCCATGTACATTGGTGATATTGCTCCAGGCGCATCCCTCTCTTACGATGTCGCCATCAACACAACCGGCTGCGACCCCGCAGCCACTTTTTTGGTGGTTGGCGGATACATTCGCAACAGAACCAACGCCGGCGCTGCACATGGCGTCATCGTCAGTCCGTGAACAAGCACTTCTCACACTTTCAGCCAAACAACGAAACGGGCAACCACACCATGCGGCGTGCCTGCCCCTTCGTTCGCTCCGAAATTTGAGAATGCTGCTTAGCTGGCCATGCGGCGGCGAACCAGGTAGGCCACGCCACCCACGAACATGAGGGCTAAGGTACCGGGCTCAGGCACCGGATCCACGGTGGTCTGAACACCGTTGATATCGATACTGTTGTTCGGAATCTGGACGGCAACAACCATCGTTGGCTCACCTTCGATGGCCGAAGCCGAGAGGCTGAGCAACACACTCCAGCTCTGGAAATCGGCGCCCTGGACAGAGGTCATATCGATCAGAATCGCCCCAACATCCGCCGAGCTGATAACCGATCCGTTCGGCGCGCCGCCGGAATTGCCACCGGACACCGAACCGGCGGATGTGTTGAGCTGCACCAACAGGTCCCAGACGAATTCGGTGGCAAGGCCATTCTCCGTGGCGAATCCGGTGAAATCAAAGGTTACCGCCAATTGCGTGAGTGCGGCGTCGAATGTCCCGCTCCCCCCACCGCTGGCGCCAACCGAAATGAAGGCCGATCCGAATCCGGCGTCCACGCACTGGCCACCGCTGGAATTCGCGATCTTCAGGCCAACCACGCCGCCGGTGTCCGGTGTGTTGGACAGGGCCAGCGAACCATTGGGACAGAAGGGGAAAGCCGAGCCAGTTTCGAATGTCGCTGCGGCCTGACCAGACCCCATCGACAACGCCGCCGCGGCGGCCAAAGGCAAAATCTTTAAGGCGCCGCTTTTCGCTGACGACTTGATGAGCGCTTTCGCGCGTTGCACAAAATCCATAGTGACCTCGACGAGAGAGATTGAACTAAGAGAGCACGGCAAGGTGCTACACCTGTACGCCGTCCGTATATCGGCGTCCGGTGACCAACACTTTACGGGGAGAGTACTAACTAAGCAAAAGTCCTAGTACGAGCATACACGAAAACCATGAGAAACGTATGACAAAATACTACCCCCCCCCAACTTCTTTCCCATTCCCCTCACTTGAGGTAAACTACGCCAATGGCTGACCATCCTGTTTCCCCTTCTCGCCGGACCTTCTTTCGTGGATTCGGCGCGGCCCTTCCTGCTAGCTGGCTCGCCATGCAATCGGCCCTGAAAGCGGCTCCCTCTTCCGGCTCAGAGGATTACTGGACCCTGGTCAAGCGCCAGTTCCCTTTGGCCGACGGGCTCATCTACCTCAATGCCGCAAATGTCTGCCCGTCTTCGCGGCCGGTGCTGGACCGGCACCAGGAGTTCCTGCGCGACTTCCATGCCGACCCTTCGTTTCAGAACCGGTTGAAGTACGACACGATCGAAGAAAGCCTGCGGGGGAAGCTGGCCCGGATGCTGGACGCCGCGGCGGACGAAATCGCCATCACCCGCAATACGTCCGAAGGCGCCAACATCATCGTGAACGGGATTGATCTCAAGGCCGGGGACGAGATCATCATCACCACGCATAACCATCCGTCGAGCGCCGACTCGTGGAAGGTGCGGGCCAAACGCCACGGTCTGGTGGTGAAGGAGGCGCCGACGCCCATACCGGCCGCGAGTTCCCAGCAATTGTTCGATTCGATCGAGAAGCTGATCACGCCGCGCACACGGCTGATGGCGATCACCCATGTCACCAGCACCACCGGAAATCGCTATCCCGCGGCCGAACTGGGGCAACTCGCGCGGAAGCACAACATCTGGTATCACCTGGATGGGGCCCAAACATTTGGCGCCTTCGATGTTTCGGTGAAGAAAGCGGGCTGCGACTCGTTTGCCGGCAGCGCGCATAAGTGGTTTATGGGCCCGCTGGAATCGGGCGTCCTCTACATCAAGGAAAGCCGCATCGCGCAGGTCTGGCCATCGATTGTCACCGCCAAGTGGAGCGATACGCTCAAAGGGGCGCGCAAATTCGAGGTTTTCGGGCAACGCGACAACCCGCGTCTGGCGGCCTTCGAAGCCGGTGTCGACTTTATTCAGATGATCGGCATGCCCGCGGTGGAGGCGAGATTGGAACAGTTGGTCACGCGGCTGAAGGACAACCTGGCCGCCATCCCGCAAGTTCACATGAAGACCAGCCGCGATTGGAAACTGAGCGGCGGCGTGATCAAGTTCCAGATCAAAGGCCGCGCCACCGCGGATGTGTACAACACGCTCTACACGAAGCACCGTGTCGCGCTGGCGCAAACCGCCTCCGGCGAGAGCGAGGGGCTGCGTTTTTCTCCCCATGTGTATAACTCGATGGAGGAGATGGATCAAGCCGCCGCCATTGTTCGTAAATTAGTCTGAACATGCGGCTATTGCGTAGCCGCGGCATGTTATCCTGACAGCATCCAACAGCAAAACGGTGTTGCCCGCTCACCGTCCTGTAGGGGTTCCGTGGACCGTAGGGGTCTTAGTGACGGGACCCGAATGCATCCCTTTTCCGTGGGCTTCCAATCTCCCCGGCGTGCCGGATGTTTCCCCTACAATAAAACAAAGTGGAGGTTTCATGTTTTATTACGCCGCGCTTGCGCTCGCCCTTTGCGTGAGCCTCGAAGCCGCGCCGAAGTTGCGTTTGGTCACGACAACTGTCGGCCCCGTCTCGGTATCGCAGGGCGCTAATCCCAGCAATCAAACCGTCGAAGCCTATAACGCCGGCGATGGCAATCTGAACCTGGCGGCCGCATCCAGCGTGCCATGGGTTAGTGCTTCTGTCGGTTCGGCTCGCCCCTGCAATCTGCGCGAAGGAAACTGTCTGCCGGTCAACTTTCAGTTTCAAACTAATTCGCTTGCCGTTGGGACGTACACGGGCACGGTCACGCTGAGCGATGGGGGCGCATTGGATGCCCCGCAGAATATTACGGTCACGGTACAGGTGGGCGGCGGCGTGCCATCGGAAGCCAACCTTTATGTCGCACCGAATGGAAGCAGCGACGAAGTGCGCTTTTCCACCAATAGCGTGCTGGTGCCGAACGTCAACACCTCGTCTGGTGGCTCCTGGCTTTCGCTGGCTCTTGAGGGCAGCGGCAGTTTCCGCTTCGTCTTCCCCTACCGCATCATTGGACGGCATCAGGAAGGCATGGCCGAAGGAACGTACACAGGGACAGTGGCAGTGAGCAACTCGCAGGTCGGCGCGGAGAACAAGACCGTGCCGGTGCGCCTGCAAGTGACGTCGCAGCCGATCTCGCGCTCAGCGCCGGCGGAAATGAGCTTCCGTCTCGCCGCTGGGGCACGGGCACTGGAATCGCCCCTGACCATTTATAACGGTGGCCTCGGCACACTCACGTTGAGCGATGCCACCACCACTACGGCTTCGGGCGGAACCTGGCTCACGGTGACGCGCAATGGGAACAGCGTTACGGTCAAAGCCGATCCGGCCGGGCTTTCGAACGGTGTGTACACGGGAACAATCAGCATTGCCTCGAACGCGGCCAATAGTCCGCTACGCATTCCGGCGCGGCTGGAGGTGGTGTCCGCAGGCGCGCCCACGGCGGCCTTTGGTGGCGTGCTCAATAGCGCCAACTTCGATGATGGCCTGGCGCCGGGCTCGGTGGCCGCGGTGTTTGGCGAACAGCTTTCCTCACAGGCGGCAGGCGCAGCTAGCGGCATTCCGCTGGCCGATCAGTTGAACGGGGTGCGGGTGCTGGTCAATGGCCAGGCCGCGCCGCTCTACTACACCTCGTATAACCAGGTGAACTTCCAGGTTCCGGTGAACACGCCAGTGGGCGAAGCCACGGTCAAGGTGGAGCGCGATGGCACGGCGGGCAACAGCGTCGCGGTGCAGATTGCCGAACGTGCGCCGCGCATCATTCAAATCGGCAACAACGGGATCGTGGTCAATGCGCGCGACGGATCGATGGTGAACTTCGCCGGGCGCGCCGCAAAGCCTGGAGATGTGCTGACGATTTACCTGGTGGGCATGGGGGTGACCACACCTGTTGTGGCGACGGGCACATCGGCTCCGGCCGCCGAGCCGCTGGCTCGCGTGACGCCCGAACCAAGGGTGATTCTCGGCAGCCCGTTCATGGGGACCATCGTCCTGGATGCGCTCTACGCGGGCCTCACGCCGTCTCTCGTCGGCCTGTACCAGATCAATGTGGAACTGCCTGCTGATGTACCCATCGGCGACATCTTCCTCGGTGTGGAAGGCGATGGCTATCGCAGCAACAACATCATGATCCCCATCCGGGATTAAGCCGTCACCAAACCCTTCGCGGTGTGTTGCCGTAGTAATGCGGCTTCATACCGCGCTTGTGCTTCCTTGTCCTTCACGGCGGAGGCCGAGAAGTACGTGTAGGCGATCACCGGCCTGCGGCGCTGGCTGCGGTTGGCGCCGGCATAGTGCACGGTGAGCGAGTGATGCACCAGCACATCGCCGGGTTCGACGGTACACACGACGGCTTCGCCGAGGCTCCGTGGATCTTCGATCAAGCCCTGCGAGAAGCCGAGCAGATTGGATGCATCGTGCTCGCGTACGCCGAGCTTGTGTGAGCCTTTGATGTAGATGAGTGCTCCGTTGTCGGCTTCGACGCCGGCCAGCGGGATCCATACCGTGCACGCTTCGTTCGGAAGCAGGCAGAAGTAGTAACCGTCCTGATGCGGCGGGGTCTCATGATTGCGCCCCACGGGTTTATCGAAGTACTCGACGTGTTGCGGAGACACCGGGCCGATCATTGCTGCGGCCAGATCGTGGACCTTGCCCTTCGCTTGCCAGGCTGCCAGCGCGGGCTCAAGGCCGAGTGCGTTGGACTGCTTGATGGTGGAAGAGTCGCTGTAGTCTTCGTACATCACTTCGCGCTTGTCGAGGGTGGGGGCAATGTTGGCGACGAAGCGGGCGAAGCCGGCTTTGAGCTGATCCACTTCCTCTGCCGTCAGGTATCCCCGGATGATCGCAAATCCGTCGTTGTCGAATCGTTGTTTTGCTTCGGCCAGCATTGGCCCTCATTTTACCGCGAGAATGAAAGGAATGACTGATCGCCTCTACTATCACGACGCACAACTGACGGCATTCACGGCTCAGGTGGTGGACGCCTCCGCGGACCGCTGCCGCGTATATCTCGATCGCTCTGCTTTCTATCCGGCCTCGGGCGGGCAGCCCTCGGATCGCGGACTGCTCGGCGGGATCGATGTGGTGGACGTGATCGACGAAGAGGATCGCGTGGCGCATGTGCTGGCCGCGCCATTGAATGCGTCTGTGGTGGAAGGCACTGTCGCTTGGACTCGCCGTCACGATCACATGCAGCAGCACACGGGGCAGCATCTGCTGTCCGCAGTGCTGGAAGAACTGTATGCCATCCCGACCCTCAGCTTTCATATGGGCGCGGAGGTTTCCGATATCGAGATCGGTACGGCTACGCTGAACACGGAACAGATCGCCAATGTCGAGCGCCGCGTGAATGATGTCGTTTCGCAGAACCGCGCGGTGAGCGTCGCGTTCGAAGATGCGGCTACGGCACAAGGATTGCGCAAGCCATCGGAGCGCCCGGGGATTCTGCGCATTGTCTCGATCGATGGGCTGGACCGTAGCGCCTGCGGTGGCACGCATGTTTCGAGCACCGCGGCCATTGGGCCGGTGTTCCTGCGCAAGCTCGATCGTGTGCGGGGCAATGTGCGGCTGGAGTTTGTCTGCGGTCACCGGGCATTGCGCGCGGCGCGCGGCGATTATGAACGGCTGGCCGAAGTGGCGCGGTTGTTATCGGCGTCGCCGGAGGAGGTTCCGGAACTGGTTGCCTCGCTGCAGGGCAAAGCCGCCACGGCGGAGAAGGCCAATCGCAAGCTGGCGATTGAGCTCGCTTCGCTGCAGGGCCGGCAGTTGTATGAATCGACGCAGGCCGATGCTTCGGGGATCCGGCGCTACACGCGGTCTGAAGCGGTGGCCGCGATCAGCGATGAGACACGCACCTTGGCGCAGAGCTTCACCGCTGGATCGAAGGCAATCTTTCTCGCCGTGGCGGAACAAGGCCGCGCGGTCTTACTGGCTGCATCGAAGGATAGCGGGCGCAATGCGGGGGACATACTGAAGCAATGCCTGCAAGCCGCGGGCGGACGTGGAGGCGGTAATCCGCAACTGGCGCAGGGCAGCGTACCGGCACCCGAAGCCCTGGCACAGCTTCTGGAGTTGCTGAAAGACCGCCTGGGCTGAGAAACTAAAAAGTATAGATGGTCCCGCCGCGTTTTTCCATTGGTCCGATTTCGATTGCCCCGGCCACTGTGCTTGCGCCCATGGCTGGCGTGACGGATACCGTCTTTCGCCGCCTCATCCGCAATCAGACCGGCTGCGGACTATTGATGACGGAGTTCACCTCTTCGCACGGAGTAGTGAATCTGCGCAAGACACGGAAGCCGACCAAGGCATTCCGCTATCTCTATTACGAACCGGAAGAGCACCCGTTGAGCGCGCAGTTATTCGGCTCCGATCCGGTGGTGATGGCCGAGGCGGCGCGTGTCTGTGAGGACCTGGGCTTCGATGCCGTGGACATCAACTTCGGCTGCCCGGTGAACAAGGTGGTGAAGTGCAATGGAGGCTCCGGCCTGCTGCGCGACCTGCCTTTGGTGGAGACGCTGCTGCGTCACGTGCGCGCGGCGATCCGCATTCCATTGACGATGAAGTTCCGCGCAGGGTGGAACGATCGCGAGTTGGTGTATTTGCAGATGGGGCGTATTGCCGAAGACTGCGGTTTGCAGGCCATCGCGCTGCATCCGCGCACTCGTGAGCAAGGCTATTCCGGAGTTTCCGATTGGACGCGCATCGCGGAGTTGAAGGCGCATGTCCGCCTTCCCGTAATCGGCAACGGCGACATCCTTTCTCCGGAAGACGCCGTGCGCATGGTGAAGGAAACCAACTGCGACGCGGTGATGATCGGCCGCACGGCATCGTCGAATCCGTGGATCTTTCGCCAGATCGCCGAGTATATGGCGACCGGCACGTATTGGAAACCGGCCGAGCACGATCGCTACAACATGATGCGAACCTACTATTCGATGCTTCATGAGAAGGCAGCGCCCGATGCCGTAGGCAAGATGAAGCAGTTCGCATCCTACTTCACGCATGGGGTGCGCAACGGCTCAAAGCTGCGCGCGGCCATCTATCCGGCGCACAAACCGGAAGAGATCATTGAGCGCGTGGACCGCTTCTTTGAAGCGGAACTCGACACTGCGGCGGCATGAAAAAAGTAGAGCTGATCACGGACGGTTCCTGCCTGGGGAACCCTGGGCCCGGAGGCTGGGCCTGTATCCTTCGCTACAACGGCCACCTGAAGGAACTCTCGGGCGGCGAGGCGCACACCACCAACAACCGCATGGAACTCACCGCGGCCATCAAGGGCCTGGAGGCGCTGCGCCAGCCATGCGAAGTGACGTTGACCACAGACTCGCAATACGTGAAGAACGGAATCACCAAGTGGGTGGCTGGTTGGAAGCGCAATGGCTGGATGACGAAAGAGCGCAAGCCGGTTCTCAACCGCGAACTGTGGGAAGAGCTGGATCACCTGGTGGCGCGGCATCAACTCGAATGGAAGTGGACCAAAGGCCACGCCGATCACGACGACAACAACCGTTGCGATGAGATGGCGCAGGCCGCGGCACGGGCCGTGTCGGCACGCAGGTAAAATAGGCGCAGCACCTCATCATGCGCATTCTTGCTCTTCTGCTGGCACTGACGGCCTCGGCGGCCGATATCCGCACGGAAAAGGTTTTCGGCCCGGAGACGCGGACCGGCCCTTACAAGCATCCGGCTTCGATCACCGAATTGCTGAACGGCGACCTGTATCTGGTCTACTACGGCGGCAAGGGCGAGTACGCCAACGACACCGCTGTCTATGGCTCGCGGAAGCGCCGCGGCGAGGGCTGGTCTGATCCGGTGGTGATTGCCCACGATCCGTTTCGCTCAGCGGGCAATGGTGTGATCTGGCAGGCGCCGGATGGTGTGCTGTGGCTGTTCTACGTGATCCGCTTCGGCGACACATGGTCGAAGTCGCGCATTGCGGCGAAGGTCTCTTCGGACTACGGCGATACGTGGTCCGACTCTTCGCTGATTGCGCTGGAGGAAGGGATGATGGTGCGCGGAAGGCCGATTTTATTGGCCTCCGGCGAGTACCTGCTCCCGGTATATTTGGAGACTGGCGAGGACCGCGAGATGGTGGGGCCGGATAGTGTATCGACGTTCCTGCGCTACAACCCGAAGACGCGCGAGTGGAAGCGGCTGGGCAGCATCAAGTCGGCGAAGGGGAATATACAACCCGCGCCGGTGGAGATTGCGCCGGGGCATCTGATTGCTTACTGCCGCCGTGGAGGCGGCTATGGGCCGGTGAAGGATGGTTACATCGTGCGCGCGGAATCGCGCGATGGCGGCGTGACCTGGACCGAAGGGAAAGACACGGAGTTCCCCAATCCGAATGCCGCGGTCGACTTCATTCGGTTGAAGAACGGGCATCTGTTGCTGGTCTACAACGACAGCATGTCGAGCCGCACTCCGCTGCGTGTTGCGATCTCTACAGACGCAGACAAGACGTACCCGCATCGCCGCAACCTGGCCGAGGGCCGGAATGACTTCGCTTATCCGGTGGCGATGCAAACGAGCGACGGCATGATCCACGTGATCTATACTTCGGACCGGCGCAGCACGATTCACCATGCCGTGTTCGAGGAAAGCGCAATCCTCGAATGGCGTCGCTAAGCGGCAGCTTCCATCTTCTGTACTTATTTGATGTCGCCGAAGAGATCCGGCTGGACGAGTTGCGCCGGGTGTTGCAGATTGAGAAGCCGGGACGCGAGCCGGGCTTCGGCCATCAGGCGCCGTCGTACGTGCGCTTCGAGCATCCTCCGCTGGAGGAATCCGCACCGGCGTTGCGGACGGCGTCGGGTGAACTGTTTCCGGCACGCATACGCTACTTCGATTACGGCGTAGTGGTGCTCGAGTTGGAAGCGCCTTTCGAGAACCAGGACTGGCCGGGGCTGATTGCGCTGGCCGGGCGTTGGATTGCGGCGCCGGAGATGGAGAGCCTGGCCGAGGCGCACATGAACCGGCAGTTGGAGCGCGTGGAAGCCGCGCTGCACAAGCCTTTCACGCGGAGGCTGAGCGAGGATTACTGCATCGTGGAGTTGCGGGCTGGGCTGGACGCTTCTGAGCTGTTGGAGCGGCATGGCCCGGAGTTGGCGCAGATCATCCGCGGGGAGGCGCAGCCGTTGAGTGCGAGTGAGCGGCAAGAGGTGCTGGCTTCGTCGATTTCGTATTCGCCATCGGACCTGATGGTGGTGGGATGGACTGCGGCCGTGGTCTACGATGCGCAGCCGGAGAGTGCCGCGGTGATGAGGCAGATGCTGGAATACGCGAATACGCAACTGCTCGAGTTTCGCCACTACGACGACGTGCTGTCGAGCGTATTGAAGGACCTGTATCAGTTGATGGAGCAGCGTCCCGGTGTGCTGCGGCGGTGGCACATGATCCGCGAGGCGCAGAGGTTGAATGCGATCCGCCTGGAAGTGATGGAGCTTTCCGAACGCGCCGACACGGCCATCAAGTTTCTCAGCGATATGTTCTATGCGCGCGCGTTCAAGCTAGCGGCGGCGCGCATTGGAGCGCCGGATTACCGGGCGCTGGTGGATGAGAAGGTGCGGACCGCCGGAGAGCTCTACCGCTTTCTGATGGAGGAGTTCCATCACGCCCGCGCCTTCGTGCTGGAGTTCCTGGTGGTGGTGATCCTCATCATCGACCTGATCTATTTGTTTAAAGGAAAGACATGATCGACGCGCATCATCATTTGTGGAACTACTCGGTGGAAGAGTATGGCTGGATCTCGGAGACGATGGGAGTGCTGCGCCGGGACTTTCTTCCCGCTGATCTGAAGCGGCACATGGATGCGGCAGGGGTTGTGGGCGCAGTGGCCGTGCAGGCGCGGCAGACTTTGGAAGAGACGGAGTGGCTGCTGTCGCATGCGCGCAGGAACGATTTCATGCTCGGGGTGGTGGGGTGGGCGCCGTTCGCGGAAGCGGGCGTGGCGCGCCATATCGAGCGCTTCGCCGCTGAGCCCAAGCTGAAGGGCTTTCGGCACGTGGTGCAGGATGAGCCGGATGATCGCTTTCTGCTGGGTGCAGCGTTCAACGAGGGCATTCGGGAGTTGCTGCCTTCAGGCTTGGTTTACGACGTTCTCATCTATGAGCGCCACCTGCCGGTAGCCATCGAGTTTGTGGATGCGCATCCGCGGCAGGTGTTCGTGCTCGATCATATTGCCAAGCCGAGGATTCGGGAGGGCGCGGTATCGCCGTGGCGCGAGAACTTGCGCGAATTGGCGCGGCGGCCGAATGTGTACTGCAAGGTGTCGGGCATGGCGACGGAAGCCGATTGGGGCGCCTGGAGCGCGGATGGGCTGCAGCCTTACTTCGATGTAGCGCTGGAAACATTCACTCCCCGGCGGCTGATGTTCGGCTCGGACTGGCCGGTGCTGGAAGTAGCGGGGTCGTATGAGCGATGGGCGGCAACGGTGCGCGGATGGCTCGCACCGCTGAGCACAAGCGAGCAGCAGCGGATCCTGCAGGGCACTGCGATGGAAGCATATCGACTGTAGACTCTAGGTGTATGCCACTTATTCTCTTCTTTGCTGCGCTGCTGGCGCAGGGCGCCGATGTTGTGTTGCCTTCGATGGCGCTGGAGCGTAGCGGGTCGGTAACCGCTGTGTACCGGATGAATTCTCTGGCCACCGGCAAGGGCGAACTGCATGTGCGCTGGACGGATTCCTATGGGCGCGTGGTTGACGACCGGCGTTTGGCGGTTGAGCTGAACGACGAAAACGAAATCGGGTTTTCGATTGACGTGCGGCGCGCGGTGGCGATGAAGAATGAACTGACCGCGGAGTTGCGCTTTGAAGGCGTGAACCGGCGGGGGCAGAAGGATGTGCGGAATGAAACCGTAAAGACGGAGTTCATCGCGATTCCGCCGGGGCGTGAATGGTGGGATTACCAGATCATCATGTGGCAGAATCACACGCCGGAGCAGGCCGAGGCGTTGAAGAGTGTGGGGATCAGTGGGGGGCAATCGGTGGCTCGGACAAAGTCACTGCCGGGTTTCCTGTTGAACAACAATCTGCGCTGGTATGCGGAGAACATGGCCACGGATTTTTACGCGGAGTATCACCGCTACTTTCCGGATCGCACCAATAGCTGGAAGTTCAACGAGGTCCGTGAGCTATATAAGAAGGACCGGACGAACAGGGAGCCGTTGAAGCGGCGGCCGAGTTTGCAGGACCCGGTGTGGCTGGCGCGGGTGCGCGACAGGCTGGTGGACAACACGAAGTACTACTCGCCGTACCGGCCGTTCTTCTATAGCCTGGGCGATGAATCGGGGATCGCGAACCTGGCGGCGTTTTGGGATTTCGATTTTTCCGATGAGTCGATTGTGCCGATGCGGCGGTGGCTGCGCGAGCGCTATGGCAGCTTGCAGAGATTGAATGCGGAGTGGGATTCGCAGTTCACGGCTTGGGATCTGGTGCTGCCTCCGACCACGGATGAGGCGATGAAGAAGCAAGGGGAGAACTTCACTGCGTGGAGCGATTTCAAGGAGTGGATGGATGTGAGCTTTGAGAACGCCCTGCGCATGGGGCGGGAGGCGATTCAATCGGTGGACCCGTTTGCTTATGTGGGCATCGGCGGCGGGCAGATGCCGGGTTGGGGCGGATATGATTACTCGCGCCTCACGAAGGCTTTGAACGCGATTGAGCCTTACGACATCGGGAACAATATCGAGATTATTCGCTCTTTGAATCCGAATATGGCGGTGTTGACCACGTCGTTCGCCACCGGGCTTTGGGAGAAGCATCGCGTCTGGTATGAGATGCTGCACGGCAATCGCGGCATGATCATCTGGGATGACAAGAAGGGCTTCATCAGTTCGGGGACTACGATCGGAGAACGCGGGCGTGAAGTGGAGGCGTACTATCGTGAGCTGCGCGCTGGTGTGGCGTCGCTGCTGATCAACAGCCAGCGGGTGGCTGATCCGATTGCGATCCATTATTCGCAGCCGAGTATGCGCATTGAGTGGATGCTGGCGCAGCGGCCGAAGGGGGAGACATGGGTGACGCGGAATTCGAGCACGGAGTATCGGGACAGCGATTTTCTGCGGCTGAGGGAATCGTTCTGCCGGGTAGTAGAGGACCACGGGTTGCAGTACAACTTCGTTTCCTACGATCAGGTGGAGCAGGGCGAGTTGCTGCGCGGCGGGTACAAGGTGTTGCTGCTGCCGAAGTCGACAGCGCTGTCGGCGGGTGAGGCTGAGGCGATGCGGAACTTCGTGGCACAGGGCGGAACGCTGATTGCGGAAGGCGAGCCGGGGTTGTTTAGTGAACGGTGCAAGCGGCTGGCGAAGGGGCAATTGGCGGATGTGTTTGCAGCGGGTACGTACGGCAAGGGCAAGGCTGTACTGCTTGCTTCGTCGTTGTTGAACTACCATCAGGATCGCGTGATTGCGAAGGAAGGCGCTGCGCACCGGATGATGGGGGAGTTGCTGAAAGGTGTGGCGCCGCGGTTTGCGGTGACGCCCGTGGTTGGGTTGGAGACGCATACGTTCCGCAATGGTGGAGTGAGTATCGTCGCACTGCACAGCAATCCGGAATTGCGGATTGATGAACTGGGGCCGCCGGAGTTCAAGTCGAACGAGCGGTTTGCGAAAGCGAAGAATGTGACGCTGCGGTGGGGCGGGTTGAACGCGGTCTACGATATTCGCGGGGCGAAGGCATTGGGCCAGTTGGCGGAAGTGAAAGTGACGGTAGATGGATATGAGCCGTCGATCTTCACCGTGTCGCCGGTGGCGTTTCCGGAGTTAGTGCTGAGTGCTCCGGCGAAAGTTGCGCGGGGAGCGACGGCGGAGTTCGGATTACGGTTCGCGGCGGCGACTCCGGCGGCGCGGCATCTGTTTCATGTGGAGTTTGTCGAGCCTTCGGGAAAGGTGGCGGCGCAGTATTCGGGAAACTTGCTGGCTCCGGGTGGCGCGGCGCGGCAGGCGTTACCGCTGGCGGTGAGCGATGCGGCGGGGCGGTGGGAGATACGAGTGCACGATCTGCTGTCGGGGCAGAAGAAGTCCGCTGTGTTTGAGGTGCAGTGATGCGGTGGATTCTGTTTCTGGCATTGTGTGGGGCGGCTTGGGGCGAGTCGCTGGAGGGCGTCATTGGCGCTCTGCGAGGCGAGGTGCGCGATGCGGAAGCGATGGAATTGATGAAGAAAATCTACGCCAATGATCGCTTCTTCACGTTCCCTCGCTTTGCGATGACGGCTCGCGTGCTGCGCGAGGAGATGACGCGGCTTGGGTTGCAGCAGGCGGAGATCGTGGACACTCCGGCCGATGGAGTGACGCAGTTCGGGTATTGGACGATGCCGCTTGCGTGGGATGTTCGATCGGCGAAGTTGGAAGTGGAAGGCGGTGCGGTGCTGGCGGATTACGAGAAGGTACCTGCTTCGGTGTGTATGTGGAGCGGGCCGGCAGCGGATGGACTGAGTGGTGAAGTGGTGTGGGTGAAGCGCGGCGCGGCGGCATCGATGGATCTGCGCGGGAAGTTTGCGATGACGGAAGAGAACCCGGCGGGGATCAAGTGGCTGCTGGTGAAGGCCGGGGCACTGGGAGCGATTAATACGTTCACGGAGAATCCATCGCTGCCGGATGGGCGGCAGTGGATCAATGCATGGGGGGATGATGGGTGGGCGTTCACGAAGCGGAGCACTCCCCTGCCCTGCTATTCGATTACTCCACGGCAGACGGCGGAGTTGAAAGCGTTGCTGGCCAAGGGTCCGGTGCGAGTGAAGGCGACGTCCGATGCGCGGCACTATGCGGGGAGTTATCCCTATGTAACGGCGGTGGTGCCGGGGTTGAGCGATGAAGAGGTGCTGACGTTGGGGCACACTTCCGAGCAAGGGGCGCACGATAACGCAACCGGTGTTGCGGCGACGATGGAAGCGCTGGCGGCGCTGCAGAGGCTGATTGCGGCGGGGAAACTGCCCAAACCAAAACGGACGATTCGTGTTTTATCTATGGGGGAGATGTATGGATCGATGCCATACATGGCACGGAATCCGGAACGCGTGAAGCGCACGATGGCGGCGTTGTGTCTGGACACTCCGGCGGCGGCGTATGAGATTGCGGGGACGGAGTATTCGTTCTACATGAACCCGCATGTGGCGAAGGATTTCACGGATGCGTTGATTTTGAAGGTAGCTGCGACGTATTTGCCGCGGGTGCGGCGGCCGTGGCATGAGAAGGATTTCGCCACGGGGACGGATACGTACATGGCGGAACCGATGGTGGGCATTCCGACGGTGTGGGCATACGGCGGGAGCGGAGTGGAGACGCATCACAACAGCGAGGACACTCCAGAGCGGGTGGATGCGCGGTCATTGCGGGACATCACGATCATAGGGGCGGCGTTTCTTTATTACGTGGCGAATGCCGGGGAAGAAGAAGCGCGATGGCTGGCGGAACTGAGTGAGACGCGCGGGTATGAGCAGATTTTGAAAGCTGCGGCTGCGGGCGCGGGACGGATTGACTACATGCTGGGGCGCGAGGCGCAGGCGGTGCGGAGCGTGTTGCGGCTGGTGGCTGCGGGGGATCGGGAGCGGGTGCGGGCTTCGTTGGAGCCGCCGGTGGCGCGGCTCAGCAGGTTCGCGGCGATGCAGAAGGAGCGGGTTGCTTCGGAGTCGAAGCTGCGGCAGCAGCCGGGTGCGTCGTCGATGGTGGTGGTGCGGAAACGTTTCGGGTCGATTCCGCTGGACGATTTGCCGCATGCGCAATGGGGCGGGTATCCATCAGGGGCATGGGCTTCAGTTCCGACCATCGCGTTGTATTGGTGTGATGGCAAGCGGACGCTCGATGAAGTGGCTCGGTTGACGCAAATGGAACTGGGTGCTTCGAACTTCGATTTTGTGGGGTATTTCCGGTTTCTGGAGAAGAACGGGTACGTGGAGATTCGAACGCGGTAGGAACTGGAGCGGGTGTATACTGCGAATCATCAGGAGGTCTGATTCATGCAGATCACACGGCGGACGGCGGCGGGTCTCGCAGCCGCCATGGCTCTCCCCGCGGCGAAAGTTCCAGGAAACAGTTTGGGCGGTCCTCACCGCATCTCGCTGCCCCCTTCCGGATTGCAATTCGCCACGATGAATTCCAATCGCGTCGATCACAAGGCGCGGATATCGAAGCAAATCGGCGTGAATTACGCGATTTGCGGCGCGAACCTCGGCCGTGTGGCACGGGGCGAATATGAAGCAACGCTGGCGAAGATGAAGGCGGACTTTGCGTCGATCGGGATGCAGGTGGCCGGTGTGGAGAGCCACCCGGTGCCGGCGGAGAAGATCAAGCTTGGGGTGGATGGCCGCGATGAAGAGATTGAGAACTACATTGCGGCGATCAAGGCGCTGAGCAATGTGGGGATCAAGGTGCTCTGCTACAACTTCATGGCGGGGCTGGGGTGGTACCGGACGCAGGTGGACCGCAAGGGACGCGGCGGAGCGTTGCTGACGGACTTTGATTTGACGGCTGCAAAGGCGCAGGGGCTCACGAAGTGGGGCGAAGTGCCGGAGCAGAGGCTCTGGTCGAACATTGAGTATTTCCTGAAGGCGGTGATTCCGGTGGCGGAGAAGGCGGGGATCCAGATGGCGCTGCATCCGGATGATCCTCCGCTGTCGCCGCTGCGCGGGATTGGGCGCATTGTGACGAGCGCGGCGAATTACCGGCGAATTATGGGCATTGTGCCGAGCCCGGTGAATGGGGTCACGTTCTGCCAGGCGAACTTCATCGCGATGGGCGAGGACTGCGTGCAGTTGGTGAAGGAGTGGGGGAAACAGAAGAAGATCTTCTTTGTGCATTTCCGCGATATTTCGGGCACGAGGGACCATTTCACGGAGACCTTCCACGATGAAGGGCAGACGGACATGGTGAAGATGCTGAAGACGTATCACGAAGTCGGTTTCAGCGGGCCGATACGGCCGGATCATGCACCGACGCTGGATGAAGAAACGAATGACCGGCCCGGGTATGCGATTCAGGGGAAGATCTTCGCGATTGGATATATGAAAGGTGTGATGCAGGGACTCGGTTTGCCGTACGCATAATCTTTTCACTTCAGGGAGATTCTCATGAGCAGCATTCTTCTCTTGCTGTGCTGCGCCATTTCCGCTATGGCGCAAACGCCCACCGGCCAGATACTCGGAGTGGTCCTGGATTCCTCGGGGTTGGGAGTTCCCGAGGCGAGAATACAGGTGATCCACGACGCGACGGGGCAGCGGGTGGAAACGAAGTCAAACGCAACGGGCGATTACCTGGTGCCTGGAGTGACGCCGGGCGAGTACACGGTGAACGCCGAGAAGGAAGGGTTCAAGAAGTCGGTACGGCGGGGCATCACGGTCACGTCGTTTCAGAATGTGCGTGTGGATTTGACGTTGGAAGTAGGCGCGGTGACGCAGTCGGTAGTGGTGGAGGGCGATGCACCGCTGGTGGACACACGCACGGCGACGGTGGGCACGTTGGTGGACGATAAACGGATTGTCGATCTGCCGCTGAACGGGCGGAACATTCTGTCGTTTGCGTCGTTGATTCCCGGGGTAACGCGGACATCGATCACAGGCGCCAGCGAGGTATCGTTTTCACAGCAGCGCATCAATATTAACGGCAGCCGCGCTACGGCGACGAACATGCAGTTGGACGGCGGGTCGATGTATTATGCGCATCGCGGGCAGTCCTTGAACATGCCGCCGCCGGACGCGGTGCAGGAGATCAAGGTGATTTCGTCGGGAGTGACCGCGGAGTACGGGCGCGGGTCGGCGGTGATTGCGGCGGTGACGAAGGCGGGGACGAACGAGTTTCACGGGTCGGCATGGAACTTTCTGCGCAACGACAAACTGGATGCGCGGCGGTTCTTTGACCGTTCGAAGGCGAAGTTGCGATACAACCAGTTTGGGGCGACGTTCGGGGGACCGATCCTGCGGAACAAGCTGTTCTTCTTTGCCTCGTATCAGGGGATTCGGACGCGGGCCGAGTCTTCGTCGACATCGGCGTTTCCACCGACGGCGCAGGAGCGCGCTGGAGATTTTTCGGGATCGAATCCGGCGCCGGTGGATCCGTTGAACAACCAGGCGTTTCCGGGGCGGCAGATACCGGTGAGCCGCTTCGATCCGGTGGCGGTGAAGTTCATGAGCGAGAAGATTCCGCTGCCGAATGTGGCCAACGGGAGTCTGGCGGTGCTGAGCCCGAACAATACGACGGGCGACAATCTGCTAGGGCGTTTTGACTGGCAGCCTCGGGACAGGGATCGGATTTCGTATCGCTACTTCTACGATTTCCAGCGCGGCGTGACCGCGTTTCCGGTGGTGGTGAGCCCGGGGTCGAATATTCCCGGATTCGATGCTCCATCGACGACGGACACGAACACGCACACGGTGACTCACACGCGGACGTGGTCTTCGAACCTGTTGTCGACAACGCGCGGGAGTTGGACGAAGTTTGTTTACGACGAATCGAATTTCTACCGCAAGACGCTGACGGAGTTTGGAGCAGTGAACTTCCCCGACGCCGGTGAGCCTTCGCCGCCGCGCCCGCCACAGATTGTGGTGAACGGGCGTTTTTCCGCATCGCCGGGCAAGGACCGGCAGCGGCAGGGACCGACGCTCGACTTCGCTCAGGACTGGAGTTTGATGAAGGGCAGCCACGAATTGAAGTGGGGCGCGCAGGTGCAGAGGCACGGCTATTCGTCGTCGAACAATTCGGCCAGTTCGGGGCGGTTCGTATTCGACGGAACATTTTCGAGGAATAATGTTGCGGACTATCTGCTGGGGCGGGTGGTGAGCTTCACGCAGAATTCGTACGCGATCACGGGCGGCCAGTATTATCTGCCGGGGTTCTATTTCCAGGACAACTGGAAGGCAACGCGGCGGCTGACACTGAACCTGGGGTTGCGTATGGAGTTGTATTCACCATGGCGGGAAGACAAGGGGCAGATGGCGATGTATATCGCAGGCGTGCAATCGAAGACGTTTCCGACCGCGCCTCGGGGCATGGTGTATCAGACGGATCCCGAGTACTCGTATGGATACGACAGCCGCAACTTTGGGCCTCGGATTGGCTTTGCGTGGGACGTGACGGGCGATGGCAAGACGTCGGTTCGCGGAGGCTACGCGGTGAGCTATGACGGGATTCATTCGGAGTATCTGCTGAGCGGAAACCAGCCGTTTTCCTTGAGCGTGGAGTACCGCAATGGTGGGCCGTTGTCGAATCCGTATCAGGGTTTGCGGAATCCGTTCCCGTATGTGGTGGATCCTTCGAATGCGAAGTTCGATCTGCCTGCGTCGATTGGCGGGCACCTGTACAGCCCGTTTCAGGCGGCGTATATTCAGAACCTGAGCTTCACGGTACAGCGGCAGTTGACGCGGACGTGGATGGCGCAGGTGGGCTTTGTGGGCAATTACGGGCGCAAGCTGCCGCTGCAGGTGGAGTTCAATCCGGCGCGGTACATTGCGGGTACCGATGCGAGTGGCCGGGCTCTTTCGACGACGGGCAATACGGATTCGCGGCGAGGGCTGGCACCGACGTATCGCGGGTTCTTTGTCTCGTCGTGGGATTCGAACTCGTCGTACAACGGGCTTCAGTTCCTGGTGAACAAACGGCTGGCCGATGGATTCACGCTGGTGGCGCACTACACGTGGTCAAAGGCGATTGACGATGCGTGCCAGCAGGAGACGCTGGATCAGTGCCGGCAGCAGGATCCGTTGAACCGGTTGGGATCGCGCGGATTGGGCGAGTACGACCGGCGGCATGTCGCTGTGTTCTCGTATTTGTACGAAGTGCCGTTCTTTAAGCACGGGCATGCGTGGTTGCGGCAGACGTTGGGCAACTGGCAACTGGCCGGGATTAATACGTTCCAAACGGGCAATCCGTTGACGATTCTCACCGGGAGCGATGTGTCGTTGACCGGCGTTGGGTATGACCGTCCGGATCTGATCGGGAATCCAGTGTTGTCAAACAGCCGGTCGAAGGATGAGAAATTCGCGCGGTGGTTCAATACGGCGGCGTTCGCGCGCAATGCTGTGGGGACGTACGGCAATGCGGGTCGCTCGATTTTAGGTGGGCCTGGTTCGTGGGCGTGGGATCTATCGGCGCAGAAGCGGTTCACGTTGTGGAGTGACCGCAGCCGGCTGGAGTTCCGTACGGACTTTTTCAATATTCTGAACCACGCGAATTTGTCGGCACCGCAGACGACGTTCAATACGACGCAGTCGTTTGGGCGGATCACCGGGACCGGCGGAGCACGTGTTTTGCAGATGGCGTTGCGGATGGAGTTTTAGAACATGGAGGGTTGACAATGTTTTGGACAGCCGTGGGCTCGCTGGCGGTGGCCGTTTGGGGTGGATGTGTTTCGATGGTGGCGCCACCGGCGGGCTCGCGCTGCGCGCTGGTGTCGGCGGAGATGAAGTGGACGAATGCTCCTTCGGTGAAGGAGCCGGGGCCACGGGTGTCGCGTCAACCTTACGATGTCTTGTTGGCGGACGCGGCGTTGATGGCTGGGGTGAAGGTGCAGGGCACGCAGAGGTTTGCGTTTTCGGCAAAGGGACGGTACCTGGTGGAAGTGTTTCTGGCGAATCCGGAGGCGGACCGGTTTACGTTTCGATTGTCCGGGGCGAAGGGGGAGATGGATGCGCGTCCGGTGATTGCTCCGGGGCCGGGGCGGATGCGGCCGAAGCGGAATCTGCGGCATACGTCGTTGCTGGCGGTGGTGGATGGGCCGCAGGAGTTGACGGTGACTTCCGAGGCTCCGTGGTATGTGCTGTTTGCCTTGCGGTGGACTCCGGTGGATGAGATGGAGCGGGATCTGGCGCCGCGGTGGAGAGCGCGCGTGGCGGAGTTGCATCGATCGTACTTAACGGAAGCGCAGGGATCGACAGCGCGGCGGGCGTGGATGCAGCAGTTGGGGGATCGGATGGCGTTCAGTGGTGATGCAGCGGTGCGGCAGGAAGCGCTGCTGGCGCGGATGCGCGGGTGGTTCTGGCTGGCGGCGGAGAATCACGAACCGGATGATATTCTGCAGACCGATTTGCTGTTTCGCGAGGGATTGCGGGTGATGCCGGGGAACGCGATATTGCGGCAGACGATCAGTGCGGCTTGCACGGGGCAAGTGGTGCAGACGCAGCGAATGCCTCGGGGCGAGTATTGTGCCTCGGTGCAACCGGTGGCGTGGGCCGTGGATGTTCCTAGCGCGCCGGCGGGGGCTCCGGAATGGGCAGTGGCACAACGGCGGCTCATGGCGAGGATGGATGCGATTACGCGGTGGTGGGTGGAGAAGCGGCAATCGGCGAATGGGGAGTTGGGCGGCGGATGGGGAGACGATGTCGAGATTCTGCGTCACTGGGGGCCGCAGGCGTTGGGATTCGGATCGGACGTGGCTGCACGCGGGATTCGGAATGTTGCTGGTGGATTGTGGAATAGCGGGACACTGCTGAATGGATACGATAAGGGGATTTCGGATGTGGAGCATTCATCGGAACCCACGACCGATACGCAGCCGCTGGCGGCGGCGTTGCATCCTGAGGACGGGGAGTTACGGGCGCGGTTGGGTCAAACCGCGGCGTGTTCGGAGTCGTGGCTGAAGACGCAGCCCGATGGGTTCCTGCGTTTTCGCAGTTCGTGGTTTAACTGCCGGGAAGCGGATACGGCGAATGGGCGCGATGTGGATGTGCATTTGAATACCCGGGCGATGGGGCCGGCGCTGTGGTACGCGTATTTGTCGCGCGATCCGGCGTTGATTGCACGGATTGCGGCGTGGGCCGATTCGTGGATCCGGGCGATGCGGGATACGCGGCATGGGAAACCGGCGGGGATTTTTCCTTCGGTGCTGCGGGCCGCGGATGGTGAGTATCTGATCGGCAAGGCGGGTTGGGACAAGCCGGAGGCGGAGTGGGATTACTTTCAGTGGAGCGGCCGGTCGCAGGAAGCGCTGACGTCGTTGTTGCTGGCGGTGTACGATTTGACGGGATCGAAGAAGTATCTGGATGCGGCGGGGGAGAGCTTTGCGGTGCTGGAGGATTGTGGGAAGTATGCTGCGTTGTGCGCTGAGATGCGTGGTGCGCCCGAGGCTTACTTTGCGTGGCGGGGTTTGAGTGGGCGTAAGGCGGATGGCGTGGTGCTTGCGGAGATGACGAAAATGGCTCGCGAGGCGGAAGCGCGGTTTGCGGTGAATTGGGATATTTACACGACGGAGGTGCTGTATACGGATCGGGTGTATTATCCGCTGCCCGCGGAGTACCGGTGGTATTTGTTTGGGGGCGAGGCTCCTCGCGGGGATCGGTATCCGACGTTTGCGGTGACGTGGCCGGCAGGGGGCGAGTTTGCGCGGGCGGTGCTTGCGGCGGGGGAGCGCGAGGTGCGCGTGCGGGCGTATTCGTTTGCGGCTGGGGAGACGATGGCGGAGATGCGGCTGTGGCGATTGAAGCCGGGGGCTTATCGGTGGTCGAATGGATCGGCTGGTGGGGAGTTTACTGTGACGAAGCTGCCTTATTTATTGCGCGTGCCTTTGCCGGGGCAGCGGGAGGTTACGGTGACGGTGAATTAGCCGCCGGCCTGGAGGCCCGCGTCACTGCGCTAGGAGAAGCCGGTGCGTTTGTGGAGGAGGATGCCGCAGCCGATCAGTAATGCGACGGAGGCGGCGATGAGGAGCAGCATCCACGGGATGTTCATGGCGATGGGCTGCGATGCGGATCCGGCAGCGAGCCAGATGAAGAAGGCCACGGCAGCGAGGACGATGACGAATTCCCACCAACGGCGCGTGGGGCGCTCTTCGGCGAGCGGATCTTTGCCTTCGAGTGTTTGGGCCACGCGGGCGGGGTCGAGCGAATAGCGGTCGCATTCGCGCTGCATGGCGGTGCGCCAGGACTGCTGTTCGAGTTCGGGAGCTTCGGCCATGCTGATGGCGACGGCTCCGGCAATCATGATGAGTGAGCCGATGATGACCAACGTGATGGTGCCGCTTCCCTGCCCTGCGAATTCACCGAAGACGAGCGCGCCCCAGGCGAGGCCCCAGAGTTGATTGGTGTTGGAAAGCGGGATGCCGCGGCCGATGCCGACGTACTTGGCGGCGTACTGCTGGAAGAGATCGCCGAGCACCCAGCAGAAGCCGCCGAGGAAGAGCCAGAAGAGCGCGGGGCGTGCCTGGCCGAGCAGTGAGATGACGTTGTGGACGCCGCCATCGAAGGCGACGGCGAGCGCGAACACGGTGCCCAGTTCGCCGAAGGTGAAGACGGTGACGAACGAGAGCGGGTTCATGCCGCTGATGTAGGCCTTGCGATAGGGGATGTACATGGTGCCCCAGAGCACGCCCGCGCCCAGTGCGGCGGCGATGCCGAGGGACGCGGTTCCGCTGGTGTTTGTGGTCGCGCTGTGCGTGGTGGCGAGGGCGAGGATGCAGGCTCCGATGACGATGGCGGCTGCTCCGCCGAGGACTTTGGTGAGTTGTCTGGTTCCTGCGCCGCGGAGTTCGTGGAAGAGGAGCCAGCCCCAGAAGAGGCCGACGAGGCTGTTCGTATTCCACAAGGGGAAGGCGATGGAGAGGCCGACGTTGCGGATGGCGAAGACGGTGAGTGTGTTCGCGACGGCCCACAGCATGCCGGCGAGTATGGCCCATGCAATCAGGTGCGGCTTCTCGCGCAGATCGGCCCAGATGTAGCTGGTGCCTTTGAGGGCCATGGGCACGGTCCAGCGGGCGACGAAGACTCCGGCCACCATGCCGAGGGAGATGAGGAATGGGGAGAAGCCGACAGTGACGAGCTTCGTCGGCGCCTCCGCCATGCCGAGCCATGCGCCCGCGGCGAGTCCGGAGAAGACGCCGAGTTGATGAAGCGAGATTTGCTTGTTCATGTGGCTAAGCCAGTAGCACGAGGAGCGTGATGCCGAAGATGAGAACGGCAACCGGGATCCAGAACTGCACGTCGGTGAGCGTGGCGCTCAGCAGGGAGCGTTTCACAGTGCGGCCTCCTTAGGCGATTTCGCTGAGTTTGACGGGGCGGCCTTCGAGGTACGACTTCTTCGCGGCGAGCGCCATGACAACCGGGACGCGGCCATCGGCGGCGGTGACCGGCGTTTCGGTGTCGTTGACGACGGCATTGACGAAGTCGCGCACTTCGCGTTCGAAGCTGTCGAGGTAACGCTCCATGAAGAAGTTGAGCGGGAGGTCGCGGCGGACGGATTCGGCGGTGCTGACGACGGCGCGATTGGGGTACATGTTTTCCGTGGCAATGGCGCCTTTGCTGCCGAGCACTTCGACACGCTGGTCGTAACCGTAGGGCGCCTGGCGGCAATTGTCGATGGTGCCGATGACTCCGTTGGCGTAGCGCAGAAGGATGATGGCGGTGTCGACGTCGCCTGCTTTGCCGATTTCGGGATCGATGCGCACATCCGCGGCGGCGTAGATTTCGGTGACCTCTTCACCGATCAAGAAGCGGGCCATGTCGAAGTCGTGGATGGTCATGTCGAGGAACATGCCGCCGGAGACTTTGACGTAGGAGATGGGCGGCGGGCCGGGGTCGCGGCTGATGATGTGAAGGAGGTGCGGGGTGCCGATTTCGCCGCTCAGGATGGATTGGCGCACGCGGGCGAAGTTCGAGTCAAAGCGGCGGTTGAAGCCGATTTGCATTTTGACCTTGGCCTTGTTGACGGCGGCGATGGCGCGGTCGATTTTCTCGAGCGTGTGATCGATGGGCTTTTCGCAGAAGATGTGCTTGCCTGCTTCGGCGGCCTGCACGGCGAGATCGGCGTGGGTGTTCGTCGATGAGCAGATGAGCACCGCGTCGATGTCTTTGTTGGCAAAGATCTCATCGGTGGAAGCGCAGACCTGCGGGATGCCACAGCGTTTGGCGATGGCCGTGGCGGCATCGGTGTTGGGATCGGTGACAGCGAGGAGGTTCGCTTCGGGGACGCGGAAGGCGATGGTCTCGCCGTGGACCTTGCCGATGCGGCCCGCGCCGATGAGGCCGATGTTGAGTTTGGACTTCATGGTTAGAGAGCCTCCTCAATGGCGCGCAGGTACTGGCGGTTGCGCGCGGCGCTGAGCTTGGGCTCGCCCATGCCGGGGAGCACGTCCTGTTCGACGAGGACGTAGCCTGCGTACTTTTGTTCTTTGAGCCAGCGGAGGACGGCGGGGAAATCGACGCCGCCTTTGCCGAGTTCGCTGAAGACGCCGTGGCGGAGGGCTTCGAAGTAGTCCCAGTTGTTCTCACGGGCCTGGCGGGCGACATCGGGCTGGCAGTCTTTGAGGTGGATATAAAGGATGCGGTCCTTAAAACGTTCCAGGGCTTCGATGATTTGGAAGTGGCCCGCGCCGTAGGCGAAGTGGCCGGTGTCGAAGACGAGGTTGAGCGCGGCGGGATCGGTGAGTTCGAGGAGTTTTGCGATCTCATCGGGCGTTTCGACATAGCCGGCGCAGTGGTGATGGAATACGGTGCGCAGACCAGTTTCGGCGAATACGGCGCGGCCGACTTTGTTGGCGCCATCGGCGAAGGTGCGCCATTCGCCGTTGCTGAGGCCCATGGCTGGAGTCACGCGGCCGGCGTTTTTTGTGCGCTCCGGAATGGACCCGTTGTTGTCGGCGAGGACGAGGTAAGGCTTCGGATCGGAAGCGACGGCGGCGAGGAGGCGCGCGGTCTTGACGGCGTTGGCGATGCCTGCTTCATGGGCGCTTGCGTCCTTCAATGCGACGGGCACAAACGCGCCGAGCATGACGAGGGATCGTTTGTCGAGTTCGTGGCGGAGCGCTGACGGATCTGTGGGCATGAAGCCCCAATCGCCGAGTTCGGTGCCGGTATAGCCGGCAGCGGCGAGTTCATCGAGCATGCGATCGAAGGGGATCTGCTCGCCGCCGACGCCTTCGAATTCCAAGGTGCCCCAGGAACAAGGGGCGTTGCCGACGCGTAACGCCGCGACGGCCGGATCAGTGGTTGTTGCCATTCGAGAACCTCCGGGTTCACTCTTTCGGGCCAGGCTCAACGTGTGTTGAGGCGGGCGCAGGAATTTCCAGATGCCGCTCCTGCTTGACGGCGATTTCGTAATTGGCGCGGGCTTCGCGGATGGTGGCGATTTCCGAGACTTCGGAGATGGGGACATCCCACCAGGATTCGTAGCCGGGGACGCGCTGTTCTTTGTCGGTTTCGACGACGACGGCACAGGTGCGATCGGCGTCTTTCATCGCTTCGACTGCGGCGGCGAATTCCTGGTGCGTGCGAACCCGCGTGGTGCGGGCGCCGAGGCCTTCGCAGAGCGCGGCGAAGTCGATGGGGATGTTCTGGCCATCAAGGTGGCCGGAATCGGTGCGGTGGCGGTAATCGGTGCCGAAGCCACCGGAGCCAATGTGGCGGGAGAGGCCGCCGATGCTCGAGAAGCCGTGATTGTCGAGGAGGACGATGTTGAGCTTGTAACCTTCCTGCACGGCGGTGGCGATCTCGGAAGACATCATGAGGAAGGAGCCGTCGCCGACCATGACGTAGACTTCACGGGACGGGTCGGCCATTTTGATGCCGAGTCCGCCGGCGATTTCGTAGCCCATCGTCGAGTAGCCATATTCGAGGTGATAGCCGTTGGGTTGGCGAGTGCGCCAGAGTTTGTGCAGATCGCCGGGGAGGCTGCCTGCGGCGCAGACGACGATGTCCTGGGGGCGCGAGACGCGATTGACGACGCCGATGGCTTCGCCCTGGCTGATGGGCGGGCCGTGGCGGAGGGCGTAGATGCGATCGGTTTCTTCTTCCCAGCGGCGCTTCCACTCGGTGATGCGGGCGGCGTACTGCGTGTCGATGCGGTAGCCGTTGATGGATGCGGCGAGTTGGAGGAGCGCTTCGCGCGCATCGGCGATCAGCGGTAGTCCCGCGTGTTTGAAGGCGTCGAACTCGGCGACGTTGATATTGAGGAATCGAACGTTGGGATTTTGGAAGGCGGTCTTCGAGGCGGTGGTGAAGTCGCTGAGGCGGGTGCCGACGGCGATGATGAGGTCGGCTTCGCGGGCGGCGATGTTGGCTCCGGGAGTGCCGGTGACACCGACGGCGCCGAGGTTTTGCGGGTGATCGAAGGGGAGCGAACTCTTGCCTGCCTGGGTTTCGCCAACTGGGATACCAGTTTGCTCACAGAAACGGGCGAGGGCCGCGGTGGCTTCACTGAACAGCACGCCTCCACCGGCGATGATGAAGGGCTTGCGCGCGGCGCGGATCATTTCGGCGGCACGGGCGAGCATGGCACGCTCGGGCTCGGGGCGGGCGATGTGCCAGACGCGCTTTTCGAACATGTCGGACGGGTAGTCGTAGGCTTCGGTCTGGACGTCTTGCGGAAGGGCGAGGGTGACTGCGCCGGTTTGTGCCGGGGAGGTGAGCACACGCATCGCTTCGACGACGGAGCAGATGAGCTGATCGGGGCGATTGATGCGGTCCCAGTAGCGGGAGACGGGCTTGAAGCAATCGTTGACCGAAACATCCTGGCCCATTTCTGATTCGAGCTGCTGGAGGACGGGGGCGACGTTGCGGCGGGAAAAGATGTCGCCGGGGAGCAGCAGGACAGGCAGGCGGTTGACGGTGGCCATGGCGGCGCCGGTGATCATGTTCGTTGCGCCGGGCCCGATGGAGGAGAGGCAGGCGAACGTGCCGAGGCGATTCTTCGTTTTGGCGAAGGCGGCGGCGATGTGGACGGAGGCCTGCTCGTTCTTGCTTTGGTAGTAGCGGAAGTCAGGGTGCTGCTGAAGGGCTTGGCCGACACCGGCGATGCAGCCGTGGCCGAAGATGCCCCACGCGCCGTGGAAGAAGCGATGCTCGACGCCATCGCGCTCGACATATTGTTGCTTGAGGTAGGCTACCAGGGCCTGGGCCATGGTCATGCGTGTAGTGGGCATGGTTAGTTCTCCATCTCCATGGTGACGACGGGGACACGGGGGTCTTTGTCGCGCCAGTTTTGTTTGACCCATTGGTAATCGGGGTCGTCGGAGGCAGCCATCGAACGGGCGGAACCGGCGAGGGCGTTGAGGTAGTAAACGTTGTAGCCGTGGGCGGCGACGACGGGATGATAGCCTTCGGGGACGAGGACCATTTCGCCGTCGCGGACGCTGATGGTTTCGTCGAGCTTGCGGTCGTAGGTGTAGACCTTTTGAATGGCGTAGCCTTCGGGGCGATCGATGCGGTAGTAGTAGATCTCTTCGAGGTCGACTTCACCGGGGGGATTGTGCACGTCGTGTTTGTGCGGCGGATAGCTGGACCAGTTGCCGCTGGGGGTGTAGACTTCGACGACGAGAAGGCGGTGGGCGGAGAATTCGGGGCGAATGATTTTGTTGATCTGGCGGGTGGCGTTGGCGCCGCCGCGGATTTCCACTTCGATATCGGCGGGAGTGATGAGGCGGGCGGGGTGCGATTCTTCGGCGAGGCAGAAGCAGAAGGCAAGATCGCAACCGGTTTCGGCGGTGACCTTATAGGAAGTGCCTATGGGAAGGTAGAGGGCATAGGGCATGCCGGAAAAGACGTTGGGACGGCGCCCGATGCTCTTCCATTCGCCTTGGGAAGAGCTGACGGAGCATTTGCCTCCGAGGACGACGAGGCCGAGTTCGCGATTGCCGGTGTTGCCTTCCGTCGATTCGCCGGCGGCGAGTTTCGCATTGAGGAACGAGAGGTATTGAAAGGTGTCTATTTGCGTTTGTGCCCCGTTTTGTGGGCGGAGGAGGAGTTGCATGGGTGGTTCTCCTTGGAATGGGAATCTGGTGGCGCGGCAGTGGACTGGCGAATGATGAGTTCGCCTGCGACGCGGACGTTTTGCTCGGCCTGGTTGCCTTCGATAAGGGTGAGCAGCGACTGCATGGCCATGCGGCCCATCTGCTGTTTGGGTTGGCGGACGGTGGTGAGCGGCGGATCGATGTAGAGGCCGAGAGGGAGGTCGTCGAAGCCTGCGAGCGAGATGTCGGCGGGAACGCGGAGGCCGCGGGCGCGGATGGCTTTGAGTGCGCCGATGGCGGTCATATCGTTGTAGCCGAACACGGCGGTGGGGTGCGGATGGACGGCGAGCAGTTTGGCCATTGCCTCTTTGCCGCCCTCAGCCTTGCCATCGCCGTGGACGACGAGGTCGGGTTGGAAGAGGATGTCGGCCTCATCAAGCGCGGCACGGTAACCGCTGAAGCGTTCGGAATCGGAGCCATGGCCGAAGCGATCGCCGATGTAGGCAATACGGCGGTGGCCGAGTGCAATGAGGTGAGCCACCAACTGGCGGCTGGCGTCGAAATTGTCGATGCAGATGGAGTGGGCGAAGTGGCTGGGGTGCTGGTTATTGAGGAGCACGATGGGGATATGCATGCGCTCCAGCACGGAGCCGTAGAGTGCGCCGACGCGTGAGGCGGTGACGACGATGCCATCGACGCGGCGATCTTCAAAGGAGTGCACGACCTTCATTTCGCGTTCGGGGTCGGCGTGGCAATTGGCGAGGAAGACGGAGTAATCGTGTTCGATGGCCTCGTCCTCAATGCCTTTGACGACTTCGGCGACGAAGGGATCGTCGATGGAGGTGACAACCACGCCGATGGTGAAAGTGCGGCTGGTGGCGAGGCTGCGGGCGACGGCGGAGATACGGAAGCCGGATTCGGCGGCGATGCGGCGGATTTTTTCGGCGGTTTCGGGATTGACGAGGGGGCTTTCGCGGAGGGCGCGGGAGACGGTGGAGTGGGAGACGCGGGCGAGGCGGGCGATGTCTTTAATGGAAACGCGTTTGGATGCCGCGTGGAGGGCGGCGGTCGACTTTCCGGACGAGGGAGTGTCGTTGAACACGTGTGCATAAAGATTTTACCTAGGCGAAATATGGTTGTAAAGAGAAAAGAGTAGAGTGGATTCAAAAAATGGAAGGAGGGGCGGGGTTGGGGCAATTTCTTTTTGCATTCTTTCGCTTGACTCCGGAGGGAAGCGGCGGTAGGATTTTTATGCACACGTGTTCAAAGCCCAGTAAGCTGTGCGTGCTTTTATGACACCCGTAACCCCGTCCGTTGCTTATAAGAGTCCGCTCCACCAGATGACGCAGACGACGCCGACCTGTTTGTGGAACGACTCGGCATCGCTGGAGGAGCTGACGTACTCCATCAGCCACGGCGCCGTGGGCGCCACTTGTAACCCGGTGATCGCGGTCACCGTATTGAAGCAGGAGTGGCCCCGCTGGAAGGCTCGCATTGCGGAGTTGTACTCGGAGATGCCGCAGGCATCGGAGGAAGCGATCGGCTGGCGCGTGATTGAGGAGATGTCGGCGCAAGCCGCGTCGCTGCTGGAGCCGATTTTCCGGGAGCACAAGGGGCGCAACGGGCGGCTGTCGATCCAGACCGATCCGCGCAACTACCGCGACACACAAGCCATTCTGGAACAGGCGGTGCATTTTTCCCGGCTTGCTCCGAACATGATTGTGAAGATCCCGGTGACGCAGGCGGGCGTGGTGGCGATTGAAGAGGCAACGTATCAAGGTGTGAGCATTAACGCCACGGTGTCGTTTACCTTGCCGCAATGCATCGCGGTGGCGGAAGCGGTGGAGCGTGGACTGAAGCGGCGTGAGCGCGAAGGCAAGGACATCGCGACGATGGGTCCGGTGTGCACGATCATGGTGGGGCGGGTGGATGACTGGCTTAAGGTGATTCTGGAGAAAGAGAACTTGAGCACGGATCCGGGCTATCTGGAGTGGGCCGGAGTGGCTGTGTTCAAGAAGGCTTACGCCATTTTCCGGGAGCGCGGCTACCGGCTGCGGCTGCTGTCGGCGGCGTTTCGCAATCACATGCACTGGAGCGAGTTCATCGGTGGGGACGTGGTGATCTCTCCCCCTTGCGGCTGGCAGAAGCGATACAATGCCAGCGATATCCCGGTGATTCATCGCATCGACACACCAGTCGACGATCGCATCGTAGCGGATCTACTGAAGCGATTCCCCGATTTCCGGCGCGCGTATATGGAAGACGGACTCCGTGTGGAGGAGTTCGATTCCTACGGGTGCACGGTGCGGACATTGCGGCAGTTTATCGGCGCCTGCGCGGACCTTTCCTCGATGGTGAGGGACGTGATGCTGCCGAACCCCGATATCAAATAGTCATCTCCTACAAGGAGGGTTGAGGAAAACATGAGTCGCATATTGCTTCTGTGGTCTCTCTTGCTTGCTGTCGCTTTTGGCCAGTATGATGCTGGCGCCATTCTGGGAACCATCACCGATCCTACGGGAGCGGTGGTGTCGGGTGTGAAGGTGACGCTGGAAAACGTAAAAACCGGTGTGAAACAAAGCACCACCACCGATACCGGTGGGGCGTATCAATTTCTGAACCAACGTATTGGTGACTACCGCGTAACGGCCGAGGCGGCAGGTTTCAAGGTGGTGAATTCGGAATCGTTCGTTCTGACGGTGAACGCGCGGCAGAGGGTGAACCTCGCGCTGCAGGTGGGCGACGTCAGCCAGAGCATTGCGGTGACGGGCGCGGCGGAAGCGCTGGAAACGGAGTCGAGCGATCGCGGGCAGGTGATTCAACGGGCGGCGATTGTGAATCTGCCGTTGAACGGGCGCGCGTATGCCGACCTGGCGCTGCTGTCGCCGGGCGTGCGGAAGTCGAACATCAGCAACCGCGATGCTTCGTTCAACGTGAACGGGTTGCGCAGCTCGCTGAACAACTTCATGGTGGACGGCGTGGACAACAATGCCTACGGCACGTCGAACCAGGGGTTTTCGAATCAGATTGTGCAGTTGAATCCGGACGCGGTGGAAGAATTCCGCGTGGTGACGAACAACTTTTCGGCGGAGTACGGGCGAGCGGGCGGCGCGGTGATCAATGCCAGCTTGCGGTCCGGAACGAACGAGTTTCATGGCTCGGTTTGGGAGTTTCTGCGCAACACGAAGCTGAATGCGGTGGGTTTCTTCCGTCCTTCGACGGGTGTGAAGCCGGTGCTGGTGCAGAACCAGTTTGGCGCTTCGTTTGGCGGCCGCATTGTGCGGGACAAGACGTTTTTCTTTGTGGACTATGAAGGGTTGCGGAGGGTGGAACGGAATCTGCAGTTCGCCACTTTGCCGACGCTGGAACAGAGGGCGGGGCGGTTTGGAACTGCGATCCGCAACCCGCTGACCGGCGATTTGATACCGGATGGAGTGATTCCGGCGAGCCAGATGACGCCGTTCGCGCGGCGCGTGCTGGGCGACCTACCCAATCCAGTGCGCAACACCAATCCGGGTGTGCTGCCTTCGAATAACTGGGATTACCTGACACCGACCCCGTGGGTGGATAACAAAGGCGATGGGCGTATCGATCACTACTTCAATTCGAAGATGAACGTGTTCGGGCGCTATAGCCACCGCTTGCTGAATCGTACGGAGAGCCATGTGATCCCTGGACCGTCGGGCGGCGATGCAAACGGCAATGTGCGCGTGTTCAATAAGCAGATCGCCGGCGGGTTGAACTATAACCTGTCGCCGACTTCGCTGATCGACGTGCGCTTTGCGTATTCGGTGTTTGAAGGCGGCAAATTCGCGCTGGGTTCGGAGCGCCCGAACATGGCGCAGGAATATGGCATTCCCGGGTTGCCGGACAATGCAGTGATCGGCGGGGGATTGAGCAGCCAGCAGATCAGCGGTTATACGAATCTGGGCCGCCAGAGCTCGAATCCGCAGTTCCAGGATCCGACGACGTACAACCCGAAGGTGAACTATTCGAAGATCGCGGGACGGCACTCGATGAAGGCCGGCTACGAGTATCAGGCCATCAACACGAACATCTTCGATTTCAATCCGCAATACGGGCAAAGCAACTATGCCGGACAGTTCGGGCGGCCGACCACGGTGGGTTCGAACAACCTGTACAACCTGGTGGACTTCTTCTACGGAGCGCGTTCGGCTTACAGTTTGAATAACCAGATTGTGTTGAATTACCGGCAGCGGATGCACTTCCTGTACTTCCAGGACGACTGGAAGGTGAACTCGAAGCTGACGGTGAACATCGGTGCACGCTATGAGTACGCGACGCCGCAGTGGGAAGACCAGAACCGGCTTGCCAACTACGATCCGGTGGCGAACAAACTGATCCAGGCTGGTTCGGGCGGGATCTACCAGCGTTCGCTAGTGCGCCCGGACAAGAACAACTGGGCGCCGCGGTTTGGGTTGGCTTATCAGATCACACCGAAGACTGTGGTTCGTTCCGGCTACGGGATCAGCTACGTTCACTTCAACCGCATGGGTGGAGAGAACCTGCTGGGCTACAACGGACCGAGCATCGTGAACCTGACAATCAACCAGTTGCCGACGCAGCCGCTGTGTTCGGGCAACGCGTTTGTGAACTGCTTCCGGCTGATGGCGCAGGGCTTCCCGCAAGGGCTGGTGGATCCGTCGAACTTCTCGACGCTGACGACGCGCACCAACTATACGCCTGCCGATTACCGCACTTCGTATGTGCAGAGCTGGCATTTGACGATCCAGCGCGAACTGGCGAAGGACCTGGTGTTCGATATCGCCTATGTGGGTAACCGTTCGAACGGGCTGATGATTCTGGGCGATTACAACCAGGCGCGGCCGAATAACATTGGTGAGAACCTGACGATTCTGCAGCGGCGTCCGATTCCTGGGTTTGACTATATTCAGGCATCGTACGGTGGTGGATTCGCGGTTTATCACGGGATGCAGGTAAAACTGGAGAAGCGCTATGCAGCGGGATTGTATGTGTTGAACAGCTTCACCTGGTCGAAGGCGATCGACAACGCCTCGGGACACCTGGAGGCGTTCAACGGGGACAACTCGCGAGTGAATTTCCGCAATACGCAGGCGGAGAAAGCGGTGGGCGCCTACAACCAACCGCTGAACAACACGACCAGCCTGGTGTGGGAGCTGCCGTATGGGAAGGGCCGCAAATGGGGCAGCTCGGCGAACGCAGTGGTGGATGGAATCGTGGGCGGCTGGCGGCTGACGGGCATCAACACGATGACCAGCGGGCAGCCGGTGAACATCAACTACTCGCCTGCATCAGCGGGGCAAGTGTCGGGCGCGCCCACGTATCGACCGAACTATGTGGGCGGCGACATTTACGCGGGGGCGAGGACTGCAGGCGCGTGGTTCAACCGTGCGGCGTTCGCTTTGCCGGCGATTAACGCACCGTTCGGCACGCTGGGGCGGAACATTGCGACCACGGAGGCGATTTACAATTTCGATCTGGGGCTGCACAAGAACTTCCGGTTGTGGTCGGAATCTTCGCGGATTGAATTTCGATCGGAGTTTTTCAATCTGTTCAACACGACGAATCTGGGCGCTCCGGCACAGACGTTCGGCAATGCGAACTTCGGAACGATTACGAGTTTGTCGAGCCCGGCACGGCAGATTCAGTTTGCGTTGAAGTTAGTGTTCTAGTTACCCGGGAAAGGGTTGATCAGAACGGGCCGGTTTGCCTGTGGCGGGCGAACCGGCCTTTTTCATTGCGGGAGTCCGGCGACGGTGGTGCGATGCATGAGGCGGCGCAGGGGGAGTTGGTAGTTGCGGATGGCGCGATGCTGGGTGAGGCAGTTGTCCCACATGACGAGATCGCCCTGTTGCCAGCGGTGCGTGTAGAGGGCCTCGGGCCGGACGATGTGCGCGAAGAGTTGGGGCAGGATGGCGGCGCTTTCTTCGGCGGGGATTCCTTCGATGGCGGCAGTGAAACCTTCATTGACGAAGATGACTTTGCGGCCGGTGATGGGATGGGCGCGAAGCACGGGATGACGGACTTCGGGCACTTTGCGGAGTTGCTCTTCGCTGAGGGCGCCGCGGCCGCCGGCGGCCTGCTGCTTCTGATAGCGATCGCCGTAGCGGTGAATGGCGGTGAGCCCTTCGAGGCGCTGGGTGAGGGCGGGGTCGAGCGTGTCGTAGGCATGTGCGGCACTGGCGAACAGGGTTTCGCCGAGCACTACGCCGTCGCGCACTGGGACTTCGCGAGCATAGAGCAGTGAGCAGCGGCTGGGATTGGCGATGTAGGAGAGGTCGCTGTGCCAGTATTGGCCTGCGTCGGCGAGGCCGATGTTGCGGCCGTCTTCGACGATGTTGGAGACGACGAGGATTTCCGGGTGGCCGGGCATCAGGTATTGCGTGGCGACGTGGATTTCGAGATTGCCGAGGCGGCGGCTGAAGGCGATGTGCTGCTCGGGAGTGAGTTGCTGGTTGCGGAAGGCGACGACGCCGCGGTCATGGAAGAGGTCCTCGATTTGGCGGAAGGTAGCGTCATCGATGGGATGCGCGAGATCGAGGCCAGTGACTTCAGCGCCGAGCGGTGCAGCGCTGTGAGCGATGTGCATGAGAACCACGTTACAGCAAGTAAGGGGTCTGCTACACTCGGCGGCAGAGAGACCCATGCCAGGCAGAACATTGTTTGGCGCTTACCTGGTTCTGGCCGCCGCCGCTACGGCCGAGCTTCGTGTTGAGATCGACTTCACTGAGCGCGCAAAACCCATATCGAGACTTCTTTTTGGAAAATTCACGGAGCACCTGGGACGGAATGTGTACCAGGGGGCTTGGGCACAGGTGGTTCCCAATCCGGATTTTGCTCCGGCGAGCCGGTGGCCGAATGCGGACGGGCTGAAGGCGCGGCTGGGGCGTGCTCCCGCGGAGGGTGTGGCTCCGTTTTGGGTGACCAAAGGCGAGGTGCGTGCGCGGGCTGTGCGCGAAGGTGTGCGTGACATGCAGGAGCTTGTGGTGGGCAAAGGTGGCGGGTCAGTGGAAACGAGTTTGTATCTGCCGCTGCATCGGACAGCTACCTATGAGCTGACGCTGCGGGCACAGGCCTCGCATGCGGCGGAAGCGCGGGTGGTGCTGCTGAATGAGAGCGGCCGCGTGTTGGGGAAGACTGTCGTGCCGGTGGGGACATCGTGGGCCGAGACCAGGATTCGACTTCAGGTGGAGCGCGCGGGGCACACTCGCGGGGACGCGAGTTTGCTGCGTATTGAGGTGGATGGGGCGAATACTGTGATGCTTTCGCGGGTGCTGCTGTTTCCGGCGGATCATGTGGATGGATGGGAACCGGAGGTGGTCCGGTATTTGCGGGAAGCGCGATTGCCGATGCTGCGCTTCCCTGGTGGGAACTTCGTGAGCGGCTATCAGTGGCAGGATGGAGTGGGTCCGCTGGACACGCGCCCTGCTTTGAAGAATCCGGCTTGGCCGGAGGTGGAGTGGAATCATGTCGGCACGGACGAGTGGTTGAATTTGTGCAAGCTAACGGGCGCGGAGCCGCTGATTTGTGTGAACGCGGGGAACGGCAGTCCGGAGGATGCGAGGCGTTGGATGGAATACGTGAACGGGCCGGTTTCGACTCCGATGGGCAGGCTGCGCGCGGCGAATGGGCATCCGGAGCCTTACCGGGTGCGGTATTGGGAGGTGGGCAACGAGTTGTATGGGGACTGGCAGATCGGGCATACCGATGGCGCGGGATATGCGGAGCGTTACGGGCAGTTCGTTGCGGCGATGCGCCGGGCGGATCCGAATCTGCTGTTCATCGCCAATGGGCATAGTCGCGCGGAGTGGAACTCGGCGATTGTGGAGCGGAATGGGCCGCTGGTGCGCTCCATTTCGGATCATCCGTTGATTGGCAACGGGATCAAGCCGGATTCCGATCCGGTGGAGGTGTGGCAAGGGCTGGTGGCATTCGCCGATGGGTACGCGGAGCGGGTGCGGGAGTTGATTGGCGAACCGATGCGGCGCGGTGGACTGGAGCCGAAGGTGGCGATCACGGAGATGCAGATTTTCACCAACCGGCCGAGTTTGCCGAATAACAAGAGCATCGCCGAGGCGTTGTGGCTGGCGAGCCTGTGGCACACGGCGTTCCGCAGCGGCGGGCTGATTGAGCTGATCACGCATTCGGCATTGTTGAATCATGGTGGGGGATTGGGGAAGAACCGGTCAGTGGTTTATGCGGAGCCGGTGTGGTGGGCGACGCATCTGTATGGCTCGCAGGCGGGGACTGTACCGGTGGCGGTGCGGGTGTCATCGCCCAAGTTTTCCACGAGCGGCAAGTTTGTGACGAAGCGGGATGATGTTCCTTACGTGGATGTAGCGGCGTTGGTGGATGCCGGGGGGAAGACGGCGAGCGTGTTTCTGATCAACCGGCACACGAGCGAGGGGTTCCGTGTTTCTCTTGTTGCGAAAGGGGCGGCGGTTCCGGCCAAAGCGCGGCGGTGGGTGTTAGCGGCGGAGGATTTGCTGGCGCGGAATGGTTGGGATACGCCGGAGCGGATCGGGGTGACGGAGTCTGAGGTGTCTTTGACGGATGTGGCTGTGCCTCCGTTGTCGCTGACGCGGGTGATGTGGGATTTGCGTTGAGGAGTGCGGGTGTATACTCAGTCTCACTGAGACGCCCGCATATGAGACTACTATTGATCACGCTGCTTGCCGTTTTTTGTTTGGCGCAGGGGCAGAAGAGCGCCCGCGAACTGCCTCCACCGGATCACGCCAATGTGCGCTACGGCCCGCATGAACGGAATGTGTTCGACCTCTGGCTGGCGAAGAGTGCGAAGCCCGCTCCGCTGGTGATTTACTATCACGGCGGCGGATTCCGCCAGGGCGACAAGAACACGATTCATCGCGAGCTGCTGGAGAAGCTGCGTGGGGCGGGGATTAGCGTTGCCGCGGCGAACTACCGGCTGACGGATAGCGCGCCCTATCCGGCACAGATGCTGGACTCGGCGCGGGCACTGCAGTTCATAAGGCTGCACGCGGGCCGGTACCATATTGACGCGGCGCGGATCGGCGCATATGGGGGCTCGGCGGGGTCGGGGATCTCGCAATGGCTGGGTTTCCACGATGACCTGGCGAAGCCGTCGGATCCGGACCCGGTGCTGCGCCAATCGACACGGCTGAGCGCTGTTGGTCCCTTCAACGCGCAGTCGTCCTACGATCCACGGTTTATCAAGAAGCTGATGAAGACGGATCAGGTGCATGAGGCGTTGATCGCGTTTTTTGGAATGCGTTCGGCGGCGGAGGCGGAGGATCCGCGGTACTTTCCGTTGTTTGAAGCGGCGTCGCCGCTGCATCATCTGAGCGCGGGGGATGCGCCGATTCTGGTTTTCTATAACCAGCGGAACGATCCTCTACCGCCGAATTCGACGGGCGTCCAGCATATCCACCATCCGAAGTTTGGGTTTGCGTTGAAAGAGAAGGCGGATCGCGTGGGTGTGGAATGCACGGTGCTGCTGAGAGAGGATTATCCGGGGGGATTTCCGGTGGACCGGTATGTGGAGTTTTTCCGGGGGAAGCTGATGAGGTGAGAAGGAATGGCCGGGGGGGAGTGGATTCGAACCACCGACCTCCTGGTCCCGAACCAGGATTTGGGGGAGGGTGAGTGATTGCGCTGGGTTGCTCGAGGTTGCGATGGGTTTTGTTTTTAGCTCTTGCGGGATTGGGCGACTGGGGTCTTCGTAGCCGGTAGTAGTGGGTGGATGCACGGGGTGGGCATAGTATTGGGCATAGCGATCCGCCGTACTCGCTATACTTAGGGCGAGGGCCCCAAGAGATTTGGCTGATCCGATTACAATCGCAATTTCAGGCCTCGCACTTGGAGTGTCCGCGCTGAACGCTTGGCTTACGCTGTTCCGGCGTGGGACCGTGAAGATGACACAGCCGACTGTGATCTTCTTCGGGCCAGACAAACCTACTGAGAGAGGCGGAAGCCTGCCAAAGGTCTACCTTCGGACTCTTCTCTTTTCGACGTCCAAGAGGGGTCGAGTGATCCAAAGCATGCACGTCACTTTGCGCCGCAATGAGACGGTCCAAAACTTCAACATTTGGGTTCATGGGGATGAAAAGCTCGTTCGGGGGAGTGGGCTATTCGTTGGAGAAACAGGAGTTGCGGCCAATCACCATTTCTTGACGCCTCGCGATGGTAATGCCTTCCAGTTCGTTCAGGGCCGTTACCGGCTTGAGGTTTATGCGCACCTACTGGGAGACAAGAAGCCAACCTGCTCTTTTCGCAAGAGCTCGAAATTACTTCAGAAACAGCGGCCCGACTCACGGAGCCCGGAGCAGGTCTTTACTTCGACTGGGGGCCGGACTCTTCACGCTACTTGACACATGTCGAAACGCGTCCCCCGTCCCTTGATGCGACAGAGTTCCTACAGATACTGAATTCCCCTCGGCTGTTATCGGGCAAGGATCCAAGTACGCAGTCGTGAACGCTCGAAGGTTCAACGCCCATCCAGCCGAAGGGCGCTACGCCACGCGGCGCGTCGGGGCCTTGATCCGTAAATCCACCTCTAGACCAGCGTCGGAGAGCATGTTGACCAACGTGTCCAGCGAGAACCGGCTGATCTTGCCGCGCGTTAGATCCGAGATCCGGGGCTGACTCACCTTCAAGCGCTTGGCCGCCTCGGCTTGGGTCAAGCCCTCTTTCTCAATGAACTTGCGGAGGGCCGTCATCATCTCTGACCGGATTCGCAGGTTTCTGGACTCAGCCGGCGAGAAACCGAGGTCGGCAAAGACGTTGCCGCTGCCCTTTGTAATCGTCGTTCCTTTGATCGATTTCATGTTCTCCCTTTCCTCGCTTCCAGCATTACAGCGTACCGCGCCTTGCCCAGGTCGATGTCGGCCTTGCGCGTTGTCCGAGTCTTCTTGACGAAGGCGTGCAGCACGTAGACCGCCTCTTCGAATCGGGCAACGTAGAAGACCCGTTTGTCGCCATGGAGTCGGATCTCCATGACACCCGGCCCGACATCCGGCATCGGGCTGAAATCCGCTGGCGGCGCACCACGTTGAACCAGGTCCAACTGGTAGCCCGCGTCGGAGCGAATGTCCGCAGGGGCGGCGCGCAAACGGGCCAAGCTGTCGCCCAGCCAGGCGATTGGTTTCAAGCTCGCCACTCTTCGATTATACAAGATTGGATATATTTGTCGAGCGGTGCCCTTGTGCACCAAATGGCACCGCGAAGTGCTGATGTGGATGACAACGCATCCTCTTCAGCCGCGGCGAGTTAGGCTGAGTTTCTGAGCGGCTTGGTGCACAACCCTTTATGTTCCACTACCGCGTGTGTCTCCATCCGCTGAAAAGCGCTGAGACGTCGAGGGACGTCCAGTGCCGCGTTGAGTCATCGAAGGACGTCTTAAGAGGTCCGGTGCGCCTTTTCCCGCCCATGGGGGCAGCGGTTCTCAGCCTACGAGCGGTGACTTTTGGCCGATGAGAACTACCGCGCCGCCGACGGGTGGGAAAACATCGCACGCGTTGATGAGGTGATAAGGAATGGTCGGGGCGAGTGGATTCGAACCACCGACCGCCTGGTCCCGAACCAGGATTCGGGGATGAGGAGTGATTGGGCTGGATTGCTCAGGGGTGCGATGGGGTTGTGTTATCCAGCTAGCTAGGGTCCAGCGAAAACCTGCTGATCTTGCCTCGCGTCAAGTCCGAGATCCGCGGTTAGCGGGGGTGCCGTATAATCGAAGCAGGAGCAAACCATGCACAGCGAATACATCGAACAGCGCCACGGAGGCTACTACGTAGCCGGGACGCGCATTTCGCTGGATTCCGTGGTGTACTCGTTCAACGAAGGGCAGTCGCCAGAGGCCATTCAGGAAGACTTCCCGTCGCTGAAGCGCGCCCAGATCTATGGCGCGATTGCGTTCTACCTGGATCACCAAGCCGAGATCGACAAGTACCTGGTGGACACCGAGCGTGAGTTCGAGGGGAAGGCGATCCCGCTGGAGCAGGCCAATCCGACGCTTTGGGCCAAGATCCAACGCGCTAAAGCCGAGGCCGCCCAAGGCGACCGGCGTTCTTGAGCATCCGGTTCCAGGCTGACAACGACCTCAAGTTCGGAATCGTCAAGGCCGTCCGGGGGCGAGAGCCTACCGTTGATTTCCTGTCTGCCCAAGAAGCTGGCCTGGACGGTGTTCCCGATCCCGCGTTGCTGGACCGCGCTGCAGCAGAAGGGCGAGTTCTGGTGTCTCATGATCGGCGAACGATGATCAACCACTTTCGCGACCACTTGGCGGCTGGCAAGTCCAGCCCTGGGTTGCTGATCGTGTCGCAAGGCTCGGCCATCGGTGATGTCGTCGAGTCAATTCTCTACGTTTGGGCGCTTTCAGATCCGGCCGAACTTCGAGATCAGGCCTAGTACCTGCCGTCGATATCGCGGCACTCCTTTACTCGCTGAGCCCGTCTGCGCGTATGACAAGTGGCACCAGCGGCCTCTTTCCTGGATGACAGCGCATCGTGTTCAAATGACGAACTGTCTTTGCGCCACGCCCTAAAGAAACCGGTCGTGCAGATCATCAACGCCAACTGAGACTATCCCGTTCGATATCGCTCTCTAGCAGCCCGTGCCTAAAAGGCTCGAACAACCGCTTGCTCACGCGCGCGGCTCAGCAGAATCAGCAACTTCCAGGGCCGCGACGGCGACGGAGCGGTTTTAGACACCGGCTGCCAGCCGCACGATACACGTTGACCACCACGACCTTGAGAAAGCACTGGCCAGCGCGAAGGTGGAAGGTTCGTTCACAAGCGGGGTGGGCATAGAATTGGGCATAGTGAAAGCGAAACGGCCGAGAGCGTGAAGCCCTCGGCCGCGAAAATTCCGAATGATTGCTATGGGATAAATGGTCGGGGCGAGTGGATTCGAACCACCGACCTCCTGGTCCCGAAATAGGTGATGGTGCTTAGACGGTATTGCACCGGTTGTTATCCAATGCGATCATTTTGAGCGGGATACGGCGATTCCTTCGCATGCAGTGTAAACGGTAAAGATCGGGTATCAGTGGGTAGTAGAGCAGAGGGTTGCGTCACAAACTACGTCACAAATGACTCTAGACGGTTACGCCCTCAAGACGGGATTGGCGCGATTGTCGTCACATAAGGCTCTCTGGCAAGCGGTCGTTTAATCGGTTGAGAACAGGGAGCCAGAGTGTTCAAGCACCACCGACGGAGCGACCTCAAATCGACCTTGGATCACATGACGGTCACATAAGCCCCGCCCAGAAGCGTTCCACAATCTCGAACGCTGCCTGACACTCGATTTCGAGTTCGCAGTCGTCAGCGAACGCACGGGTGGCGGGAGCGTTAGTTCGGTTGGCACTTCGTGGGTAGCGCGGCGGTCGAACGTGCGGCGGCGAGCGTCCGCACAGCGCACTCGATCCAAGGTTCCAGATGCGGTGAGGAGGTAGAGATCCACCAAGTCTCGAACGGGGCAGTTTGGGTTGGTGCGCGGCAAAGTGTAAGCGTGAATTTTCTCGGCGAACTGCTGCTCGCGGGCGATCATCGGAACAGATGGCGGAGCAATCTCCGCGAATGCGAGCCAGTCTCGTGCGGCCATCGTCTCGATTGGTTCGACGATCACGTAGCCGATGCCGACATCGACATGGAATCGGACGAAGGGCCGGCTATCGACACGCCTCAACGGGATATCGCCCGCCGCCATAGGGAGCGGCATCCAGATCGGCCATCGCTTAGCCGACGCGGAACGTTGAAGAAGTCGCCGATGTGGATCGTTGCCGCCCGCTGAAGCAGAAGAAGCGCTGCCGCGTTGTTCCCCGTGCGCAGCGTGAAGGCGAGATCGCGTGTGGACCTAGCCGTATCGAAGCGAAGCTCCATCGCGTAGCCGCCCTTGAGAATCCAGTCTAGGTTATCAACGCGAGCAAGCCGCGCTAGGAATCGATCAAAGGCGACTTGACGGCAAAGGCGCTGAAAGTCAGTTCGCTCCTCGCGAGAGATCGTCTTGAGCCGTTCTTCGAGCGCTTGCCGGAAAGCGCCCGCTGCGGCGTATCTTTGGCTTGCTGGCATCAGTGCTTCCCTCCTTTGAGTTTGCGCAGCAGGTCTCGGCGGGTCGGGTCGGACTCGGCTTCCGCGATCTCACTTCGAGTGATCTTGCCGGTACGTTTTGCTTCGGCGAACGCGGCCCGGAGATCCTCGATGGGTACGGCTTCCGTTGAAGCGACGTCCAGAAGAGTGCGAAGCGCCTTCGTTACCGGCACGCCGTCAACGATCTCGATTTCGGCTGCCGGGATGTCGGCTAGGTGGAGGACAAGAGCCTTCGGGATGGCTGCGCTTCGCCGAATGATGGACGACAATTAGAACTCCCGGTCGGGAGAAATAGTTGTCGCTGACCGGGAGAAATAATCGTCGCCAGACAGCCGAAAGTCGCTGGGGACCGTCATGTGGACGCGCGATGGCATCACATCCGTGAGTTCGTGAAGCGAGAGCGCGGTTTGGTGGCTGTATATGGACTGCGGTTCATCCTGGCGATTGCGCGACCAGAGCCACCAGAGGACGAGGTCCGGCAGCGACGGAAGGGGGTGCAGTGCGAGGCGGAAGATTCCGCGGCGCTCTCGGACCCAGTTGCCAGCGTTGACGTGATAGTTGCGCTTCGGCGCAGAGTAGCCGACGGCGGCGGCTTGCTTGGACGCGAAGAAACCGCCCCGCGAGGTCGCTAGGCGGACCAGAGCTCGCTCGTCATCGACGTAGGATCGGGCCCGCACAGTAGTTCAAGTTTCCAGAACCATTGTGCCACGTGTGCCGGACTTGCAACGGGCCTTAGATCGGCAGATTTCAAACGGACGGAAGCCCGGACGGTTCAGCGCTTCAGCCATGCTTCTTTTCGAGCGCCGCGATCCGGAGCGCAATTTTCCGCAATTCGTAAAGCAGTTTGTCGCGTACCCGCCCTGGGCACGAGGCCAGTATCGTATCGATTTCTGGCTCCGTTATCCATTTCCGAAAGGCGGTTGCGCGCTTGTAGGGGACGCTGTCAGCCCCCGAATCCACCGCCCGCTCGTGGGCATCTCCGAGCGTGATTTTGCCCTCGGCAAACTTCTTTAGAACCACCGGCGAAGCGCACACGACCGGGAGTTGGTCGCGCAAGTCCATCGCGCGCTCGATGTCGCCACTCTTAATGCTCTCTACGACCAGATCATCCATACCAGGATGCTGGTTGCGTGCCTTCTTAATTTTGTTCGACTTCAGGTACTCGTCGTAGTAACTCCACTTATTGATGTCCACCTCGTCGTGCTTGACCATGAAGTCGTAGGTGTCAATGAGGTGCCCGACCTTCTTCGCGCTCAGGCCAAGCTCGGAAGCCAGCTTGCTGGCGGTGACGTTGTGGGTTTTGAATCTACGGTAGAGGAAGCCAGCCTGCTCATAGGGCGCCCAATCTTTCTTCCCCTTGATGTGAAATTGCCCGAGAAGCGCGAAAATTAGCGACTCTTCGACATCCGCTGGGAGCACCGTGCACTTGACTTCGGCCCACTTTATGGGCTCTTTCGCCGCGAGCTGGCGGTAAGCCGCCAGGCGGCTATTCCCCTCAAGCACGTCGAGCGTCCCATCTCGAACAATCAACGGTTCAAGCAACCCTCCGTTTCGCCTGATGTCATCACGGAGTTCGCGGACGTGGTCCAGCTCGCTCAACTGCTGCTGGATCTCATCCTGCGTTGGCACTTTGCCGTTCGCACGCACGACAGAGTAGACCCTCGGATTGTCTGCGTAGAACCTGAGCTTGCTCTGCTTGAGGAACTGCGTAGTCGTGGGGACCTTAACGCCCAGAATGGTGATGGATTCGCCGCTCGGAGGGGAGACGCTTCCTTTGTTAATGTCAGGCATTGGTGTGGTTTCCATCGAGGCCAAGCACGTCTCGGATCATTGCGCCGTAAGCGTAGGTGGCCTGCTGAGAGTATTCTTCCAGGGTAATGTCACCCTGGCCGAGCTGCGCTGCAAGGTGCTTCGCGGCAAGGAGGACATCCACCCACTCGTCAATGGTGTTGGTGGCGATCAGATTCGTAACGTAGCAGGAGCGCGTCTGCGAAATGCGGTGGATACGGTCTTGCGCTTGCAGGTAATCGTCGAGGCTGAACGACCGGTCGTAGAATACCGCGTGGTTGGCAACGGTCAGCGTCAACCCCTCTTTCGCTGCTGCCGGCGTCGCGATGAGGACCTTGCAACTCGGATCGGTCTTGAAGCGCTTGATAGAGAGGTCGCGCTCAAAAATGCTGCGCTTGCCATGAACTCTGACCGCGCCGAAGTCCGCCAGCTCTCGGGCCAGCCAATCGACGTTGTCGGTGAAGGAAGTCCAGATGATCATCTTCTCCCCAACATCGACAGCCGCGTGGACGAGGTTCAGAAGGACCTCAAACTTTCCCGGAACGGCGCGGTAAGAGTCATCGACTAATACTGGATTCGAGGCGACCTGCACGAGCCGCATCAGGCGCTTGAGCATTTCCTCCGCGTCATCCAGAACCGCTTTCCCTTCCTTGACCACAATCGCCGACAGATCCTTTCGGAAACGCTCGTAGATTTCACCCTGCCGGGATTCGAGCTCAACCTCGACGTTCCGCAGCTCCTTCTGGGGCAGGGTTATTTCGACGCTTCCCTTCGTCTCGCGAACGGTGAACGGGGCGATGCGTGCGAAGACGCCCGCGAGTGCGCGCTGGAAACGCTCGACGCGGCACGGGTCTGAAGCCAGGTCGTTCGTGAGATCAAGGTCGCGTTTGAAATCATTGAAGTTGGCGCCGAGCGCGACCCCTCCATCAAGGAACCGAATCTGCGCCCACAAGTCGTAGGGGCGATTCGCTACGGGAGTGCCCGTCATAATGAGCCGCCTAGCAAATCCACTCGCGAGCGTGAACAGCACCTTGGTGAGAGAGGAATCGGGGTTCTTTATCTTGTGGGCCTCGTCGAGCAAAACGCCAACGCGGCGGGTGCGCAAGAAAAGAGCCAAACGCTTTTGCTCCGACTTCAAGACTTCGTAGTGCGCTAGGTAGATCCGGGCGGGGCTGTTGAACGCGAAAAAGTTGGCGCGCTTATCTTGGCTCAGCAGGCGCGGCTCCAGGTGCGTGTGAACTTTCAGCTCGTCTTTCCAGTTGCGCAGCAACCCCTTCTTGGTAACGATGACAACAGAATCGACCATGTCGTGCGCCAGCCAGTAGAGGGCAAGATCGACGCCAATTTTTGTCTTGCCTAGGCCCTGTTCGTGAAAAACAGCAGAGTAGGGTAGGTCCTTCACGGCTTCGAGCGCTTCCACCTGGTAGGCGAATCCGCGATGCTTTGCGGTGAGATCTGCTGCGCGGTGGGTTTTCAGCATAGGGCGTCAGAGGCCGAGGTCGTCGAGGGTAACCGTCTTGACTGATGCGGCACCCACCTCCTTCTGCAAAGTCAAAACAACCGTCTGCGCCCGGCGCTTCGCCTGCCAAGGCACGGCCATGATAAACACGCCCGCAGGCTGGTAATGCAGGTGCGTCAGAAAGGCCGCGATCTGCCTTTTTGAGCGTTCGGTTTCCAGGTCGTCCTTGGTCTTGGCCTCCCCAATGATCGTAGTCGTCCGGGGCGCATCGAAGGCGTACACGTCAGGTACGAAACCCTCAATACGGTTGGGTTTCTCTGCGCCGATGGCACTGGAATGATCACCGACGATTCCGAGCGCCGTTACTTGGGAGTGCTCGCGCTTGATGTAGCCGATGATGATCCGGACCAAAGCCGCATGTTGACTGGATTCGGCCAATACTCACGCTCCCGTGCCCGTGGCACTCAGGAGGCCCGTCAAGGCGGTGAGGGTTTCGCCCAACGTCTGGCCGAGCTCTGATCCGGGATCCTTTCGGAGCCGCTCTGCCTCGGTCCAGGGCAAGGCGTAGATGGCTCGGCTCAGCGCCTGCGATAGCTGCTCGATGCTCGCGTCACCGAGCGCCTTGCTCAGGTCGGGCCTGTCGAGCGCTTCCATGGCTTTCTTCGCGTTGTGCTTCAGGAAGATTTCACGGGCCTTCGGATGCGCAAGAATGCGGGTCAGCCAGCGGACGGTGTAGAGAGGGTAGAGTTTTTCATCGTGTATCCACTTCGCGAAATCGCTGAGGTCAAAGCCCGCCCTGGCGATGGCCTCCTTCACGCCGGGCTTCTGAAGCTCGACGAAACCACTGAACCTGCTGGTGTCGAAGCTGCCGTCATCAGGCACCACGGGCCGGTAGTACGCTTCCATCTCAGCGTACGCATTGATGCTCTCGAGCACTTCCTTCTGGCGTCCTCCGCAGAAGTCCACAATCTTGGAGAAGGGCAGTTGCTCTTGGTTACGGAGGTGGTGCAGGTACTTCGCCTTGGAGTATGGGTCCCATGCGCGTGTGCCGACGAGGTGAACCTGCAAACGGATCGCGTCGGCCTGGTTCTCGTCCATCTCGTCATGGACCAGCGCTGGGATGGACAGCCAGTTTCCCGGCACGTTGTCCTTCAGGAAGTTCTTGTAAATCGCGACGCGGGTGTTGCCCTCAATGCATACCAGGGTTCCGTCCGGCCGTCGGTTCAGAATGACTGGGTGAATGATTCCGCCGTTCGTGAGAATGGAGTTCTTTAGCTTTTCGAAGCTGGTGCTGCTTTCGCCCTCCTCGTCTCCAGCCGCCCCGAGGGCGAGGTAGATCTGGTCGGTCGTGGGTTGCTCCACGTAAAACTCCAGAAACTTCCGAATCCTCGGATTCGTGCGATCGAGCTCGATGTCGGCTACGGGGACGAGTTCTAGAACTCCGCTTTTTACCATGTGTATTTTCCTCGCGCTGGAGTAAATTATGGCAGAACCCAATGCGTCTTCGCTCAGCGCTAAGGCGTTGATGGCGCGCGGGTTCGGCTGTTCGACGAATGTCGTAGAGCTCAATTTTCAGAAGAGCATTCGCGGGCTGACAAATCTGCAGCGGATGGCTGCAACTACGGCGCTCCAGCGCTGCGAAGAATGCTGATATCATTGGTTCGTGACCTTTGACGGCATCCTTGGAATGTCGGCCGGGCGCGAGGTTTTTCTCGGGTTCGCGCCGGCGAACGTCCTGCACGCCCTGAGCTTCGCGGACGTGCTCGATGAAGACACCGGGCGCGGGTACCAGCGTCGTTTCAATTCTGCGCACAGCCTCGATTTCCGTAGGTACATCCAGCAGGCGAACAGCTCAACAATCCCGCTGACGTTCAACGCCCGCAAGCGGACCGACGGGGCTTGGCACTTGGAACGTCTGAAAGCTCCGTACGCGCGCATGACGATTGCGTCAGAAGGCCAGAAGCTATTCACGCAGGTGGACTGCCAGCACCGCCTCGGCCACCTCAACGATTTGTCCCTTATGTTGCCGTTCATGTGCTTCATCGGCCTGACGGAACGCGAGGAAATGGAAGTCTTCAATGTAATCAACAGCAAGGCCAAGGGGCTGAGCACGAGCCTGCTGGATTTCCACGACGCGACGCTCGCGGGCGACCTCGCTTCTGAGAGGCCGGAACTCTTCATTGCTCTGCATCTCAATAACGACCGCGAATCCCCGTGGTACCGCCAACTCAACCTCGGCGGCCACATTACGTCCGGGCTTACGCGCCGGGCTTCGCTTCGCACAATGCAGAAGGCCATCAAGCGCTTCCTCACGCAAACCAAGATTCTTCAGAAGCAACGCCCCGATGTGGTCGCGCAGATGGTCCTCGATTTCTGGTCGTCCGTCGCCCTCCTGCTCCGTGACGGGTGGGACAATCCCCGGAGAACGCTGCTTTGCAAAGGCGTCGGCGTTTACGCGCTCATGGGCATTGCGGGTGACCTGGTTACCGAGGCGGGACCGGCCGTTGTCGACAAGCGGTACTTCAGCAACAAGCTCGCGGATTTCATTTTGGAAGTGGACTGGAGCAACAGCGGGCCGTTCAGCGGGCTCGGCGGAGAGGCTGGGGTTAAGGCCGCTCTCAATGTCATCCGCGCGAAGCGCGGAAACGGAAAGCTGCGAGTGATCTCAAATGGCTAACAAGAACATTCTGCTCATCGAGCCGGGTTACAAGAACAAGTACCCACCGCTCGGCCTGATGAAGCTGGCACAGTACCATGGCCCGAATGGCAAGAAGGACCGGGTCAAGTTCATCAAGGGTGAGGACGACCTTTCGGTCTTTGGGACCGCTTGGGACAGAATTTACATCACCACGCTCTTCTCTTTCGAATTCGCGCGGATACGGCAGAGCATAGACTTTGCCCTTCGCGTGGCGAACGGTCACGCCGACAAAATCTTCGTGGGCGGTATCGCCGCGTCACTCATGCCAGAAGAGTTCGCGAAGAAAAAGGAGTGGCACGGGATTCGGTTCATTCAGGGCCTGTTGACGGGCTCGCCGTCGAAAGCGCTCCAGCTTGATGAGTACTCTGAGGAACTTTACTCGGACGACCACCGCGGCCCCGCCATCGAAGATCTCGTCCCCGACTACGGAATTCTTGATCAAATTGCGTACAAGTATCCGGTACGGGATGCCTATTTCGCCTACGCGTCCCGCGGGTGCATCCGCAAGTGCACTTTCTGCGGCGTCCCCAAACTAGAAGGGGACCAGCGCGACGCCGAATCCATCACCTCCGTAGTCAGGAACATCGAGGCGATGTACGGCCCTAAGAAGGACTTGATTCTTATGGACAACAACGTCGTCGCAAGCCCTCGCTTCCGGGAGATCATCGCGGAGATTAGGGATCTCGGATTCACCCCGGACGCCAGGCTGACGAGGGGGCGCGTGCCGATCCAGCGACGTGTGGACTTCAACCAGGGCGTTGACGCGCGCATCTTGTGCAAGGATCCCGTGTACCTGCGTGAGCTCTCGACCATCTGCCTTAGGCCCCTGCGAATCGCATTCGACCACCTCGGCCTTAAGGTTCCGTATGAGAAGGCGATCCGCTATGCCCACGAGTTCGGACTCACGAGCATGTCGAACTACATGCTCTACAATTTTCATGACACGCCAGCAGACCTCTTCGAGCGCATGCGCCTGAACGTCACCCTGAACGAAGAACTCGGACTGCGTATCTGGTCATTCCCGATGCGGTACCAGCCCACGAACCTGCCGGATCGCACACACGTCGGCGAGAAGTGGACGCGTTACCAGCTCCGGGCTATGCAGATCATTTTGCAGGCGACGCACGGAGTAGTGAGCGGCGACCCGACCTTCTTCAAGCGGGCATTCGGTGACACGCTCGAAGAGTTCCAGGATCTCTTACTCCGTCCGCATCATTTTATCTTCAATAGGGATTGGTACGAGACGACTGGCGGCAAGGCGCAGTTCGCAGAATACAGGAAGGAATTCAAGAAGCTGACGGAATCGGAGCGGTCCGAGCTCCTCGATCTCATCGGGAGTGTGGACCCAAGCGACCTCCGACACCAGGTCGGACTTGCCACGACAAGTCGCGTCAAGTCGATAATGAGACACTACCTGCCCCTTACGAAAGAAGAGGAAGCTGACATTTGGGCCCGCCAACGAGCCATGAAGCAGCAGGACGATCCGAGCATCAACGTCCCTGACGAAGAGCGAGTCGAAGACGCTGGCCTCAATTATGAAGAGGCATCGGTCACGACGGGGACCGGGGTGCGCAAGAGGAAGGTTATGGCGGTAGCATGAGCACCAATATCGTACCGATCACGCTGCGGGAGTCGCCGTGGCAGCAAATCGCGACTGAGATCGTCATCGGCAAGGACATCCTGGAATTGCTGAGCAGTTCCATGTACGTGGACCCTATGACGATCTATCGCGAGTACGTGCAGAACGCGGCTGACTCAATCGATGAGGCACGCGGCGCAGGACACCTCAATGCTGGCGAAGGAACAGTCAGGATCAGCATCGACGTCGCCGGCCGTAATGTGAAGATCACAGATGACGGCACCGGTGTACCGCACGGCGATTTCGCGGAACGCCTCACCGCCTTCGGAGCGAGCAAGAAGCGGGGAAGTGGCGCGCGTGGCTTTCGCGGCGTCGGAAGACTTGCGGGCATCGGGTATTGCCAAGAACTCGTGTTCCGGTCGCGCGTGGCTGGAGAAAGCAAAGTTAGCGAAATCCGCTGGGACTGCAAAAAGCTCAAGGCGATGCTCCGGGCTAGCGAACAGCACCATGACCTGCGCGACGCCGTAAGCCAAATCGTCGAGCTGCGACGCATTCCAGCCGCAACCCTCCCTGAACGATTCTTTGAGGTCGAGATGCGCGGGATCATACGGCACCGCAACGATCAGCTTCTTAGTGCTGCGGCCGTCGGTAGATACCTCGCCCAGGTCGCGCCTGTGCCCTTCCGACCAGACTTTCCTTTCAAGGACAAGATCCTGACGCATCTCGGCTCACAGGTCCGGCTCGGCGACCTACGGATCCTGATCGGCGAGGACCCGACGCCCGTCTACCGGCCACATGCGGAAGCATTAGAGGTCGGCGTCGGATCGTTCGATCCGTTCACCGAGGTCGAACTGCTCAACATCGAGGGCATTGACGGCGAGACCGCATGCCTGGGCTGGGCACTCCATCACGGGTACACCGGCGCGCTGCCAGCAGCATGCAACGTCAGAGGACTCCGAGTGCGCTGCGGCAACATCCAAGTCGGCGACGACCGGATGTTCGAAGAGCTCTTCCCGGAAACGCGATTCAACGGGTGGAGCGTCGGCGAATTACACGTTGTGGACCCGCGCATCGTTCCCAACGGTAGGCGAGACCACTTCGAGCAGAGCGTGCACTTCCACAACCTTCTGACGCACCTCGCCCCGGTCGCGCGCGAGATCACCCGCAAATGCCGCACGAGCAGCATCCAGCGGAAGTGGTCGAGGGACTTCGAGCTTCGCGAGATAGCGATCCGCGAGAAAGCCGCCATCATCAAGCAGGGAGCGCTAAGCCGGCAAAGTCGCTACCAGACCACCGAAGAAATTAGGGCGGGACTGGCATTCCTCGACGGCATCATCACGAAAGGTATTCTCCCAGCAGGGATCGTCGCCGACCTCAAGAAGCGCAAGGAAAAGCTCGAGCGCGACGTCAGCAAGATCCTCAAAGCCCCCGTCAGGGCAAGCGCCCTCTCAGACATCCCGTCGTTCAAGCGGCGAGCGTACGAACAGGTCATCGGCCTCATCTACGAATGCAGCGCGAGCCAGGCAAACGCCAAGCTCCTCGTCGATAAGATACTTTCCCGCATATCCTGAAGCTCATGACCATATCCGAACTGGCGACCGATGAGGTGGCCGCAGACTCCAACACAATCGCAGGTGGATAGAAGGCCCTGGGCGCATGAAGATACCGCAAAATCCGGTTGACCTTAAGGCATACCATCAGGCAATCATCGACGCGCTCGCAGACGCTGCGGTGCCGATCTATCTCGATACGTCGTTTCTGATGTGGTTGTTGCAGGCGGGAGACGGTATTCGCGCAGAGTTGCTGCAATGGCTCCGGAACGTCGGCACCGGCCGGGTCGTGATTCCCACCTGGAGCGCCCACGAACTCTATCGGCACATCAACAGCCAGAAGGTGCTGACTGAACTCCAAGGCCGTCTTAAGCAGTACACGGCAGGGTTCGGGCAGGCGCTCATCGAGCTCTCGGTGTCGGCGGATGATAGCCTCTGCGAAAATACGTCCTTCAACGATCGCGCGCACCTACTGCAGTCGCTCCGGGCGGATTTCGTCAGGCTGCAAGGACAGCTTTCTGCGGTTCTCGACAAGAACAAGATCCAGGCACAGTATCAGCGGGCGCTCGAGGAAATCATCGCCTTCGTGAACGATCACGTCGCGACAACGAACCCGTTCAAGACGTTTGAGGAAATCAGCATCAGCAAGGATCTCCGGTTTTCCGGCAAGGTGCCGCCTGGGTTCAAGGACGAGGGTAAAGAGGGAAAGGGCGACAACAGCTGCGGCGACCTAGTCTTCTGGCAAGAAGTGCTGGCCGACCTCGAACCTAAGAAACGTAAGACTGCGGTCATCATCACGAACGACAACAAGTCCGACTGGCACTACAAGCCGAAACTGCTGCTCAACTACAAGGGCGAGCGCAAGCCCGTCCTGCCCCATATCGGACTCGAGGCGCGCCTACCTCACCCACTCCTCGAGCACGAGGCGCAGTGCAAAGCGGGCGTCGAGCGGATGGTGATCGTTGACGTCAACATCCTCTCCGTCGTTCTCGACAAAATCGACGCCTCATCAGTAAAGATCCTCGTAGCAGCGACACATCCGCCATTGCTCGACCGGGACGAAAAAGGAGTGAACTGGAACGTCATCGATCCAACTGGCGCAGGTTCCACGACACCCGCTGCTCCCGTCGTCACATCCGCGCCATCCGTCGCCCAACAGGCCACTTCCGGGAGTGCCACGGCCACAGCAACACCGACGGTACCGCCCCCCCTTAGTCCGATACACGACGAGGCCGCGCAGACGGGCGATTTCGGTATCCTACTGTCGCAACTCGCGGGAGAACTGGATGATCGAACGGCCGCGTTCGACAAGGTCTCCGCGTTGCCGTTCCTGCGACAACTCACGAAGGAAGAACTTGTCCTACTCGGAAGACGCGTGTACCGTTCAGCTGCGACGAAAGGCTCCCCGGCGGATGTCCGGCTCTCGGAACTTCTGCAGACAGCGCGAGCACTCGACGTCCCAGAGAGGAACGCGTTGGCGATCGGGATGTTCGCAGAACTGTACTTCGATGAGACAGGAGCCGTGCGGGACACACCGATGGACGGCCCATGGCAGACGTTGTTCGATCTCCAGTATGAAGAGGAATTCAAGGAAGCCATCGACCAGATCGCGGAGATGCTCTCGCCCGTGAAGGATCGCCTCATCATCGTTCCGAGCAGCAATCCGCAGACCATCGCCATCGATATTCAACTCGTCAAGAACCCCGAAAAAGGCCCCAGGCTCCTGGACAGCGTGATCGTCGGTGGAAAGCAAGTCCTCGGGGATGTCCTGCCGGGCACGGAGTCCGCACTGACCTCGCTCATCGGAAACCCGCCGTCCACCGTCGGCGCTGTCTTGCGGGCGGTCAGCAGACGATTCCTGATTCCCTTGAGGCAGTTGGACTCGAATAAGGAGGACGGACTCGGGCTTTCCTGGACAGAAGACGCGGGGCTGCACTTGTTGCGCCTCGCCCAAGGAGGAGTATGTGATGAACTATCGCTGTCGCTTGAGGAAGAGGAGGCCTAATGGCTAAGAGCGATTCCAGATCTCCCTACATCGGGTCATTCGTCCTGGAAACCCTGACGACAGGCATGTACGGGGAATCCCGAAACGCCCTCCGAGAGTACGTGCAGAACGCGTCAGACGCCGTGGCAGCGGCAGTCAGCTCAGGCGTACTGCGAGAACGAGCAGCCAAAGTAGAGGTCCTGTTGAAGGACGAGGACACGCTCATCATCCACGACAACGGCATCGGGATCGGAGCGGCGTCAGCATGGGGCACCCTGACCGCTATCGGCGCATCCAAGAAGGACCGGAAGCGCGACGCTGGCTTCCGCGGCATCGGCCGCCTCGCGGGCATCGCATTCTGCGACAGCCTGTCCTTTCGCACCAAAGCGGCCGGCGAGTCTTCAGAGACTACCGTCACGTTCAACTGCGTAAAGCTTCGGGAAGGCATGAATCCGGAATCGGGCGGCGGGAAGCCGCTCGTCGATCTCCTGTCCGAGGCGGTCTCGTCAACGACGAACGACGACGTGGAGGCCGAGGAGCATTACATGGAGGTGAGCCTCTCGGGATTGTCGCGCGCGCCGGAGGAGTTCAAGGAACTCGACCTCATCAAGGAATATCTCGCGGAGACCGCACCGATCGGTTACGATCCGAAATGGGAGTGGGGCAAGAAGATCAAGGCCAAGGCGGACGAGCTGAAAAAGCCGCTGGACATTGTCCGGCTGCATGTCGGTCGTACCTCGCAGGATGCGAAGCCTGTCTACAAGCGCTACCGGGACTCGTATCCCGCCAAGGACGATGCAGTTACGCTGACGGACGTTGAGTTTCTCCAATCGGAGAAGTGGTGGATGTGGGTCGGCCTCCCCGATCGCGCGTTCTCCATCACGGACCCGACCGTCCATGGCTTGAGGATTCGGGTAAAGAACATCCAGGTAGGTGGTCCCGAACATCTAGATGCGGTGTTCGGGCGGCGGGGACAGTCGTACATCCGCTTCAACAGGTACTACGTCGGCGAAATCCATGTTTCCCCGACGGCATTGATCCCGAACGCGAGGCGGGATGGGTTCGAAGATGACGACGCGTGGGAAGACTTGCGCACCGAGTTGTACACGAAGCTCAAGTATCTGGGGACGCGCGCGCACAAGCTATCGGACGACCGACAGAAAAGCCTCGAAACGATCGAGAAGAAGGTCGAGGGCATCCAGGAGGATTTCGACCAGCTCGATCTCGAGGACCCGGAGAGCGAAGACCGCACCCATCTTCTCTCGAAGACGCTCCGCGTCCGGTCGGCGCTCACGAAGGCTTTGACTAAGGAGGAGATGAGGGGCGAGGTCCGCCTCCAATTGCGGTCACACCTTGCAGAGATGAACGCGATCAAGGGGAAGCTGGAAGGTAAGTCAAGCCAGCAGGACGCGAGGAGCCTCAGAGCGACGATCAGGAAAGAAGTAATCGAGCAAATCCTCGATCTGGTCAAGCCCTATTTAGAGCCGCCGGATTTCGCGCAGGTGAAGAAGCAGATCAACGAGAAGGTACGATAACGGCCCGCGCAGGGACGAATAAAGTGTGCTCTGTTTGTGCTCGATTTGCTTCGTGGGGGATGGAGGTGTGCGGAACCGGCGTAAACTCTATTGCCAGAGAGTGGTCGGAGAAAACGCAAATTCTTGATTTTCCAATCGATGGCGGTCTTCCCAAGCTGGACGTCAACAGTGCCAGGTAGACGTAGACTGACTGGCCTATCAGCACTGAGAACTTTAGAATGCCGAATTCGCTTTGCCTGAGGCCAACTTTGTGCGCTAAGTGTGTGCCGAACTGGAAAGCCTCCGGTCGAGTGGTAGGGCGGTAGATTCGCCTCCGCGCACACAGACTGCACACTGCTGCAGCAGCGCGATTGCGCGATTATCCGAGCGACCGCACGGGAAGGTCGCCGATCGAAGGCGTCACTGGACAGGCCAGGCCGCGCACCACCGTGTTAAACCTCCAACGAATACCTCGGCGGGCTGAGTGGACACGCCGCGATTCTGCCGCGCGTTGGTGCAGCCCCGCCACGTACCTCTCATGCGCCGGTTGATCGCGAGGAGTCCGCCGACTCGGTGCCGTCCTCTCGACCAGGCGCACGCTTGGCTGGAAAGACGCGCACCATGCGGGTCGTGGCACGCTCGAGTGCGTCGCACACCACGTTGACGGCATCTTCGATCATCGTTCGCGGTGTCCGGCCGCGCAGTCCCATCACTATCTCCACGACAACTTCGACCGGGACGGGATTGCCGTTCTCGACGATCAACACGTGTTCCGCTGTTCGCTCTCCGAGGTACTCAATCGAGAGGTTCACGGAATCCGCGCTGTGTCGGAGCGCGGGGACGTCGTCGCTGTCCTCCAACTTGATCGAGGCGTTAACGGGCAGGTCCGCCCGAACTGTGAAGCGCACCAGTTGCCCTGCGCACACGAGCCGCCCAAAGGCGAAGCCATCATGCGCGTCAATTTGACGCGCATCAATGGTCGCGTCGTCCTCCTCGCAGCGTGCCAGGCGGTACTGATGAATCAGGTCGGCCAGGAGAGAATAAATGGCCATAAGTCTCCTCCGAAGGAAGATAGATTGGACGCGGTGACTGCCGGGACATCCGGTCAACCTCGCCCGATCTCGGTGGAGATCGACCTACTTCAACTGCTCACTGGGTCTGGACACAGCCTCGCTTTCTGCTCTGCGGACTTTCTTATTTAGATGCTGATATAACGCGTTAGGTTCCCATCAGTTCTTGTTTCTTTTCCACGACACTCGGGTTGTTGCCGCGTTCGGGTCCTCAACTTCCGTCTCCGATGCCGGCGGCACACTTGGCGGGTCCACACTACGCGGTACTGAAGACACCTCCGGCCTATTCAATTGACCCGCCAACGCGGGTATTGATGACACCTCGGGCTTGTTCTGGATCACTTTATCTACGTATCCGTTGTTAAATCCTGCAATTAGCGAACCACTGTTGTAGGAAGAGATCGCGGCATGAAGTGCGAGCTGACCTTGGCCGAGAACCGCCGCCGCCGTCCGATACTTCGTGTTCAGAATCGTCCACCCTGCCCGCAGATTGGCGCATGGGTCGAAAGCTTGTTCGAGGGAAAGACCGAGACCTGCCAGATGTTCGGCGTTCACTTGCATCAGACCAACGCTGACCGTGAGTCCGCGGCTGTAAAGCCATTTCGTCCAACGAACAGCCTCGTTCAATGTTGTGGGCTGACGCGAAAGCGCCACTGTACCTTCATCCAAACCTAACCGTTCCGGGGCTTTGTCTGGATAGTTGATAGAGATCGCGAGCGGGTTGAACGCGGATTCCACCTTAGCGATTGCGCGCAGGGTCGACACTGGCGCATCGGGGGCACAACTCTTCGCAACGGCCGCGAACTCCGCTGTAGTCAGGGGGCGCGAAGCTGGCTGCGCCGCGAGATAGGGAAGGAACAATGCCAGGGAAGCGAGCACTCGCATAGGCCTCCTATTGATTGACGGCAGAGATTGCCGGAATGTCGAACAGACGGGTCCACGCCCAAACCGCCGATCCCTGCACCGCCGGAATCGGCGTGCCTTTCGTCCAGACCGCATTCGAGATGGCCACGAGCACCGTTGGCCGTTCTGACACAGCCGTGAAAACTGGCCACAGTATGAGTTGCTCGTAGCAGATGAGCGCGGCGGCGCGCTGGCCCGCAACCTCGATTGTCCGGCGGCCCCAGAGGTTGAGCGGCACCCGATCCTTGACGGCGATGGGATTCCACATGACCCACGGTAGAGGGATGCTTTGCTCGACGAACGCCGTTTCAGTACTAAGGCGAAAAGGCACAGCGATCAGAACATTCCTATAGTCTTGTCCACCGGATATCGGCAACCCGGCTCCGAGAATGAGGGTCCGGTTGTCTTCTCCGAGCGGCGCCAGGGTGGGTTGCCAGAAGGCTTCTGTGGCTGGGGTCCAACGCGTGACGGACAGTTCCGGGAAGACAAGGACTTGCTCGTCAGATGAACGGGCCACCTGCTGAATCCACTCGGCGCTGCGGAATTCCGCGGCTAGGTTCTTCTTGTTCCGGATGTCGCCGAAGTGCGTGTCCACGCCGCGCCAACCCGCGGGCGGCGGCTGCGGAGTGCGAGCCAGCCCGTTTAGCGTCAGTGCGACGGCCAGAACAGTCGGCACGGTGCAAGCGGGACATCGCGCCACGCCGAACGGAATCAGGGCGGTCGCGATCAATCCGATCCAACTGGTGCCGGGAAACAGAATGCCGGCCGAGGTCAACGGATTGGCTACGCCGATAATGCCGATGGGTGGAACCGCCGCCGCGACCATGGGCAAAACTGTTCCTGGCAGAAGCCAGCAAGCCGCAAGCATAGATGCAGCAACCCCGACAAGCACAAGTAGAAACGGGACAGCGGGCAATCCATAGAGTTCAATGCCTACGGCAATCACCGGCCACAGGGCCGCTGTGTAGTAGGCGAGGGCAACGGATACCCGATGCCGCCGGGGCGACATGGTTGCACACAGAATCGGCACGGCCAGACTCAGGGGGATGAACGCGGCAAGGCCGGACCAGGCGACCACGCCGGTCAGCGCCGCGAGAACCGTGCGAATTCGCAATTCGCGTACAGCCATGACGACCTCATTCGAACAACCAAAGGGGCCGCATTCTGTAGAGGACCTGCTCAGCGCGAATCGGTCCGATATAGCGGCTGTCGTAGCTCCCGGGGTGGAAGGTGCTCGCCACCCACAGCGTTCCGGGCTCGACGCGGTAGTTGCCAGCGGGCCACGCACGCAAGGGCCGCCGTTTGCCGTCGAACGGCAGGGCTTTGGTGTTGGGCAGCAGGCGCCGCTCGACCGCGATCCCGTCGGCGGACACTTCAACACTTTGGCCGGGGAACGCGACCACTGGCTTCATCAGCGGTGGCGATCCATCAGGACATCCGAATCCGTAGCTTTGCCCGCGATATCCGCGGGCCGCG
>JAFDVS010000030.1:44902-45130 GCA_018268935.1 Acidobacteriota bacterium | reverse complement strand
TGTGATGTCTTCGTTCTTGCCCGGAGCGGAAATGATTACCTTCTTCACCGAGCCCCGCAGGTGCTTCGATGCGTCTTTCGCATCCGTGAAGCGTCCCGTGGACTCCACGACGACATCGACACCGAGGCTGGGCCAATCGATTTCCGCCGGATCCTTCGTGGCGAAGATCTTGATGTTGTGGCGGCCAACCTGAATGCTGTCGGTGCCCGTGGTCACTTCTTCGTGCAG
>JAFDVS010000030.1:0-44765 GCA_018268935.1 Acidobacteriota bacterium | reverse complement strand
ATTGATACCTACTTTGATAGCCATAATGGATTAAGTCTCTCCTGAAGGGGGGACGCTTTTATGATAGCAGGATAAAACTGTCCGGCAGGGCGCTCAGGCCGCTCTCCGACGCAGCCGCCCGTACAACCACGGCAACCCCATCGCCGCGATAAAAGCCAGCAGAAACGAATCCACTCCCGCCGAATAAGCTCCCGCCGCTGCGTATACCAGCGATATGCCGAAATTCGCCAGCCCCGTCACTACGAAGAATCTGGAAAATGGGCGCGCCAATGCCCCTGCCATAATGACGCTCGCTTCCGCCAGCATCGGCACCGGACGCGAAACCGCAAGCATCATGTCCCCGCGTTGCTCAAAGTCGCGCTTCGCGAGCGCCATGTCTTCCGCGCTCAACAACCGGCTCAGCAACCTCTTGCCCGCATAACGCCCCAACGCATACCCGCCCAGACACGCCAATGTCATCCCCGTCCAGCCCGCGGCCAGCCCCAGTCCGAATCCCAACAGGTACCCCGAGGAAGTGCTCACGATGCTCGATGGAATCGGCAATACGATATCGGAGACCAGCAGCAGAACAATCACACCGAACGACCACCCACGGCTCCGCTGCGCCTGAAGCATCGCATCCGCCCACGCGTTCATCGGATCTTCCCACAGGGCGAACGGCGCCAGGATCAGCACGAACAATACCCCCACCGCCAGCGCCAGCTTCTTTCTGTGTGGTGCCACTTACTTGCGCGCGGTCAATACCCGCGAAGGATACCCCGTCTGCCGCACCGTGTGATCGTGCTCTATCCGGAATTCGAAATCGTGCAACATCGCAGGCACTTTGTTTTCTACCTGCCTCCCCCAGAAGGCGGGAACCATCGTTCCCCCGATATGGTAGAACGTGTTGAACAGCTCCGTGTTTTCGCCGATCAGAACAAGCGTGAAAGTCCCCGAAGGACGCAGCACCCGCTTCACTTCCGCCAACGTGCGCAGAATGTCCTCCTGGCTCAATAGCTCCAGCAGATAACAGCAGATCACCGCATCGAAGGTTTCCTGCCGGAACGGCAGGTGCCTCGCATCCACCGCCTGGCAATGTGCATGCGCCCCCGGATAGTCGCGGTTCACTTCCCGTTGCGTGCGCGCCGCCATCTTCGGCGATAGATCCAACCCGATCGTCGTTCCCCGCGGATTGGCTTTCACCAGCCGCCGGAACATCTCCCCTGAACCCGTCGCAATCTCCAGCACTCGCATGCCGTCGCGGATGCCGGATTGCGCCAACGCGCAGCGGTGGGCCCGCTGGTGAAAGAACATCGTCGAGAAATGATAGATGGACGAAAGACGGTCGTAGACCTTCTTCGTCCGTTCGGCAATCGTTACGGGCAGCCGGTCCTCGAGACCCGCAGAAAGCACCGCAGTCTTGATCAGGTTCTGCATGAGCGTCTATCTAGGATACCGCTGTGAGGGCCGCGTTGAGTTGGGGGATCTCAATCTCCGTCCGCGTCCCTTCCCCCGGCTTGCTATGAATGCTCAGCCGGAAGTCATTCCCATATAAAACCTTGAGCCGTTCGTTCACGTTGCTTACTCCTATTCCTTGTTCAAATAGATTGGCGAGCTTCTCTTCGGGGATCCCTACACCGTCGTCTTCGACGCTGATCAGCAGCCGGCTGCCCGCGGTGCGGCTCGTCAGCCGGATCGTCCCGCCTTCTACCTTGGGCCCTAATCCATGTTTGATGCTGTTTTCCACAATCGGCTGTAAAACCATGCTCGGCACCAGTACGTCCAGCGTCGATGCATCCACCTCTTTTAATACCCGCAGCTTCTCCCCAAAGCGCACCAGTTCAATGGACAGGTAATCCTCAATGAAGCTCAGCTCCTCGCGCATCGAAGAGAAATTCTCCTGCTTCCGCAGCAGCCGCCGCAAAATGTTCGACAGCTTGTACACCATCTTGCGCGCCTGCTCCGGATTCGTGCGGATCAACGACGAAACCGAATTCAGCGTGTTGAACAGAAAGTGCGGATTGATCTGGCGCGTCAGTGCCGCCAGCCTGGCCTCTGTAAGTAGCGCCACCTGTACTTCCAACTTCCGCTCGTTCCGTGTATTGTTCCACACCTTCAGTGGCAGAATCACCGCCAGCAGCGTAGTCATGTAAGTCGCGACGACGCTGCCCGTGCCCGGATTCTCCGGATACAGCACGAACACAAACTCCTTCCCGAAAAGCCGCCCCAGGTTTACCAGCAGAAACTCACCAAACAGCACCGTCAGCAGAAAGGAGAGGTGAAACAGAAAGCGGTAGCGGCCCGAAGGCCCCTTCAGGATCTTTACGATCCCCAACCCGAAAAAGGGCGACATCCGCCAGATCTCTTCTTTATCAGGGGCGAGGTCCCGCAACAGCCCCCCCACTACTCCAACGCCCGCGCACAACGGCATCGCCAGGAATTCCCCATGCAGCATCGCCGGCACCGAGATAAGAATGCCGCTCGCCAGCCCCGCGACGTACCCCCCAATCATCCCGCACAGCAGGCAGCCTTCCAACCCGAGGTCAACCGCCTGATAACTATTGCGGCTGAGCACACGCATCGCCACGCTCGTCCCAAAAACGATAGAGAATAGCAGCGCGAGCCGGAATCGCTGTTCCAGCGTTCGCTCTTCTTCGAGGAGCATGCGCTGCACGAACGCCGGCCGTGCCAGAACACTGGCCAGCGAAGCCGAAACAGCGAGCTTCACAAACAGGATTACGAGATATTGTTCAAGCATCGCCGGTCCGAGAGGCGCAAAGGGCACGCGCCGCGCTGCCAGTACAGAGGAACACGCCACTCATTCATGGCGCGGGCGGGCTCCGTTTTGCGCGTGTTTCTGAGAAGCCCATTATAATGGAATTACAGCCCGCCGCTGTTCATCTGCAACATCGATCCATGACTCCAGCTGCATCGTTCCGTATCGAAAAGGCCGCCGAGGCCGATTTCCCCTCGCGCTTTGGCCAATTCCGCATCTGTGGCTTTCAGGGCCACTACGCAGACCGTGTGGAAGAAGCCGCTGTGCTCATCATGGGCGATCTCAACCGCAGCGAACCGCCCCTGGTCCGCATCCACTCCCAATGCCTCACCGGCGATGTCTTCCACAGCCTCCGCTGCGATTGCCGCTCCCAACTGGAGCTCTCCCTAAAGCAGATTGCCGCCGAGGGCCGTGGGGTCCTGATCTACGAAATGCAGGAAGGGCGGGGAATCGGGCTCATCAACAAGCTCCGTGCCTACGCCCTCCAGGACGAAGGCGCCGACACCGTCGAGGCCAATCAGGCCCTCGGCTTTGAAGCCGATCTCCGTAACTACGAACTGCCGGGAGCCATCCTCCGTCATCTTGGGCTCTTCAGTGTGCGCCTCCTCTCCAACAATCCGGAGAAGATCGAGGCGCTTGAAAGAGCCGGCGTTCATGTCGCCGAGCGCGTCCCCTGCATCGCCCCGCCCCTCGACACCACGGAAGATTATCTGCGCACGAAGAAAGAGAAACTCGGCCACCTGCTCGAAGGATTCTAATCCGGCTACGCCAGAATCCCCCGCACAACGTCACCCGAAATCCCGGTCAGCCGCGCATCCAAACCCTGGAACTTCACCGTCAGCCGCTTGTGATCAATCCCCAGCAGGTACAGCATCGTGGCATGGAAGTCGTGCACGCTAACCGGATTCTCCACCGCCGCGTACCCCAGATCGTCCGTAGCGCCATACGCCATCCCAGGCTTGATCCCGCCGCCGGCCAGCAGGAAAGTGAATCCCTTAATATGATGATCGCGCCCGTCGCCGCCCTGTGACATCGGGGTCCGCCCGAACTCGCCGCCCCACACAATCAGCGTGTCCTTCAACATATCGCGCTGCTTCAAATCGGTGATCAGCGCCGCCGTTGCTTTGTCCACTTCCGGCACTTTCAACGCCACATTGGCTTTCACTCCCCCATGGTGATCCCAATCTCGGTGATAAAGCTGGATGAAGCGCACGCCCCGCTCCGCCAGCCGCCGCGCCAGCAGACAATTTGATGCAAACGACCCATCGCCCGGATTTGCGCCGTACATATTGAGAACATGTTTCGGCTCCTTGCTCATGTCCACCAGACTGGGCACGCTCGCCTGCATCTGGAACGCCATCTCGTACTGTGCAATCCGCGTGAGAATCTCCGGATCGTTCGTCGTACGGTGCTGGATGCGGTTCAGCGCATTAATCGCATCGATGGATTGCTTCTGCGTCCCCGTGGACAGTCCGTTCGGATTCTGAATGTGCAGCACCGGGTCTCCGATGGAGTTCAACTTCACTCCCTGGAACCGGCTCGGCAGGAAACCCGCGGACCACTGCCGCGCCGCGATGGGCTGCATTTGCCCGCCCTTCCCCGCCGACGTCAAAACCACGAATCCCGGAAGATCCTGCGCGTCTGATCCGAGCCCGTACAGCAACCAGCTCCCCATGCTCGGCCGCCCCGTCACAATCGCGCCCGTATTCATAATGGTGTGCGCCGGATCGTGATTGATCTGCTCCGTCCACATCGAACGAACCAGGCAGATCTCGTCCGCAACACTCCCGATCGACGTGAACAGATCGCAGATCTCCAGCCCCGCCTTCCCGAACTTCTTGAACCCAAGCTGCGGCCCGTAGCACACCAGGGGGCGCCCCTGAAGCTGCGCAATCTGCTGCCCCTTCGTCATCGACTCCGGCATCGGTTTGCCGTGCATCTCCGCCAGTTTTGGCTTCGGATCGAAGGTCTCCAGATGCGATGGGCCACCAGCCTGATAAAGAAAGATGACACGCTTCGCCTTCGCCGGAAAGTGCAGCGGCTCCACAACTCCTTTCGCCGAGAGCTTCTGTTCCAGCAGCGAATTCAACGCAATCAACCCCAGCCCCGCGGCGCCGCGCCCGAGGAACGTGCGCCTGCTGGCCATCCGTGCAAGTTCTTGTGCGTTCATGTCAGTTCCTCGTGATCGTTTCGTGCAGGTTCAGTATGGCGCGCGCCACCGTGGTCATGGCCGCAAGTTCTTCCGCCGGGCGCACCGATGCCACCGGCGCATCCCCCGTCTGTATCAGCTTCAGCGCATCGCCTTTCGACTTGCGAAAGCCGGCCAGGCTCTTCTGATACAGATCCAGTAGCACCTTCCCCTCCTCCGCCGAAGGCCGTCGCTGCAATGCTTGTTGGAAGGCCCAGTCCAGTTGCTTCGCCGCCGCGCCCTTCTGCGCCAGGATATGCTGTGCGAACACCCGCGCCGCCTCCACAAATGTCGGATCGTTCAGTAGCACCAGCGCCTGCAGCGGCGTATTCGAATTCACCCGTGTGATGGCGCACTCCTCGCGCGAAGGAGCATCGAACGTCATCAGGCTCGGATGAAGAAACGTCCGCTGCCACACGCTGTACAAACCGCGCCGGTATAGGTCAGGACCCACACTGGCCGAATAGTCCCGCTTGGGAAAGTTCAAAGCCGCCAGATAGCCTTCCGGCTGATACGGCCGCACACTCGGCCCGCCGAACTTCTCCACCAGCAATCCCGAAATCGACAGCGCCACATCGCGCACGCTTTCCGCATCCACCCGGAATCGCGTCTGCCGCGCCAGCAGCCGGTTGTCCGGATCGCGTTCCTCCAACTCCTTCGAAACGAGCGAAGACTGCCGGTATGTGTGGCTCAACACAATGGTGCGCACCAGATTGCGGTAATCCCATTTCTCTTGGAACTCCGCGGCCATCCAATCGAGCAACTCCGGATGCGTCGGCCATTCCCCTTGCGAGCCGAGATCCTCCAGCACCTTGGAAAGCCCCGTTCCGAATAACAAACGCCATGTGCGATTCACCTGCACTCGCGCCGTCAGCGGATTATCGGAAGAAACCAGCCAGTTCGCCAGGTCCAGCCGCGTCGCTCTGCCACTCGCTTGCAGCTTGCCGAGAAACCCCGGGATCGCCGGCTGCACCAGTTCTCCCGCATCATCCATCCAATTTCCGCGGGGCAGCACTCGTGTCTCTCGAGGCTCCGTGGCTTGCGTCACCACTACCCGTGTGACCGATGCATCCAGTATCCCCAGTTCGGCCTGCAACTTCTCCAGTTCAATGAAGGAAGCTTGCAACTCCGTGTCCATCCACTGGAAGTGCGCGTTGATCGCCTTCCGCTGCTCTTCACTACGCTGATCCGCGGCCTTGCGCAACCCGGCGATCACATCATCCGGCACACCGTGCGTCGGCGTCTTGCGCCGATTCCGTGCCTCTTCCGGCTCCGGCCACGAATACGCCGCCGAAGAAAGCGCCAGTCGGAACCGGCCAAGCGTCGCCCGCCGGTAATCGGAATCATGCTTCAGCCGCACGATCAACCTTGACGAAGCCGTAGTCGCCAATCGCTCCGTGAACCGCAGCGCCAGAAACAGATTTCGATTCTCTCCATAAGTGGCGATACCCCAGGCCGTTTTCGGATTCCCGTCAATCGCCCCTAGCGCCGGATACTCCGGCGAAACGCCCGTAAAACTGGCGGTAGCGAGTGAGAACGGAATCTTTCGTCCATCCAGTTCCGCTTCGATCTCCGTGACCACCAGGCGGTCCGATCCCCGCGCCACCCGGATCCCAGGCAGCGATTCATCCTGCACTACTTCGAGCCCCAGCGCCATCCAGCTTCCCAATCCTGGCTTCAGCGTCACTGTGTAAGTCTCGCGATCCGGGTTCGCGCCACTGGCGATCATCAGCCCGTCGCCCGGCCTCTTCTCTGCCGTGAGCGACGCTCCGCTGTAGGTGTTCATCTCCACCGGCTCGTCATTAAAGATGGTGAGCTTCGCGCCGTTCGCCGTCGACGCGGAAACGGGACGCTGAAACTGCCAGTTGTACCAACCCCCTTCGAACTTGCTCAGTACTTCCTTTTCCCAATCGGCGCGCCTTGCGGCGAAGGAAGCAGTCCGCTCATCCAGCGCCTTCCGCGCGGCTTCGATCCGCGCTTCCAGATCCTGCCTCCGGGCCTTCTGTTCGCTGGTCGGCAGAGTGAGCTGCGTGCCCCATGCCTTTGCCCCGCGGTCGGGCACCAGGCCCGTCTCCTCAATATCGGCGAAGAACGCCTTCATCGAGTAAAAGTCCCGCGACAGGAACGGATCAAACTTGTGATCGTGGCACTCCGAGCAACCAATCGTGCTACCCAGCCACACACTCGCCGTCGTCCGCACCCGATCCGCGCCATACTTCGCCAGATATTCCTTCGGCTGAATCCCGCCTTCCGCCGACGTGCGATTCAGCCGGTTGTAGGCCGACGCAATCCGCGACTCCTCGGTCGCATTTGGCATCAAATCGCCGGCAAGCTGTTCCCGCGTGAAAACATCAAACGGTTTGTTGTTCCGAAAAGCCTGCAACACGTAATCGCGATACGGCCAAATCGGAAATGGATTATCGCCATGAAAACCGCACGTATCGGCGTACCGCACCGCATCGAGCCAGTGCATCGCTTGCTTCTCCGCATATCGTTCGCTGCTGAGCAGCCGGTCCACCAGCTTTTCATAAGCATCCGGCGCTGTGTCTTTCTCAAACGCCGACACATCCTGCGGTGTTGCAGGCAGCCCGGTCAGATCGAACGTGACGCGCCGGATCAGTGTCCGTTTGTCGGCTTCCGCCGAAGGCTTCAGCCCTTCCCGCGCCAGCCGCTGCTGCACAAACGCATCGATCGGATTACGCACGGCGCCGCCCGGGACAGCCGGCACCTCCGGACGCCGCACCGGCTGATACGCCCAGTGCCCTTCGTAATTGGCGCCCTCAGCCACCCACTGCTTGATAACATTCTTCTGCGCCGCCGAAAGTTCCTTGTGTGCGTACTTCGGAGGCATCATCTTCGCCGCATTCGAGCTGAAGATCCGCTCGACGATGGCGCTCTGCTCCGGATTCCCCGGCACAATCGGCGTCACGCCCGAGGCAGTTTTGCGCAACGCTTCATCCCGCAGATCCAGCCGCAGCCCTGCCATCCGGCTGCTCTTATCCGGACCATGGCATTGGAAACACGTATTGGACATGATGGGACGAACATCGCGATTGAAGCTGACGGCACAAAACCCTGCCGCTGCGTAGAAAGATAGTAGAAGGACTCGCGGAAACATGGAGATCAACCCCCACCCATATTAATCGCTTCACTTTGCCGGTTGCTACGTCGGCGTCCCGGCCATCCTGGAGGTGAGCTCGTCGGTCTGCGCTTCGCCGTCGAATCCGCCAGCACCGATGGGAGCAACCCACTGAGAGCAAACCCGAGTGATAGCATCTTTACACATTTGCTAGCATTGACTACAGTCGAATGGAGATGATTACATGCCCAATCTGACAGTCCGCAACCTCTCCGAGGAAGTCCACCGGGCGTTGCGCATGCGGGCTGCCCGGCATGGCCGCTCCACAGAGGCTGAGGTCCGTTTGATTCTCGAGGACACCGTCCGGCCGCCGAAACGCCTAAAAATCGGCTCCGAAATTCACCGCATTGCTCGTGAAGTCGGCGGAATGGACGAACTGGACGTCTCTCGCCGCCGAACTGCAATTCGAGGCGAGGATTTCACGTGATCGTCCTCGATACCAATGTGCTCTCTGAGCCGCTCAAGACCACCCCGGCGCAGAGTGTCATAGATTGGCTGGACAGCCAGAGCGCGGAAACACTGTATATCACTGCTATCAGCCGCGCTGAACTCCTGTTTGGAGTGCTGAGACTGCCGGAAGGAAAGCGCAAGAAGGCGCTCGCCGCCCAAGTCGAACGCGTGCTCGGCCTATTCAACGGCCGCACACTCGATTTCAATTCTGCTGCCGCCGACAAGCTGGCCCAGATTGTCGCGGAGTGCGAGAAAAACGGCAAGCGAGCAATGGCTCCTGACGCTTACATCGCCGCTTGCGCCGCCGCCAACGGCTTTGCAGTGGCCACGCGCAACGTCAACCACTTTGAACACCTGGGCGTCCGCGTAATAGACCCATGGCGATAATCCGCCGCCGTCTCACTACTTCCGCGGTGCGTCCCGATGCTGCTCCTTCACCTTGTACCCCGCCTTCGCCAGCCGCTTGCAAATCTCCGCGGCCATCATCACGCTCCGATGCTGCCCCCCCGTGCACCCAAACGAAATCGTCAGGTAGCTCTTCCCCTCGCGAATGTAGTGCGGCAGTAGAAACACCAGCAACTGCATCACCCGCTCCATGAACTCCTGCGTCTGCGGAAACGACCGGATATACCGCGCCACCCGCGGATGCTTCCCCGTATGCGGCTTGAACTCCGGAATGTAATTCGGATTGGGCAGGAACCGCACATCAAACACCAGGTCGCTGTCCGTCGGTATCCCGTTCCGGAATCCGAAGCTGTTCACCCGGATCATCAGCTTCGACTCTTCCTTCGTCCCGCGAAACTTCTCCGCCACGATGTCTCGCAGCTCATGCACCGTGAACCGCGATGTATCCAATATATGATCCGCCAGATCGCGGATCGGAGTCAGCGCCTGCCGCTCCTTCGCCAGTTTCTCCGATAACGATTCGTCCCGCCCCAGCGGATGCGGCCGCCGCGTTTCACTGAAGCGCCGCAATATCGTGGCATCATCCGCCTCCAGAAACAGCAGCGTGGTGGTAACTTCCTTCCGCAGCCGCGTGATGATCTCCGGAAGCCGCCGCAAATTGCTGCCCTCCCGGATATCGGTCCCCAACGCCGCACACCGGATGCTGGGCGATGACTTCGTCAATTCCGCAAACTTCGGAATCAGGTCCACCGGTAGGTTATCCACCGAATAGAAACCAAGATCCTCCAGGCATTTGAGCACAGTCCCCTTTCCGGAGCCGCTCAGTCCGGTGACAATGACCAGTTCTGGCTGAACCTCGGCGCCTTCCGGCTCCGGATCGGATGAGGAACGTTTCGCGCTCATGGCAAGCGCATTAGGATTCGATCAGATCAAAGTGCCCGTCGTTGCGCTTCACCAGCACATGAACGCGGTCCGAGTCGGCATCCCGATACACCATGTAATTCGAATCCGCCTGGATTTCGAGCATCGCCTCTTCCACCGTCATCGGCTTGTTCTGGCTCTTGCGGTTCACTTTGTACACGCGCTTCGCTGCCGCCGCCTTGCCATCCACCTTCGGCGCAGCCTTCGCCTTCGCTGCGGGTTTGGCCGCTTCCACCTTCTTCGCAGCGGCAGGCTCCTTCAGCAATGCCGCCTTGGCATCACCAGTCCGCTTCGTATCCCGCCACTTGTCCCGATGCTTCAGAATCTGCTTTTCCAGCTTCTCGATCGCGTTGAACACGGCCGTAAACGTATCGGAATCCGAACTCAGGCCCACCAGATCATGATCGTAGTACTTCACGGTGATCTCGGCGCGTTGGAGATGACGCTGCGCCGTCAGTATGACGCGGGCTTTCCTCTCTCCCCCCCGATCGAGCAGTTTCGCCAGCTTGGCGTACTTCGCATCCAGCTTCTTCTGCTGCATAGGGGTAAAGGCGGCTTGGCCAGTGTAGTTAATTTTCATGGTTTCTCCAGGAGATCTCATTTAGGCTGAGCGGCGCATGACGGCGATTGTATTCTATTCCCGGCGGCGGCGCTGGTGCGTGGACGGGATGCCCATGTCTTCCCGATACTTCGCCACGGTCCGGCGCGTCACTTGAATACCTTCCGATTGCAACCGCTCCGTGATCTGTTCATCGGTGAGGGGGTGAGCGGAGTCCTCCTCCTCGATCATCTTCTTCACACGCCGCTTCAGGATCAAAAGCGGCGTTGCGCTTCCGCTGGGGCCTTGTACAGCTTCGGAGAAGAAGAAGCGCAGTTCGAACACACCCTGAGGGGTGTGTGCGTATTTGTTGGCTACCGCGCGGCTGACCGTGGATGCGTGCACGCCGATTTCCTCGGCCACATCCTTGATCATCATCGGACGCAGTCTGTCGAGCCCGTGTTCCAGAAACTCGCCCTGCCGCCCAATGATCGCCTGGCAGACCTTAAAAATGGTCTGCTTTCTCTGCTCGATATTCTTCATCAACTGAAGAGCCGACTGATAACGCTCCTTCATGTAGTCCCGGACGTCTTTGTTCGGCTCTTGATTCCGATCGAGCATGCGGCGGTAATCGGAATTCAGACGGATCTGCGGTAGATCGTCGTCGTTGATCTGGATTACATAGTCTTCCCCATCTTTGAAGATGTAGACATCCGGCTGCACCTGCCGCGCTCCCGGGCCCGAATACCGCAGCCCAGGACGCGGATCCAGATGCGTAATCACCGCCACGGCAAGCTGGATATGTTCCAGCGGGCGGCCCATCAGCTTCGCAATCTCTTTGTACTGCCGCAACTCCAGCAGTTTCATGTGCTCCTTAATAAGGAGCCACGCCACTCCGCCTTTGCCGTTGCGGCTCTCCAACTGCAGCAGAAGGCATTCCTGCGGATCCCGTGCCCCAACCCCAGCCGGCTCGCACGACTGTACCGCCTTCAACGCGGCTTCCAGATCCGCCATCGCATGATTACCCGGCGCGGAAAGATCTTCCAGCGATTCGTTCAGATACCCGTTCTCGTCCAGGTTCCCAATGATCGTATCGGCCGCGTCCCTCACATCGTCGGTCAAAACCATCAGGGCGAGTTGCTCGTCCAGGTGGCTGCTCAAAGTAACAGGAGAAGAGAGAAATGTTTCAAAGCCCGGCTTCTCCACATTCTCAGAAGCAGGCGACTTGAACCCCGGATCCAGGTAGTCGTCAAAATAAGACCCGAAGTCGATCTCATCGAAACTGTCCGTCGTCGTCGCGGCAGGTTCTTCGGTCGCCTGTGAGGCCGGCGCTGCCGCCTCTGCCCTCACCTGTTCAATCTCCACCCGGTCCAGATCGAAATCCGTCGCTGCCTCGAATCCTTCCGGCTGCGCCGCGGCGTTCACCGTATCCAGAATCGTCCTGTCGGCAGGCTCCGACGATCTCTCGTTCTCAATCAGTGTCTGAACTTCCTGCGGAGTCAGTTCCTCACCGTCCGCTCCTTCTTCCAGAAACGGATTCTGCGCCATCTCCTGCGAGATCATGTCTCGCAGTTCCAACCGGTTCAGTTGGAGCAGAGTGACCATCTGGACGAGCCCAGGCGTCAGAATCTGCTTCTGCGCGACTTTCATTTGGAGTTTTGGCGCTTGCGAAATCATCACGTTTTCGTGCTTCCATTTTATCAGCTAGTTGATGTCCGGAAGTAAAATAGGAAAACTTGTGATCCGGCTGGCTCTCACATTCGCGCTCGCCCTCCCCCTCTGCGCCAAGTGGTGGAAGCTCGAATCCGGACCAATTACCGTCATCACCGATGGCGGCGAACGCGCGGGACGGGATGCCCTCGCCAAGCTGGATTTGGCTCGCCGCGTCTTCTCTGCTCTCGGCCGGTCTACCGCCCCGCTTCCCGTTGAAGCCTTCGCCCTCACCTCGGAACCCCGCTTCCGCGCCTTACGCCCCTCCCCAGCCGTCCAGGGCTTTTATCAGAGCGCCGCCGAACGCGATTACATCGTCCTCAACATGGCCGCCCCCGATCCCTCCCGCGTCGCCTTCCATGAATATGTTCACCTCGTCCTCAATCACACCACCGGCCCCCTGCCTGCTTGGCTCGAGGAAGGCCTCGCCGAATTCCATTCCACCCTCGATTCCAACTCCGGAAAGGTCCGGCTCGGAAAACCCATCGGCAACCACCTCCGTATCCTCTCCATAAGACCCTTGCTCTCCGGCGATGAAATCGCCAGTGTCACCAAGCAGTCCCCGCACTTCGATGAGGCTTCCCGCGCCGGCATCTTCTATGCCCAAAGTTGGGCCATGGTCCATATGCTGCGTCTCCACGAACAGTACCGCACCGCGTTTCCTACCTTCCTTTCTGCCGTGGCTGCCGGTGAGCCGCAGGTGGCAGCGCTCCAGCGAGCTTACGGGAAATCGTTCCCTGAAATCATCGTCGACCTTAAGGCTTATCTGGACCGTACCGCTCTTCCCGTGGTCGACTACACGGCGGAATTGGGAAGCCAGGCCGAAGTCGTGGCCAGCGAGCTTTCCGATCTCGATGCGGATCTGTCCTACGCCGCCCTCGCCAATCAATCTGGCCACCCCGAAGAGGCCGAGAAGATCTATCGCAAGTACCGCCGCGCCAAGCCCGCTTCCGCTCGCATGGCCACCGCTCTCGGCATGATGGAGCTTGCCGCCATGCGCACGGATTCGGCCCGCCGCTTCTTCGAACAGGCCATCGAGTTCCCCGACGCAAGCGCGGAAACCTATTTTGAGTACGCCATGCTGCTCCGTGATTCCGGTGGCAGCCCTTCCGACACCCTCCTTTATTTGGAGAAGGCAGTACAGCGCAATCCCCGCCACGCCGAAGCTCAATTCCTCCTCGGAGTGGCCTACGCCTCGCAGAACAAACATGCCGACGCGGTCCGCCACATCGAACTCGCCGCCGCCGTGCTCCCGCGCCAATCCTACTTCTGGCACGCCTTGGCCTCCAGCTATCAGGCCCTTGGGCGCAAGCAGGAAGCAATCCACGCCGCCCGCCGGGCTCTCGATGCTGCTTCCACAACGGAACAGGCTCAGATGGCCCACGCCGCAATCCGGTCCCTGGCAACTCCACCCGCTGCCGAGCCGCCGAAACGGCCCGCTGTCGTTACACCGGATTCCTGGAAGAATAAACAAGGCGACGCCAAACTCCAGGGCATCCTCGAACGCATCGAATGTCTCGGCCAGAGTGCTCGATTCCACGTCCGCGCCCAGAATAAGACCCACGCACTACTGGTGGAGAACCCCGGGGACGTGCTCCTCAGGAATGCCTCCTCTATGACATTTGAATTCCGCTGCGGCCCGCAAAAACCCCTGCCAATCGCCTTGGAATACTTCTCTTCCTCCGGAATTGTTACCGCAATCGAGTTCCCCTGAGCCTTCGAATTCAGTCACTGCAAAAACTGCGGCGATTGACATGGGGGCTCAAGCCAATTATCGTCTACTCTAGGGAGCCGCCCACCGGCTTCAATTTGTAGAGGGGGTAATTGACACCACATGATCAGCCGATTCACATGGCTATTGTGTCTTCTCGCCCTGACCCTATTCGGTCAAGGTGAGCGGGGAACGTTTAATGGAACCATCGCCGATCCGTCTGGAGCAGTGATTCCCGGAGCCACCGTAAAGGCTCTCAATCTCGCGACAAACGTCGAAACGCCTGTCGAGACCACATCCGCCGGCGTCTTCCGTATGCCGTATCTCTCGCCCGGCACTTATCGCATCACCGCCAGCGCCGCTGGCTTCAAAACCTCGGTCCGCGATAACGTTGTGCTCGCCGTAGCCCAGACGCTTACCGTCGACTTCACCATGGAAGTCGGCGCCGTCTCCGACCAGGTCACCGTATCCAGCGATCCGCCACTCCTCGAAACCGGTACCGCCGAAATCGGCAGCTACGTTTCGAAGAAAGAATTCGACACTTGGCCCATCACGGTGGGTGATGGCCGGCGTCAGATTCAACAGTTCATTTTCACTTCGCTGCCCGGCACCGTCGGCGGCACTTTCCAGGGCTCCATCAACGGCGGCCAGAACTATTCGCATGAAATCCTCGTCGATGGTATTCCGCTCGGCCGTATGGACCTTCAGGGCGGCAGCAACAACGAATTCAGCCCCACCGCCGAAGCCATCTCTGAAATGAAGATGCAAACCGGCGTCACCAGCGCACAGTACAGCGGCGGCCAGACGGCCCTCGCCAACTTCGCCACCAAGAGCGGCACGAACCAACTCCACGGCAGCGCGTATTACTATGTCCAGAACGATGCCCTCCGCGGCAACAGCTGGAACAACAATGCGGGCGGCGTGAAGCGCCAGCCCTTCCGCCAGCACAACTACGGCCAGTCCGTCGGCGGCCCAGTGCTGATCCCCAAAGTCTACAACGGCAAGAATCGTACCTTCTTCTTCGAAAACTTCGAACGGACCAAGGTGCGCGACTTCCAGTCCACCGCTTTCAGCACCTTGCCCATGCCTGATTTCAAGCAGGGCAATTTCGCCCGCCTCTTCGATTCCGCTTTTACCGGCAACACTCGTTCCGGCACAACGGCCGGCACCGACGCGGCTGGTAACCCGGTGCGATTCGGCGCCATCTATGATCCGCTCAGCATGCAGGCCGCTGCCAACGGTACGGGTGTTCGCACGCCGTTCGCCGGCAACGTGATTCCCCGCGCCCGCTTCAGCCCTGTCGCCCAGAAGATCCTCGATGTCGGTATCGACGATCCGCTCTACAACACGATGCTGAACAACATCCCCAACCTCGGCGCATGTTGCCCCTTCTTCGACGAGAAGATGCTCCTGCTGCGCGGCGACCACAATTTCAACAACTCGCACAAGATGTATGCGATGTTCAGCCGTAACTTCCGCACCCGCAACAATTCGCCCGGCGGCCGCTGGGGCATACCTCCCGGATTGCCCACCAACGTCTATCAGAACCAGGACACTCCCGGCACAATGGGCCGCCTCGCCTATGACTGGACAATCCGCCCGAACCTGCTCAACCACTTCGCCGGCGGCTACAACCGCTTCGGCAACATCAACGAAAGCGTCTACGTGGATCAGGACTGGGCCGCGAAAGTCGGCGTCACCAACGTCCCCGGTACCCACTTCCCGCGCTTGAATTTCAGCGGCCAACCCTTCCAGGGCGGTGGCATCGGCGCCGGTGGCCAGCTTGGCTCCAGCAGCGCCGGTGGCTCCTACAACGGTTCCACCATCCTCACCGACGACATGACCTACATCCGCGGTAAGCACAATTTCAAGTTCGGTGTGGATCATCGCCGCTATTACCAGAACAACCGCAACAAGTCGAGCTCCGGCCAGTTCAACTTCACTCCCACCCAGACGGCGCAGCCCGGCTTCCTCAACGAAACCGGCCACTCCTTCGCCAGTTTCCTTCTGGGAGCGTATGGCAGCACCAGCCGCGGCATCGCCGGTTCCAACTTCGGCCAGCGCTGGCGCAGCTTCGGCACCTACTTCCAGGATGACTTTAAGGTGAACCGCAAACTCACCCTGAATATCGGTATGCGCTGGGAAATCATTGGTGGACTGATGGAAGTGGCCGGCCGTATGACGGCACTCAGCCTCACCACCCCGAACCCGGCCGCTGGTGGACGCCTCGGCGCCCTCGTCTTCGCCGACGACCTCGGCAAGAAGACATTCATGGATACCTACTGGAAGCAGTTCTCTCCCAAGCTCGGCTTCGCCTACGCCATGACCGACAAGCTCGTCATGCGCGGCGGCTACGGTATCAACAACACGCCCACAGTGAACAACTTCACTACCCCTGGCACCTTCGGCTTCAACTCCAGCATCAACGTCAACTCCGGCAACACCCAGTTGGCCTTCGCCGAAGACCCGCTCGGCTTCATCCACAATCCTTACCCGAGCTTCACCGGTACCCTTCCCGATCGCCGCCCCAACGCCGCCAACGGCCAGGGCATCGAATACCAGGCTCCCGACTCGGGCCGTCTGCCCTACGTGCAGAACTGGAACTTCGGCTTCCAGTATCAACTCCCCGCCGCCACCGTGCTCGAAGTCAACTACATCGGCAACAAAGGCACCCGCCTCATCGCCAAGGGCTTCGATCAGATGAACGCCATCACCATGGCTGACGTGGTGAAGTACGGCGACATCCTGCCGCGTCCATGGACCCCGGCCAGCCCGATCCCGCAGCCCTTCGCGGGCTTCGCCGGCACCAACCTCCAGGCCCTGCGCCCCTATCCGCAGTTCACAGGCATCAGCCAACCGTTCCCGAACTTCGGCCACTCCAGCTACCACAGCCTGCAGATCCAGGCCACCCGTCACTTTAAGGGCGGCTTCTCCATGCTGGGTGCTTACACCTGGTCCAAAGCGCTTGGTCTCACCGACAACGTCATCGATGGCGAAACTCCTGCCGACCAGCAGAACCGCCGCCTCGAGCGCGCCATCACCAACTACCACTATCCCCAGTTCTTCAAGGCGACCTGGATCTACGAACTGCCCATCGGCCCCGGCAAGCTCTTCAACGTGAGCGGCGTTGCCGCCTCCATCATCGGTGGCTGGCAGATCACCGGCAACCATCAGATCCGCTCCGGCAACCCCGTGGCGATCGGCACCGGTGGCATCAACAACCCGCTCGGTACTGCCCGCCCTGACCTCGTGTCCGGCGTCGCGATCCTCACCAATCAGACCCCGGTCATCAACTTCCGCGGCATCAACGGCGGCTCCACTTACCTCAACCGCGACGCGTTCACCAATCCTCCGGTCTTCGCCGGCGGCCAGAACGTCGTGCAGCGCCTCGGTACCGTGGGCCCCTACCTGCCCAACATTCGCGACCGCCACTTTGTGAACGAAGATCTTGGCATTTTCAAGAACTTCAAAATCAAAGAGCAGGCCGGCGTCGAACTCCGCGGCACGTTCCTCAATCCCTTCAACCGGCACGGAATCGGCGGCTTGGTCACTGCGATCAACAACCCGTTCTTCGGCCAGTTCACCGGACAGCAGCGCGGGCCTCGTAACATCGAGCTCGCCTTGCGTGTTACGTTCTAATTGATGTGGCAACCTGACCCCTGCACGGTAACCGTGAACAGAGCTCAGTCTGCCTACAACGAAAAGCAGTACGAAAGGGCGGCTTCGGATTTCGAGGCCGCCCTTTCTCTTTGCTCCTCGAAAGATTCCATCTACATGGCCCTGGGCCAGGCCCAGCTTATGTCCCGCCAGTTCACTGGGGCCGTCCGCAGTTTCTCCAAAGTCTCGAACAACCCTCTAGCCCGCAAACTCGCCGGCGACGCCCTCTATCTGCAAGGCAAGGACACCGAAGCCGAAGAGATGCTGAAATCCGCCCTTGCCCTCGACCCCAATCACGAGGCCACCATCTACGCCCTCGGCCGCATGTTCTACCAGAGCAGCCGCTACCCCGAGGCCGTCGAGCAATTCCAAAAGGTGCTCGCCCGTGACCCCAAATCCTACCGCGCCCACGACAATCTCGGCCTAGTCTACGATGCCATGCACCAGGATTCCCTGGCATTGAAGCACTTCTTCGCCGCCCTCGATCTGGTGATGAAAGATCACCCCGATTACGACTGGGCTCACGCCAACCTCGCCGACTTCTTCCTCAAGCGCAACGAATACGAGAAAGCCTTCCAACTCGCCGCCGAAGCCGCCAAACGAAATCCCACCTCAGCCCGCAACTTCTTCCTCACGGGAAAAGCACTGGCGCAGATGAACAAGGACGAGATCGCATTAAAATGGCTCCGCCAGGCCGTCACCCTTGACCCCGAATACGGCACCGCCCACTACCTGTTAGCCCAAGTCCTCCGCCGCAACGGCAAAACCGAAGAAGCCAACAAACACTTCGAGATTTTCAAAAAGGTCAACGTCAACGTCCGCACCCGGCGGTAAAATATTACGAATGATCGAATACCGCACCGGCAACAACCTCGACATCGACCAGGTCATCGAGATGTACGTTGCATCCACCCTCGGCGAACGCCGCCCTGTTGCCGACCGTGACCGCATGTCCGACATGCTCCGCAACGCCAACCTCGTCATCACCGCATGGGACGGCGACATCCTGGTCGGCATCTCCCGCTCCATGACCGACTTCGCCTACGCCACCTATCTCTCCGACCTCGCCGTGCGCGAAACCCACCAGCGCCTCGGCATCGGCAAGGAGCTCATGCGCCGCACCCAAGCCGCCGCCCCCCGCGCCAGCGTCATCCTCCTTGCTGCCCCCAAAGCCGTCAACTACTACCCCCACGTCGGCTTCACTCAGCACAATTCCGCCTGGGTCCTCGCGCCAACGGCTTCTATTGTTCCTTGACCCTCACGAACCGGTCCACCGCGCCCGCATCCACCATCTGCTTCACACCACTCGGCCACAGAACCTCCACTGACACCACCTTCGTTTGCGTGCCCAGGCCGAACCGCGCACGCTTGTCATTCGCCGACAAGTAGCTTGACGATGTGGACACCATCACGTTCTGCTCATTGCCATCGGCCGTCACCACGGTCACTCGCGCACCGATGCCATCACGATTACTCCGCGTCCCTTCCAGAGCAAACCCGATCCAATGATTCCCATTGGAAATTCGATTCAGAATCACCACCGCATCCCCATCCAGACAATTCACCGCCAAGTCCGGCCACCCATCGTTATTCAAATCCCCAAACGCCGCCCCTCGCGCCGCCAGCGGCTTCTCAAAAGCCTGTACCTCCACAAACTTGCCTTTTACATTCCGCAACACCTTGATCGGCTCCAGGTACGGCACCAGCGGCTGTGTCAGCATGATGTTGTCCATCACGTGCCCCTGCGCCACCAGAATGTCCTTCCACCCGTCGTTGTCGTAATCCAACAGCTTCATTCCCCACCCCGAGTTCATCCGTGTCGACGCACTGATCCCCGATTGCGCGGAAAAATATTCAAACGTCCCCCGCTTGTTCCGATACAACGCATACCGCTGCGAAGCCAGTGCATTGATCAATAGGTCCGGCCATCCGTCGTTGTTATAGTCCGCGAAATCGATCCCCATCCCTCCATAGGTATTGCCGTCATCGTCATAAGCAACACCGGCATCGAAACCCATCTCCTTGAACTTGCCTTCACCCAGGTTGTGAAACAGTTGCTGTGGGAACGAGTCGATCGCCACCGCGATGTCCACCTTCCCATCCCGGTCGAAGTCTTCAATCGCCACCCCCAGCCCTTTCCCCTTCGCCGGCGCAAAGCCGCTCCGCTCCGTCCAATCCTCAAACGTCCCATTGCCCTTGTTGTGAAACAACAGGCTCGAAATCGGCTGGAACTGATCAGGGTGGCAATAGGAGCGGTACCCGTCCCTATGCGCACCGCACCACTTGTCCGGCTCGAAATCCCAATCCACATACCGGACAGCAACCAGATCCAGTTTCCCGTCATGATCCACATCCACAAACACCGCGCTTGATGTCCATCCTTTCCCCGCCACACCAGCCTGCGCCGTGACATCGGTGAACGTGCCATCCCCGTTATTGCGATACAACGTGTTCCGCGGAAAGCCCGTCACATACAGATCCGCATCGCCGTCATTGTCGTAATCAGCCGATGTGGCGCCCATGTCGTAGACGCTCCCCTTCACCCCGGCCTTTTCCGTCACATCCTCAAACGTCCCATCCCGCTTGTTCCGATACAGCCGGTTGAAAAACTTCGCCCCCGTCTTCACCGGCACATCCCCCGCCTTCATCCCCGCCTTCAATTCCGCCCCGTTGACGAAATACAGATCGAGCCACCCGTCCCCATCGTAATCAAGCATCGCCACGCCACCCGTGGTCGACTCAATCAGATACTTGTTCGCGGTCTTGCTCGCCTGGTGCCGGAACGTCACTCCGCTGCGGGCTGTGACATCCTCAAACAACACTGGCCCGGCGGCCATCGCCAGGCAAGCAGGAATCAGCCACCAAAGTCGCATCAGGCCCTCTGAAAGAAAGTATTCTTCGCCGCACGGTACACCACCGAAAGCTCCGGTGTCTCCACCGCGCGCCGCTGTTTTTTCGATTCAAACAGGAACGCCAGCGTACCCGTTGTCAGCAACGTGCGCTCCACCGGATACGCCGGTTTCCCCGATACAAACATGTCTTCAATGCAGTGCACCATGCCATCGAAATGCGGCAGCGGCCGTCCCTTCGGGTTCAGCCCGAAAAACGTCGAATCCAAAGTAGCCGCGCCCTTCCGCCGGCAGGCGAATGTCCAGTCCGCGCCCGACGGGCCCAGAATCAGCCCCGCCGCCTTCAGCCCATCCTTGTAGCGCAACGCAAACAGTACCGGCTTATTCGCCACCTGCTCCAACGTCCCCGGCTTGCGCGAAGGATTGCGCCCGTGCGCCTCTTCAATCAACGGCCGTGCCCACTTGCCCTGCTCACTGCCAAGCCAGGCAAACACTCCGTCGCCCTCAATCCACTCCACCTGCGCCATTCCCGTCTCGCCGCCGCTACGCCGCTCAATCATGCACTGCATCGATTCCAATAAATGAAATCCGTAAGCGTCGTGCGGCCCGTAGCCCACTCCCACCGCGCCTTCCAGCGGCGTGTCCAGCGGAATCTCCAGCAGCGGCGTGCGAATCGTCACCGGGATCGACGAGCCCGCCATCCACGGCACCTTCAACTTCGCCGCCCGGTCATACATTGCCTTCGCCTTCTGCCATGAATAGGAAAGATGCTTGTCGCAGAAGGTGGGCACCGAACGCCCGCTCGCCTCATACACATCCAATATCTGGTTAAACAACTCAAACCGTGGATACAGATGCTGCCCCAGATCGTTGAACGGATAGTTTCCATGCTCTCCCACAAAGCACACCGCGTCTACCGCCAGCTTCTGCCCACCCAGTGTCAATGCCTCTCGAATTGTTGGGAATCTCTTGAACCCGAACCGCGCCGCCAGGTCCGGAGCCATATCCTGCGCCGGCGACTGGTCCGTATACAGCGAAACCACCTCCGTCCGCGGCGCATGATGCACCCCGTTCGCCGAGTTGCCCCCCAACAGCCGTCCCACCACGACATCTGCATGCGAGTAGTGCCGGTATTCTGTCACCACCCCGGCAACTCGCGGTCTCTTCGCCGCCCCCAACTTTGTGGAGGCTGTGGCCCCAACTGCAATGCGCGAAAAATCTCTACGATCGATCATCCTGTGTCTGTTGTATCAAAACGGAGATTCATACATACACCTCTCCACCCGATATGGGCAACAGGAGAGATGCTCCATGCGAATCGGTAACTATTCTCAGTCACCCTGCTGCCAACAGACAAACCTCAACAACGCCCGCACCACACGCGCCGCTGCCGGCCAACAATCAAGCTCGCTCGATCTCACCGTTACCACCGCGGAAGGCGACAAAGTCACGCTCTCCGCCCAAGCCATCCAGGCCTTCTCCCTCCAATCGGGCGACGGCAAAGCGAGCGCCTCTGCTTCTCGCCAACTCTCCGTCTCCGTCAATGTCGAGGGCAATCTCAACGAAGAGGAACTCGCCGATATCCGCAAACTCGCCCTCGCCCTCGGTAAGTCCGTCCGTCAAGCCGAAAACGGCAACATCGCAAAAGCCCTACGCACCGTCGCCAAAGCCGCCGATGAAGACACCATCGCCGCCTTTCAATTCCAATATCAGCGCCATTCGGAACTCCAGTACGGTGAAAATGCTTATCAACAGATCAGCAATTTAGCCTAAGACAAAAAAGAATAGAACTATTTTTGGCTTCGTACTAAAGACCGGTTATGCCGCTACCGATATGGTAGTAGAACGCGGAGATATCGAGGCCTATGGATCACGACGACCCATTCGTACAAACGCCCGGCGCAAAGGGCCAGGCGCCCCTCTCTTTTCTAGAGCGCGAGCACTTCCCCCGAAGAATGTTCCTGTCCTCCCTCGGCTTCGGCCTCCTGGCCGCAGCTCGTTGGGCCTACGACGCTATCGAGGGTGTCGGCTCACTGGTCTCCTTCGGACCAGCACGCAACCTGGACTCTTACGCCGAATTCGACTTCCAGAACACCAACGACCTGCCCGGTTGGACTGGCGTCAAAGGCGCTGACCCAGGCTGGAAGAAAGAAGAAGGCGCCGTGCGGCCCACTGGCCCCCTGCTCTATCACCCCAGCATGAACGCCATCGCCGGCGAAGCCAGCTACATCATCCATGTGGCCAAAGGCGCCGCCTCCTTCGTCCTCCATTCTGACCCCGAGTTGAACAGCTTCTACGCCATCCGCGTCGCCCGCGTCAAAAATGACCTCCAGGTGCGCGGCTACCTCGTGGAAAACCGCAAAGAAAAGCCGCTCGCTACTCCGCTCATCACCGTACCCAACGCCGCCACCCGCGGCGCCCACCTCTGTACCGTCACTTTCGACGACGAGGTCATGTCCCTCAAAATCAATGGCACAACGGTCTTCTCGGCGCAGGACGCCACGCTGCAAGGCGGCGTCATCGGCCTTCTCGCCCGCAAGCAGGACTCTTTCTACGTCTTCTCCAGCCGTATTAAGCTGGCATAAGACCCGCTTGCACGAACCCGTCCTCTATCACATCGCTCCGGCCCATGCTTGGGCAGCCGCCCAAACCACTGGAGAATACCGCACTCCCGATCTCCCCACCACCGGCTTCATTCACCTCTGCACACCCGCGCAACTACCCTTCGTCCACAACAAGTTCTTCCCCTCTCCCGCCGGCTTCCTCCTCCTCCACATCGACCCATCCAAACTCGCTGCCCCGCTCAAGTACGAACACTCTGAGCCCGATCAACCGCCCTTCCCTCATCTCTACGGCCCGCTCAACAACAGCGCCGTCATCCACACCGAACCGCTCCCTGAATAACCCTACCGGATCGCCTGCTCCGGCATCTCCATCCGCAGCTTCGGATTCACCGGCATCTGGTCCGGCGCCGCCCCCGTCTCCACCAACAGCCGCGCCAGTTCCCCCTGCAACCCCGTCAACATCTGCGCCGCTCCCGCATCATCGATCAGGTTCTTCGTCTCCTTCGGATCTTCCTTCAGGTTGTACAATTCCGCCTTGTGTGTCTCTGCCTGCCCCTCCCCATTCGGATAGTGCACAAATTTCCAATCCTGCGATCGCACTCCCCTTACGTTCGGCGTATACGGAAATTCGTTCTCGAAATTGTACTCATATAAGAAATATTTCCGCCACCCGGGATCCCCCATCGTCAGCATCCGCACCATCGACCGGCCATGCACCTTAGGCAGCGGCCCCGCCCCGCACATCTCCACCAACGTCGGAGCCAGATCCAGATTCAGCACCATCTCCTGCCGCACCGAAGGCTGATGGATCATCCCCGGATAACGCATCAACAACGGCACCCGGATCGATTCCTCCCACATCGTCCTCTTATCGATCGACCCGTGCTCGCCAAGCAGAAACCCATTGTCTGAGCAGAACACAAACACCGTATTGTCCAGTTCCCCCTTCGCCCGCAGCGTCTCGTACAACTCCCCCACGCTGTCATCCATGGAAGGAATCGTCGCATGATAGGTGCGGATAAATTTTTCGAAATCCTTCGTCCCATACAGCGGCCCATCAATTCCGTGCCACGTCTTCAGCCGCTCCTTCACCCACTCCGGTTTCCCATCCAACGTCGAATAAGCGGTCGCGGGCTTCTGCACCTTCACCCCATCAAACACGTGTTCGTACTTCGGCTCCGGAGTCCACACCCCATGCGGAGCCTTGTGTCCCACGATCAGCAAAAATGGAGCATTCCGTGGCTGTTTCAACCAATCCACTGCCAGGTTCGTCACCACGTGCGAGTAATACCCCGGCAACACCGCCCGCTTCCCGTTCACGTTGAACTCAGTGTCGGTGTACTTCCCCTGCCCCTTGTGGCTGGCCCAATAATCGAAGCCCGGCCGGGCATCGTCGCTCTGCTCGCCCATATGCCACTTCCCGATGTACGCCGTCTGATACCCGGCCGCCTGCAGCGCCCTCGGATAACTCGCCAAACCCGCCGGATAATCGGTGAAGTTGTTCTGCACTCCGTGCGCATGCGCGTACAACCCGCTCAGATAACTCGCTCGGCTCGGCGAGCACAACGACGTCGTCACAAACGCATTCTCAAACCGCACACCCTCATTCGCCAGCCGGTCCAGATGCGGCGTCTTCAAAAATGGATGCCCAGCCACCCCCAAACAATCCCACCTCTGGTCGTCGGTCATCACCACCACCACATTGGGCCTTTGGGGCGCGCTCTTCCTGCACGCCACCGTAGAGACGGCGGCGGCCCCGCTGAGAAATTTGCGTCGAGTCATAGTCATGTCGCCAGCGAACTCGTACTTTCTTTGAGTGAGTCCTAAGTGATTCTATCGAGAGATTCCACCTCAAGACGAATGTCATACTGAGTTTGCCATGGACGTCCTTCTCCGCATCGGCGTTGCCCTTGCAGCCGGAGCTATGTTCCGAATGTTCGTTGTCTTCGGTCTGCCCGCCGCCATCTCAATGGTCGGGCTCGTCATCGCAGGAGCTGCCCTTAGCCACAAACTCATCGCCAGCAGGATCTTCGTTGTCCTCAGCCTGTCCTTCGGCCATTTCCTCACCTATCTCATGACCCGCACCACAGGCGCCGCCGATGTCACCGATAGCCCATCTGGCTTCCTGCTCGCCGCCAACGCCGCAACCATCTTCCTGCCGCTGGCCATGCCGGCCCTCGGTTCCATCCTGGTCATGCAATACGAGAAACGGCAGGAACAGCTCGCCGCCGAAGCGAAGGAACTCACTGAGGAAAGCCTCCTCGCCGAGGTCGTTCCCGCCACCGCAAAAGAAAAAGAGCTCGACTACGAGCAAATCCTCGCTACAGCCACAGATCCGGAAGCGTCTTCCCCTTCACCAGTTCGCGCGGCTGATTCAAGTGATTCCGTACTTCCATCTCGGGGTTGATCCCCAGCGCGTAATACACCGTAGCCAGTAGATCGTTCGGATGCACCGGCTTCTCCTTCGGTGACGACCCCGTCGCGTCCGATTCCCCATACAGCTTTCCGCCCGGAATGCCCGCGCCCGTAACCATCGCCGTGTAGCAATACGGCCAGTGATCGCGCCCATCCGGCGAGTTCGTATTCCCCGACGTGCTCACGCCCATCCGTGGCGATCGCCCGAACTCACCCACCGCCACCACCAGCGTCTCCTTCAGCAGTCCGCGCTGATCCATATCTTCCACCAGCGCCGACAACCCCGAATCAAGCACCGGGCAATGCAGATTCTTCAACGGCCCGAAGTTCGCCGCGTGCGTGTCGAACGCATCCACCTCTGGATTCCCGTTCGCCACCGCCGGCCAGTTCACCTGCACAAACCGCGTCCCCGCCTCAATCAGCCGCCTTCCCATCAGCAGGCTCTGTCCGAATGTCGTGCGCCCATAACGGTCGCGCACCTTGTCCTCTTCCTTCGACAGATCAAACGCATCGCGCGCCTTGCCCGACAACACCAGATCGAACGCCTTCGCGTAATACTCATCAATGGCCTGATCCTTCAGCGCCTTCTCCAACTGCGGCATCGACCCGTTGATCCCCTTCAACAATTCCAACCGGTCCTTCAGCCGCTCCGGAGTCACTTCCTTCCGCAACGCCAGATCATCCAGCTTCACATTCTTGTTCGGATCCTGATACAGACGATAAGGATCGTACGCCTTGCCCAAAAAACCGGCCGCTCCGCCCTTGCCGATCACGTTCGATTCCTGCAGCGGACGCGGCATCTCCACAAACGGCAGCACCGGTTCCTTCGGCGGCATCATCTTCGAGATATGCGATCCGGCAGTGGGGAAATCCGCTGGCGACGGCGGCTCCAACTGCCCGGACGGCGACACGCGATCCGGCGGATACCCCGTCAACATCTGGTAGATCGCTGCGGTGTGATTGAACAGCCCGCTCGGCGTGTAGCTCATCGAGCGGATCAGCGTGTAACGCTTCACCTGCTCGGCCAGCTTCGGCATATGCTCCGAAAGCTGGATGCCCGGCACCTTGGTCGAAATGGGCTTAAACTCGCCGCGAATATTCGACGGAGCGTTCGGCTTCGGATCCCAGATATCCAGATGGCTCGGCCCGCCCTGCAGAAAGACGAACAGCACCGACTTCGCGCTGCCGAATCCCTTCGCGCCATCCAGCTTCGCCGACGCGCTATTGGCCGCCTGCGCTTTCTGCCAGCCGAAGAATTGAGGCAGGCTCAACCCCAGCAGCCCTACCGATCCCGCGCGCAACAATTCGCGCCGCGTCGGTCCATCGCACAGAGAGCCTTGTTTCCCAGGAATGACGAGCATGGAGTTTCTCCTATGAGCCCAGAGTCTGCCGCCATTATATACCCGCTCGCATTGCCTACAATAAGGAATATGCCCGAAGATCGCATTGTCATTGCCGGCCGCGAGTTCCGCTCGCGCCTCTTCGTGGGCACCGGCAAATACCGCAGCAACCAGGAAATGGCTCGCTGCCACGAGGCTTCCGGAGCCGAGGTCGTCACCGTCGCCGTGCGCCGCGTCAACCTCACTGACCGCTCCAAGGAATCCCTGCTCGACTACATCGACCGCACCAAATACTTCCTCCTCCCCAACACCGCCGCCTGCTACACCGCGGACGAGGCCATTCGTACAGCGCGCCTTGGCCGCGAGGTCGGCCTCTCCAATTGGGTCAAGCTCGAAGTAATCGGCGATGAGAAAACCCTATTCCCCGATAACGAAGGCTTGCTCGAAGCTACCCGCGTCCTCACCAAGGAAGGCTTCGTCTGCCTGCCCTACACCACCGACGATCTCATCAACGCCCGCAAGCTGATTGATGCCGGTGCAGCCGCGGTCATGCCCCTCGCCGCACCCATCGGCTCCGGCCTCGGCATTCAGAACGAGAACAATCTCCGCATCCTCCGCGAGATGATCACCGAAGTGCCGCTTATCGTCGACGCCGGTGTCGGCACCGCCAGCGACGTCGCCAAAGCCATGGAGCTTGGCTTCGATGGTGTGTTGCTCAACACCGCCATCGCCGCTGCCGAAGACTCAGTGAAAATGGCCGAAGCGATGAAACTCGGCGTGGCCGCAGGCCGCCTCGCCTATCAGGCCGGACGCATGCCCAAGAAACTCTACGCCAGCGCCAGCAGCCCGCTCACCGGCGTCGTTAGGTAGCGCAAGTGGGGACGGGCCTCCAGGCCGGTCCCAGTGCAGGCCGGGAGGCCTGCACAAATCTAACTAGAATGCACGAAGCCCACCAACTCTTCCGCTGCTTCCTGGGCAAGGGCCCGGTCCCCGCCGGGCTCGCCCAAACATACGAATCCGCCGCCACAGCCCTCCAAATCCCCACCGACCCCCTCACTGCGCGCCTCATCGAAGCACACGCCGATCTAGCCGCAGCCGAATACGCCCGCCGTCTCCGCCACCCATCAAATCCACTCACCCTCCGAGCCCAACTCCTCCTCTCCCTAGCCGAAGCGCGCCCCGAATGCCTCGACGCCTTCCTCCTCAACAAACCCTCAGCTCCACGTGCCTGGCTCGCTCTAGCCACCGCGCCTTTCGAAGCCTGCTACCGCTTCGCAAAGGGTACACTGCTTCTGTGGTGGCATGCACGCGGACTCTGAGGTAATCATCGTCGGTTCCGGTCCCGCCGGAGCAATGGCCGCCCTCGCTCTGCGCGGACGCGGCGTCCGCCTCCTCGACTTCGGCCACACTCCCGCCAACGTCCCTCGCCTCCACCAAAATCTCTACGAACTGCGCCGCACCCAGGACATCACATCCCACGTCATCAACCTCCGCCCCAGCCCGCCCGTCAGCCTCAAGCTCCGTGCTCCTGCCCTCGAGTTCGTCATCCGTGACTGGCAGCAGTTCGCCCCGCTCGCTTCCTCTACATTCCGCCCCGTCATCAGCCTCGCCAAAGGCGGCTTCGCCAACGCCTGGGGCGCCGGCGTCTATCGCTTCCACGACGGCGACCTCCACGGCTACCCCATCTCCGCCTCCGATCTCGCACCCCACTACGATGCCGTCGCCGCTCACATCGGCATCAGCGGCGATCGCGACGATCTCTGGGACGAATTCGGCCCCGAGCCCTCCCTCGATCCGCCCATGCGTCTCTCCCACAACTGCGAACAAATCCTCGCTGCCTATCAGCGCCGTCGCCCTCAAGGAGTCCGCATCGGCCGCCCCCGCCTCGCGGTCATCACTCAACCCCGCCCCAACCGCGAGCCTTACGCCTATCGTGCCCTCGAGTTCATCCAAACCGGCGACCCCGCCATGTACAACCCCGCGCGCACCATCGACGATCTCGCCAACGGCGGCGCAATCACCTACGAACCCGGCCATCTCGTTCAGAGATTCCACGAAACCACCAACGGTGTCGAAGTCATCACCCGCAGCGCCTCCGGCACAACCACCTTCCGTGCCCGCACTCTCATCCTCGCCGCTGGAGCACTCAATACCGCCCGCATCGTCCTCGCGTCAAACAACGACCACACCACGCGTCTCCCACTGCTCGACAACCCCATGACCGTGGTTCCCATCTTCCACCCTTCTTCCTACGGCCGGACACTCAACCCGCACGACAGCGCCATGGCCCAACTCAACATGGTGCTCTCCGCCGACACCTTCGGTGCGAAGTATCAAGCCAGCCTCTACGGCTGCAACGGCGCGCCGATGTCCGAATTCATCTCCCTCCTCCCGTTCTCCCTCGATCTCAACCGCCGTCTGCTCCGCTATCTCATCCCCGCACTCTCCCTCTCCATCCTCTTCCACCCCGCCGAACCCGGCCCCACGCAGTATCTCCGCCTGCGTGAAGATGGAGCCCTCGAAGCCGTCTACGAGTGGCGTCCCGACGCCACCATCGCCGCCCGCCTCTGCGCTGTCTTCCGTCAGCTCGGCCTCTTCACTGCGCCGTTCCTCGCCAAACATTCCAGCCCCGGCGAAGGCATCCACTACGCCGGCCCGCTCCCCATGTCCGATAGCCCCCAGCGCTATCAGCTCCACAAAGACGGACGCCTCGAAGGCACACGCCGCGTCTATGTCTGCGATGGAGCCTGCTTCCCACGCCTCCCTGCGAAAAACCACACCTACACCATCATGGCCAACGCCCACCGCATCGCATCGGGGCTGAAGCCATGATCATCCTCCTCACCGGAGCAACCGGTTTCCTCGGCTCATCACTCAAAGAGTACTGGCGCAAACAAGGGTACACCGTGCGCGACATCGGCCCACTCCGTCTTGGCCAACCCATGCCCCCTCATCTGCTCGAAAGCTGCCACCTCCTCGTCCACGCCGCGCACGATTTCTCCCTCGATGCCTTCCACCGCAACCACCAAGGCGCCATATCCTGGTTCGATGCCGCCCGCGCCGCCGGAGTCCCTCATCAAATCTTCCTCAGCTCCTTCAGCGCCCGGCCCGACACCCCCAGCATCTACGGCAAAACGAAATACTCCATCGAGCAGCACTTTCTCCAACACGGTGCCACCATCGTTCGACCCGGCCTTGTCACCGGACCCGGCGGACTCTACGCCCGTCTTGTCGAAAGGCTTCCTTCCCTCGCCCCGCTCGTCGAACCCGATGTACGCTCCGTTGCCATCATCACCCTCGAAGACTTCCTCGCTGCCATGACCGCCCTCGTCAACAACCCGCAACCCGGCGCCTGGAACCTCTTCGCGCCACACCTCCTCACCACCCGCGAATTCACTCACCACATCTGGCGCACTCAGAACAAGCGCGGCATCATCGTCCCCATTCCGTCCGCGCTCGCCATCGCCGTCCTCCGCGCCACACGAAACGCAACCTTGCTCGACAGCCTCCAAGGCCAACTCGCCAATCGCGTCCCCATCCATACAAGCGACCTCCACAAACTCATCCCGTTATGATTGCCAGAATCAAATCCTGGGCCACCCATCCGCTGCTGCGCCCACACCCGCTCGGCAGCGCCGAATGGTTCGCCGCGCAAAGCCGCCTGTTCGATGAAAAGCCGCTCGTGCAGCGCTGCTACGCACTCTGGTACCAGTTGCTTCTCAACGACGCTGATTCCGTCCAAAGCCCCGGAGCCATCGTCGAACTCGGCAGCGGCTCCTCCCGCCTCAAGCTCCAGCGCCCCGACATCATCGCCTCCGACGTTGTCCCCGGCGAAGTCGATCTCGTCGCCGATGGCCGCCTGCTCCCCTTCCGCGACGCGAGCGTCAAAGCCCTCCTCCTCACTCACGTCTTCCACCACATCCCCGACGTAGCCGCATTCCTCAACGAAGCCGAGCGCATCCTCGTCCCTGGCGGTGTCATCTCTATGGTCGATTGCGCCCACACCCCCTTCAGCCGTTTCTTCTTCGGCCGCATCCACCCCGAGCCCTACCGTGACGACGCCCAAGACTGGAGCTTCCCCCCCGGCAACACCATGCTCGATTCCAATCAAGCCCTCACCTGGATCGTCCTCGAACGCGACCGCCCCCGCTTCGAGCGCGACCACCCCGCCTTCACCATCGAACGCCGCCGCTGGCTCCCCTGGTTCTCCTACCTGCTCTCCGGCGGAGTCAATCTCCGCAGCTTCGTCCCACCCGGCTGCCAATCCCTGGTCCGCGCCGCCGACACCCTCCTCAAACCCCTCGACCCCCTCTGTGCCATCCACTGGCACCGCACGTTGCGGAAGCGCAGTGGCGCGGGCCTCCGGCCGGCGCGTAACTAAGAAGAAGCACTCGACCACCGCCAATCCTCAGGCCGCGAAACCAACCCAGCGGCCACCGGATTCCGTTCGATATACCTCACAATCCTCTCCAACTCCTCCGGCCCCCGCACCCAATGATCATAAGACTCCCCCATCCAAAACGGCCCACTCCGGCCAAGAATCAAATTCGCCCGCCGCCCCGAAAAACTCTTAATAGTCCTCATAATCCGAGCCAAGGGAACATGAGGTCGAATCAACACATGCACATGATTCACCATCACCACCCAGGCCCGCAATTCATACAACCCCAAAGCATCCGATCCATACCGAATCGTCTCCACAACCAAATCCGCCACCCGCTCATCCGCCAACCATTTAGGGCCAGTAGAAGCCCTCCCCAACTCCAGATCCCAACGCGCGAACGAATCCCCAGACAGCATATCTATCTCCGCAGCCACCGACCCATCCAACCGCCAAGTCACAAACAACCAAGCCCCTCCGGCTGCCAATGCACCAACCGCCGCTCATAGTAACTCAACTCACCTCTCTCCGGAACACCAACGTCCGCTGCACCGCAAAGTTCGCCACAAACAGCGTCCCCTCCGCCAGCAGCTTCGCCCCCAGCGGTGACACCCCGCCTTCCACCAGCGCCTCAATCAGCCGAAAACTCACTCCGCCCGACACCACCACCAACGTCACAAACCGCAGCAGCGATTTCCAGGCCTGCTCCTGGCTTCGAAACACCACATTCCGCAACACAAAAAACGCCACCAGCGTAGCCAGACTCCGTCCCGCCACCTGGCTCAACACCAGATCCCCCGTCTTCCACAGCGCCACCGAGAACACCGTCGAATCAATCGCCGCCGCCATCACCGCCGACGCCGAATACCGTAAAAACACAAAGTAAATCCGCAGCGAATCCCGCACCGGATTGAAATGCGACGTCGGGTTCCCCTGCTCATACACCGTCGTAATCGGCACTTCCTGAATCTTCGATCGCGACGCCTGCACCAGGTGCTCAAACTCAAATTCATACCCATTGAACGGCAGCCGCAGCGCCTCCAGACACTGCGCCTTGGGCCACACCCGCAGCCCCGTCTGCGTATCCGTCAATGCCAGCCCAGTCACCAATCGAAAAACCGTCCGCGTCAGCATATTCCCAATCCGGCTCCGCAGCGGCACCTCCCCCTGAAACGCCCGCGAGCCCAGAATCAGCGCCTCCGGATTCCCCGCATGTGCCCGCGCCGTCTGCGCCACATCCTTCGGCAAATGCTGTCCATCGGCATCCGCCGTCACCACACCCGTCACATCTCGGTCCGTAGTCAAAATATGATTGAACCCGTACCGCAGTGCCGCGCCCTTCCCCAAATTCACCGCATGCGCGATCACTTCCACGCCAGGCATCTCCCGCAACTCCGCAAACACGCCGTCGCAACGAGCATCGCTTCCATCATTCACCACCACCGCCCGATCAATCAGCCCCCGAGTCTCCGCTAGAATCGAAGCCACCAACCCCGGCAACGACGGCCCGGGCTGATACGCAGGAATCAGCAGCACCAGGCTCATTTGCCTGCCGCCTTCTCTCGCATCGCGTGCGCCAGATTATTCCGCGGCAAATCCCATTCCGGCCGCAACTGTATCGCCTGCTGCGCCGCCGCGATCCCCTTGTCCCACATCTTCAGCGCATTGTATCCCGCGGCGATATTGTTGTAAGCCTCAGCGTATTTCGGCCGCAGTGCCAGAGCCTTCTCCGCCGCGCGCACACAATCCATATACCGTCCCGCACGGAAGTGCGCCAGCGACAATTCCACAAATGCCTCCGGAGTCCCCGCCTCGGTCGTCTTCGCCGCCACAGCCTGCGAAGCCCGCTCCGACGCCTCCAGCACCATCTTGTAGTGCAGCGCCGAAGGCTCAGCGGGAGCGATGCGCAACGTCTCCTGCACCAACGCCCGCAATTCGCTCCACTTCTGCTGTCCCGCATACACCTGCTGCAACAGCCCCCGCGCCTGGAAATCGTTCGGATTCAGCTTCAGTGCCACCTCCAAAAACGGCTCCGCGTCCGCCAGCCGTTTCTGTTCCACCAGCCACCGCGCGTAATAAAAATACCCCATCGATTGCGCCGGGCTCCATCGAATGGCGTTCTTGAAATGCACTTCCGCTTCCGGCCCGCGTCCCAACGCAGCCTTCGCAATCGCCCGGTTAATCTCCAACACCGGATATTGCGGATTGATCCGCGCCGCGCGCTCAAAGTAATCGAGCGCCCCCTTAATATCCCCCCTCGCCATCAGCGTCAATCCGTAGTTCATCAATCCCCGCCCGTTTCCTGGGCTATTCACCGTCACATCCTTCCACAGCGTCTCTTCCGTGCGCCAAACCTCATTGCGCACCCGCGTCGCAAACGCCGCCGCACTCAACACCACTAAGCCGGCCGCCAGCACCGGATACCGCACGGAAGGCGACGCCATCCGCCCTCCCAACACATTCCGTAGCACTACACCCAGCGCGATACACAACCCCGGAAACGCCATGAACATCCGATGATCATTCGCTACCTCAGCCAGCGGCACAACCGCAGTCGGAATCAGCGCCACCGCAAACCACGCCAGTCCAAACGCAGCCCCGCGCCAGGTTGCAGCACGCGCCGCAAACCACACCGCCGCTACAAACAACGCCAGAAACACAACTCCGCCAAACACCTGCGGATCCCCATACGAACCCGCCACCTTCATGTCCGTATCCGCCGTTAATGCTGTCGGCATGAAGAACGACGCGAAGTAGTGCCACGTCACATACCCCTGCGTCGCCCGGTACAACCCCGGAGCAAATCCCCCTGGCTGATACGCAGCCCCCGTCATCCGCCCAATCCACATCCCCAACAACACCGCCGCCGCGGCAGCCGGAGCCAGCCGCACCGCCAGTTTCCCCCATCGTTTCTCTTCATACATCCACACATACAAAGCCAGGATCAAAGGAAACACCAGCGCCGTCGCCTTCGCCAGCGCCCCCAATGCAAACGGAACCAGGTACAGCCCGGTAACTCGCAATCGCGGAAACGCTACGTACATCCATAACGCCGCCACAATCCCCAACGTCGCGTACAAATCCCCCCGCTGGATGATGTAGTTCACCGTCTCCGCGCTCACCGGATGCAGCGCGAACACCGCCGTCACAAACAGCGCCCACCCACTTGACCCCAACAGCCTTTGAAACAACGCCAGCATGCACGCCAGCAACACCACAAACCAGAAGAACGTTGAAATATGAAACCATCGCACCGCCCCACGCCCCCGCGACCAATCCCACGCCAGCGACAAGCTCACCAGCGGCCGGAACACTTGGTGCGTCGTCAACACACTGAACGCTGTCGGATCGCGAAAGTACTGCGCCGGATCGTTCAACGTGTGCAGCCGCACGTTGTCCACGATCGTATGAAAATCGTCGAAATGAAATGAGTTGTCGAAATGATTGCTATAAGCAGCAAACGTCAGGGCAGCCAGCAGGACAAACCCCGCCACAACCCAGGGCACTTTCCACATTCACTTCATTATTCCCTATCAAAGAGGCCAAACGTGAAGATGTCGCTTTCCGTTGCGATCGTCACGTACTGCTTCCCGCCCACCATATACGTCACCGGCGACGCAAACAGGCTGTGTCCCGTGGCGAAGTGCCACAGATCCTTCCCCGTCTTCGCATCCACCGCCACCAGGTTCCCGTCATCATCGCCCGAGAACACCACCCCGCCTGCTGTCGACACCGTGCCCGCCCACATCACTCCCGGCCCAGGCATCGGATACTCCCACTTCATATCCCCGTTCAACACATCGAGCGCGCGCAGATAGAATTTCCCCGGCTCCGTCGGAATGCCCTCATTCCCCGTTCCCCGGAACCCCGATGCAGGCACCGGCTCCTTCGCCGACGCCACAATCAAATCGCACTGCTCCAGCGTCACCACATAAAACAACCCCGTCGCCGGATTGTACGCCGGCGACATCCAGTTCGACGCGCCTCGCACCGACGGGCACACACGTGTCCCCGCCGGAGTCGGTATCTTCTCCGGAATTACCTTCGGCCGCCCTCTATCATCCAACCCGTTCGTCCAATCCAGCTTCTTCACAAACGGCTTCGCGTGCAGGAACTCCCCCGTCACCCGATCCAATATGTAATAAAACCCGTTGCGATTCGCCTGCACCAGCAGCTTCCGCTGCTTGCCGCGAAACGAAGCATCCAGCAACACCGGATTCTCATTCGCATCCCAATCCCACACATCATGCGGCGTGAATTGGAAATACCACTTCATCTTCCCCGTCGTCCCATCCAGCGCCACCACGCAGTCGGAATACAAGTTGTCCCCCGGCCGCCGCCCCCCATAAAAATCTGGCCACGGATTCCCCGTCGGCCAATACACCAGGTTCAGTTCCGGATCATACGAACCCGTGGTCCATGTCGGTGCGCCGCCCATCTCCGCCGGAAATCCGCCCCACGTATCCGATCCCGGCTCGCCCTTCCCCGGCACCGTCCAGAAGCGCCACACTTCCTTCCCCGTCTCCGGATGCATCGCGGCCACAAACCCGCGTTGGCCCGATCCGCCACCCGCCACGCCCACCAGAATTCCCGTCTTAATCGCCAGCGGTGCAATCGACGTTGTGTATCCCGCATCCATCGACGCATACTCCACATCGAAAATCAGGTTCCCCGTGCTCCGGTTCAACGCAATCAAGTGGCAATCCGCCGTCACGAAGTACACCTTATCGCCAAAGATCGCCGCGCCACGATTTACCCGAGTCCCCTTCGCCCCCGATGCCCGGTAATACCAAACCTTGCGCCCATTCCGCGCATCCAGCGCGTAAATCTCGTTCGTGTTCGAAACATACATCAGCCCCTCATACACAATCGGAGAGGCTTCCAGCTTCTTCGCGCCCTCAACGTGAAACACCCACTTCGCCACCAGCGACTTCGCATTCGCCGCAGTAATCTGCTTCAACGGCGAATGCCGCTGCGCCGCATAATCCCCGTGATACGTCAGCCAGTTTTCATTCGGCGATTTCGCAATCGCCTCCTGCGTCACCTGTCCCTGCGCCGCGCAAGCCAATACCACCAGCAGCAGCCACTTCATTTCGAACCTCCCCGCGTCGAAAGCGTCGCCAGAAACGCCACCAGATTCTGCGCATCCTCAGCACCCGTCACCGCCGGCATCAGCGACCCATCTGTCCACTCCAGCCGCTTCACTTCCCGCGTCTCCAGCAAATGCATCTTCCCGCTCCCATCCAAGATCTGCACCGAGTAGTTGTTGTAGTTCTTCGCCACCCCCTTCACCGTCGCGCCCGAAGCAAGCACCGCCGTCACCCCGCGAAATCCATCCGCAATCCGTGCCCCCGGCTTCATCACCGACTCCCGCAACTGCGGCACTGTCCGTTCCGCCGCGATGTTCGACAAATCGGGCCCCGGATGTCCGCCTTCTCCCCGAATCATGTGGCACGCCACGCACTTCCCCGCTCCGAAAAACAACGCCTTCCCGCGACCCGCATCACCCGCAACCACCGTATCCGCCGCCGGCGCCGTCAACGATCGTACAAACGCCGCCACCTGCGCCACCTTCTGCGCACCCATCGGAAAGTCCGGCATGCTAGTCCCCGGCAGCCCGTTCTGTATCGAGTTCAACAGCGTCTTATCCGGCAATCGGCCCGCGCGCCCCGAAAGCAGACTCGGCCCTTGGCTCCCTTCGCCCGTCGCCCCATGGCACCCCGAGCACGAGCCCATATAGATCTGTTTCCCCGCCTCTACCGAAGCAGGGTCCATCGGGATCAGCGCCCAAAGCAGCAAAAATCGCATCCCGATATCATATCCCGCCTATGGCAACCCGAAGCACAACACATTCGGCCCCGCCGCAAACGCCACATACTGCTTCCCACCCGCCATAAACGTCATCGGTGACGATCGCCAGCTATGCCCATCCCCCAGCGCCGCCGAAGCATTCGTCTGCAGATGCCACAAATCCTTCCCCGTCTTCGCATCCACCGCCCCCAACGCCCCGCTATCTTCCCCAAAGAAAATCACCCCGCCCGTCGACAACACGCCGCCCCAGCTATCCGCCGGCCCAACCTGCGGCACTTCCCACATCCGCTTCCCCGTCTCAATATTCAATGCCCGCAGCACCATCTGCCCCGGCTCCAGCGGTATATCCCGCCCATTCCAACTCGGCGGCTTCCGATAAATCCCGCACGCCTCGCGAGCCTGCACGTAAAACCACCCCGTATCCGGATTCAGCGCCACCGACGGCCAGTTTGCCGCCCCCAAAACATTCGGGCACACTTTTGTTCCATCGTGTGTCGGCTCCAATCCCGGCGCCATCACCGGCCGCCCATCCTTGCCGATCCCCGTCGCCCAATTCAATCGGTCCACAAACTTCTCCGCCAGCAGCAACTCCCCATTCGTCCGATCGAACACATAGAAGAACCCGTTGCGATTCGCCTGCAACAGCAACTTCCGTTCCCGCCCCCGATACATCCGGTTCACCAGCAGCGGAGTCTGCCCTCCGTCCCAGTCATACAAATCATGCGGCGTGAATTGGTAATACCACTTCAGCTTCCCCGTCGCTGCATCCAGCGCCAGCACGCTGTCGGAATAGAGATTGTCCCCCTTCCGCTGATCCCCATCCATCGCTGGAAAAGGATTCCCCGTCCCCCAGAACACCGTATTCGTCTCCGGATCGAACGTCCCTGTCATCCAAGTCGCCGCGCCGCCGCCGAACTCAGCCAGTGCCGTGCCCTTCCACGTCTCCGACAAAGGCTCACCCGGCTTCGGCACCGTCCAAAAGCGCCACACACGTTCGCCGGTGCTCGCCTTGTACGCATCCAAAAATCCGCGCATCCCCATATCGCCGCCTGAAATCCCCGCCACCACCAGATCGTTCACCACCAGCGGAGCAGCCGTATTCCCCATGTTCCGCTTATCTTCCACACCCTCCGTAATCGCCGTCTCCCACAGCAACTGCCCCGTCACCCGATGCAGCGCCAGCAAATGCGCGTTGTCCGTAACAAGAAACACGCGATCCCCCAGCACCGCAACGCCGCGATTCGTCCCCTTCGCGGGATCGCCCCGCGACTCACCCGACATCGGCCGCTGATAATGCCACAACGTCCGCCCCGCACGCGCATCCAGCGCAAACACCTGGTTCGGACCCGTCACATACATCACTCCATCCATCACCACCGGAGTCACCTCCAGCACATTGTGATTCACCGGAAACACCCACTTCAATACCAGGTCCTTCACATTCGCCGGAGTAATCTGCGTCAATAAACTGTGCCGGTTCCCCGACACATAACCGTGATAACTCGGCCAATCCCCCACCTTCGCTTTCGGCCCACCCTCGCCAACCAACTCCGGACCTTTCTCTCCAACCCGCACACCCTCCAGCGAACTCAGATACGCCAACACATCTCCGCATTCCGCCCCACTGCAAGCAGGCATCGCCGAACCCGCCTCTCGCCGAACCTCCAAAACCTCCTCCATCGCATGCAAATGAAACCGCCCATTCAGATCCTGCACCTGCACGTTATACCGGCTCTCATTCCGCAAAAATCCGCGCACACTCGACCCATCCCGCAGCCTCAGCGACGCCATCTGATACCCCGCCCGAATCTTCGCCGCCGGCCGTTTCACCGCATCCTCAATCTCCCCAAACGTCATCTCGCGTCCCACCGCCGACAAATCCGGCCCCGCCGCCTTCCCCCGTCCCCGCACCATATGGCAATTCGCACACCCGCCCTTACCAAAAAAGAAACGTTCCCCCCCCGCCCGATCCCCACTCACAGCACTCTCCGCCGCCGGAGCACTGAACGATCGCACCAGCGCCGTCAAGGCATCCAACTCCGCAGTCGGCAAAGGAAACGCAGGCATCCCTCGCGAAGGCACCCCATCGCGAATCACAGCCCGCAACTGCGCCACCGACAACCCCCGCACCTTACGGTTATTCGCCAAATTCGGTCCGCGCTCCGTCCCACGTCCATCGCCGTGGCACACGGAACACTGCTTCTGAAACAACCCCCGCCCATCCTGCCCAAAGGCACTCAAAGCCAGAAGCAACCCCGCAGTGGCGCGGGCCTCCAGGCCGGCGCGTAACTTAAAAAAACTCATTTCCCCTTCCTCTCCACAGGGCCCGAAGCCCCCACCAACTCCATCCGTCCCCAAGTCGCATCATCATCCCCCCGCCCATAAATCAAAAAATGCCCGCCATAATCCCCGCCATCCGGATCGCAATGCACAATCTCCAATCCATACACATCCCCCACCTTCGGAGCCCGCCACGCCGGATTACTCACTCCCAGCGTCGCCGCCATCTCCACCCGAGCCTCCAGCACAAAATCCCCCGCACCCTTCCGAGTCATCCTTACTGCCCAATCCACACCAGTCAACGGCTCCTCCACATATGTCTTCCCCGGAGCCCCGTGCCGCCACCACGCCGCATACCCCGGCCGCGAAGCATCAATCACAAAACAAAACGCATTATCCCCCACCCCAAAATTCTTCCCAGACGCCGTCCGCGGAGCCTCCACAAACCAGCAAATCGAATCCTTGAAATACCACCGTTTGGGCTCATGCGCCGGATCCACAACATCGTTCACGTTATCCCGCACCTCCGCGCCCAGATACAAATACCGCTCATCCCAAGCCAAGTAATACCGAGCCGACAAATCATCCGCAACCCCACCCTTCTCCCCAGCATGCAAAGTCAAACGATTCCGCGAAGCGTCATACCAAGGCGCATGCCGCAGCCGCTCGATATCCCACACCCCATCCGAGAACGCGCGATCCTTCCACTCCCCCAAATCCCCATCCACCTGCACACCCTGCGACAACCGAGGCACACGCAGCACAGGCTCCTGCCCCCAAACCATCCCCACCATCAAAATCAGCGCAATCACGACAGAATCTCACTCACCACACGCGCAGGAAACTCATCCGTAATCCGCTCATTCCGCCCTTCCCGCTCAATGGTCAGATCCCGATGATTCAGCCCCAACTGATGCAGCACCGTCGCATGGAAATCATGCACGCTCACCTTGTTCTCCGCCGCCCGATACCCAATCTCATCCGTCGACCCATACGCCATCCCGCCCTTCACGCCACCACCCGCCATCCAAATACTAAACCCCGAAGGCCCATGATCACGCCCCGCATTCGGCCCCGGATCCTGCGCAATCGGCAACCTCCCAAACTCGCCGCCCCACACCACCAGCGTCGAATCCAGCAGCCCGCGTTCCTTCAAATCGCGCACCAGCGCCGCCGCCGGCCGGTCCGTCTTCCCGCACGAATATTCCAGCCCCTGCCGGATCTTGTTGTGGTTGTCCCAAATCTGCCCTTCGATATAAATCTGCACCAGCCGCACGCCACGTTCCACCAGCCGCCGAGCCATCAAACACCGCCGCCCATACGACGCCGTCTTCTCCTCATTCAATCCGTACGCTTCCTTCGTCGCCTCGCTCTCCTTCGTCAGATCCAGCGCATCGGTCGCTTCCATCTGCATCCGCGCCGCTAGTTCGTAATTCGAAATGCGCGCCGCCAATTCCACATTCCCCGGATGCCGCTCCATGTGCCCCTTGTCCATCCGATGCAGCAAGCTCCGGCTCGCATCCAGCACCCCGCCCGGATACTCCTGCTTCGCGTGCAAATTCAAAATCGGCGACCCCTCTGACCGCACTCGAGTCCCCTGATACACCGCCGGCAACCACCCCGCCTGCCAGTTCTGAATAAAGTTGATCGGTGGCCCTTTGGGATCGTCCAGCACCACATACGCCGGCAGATTCTGATTCTCTGATCCCAACCCGTACACAATCCACGCACCCAGCGAAGGCCGCGTCGGCAGAATCCGTCCCCCATGCATCAGGAACAGCGCAGCCTCATGCGCCAGGTGCGTCGTATACATCGACCGCACCACCGCAATCTCATCCGCCACCTTCGACGTATACGGCAGCAGTTCCGATATCTCCAGCCCCGACTTCCCATGCCGCGAGAACTTGTACGGCGATGGCATCAACCCGCCCGTCTCCCGCACCGCGCGCACCTCCGCCGCCAAGTCACGGCTCGGTGGCTGCCCCGCATACTTCTCCAACGCCGGCTTGTAATCGAACAGATCCACCTGGCTCGGGCCGCCATTCATGAACAGTTGAATCACCGCCTTTGCCTTAGGCGTATGATGCGGCTTCTTCGGCGTCAAATCATACAGCGTCTGCTTGCCCAACAGATCCTGCGCAAACAGCTCCGCCAGAGCCGTACCCATCAGCCCATCGGAAATCCGGGAAAAGAAATCGCGCCGTGTCGTCATCTTGGCCTCAATCAATATACAGAAACTCCGCCGAGTTCATCAGCGTATGGCACAACGTCGCCAAAGCGAGCCATCGAGCCCGGCTCTTCACCGGCTCCGCGGGCTGCTCTTTCTCCAACTGCTTCCCCCACTCCTTCGTCATCAATTCCACGCTCGACACCGCCGCGCCCGCCTCATCCGCCGTAGGCCGCCGAGCCAGCGCCACCAAATACGCCCGCTCCACCTGTGCCTTCGCATCCTCACCCACCGCATCAATCACGCGCCCCGCCATATACCGGGCATTCTCTCGAGCCAAATCGCTATTCATCAAATGCAGCGCCTGCGACGACACCACCGATTGTCCGCGCTTCACGCAATTCGGATTCATGAACGGCAGATCGAATCCCTCCATCACCGACACCGGCTGCGTCCGCTTCTGCATCACGTACACACTGCGCCGCCGGCTCTCCGTAATCACCTCGCCGTCCTTCAACGTCTTCACATCATCCGCCGGCCCGAACGCCTTCGTATCCAACCTTCCGGCAATCTTCAAAATCGAATCCCGCAGCGACTCCGCATCAATCCGCCGCAACGCATACCCATCATCCCCAGACCGCTGCCGGTACATCGCCGAAGTCATGATCAACCGGTGCATCACCTTCACATCCCACCCGCTCCGCACAAACTCCGTCGCCAGCCAGTCGAGCAGCTTCTGATTCTCCGGCTTCGCCCCCATCCGTCCGAAATTCCCCGGCGTCTGCACCAACCCCGTACCGAAATGATGCTGCCAGATCCGATTCACCATCACCCGAGCCGTCAACGGATGCTCCGGCTGCGTCAACCACTTCGCCAGCGCCAGCCTTCGTCCCGTGGAATGCGGCAGCGGCTCCACCTTGTACTCCTTCAAACTCGCCGCCACCACCGAAGGCACGCCAGGTCCCACCAGCGCACCCGGAGTCGCCACATCGCCACGCAACAGAATCCGCGTCGGCGGAGGCTCCGGCCCCAAATCAAACAACCCCCGAATCAGCGGTGGCAGTTTCCGTTTATCGCGCTCCTTGCGAACCTGTTCCTCCAACCCCGCACGCTCTTTCTTGAACTCCTCATAGGCGTCTTCCAACTGTTTGAAAGTCGCCTTCTCCACCTTCTTCTCCGCCAACAAACGAGCCCGGTACGGAGCCGCCTTCTCTTCAATCCGCGCCTGCAGCTCCTTCACCCGCGCATCCACGCCCTCATTAAACACACGCACTTCCTCATACTCCGCTGTTGCCTTCGCAATGATGTACCGTGTGTTGTTCTCATCGCACTTCGCCCCCACGCCACCACAAGGAAACTCGCCCGGCAGCCAATGATACGGGTCATACGCCGGAGTCAATATCGAAACCAGCCGGTAGTAATCCCGCGCCGGCAGCGGATCGTATTTATGGTCGTGGCACCGCGCGCATCCGATCGACAGTCCCATCACCGCTGACCCGAAAATCTCCAGTTGCCCCGCAATCACATCCATCCGCTCGGGTATGAAATTCTGCTCCGTCGAATTCGTCCCATCGGGAGCCATCCGCCAGAACCCCGTCGCCGCTAGAAGATTGATCTGCTCCTCGCGCAACGGCTTTGCCGCTTTGTAATCAAACAATTCATCCCCGGCAATCTGCTCTGTCAGAAACCGGTCAAACGGAGTATTCGCATTGAACGCCCGAATCACATAATCCCGATACCGCCAAGCCTGCCGGCGCGCGGCATCTGAATTATTTCCGCCCTCGCTATCCGCATATCCGGCCGCATCCAGCCAGTGCCGTCCCCACCGCTCGCCATAATGCGGCGACTCCATCAATCGCCCGATCAGCCGTTCATAACGATCCGCCGCGCGGTCATTCTCAAACTCCGCAATCTCCTCCGGCGACGGAGGCAGCCCGATCAAATCGAAGAACGCCCGCCGCAGCAACACCCGCGGCTCGGCTTCCTCCACAAAATCCTTCCCCCGCTGTTCCAGCACAAACGCATCCAGCGCATTCCGCACCCGCCCCTTCACCTGCGGCACCGCGGGTCGTCGCGGCGGTTGAAATGACCAGAACTCCCGATCCTTCGCCTTCACCAGCGGATCCGCCGCCGCACTCACTTCCATCGCCTGCTCCCGATCCGGCGCCGCCCCCTCCGCAATCCACCGCTTCACCTTTGCGAACTCATCATCCGTCAACCCACGCACTGAAAACTGCTCCTGCAATTTCGGTGGAGGCATCTCCTGTGCCCCAATTCGTTTCACCAACAAACTCGCATCCGGATTGCCCACCACAATCACCGGCCCCGACTTGCCACCGCGCAGCAACGATTCCCGCGTCCGCAAATCCAAGCCCGCCTTTTTCTCCGTCCGCCCATGGCACACCCAGCACTTCGCGCTCAGAATCGCCTGCACATCGCGCTCGCCCACCGGAGGCCGCGCATCTTCCCGCTCAATCCAAGTGCGCAACACAGCAATCTCGGCATCCGAAAGCTTCGCCCCACCCATCGGCATCTTGCCGGTAGAAACCATGCTCAGCAGCACGCTATCCGAAGGCCTCCCCGGCAACACCACGGCGCCTGACTTGCCACCCCGCAGCACATCCTCGCGAGTCTCCACACTCAACCCACCACTCCGAGCCTTAGCGTTATGGCAAGCAACGCACTTCGTCTTCATCAGCGACGACGCCGCCTCAAAATCCGCGCCATACAAAGAAAAGGAAACTAAAGCCCAGACAACCCGTTGCATCACCCCATCAGCATATCTTATGAAAGTGGCGTGGGCCTCCAGGCCGGCGCCTAACTTAGGGTTCCCGCTACGTAGCGATACGGCCATTGGCGCCAACGGCAGTACCGCCAGTAGCCATAAACGGAAACCTCCGTACTACGCCACCTCCTTAACAACAACCTCGATCGGGCCCCCGTTTTCAACCGCCGCAAGAACGGACTGCATCGATTCGTTCGCCAGACGAAGGCACCCAAACGTAGGCCGAAGCCTTCCAGCGGCATTCAACGCCCCGCCATGAATCAATAGTCCAAAGCGCCCGTTCTCCTTGGCAACTTTAGCCTGCCCGGACAGCGGATCGAGTGTGATGACTCCCTGTGGCCCGTACATCCTCTCATTCGCCGGCGTCCGCTCCAGCTTGTTTATGAAACCCCGATAGCGCCCCGTCGGCGTGTCGCCAAAGGAGCGGGTCGGGTCTCGAGTCGGATTGCCCCTTGCCGCAGCCGCGGCATTATCAGCCTTGCCGAAAACTTCAAACGGCCCGGCCAGATCCGCTCCTGCGCTGTCCATTACAGACAGGGAACCAAATTGCCTGCGGTCTCGCGGCAACTGAACTTGGATTGTAGCCATTTATCCCCCCCTTGCGTCCAACTCAATCAGAATCCTTCAGAATTTGTCAGATTCGCTAGCATACTCTCTTCGCGAACCCAGCGCTACCCAGTGAACTAAACCGCTTCGCGG
>JAFDVS010000002.1 GCA_018268935.1 Acidobacteriota bacterium | reverse complement strand
ACTGATGTGAACTTTATCAGTCACTAACCAGAAAGAAATTTCTTTCTGCTGCCCTATCTATCATTTACGCGAAATCCAAGGATCACCCTCCGTGGTTGCGAAAACCCTCCCCTGCTACCCTCTTGCCAGGAGATGATCCATGCAGTCCCTTACCTCCAAACAACTCCAGGTCATCGAGGCCCTGTCTACCGGCCTCAGTGTCACCGCCGCCGCCGATGCCGCCGGCCTTCACCGCACCACCGTCCATCACTGGTCCCGCAACATCCCCGAATTCCGCGACACGCTCGCCGCCGTAAAACAGGCCCACATCGACATCGCCCGTGACGAAATGAACTCCCTCGCCGCTCCAGCCATCGCCATCCTCCGCAATATCATCGAAGACCAATCTGCTTCCCCGGCCCTCCGCGTTCGCACTGCCTTGGCCATCATCAAATTCGTTACTACCCCAGAGAAATCGCCCAGCCCCAAAGACGCGCCATTTGAACAACTCCTCGACGGAGCCTACCTCGCCGGATACAAACAAGCCCAGGAACGCGCCGCCGCCGCTACATCCCCCGAAGAAACCGGAATTCATCACAATTCATCACTTTCCACAACTGTTGAAGCAGGTGATGAATCAACCGCTCATCAGACTCCCCGCAACGCCTTGTGCCCCTGCGGCAGCAAACTCAAGTTCAAACGCTGCTGCGGCAAAAACGCTCCCCCGGTCCTAGGCCGCGCAGCCTGAATCTACCTCACGCACTGATCTGCACGATCTCCTCATGCGGCACAGCCTGGCTGCGTGTGCAGCACTCGGCATAAAGAAAGGTCAACAGATCCTTCAATGCATCGGCGTTGACGCTGTACCAGAGGTACGTGCTTTCCCGCCGCACATTCACCAGACCTTCGTTCTTCAATTTGTCCAAATGGTGCGAAAGCGTGGAAGGCGGAATACCCAACTCGGCCTGGATGTCACCCACCACCATCCCGGTGGGATGCGCGCTCAACAGCAACCGGATGATGCGCAGCCGCGCTTCAGTCCCCATCGCCGCGAACATGTCCGCATAGCGAGCCGTTTGATCCTCTGTAGCCTTGGACACTTTCATATTTCTATTATCATCGAATCAACTTACTGCATGGTGAACCGCTCCAACCATCGCATCGCGTGGCTGATCGCCTCCGGTGTCGGCGAATGCCCCTTGTGATGATTGAAGTACCCGATCTGCTCCGGCTTGCCAAAGAGCCCGTACACCTTCCGTGCCGCATTCACGTAATGCCAGCTCTCGTTGCCGTCATATTCATCCCCGCCAATTAACAGGAATGGCCGGGGCGCCAGCAGTCCCAGCAACTCATGTTGATCCGTCCCCGCAGGCAGCGACTTCATCTTCTCCCCCAGGTACCAGAAGTCGTCGTAGTTCGACATCTTGAACCCCATGCCACCTTCACTGAACACCACGTTGCCGATACGGTCGTCCATGGCCGCCGCATACAACGCCATCTTCGCCCCCAGCGAATGCCCGATGATCCCCACCCGCTTCATGTCCGCATCCGGAACGGTCGCCAGGTAATCCAGCAGCCGTTGCGAATCCCACACCCACTTGCCCAATCCCGTCGACTGAGGATGCCGCATCGCCAGATTCGCCACCGCTTCGTCATACCGCTCCCCGTAGCTTTCCCCGAACCAGCGAATCGCCACTGCCAGAAACCCGCGCTGCGCGGCCAGGTGCGCATAGGCCCGCACGGAGCCGGCCATGAACGATCGTCCGCCCAGATTGCGTGCCGCCGGCACATCCACGTCGTAGTACGGCACGATCACCACCGGCAGCGGAGCCTTCGCCGTAACCGCCGGACGCAGGATCAGAATCTTCTCCCACGAATCCGCCTCGGTCTGCAGTTCCATCACGGACCCCGTCATCCCGCGGTCCTGATAGGTCTCCACCAACCGTGCATTCGGAGCCGGCGCCGCAATCGCCGGAGCCCCCAGAATCCCGCGCCATTTCTCCCGCAACGCCTTCCGCTTCTCGGCCCAACTCTGCGCCGTCTCTCCGGCGCCAACCAATCCCGTCAATGTACCCGTGGAAGTTTCAAACCCCGCCGGGGCCTGTTGATATGGACGGAACCATCCCATCCAAGCCACCGGATGCACCGATGCGTTCACCGTACGAGCCACTCGAAAACCCGTGTACCGGCTCTTGTGTTCCGCCGGCATTGATGACCGGTAGCCCTTGCTCCAGCCCGACACAGTGGATACAAACGACCCGCCCCGGATCGTCCGAGCCACTCCGTGTAGCTGCTGCTGGGTCGTCGTGGCCGTCGGATCGAAGTAGTCCCCAGTCCATTCCCACACGTTGCCCAACATGTCATGCATCCCGAACTTATTCGCCGCATGCGACCCCACCGGCTGCGTGCCCTTCTCCTCGACCAGCCGCACCAATGGCCCTGTCTGCTTTGTGTTGCTGCTGCCCAGATTCGCTTGCTTCGGATCGGCCCCGCTCAATGCCGATTCCCACTCCGCCTCGGTTGGCAGCCGGTAGCCATTCTTCGCCAGATCGGCCCGCCCGCTGGTCAGATCGTAAACCGGCGCCAAGCTTTCCTTGACGCTACGTTGATTGCAGTACCGGATCGCATCCCACCACGTGACGTTCTCCACCGGACGCTGCGCGCCCTTGTAGACGGACGGATTGACACCCGTCACAGCCTCGTATTCAGCTTGTGTCACCTCATGCGGTGAGAGCAGGAACTCCCCCACCGAAAGGCGGATCGCGATGCCTGTTTCGCCGTCCGTCACCTCGCGTGAAGACGCGGGGATACGCACCAGTTCGGCCGCCATTGCACAACAGGCGGCTAGCGCCAGCCCTATTCCAATCCGGCTGAGCCTGTAGCCTGCGAGGCGTCCGCCTTCCAATCCACCGTGTAGTTGAACCAGCCGATCATCATTTCTTCCCATGTCTGATCGCCCCATCTTACTTCCTTTGTGGGGTCAGGGTTGAACTTGTTGTTGGCCGAGTTGTCATAGTGGGCCACACATTCAATGCGGCTGCCCTTCGGCAGCACCAGCGGAGTGGCGAACTGATAGGAAAGCTGCCAGCCGAAGTCGTACCGCGGAACCTTCAGAAGAACCTCCTGCCGCCCGTCGGGATAGACCACCGAGTACTCGAAATCCTTGCCCCGCACATGCATGTGCGGCATCAGGCTCGTCATCCGGATGTCTTCCTTCACCACATGCGATGCCTTCACTTCATGCCCATCGGCATGCGGAGGAATCTTGAACGCCACGTTGATCGCGCGGCCCGTCAGCGAGCGGTACTTCGGCGCTGCCTTGGCAAACTTCAGCCCGACGTAGCTCTTGTCCTTCACGGCCGTGCCATTCGGCGTATAGTGCAGTTGGAAGCGCAGCTTCGATCCGGCGCGCACCAGCCGTGCAGTGCCCTCGCTCAATTGAAGCGGCGGATCTCCCGGTGCCCAGCCCACCAGCAGGTTCCCACCAGAGCCCGCCAGGTTCTCCTTCGGATCCTGCAGGAACACGATGATGTGATGCACCACCCCGCGCTTATCGGGGCGGCACTCGGCGGCTTCAATCCACGTATCCTCTTTGAAGTTCGTTTCCACCGTGAAGTACTTGTACGGCACTTCACCCGACGCGGGCACATCAAACTCCTGGCCAATGTCGAACACCACGTCCGGCTTCCCGATCACCCATCCAGGCTCGAACTTTGGTGCAGGCGGCAGATCCTTCACGTTGCCTTCCGGCGCACCCGTGTCGGCCCAAGCCACAATCGTCTCAATCTCCTCGTTACTCAAACGGCGGTCATTGGAGAACTTGCCGTGAGCCGGATCGGCCAGCCACGGCGGCATCTTCTTTGTGAGCACCGCGGCCTTGATCGCTTTCGCCCAGGGCCGTGCCTCCTTATAAGAAGTGAACGCCATCGGCGCGGCTTCTCCGGCGCGGTGGCACTCCACACAACGGTTGTTGAGAATCGGAGCAACATGCTTGCTGAAATTCGGGTTTGCGGGCGCGCTCCACATAGCGGCCGTAACAGTGGCGGCGATGGTTGCGCCGCGGACGATGGTTCTCCACATACCGATAGTTCCCCAGTCTGGAAGTTTCTGACCCGTAGGATACTCTGTATATTTCCACTCCGCCACCGCCGTACAGTGGCGCTATACACCGGAAGGATCATCGCATGCCTATTGTCCATATCCTGTCTCTTTGCTTCGCATCCTGGGCCGCCGACCCAGCGGTCATCGATCGCGCCGCACAACAGGCATTGTCCACACTGAAAGCTCCAGGGCTGGTCGCCATCGTGGTGGAGGGCGATCGCGTCACCCATGCCAAGGGCTACGGAGTAGCCAGCGTGGAAACCCGGGAACCCGTCACCCCCGATCACCTCTTCCGCGTCGGCTCCACAACGAAGATGTTCGTCGCCGCCAGCCTCCTGCGCCTTGCCGAGCGCGGAAAGCTCTCCCTTCGCGCTCCCGCTGGAAGCTATCTCCGCGAACTGAACGGGCCGCTCGCCGATCTCACCGCCCATCAACTGCTCACCCACACCGCCGGCCTCATGGATCGCACCCTGATGTACGGAGCCCACGACGACACGGCTCTCGCCGCCAACATCCGCGGCCTGCAACCCGATGTACTGTTCGCCAAGCCCGGCGAGATCTACTCCTATTCGAACCTTGGTTACGCCATGGCCGGCCGCCTTATCGAAGTCGCCTCGATGCAGCCGTTCGCCGATGCCGTCGCCAGCCTGCTGTTCGAACCGCTCGGCATGAAACGCACTACCTTCCGTCCGACCATGGCCATGACCTATCCTCTAGCCCAAGGCCACATCACACAGCGCGGCGAAACCATCGTTGCCCGCCCAGCCGCGGATCATTCCGGCTACTGGCCCGCCGGTTCCATGTTCACCAGCGGTAACGACTTCGCCCGCTGGGCCATCGCCGTCGTCAATGGTGGACGCATCGACGGCCGTCAGGTGCTTGAACCGGAAGTTCTCCGCAACATGACGATGCCCCATGCCGTAACACCGTCCGGTGGAAACTACGGCTACGGTGTCACCGTGGAGCCCGATATCAACTCGCACGGCGGCGCCCGCCTCGGCTACGGCAGCCACTTCATCTGGTCCCCCAAAAAGAAGGCTGGCGTGATCACCCTGGTCAACCTCAACGGAGCCGACCCCGGTCCCCTGGCTCGCGAGATCTTCACATCCATCACCGGCCTCACCCCGTCTACCAATCAAGCAGCACCTGCCAAACTCGACCCCGGCAAACTCGCCGGAGTCTACTCGCAATACACCAGCTTCATTACTGTAACCAACGAAGCGGGCCAGTTGAAGATGACCACCGACAACCGCGCCGTGACGCTCACACCCACCCACGGCAACTGCTTCACCTCGGCAGTCTGCTTCACGCTCGATGCATCCGGCAAAGCCGCATTCCTCACCCAGGGCAGCCGCTCCTTCGCGCGCAGAAACTAAAAGCGGACCCCGTGAAGGGTCCGCTTTGAGGAGGAGGTAAGTAAGGAGCTTTTTACCGCAGCGTCACTGTCTGCGCCGCGGAGCGTCCGACCCGATTCGAGATGGTCACCGAGATCGACTGAACCGCATCCGACAACTGGGTGAGCGAGGTGTTCGTCGACAACTCGCCGCCGATGGTCAGCGGCAGAGTGGCCGTGAACAGGCTTCCGAACTGCTGCGAAGCCGTGCTCTGATACCACGCCAGAAACGCCGATTCCACGTTGAGCGTGAACGTCGTCGCCGACAGGCTCTCGCCCGACACCGGCGTCAGTTGGATGTCCAACGTGGTCACCGAGCGGTTGGTCGCGTATCCCGTCACAAGCAGCGTGATCGACGTTGCCGTGCGGGCACTGACCGCGGCCGTCAGCAACCGCGGAGCCGCCGCGGCCACCGTCAGACTCAGCGAGTCCGGACGCGTCGGCGTGAGGTTGATGCCGCCATCCGTCGCAAAGCTCGGAGTCAGCGTAATCGTCCCCGCCACCGTTCCGGTTTGCAACCGGATCGTGTTTGAGTTGTTGGCAAACAACGCCCGCGTCTGGTTGGCCGGAATCGTGAAGTTGATCGTTCGCCCACCCGTGGCGAACTGCACCGAGGGATCGTTGCTGAAGCCTTCCGAGTTGAAGGTCAGAGTCAACGTGCCGCTCAGTGCCAGCGGATATGCGTTAGCTAGCGTTAGTGAGATGGCAGGCTGCGTCAGTGCATCCTGCACGCCCGTGGCGCCTTCGAAACGATAGCTCGGCAGCGGCGCGGGGTTGGCGCCAGTGCCATTGAGTGTGAACGTCTGCGAATCGACACGGAGTGTCGCGCTTGCTGAGCCCAAAGCGGTCGGCGAGAAGCGGATGTTGAACGTCGTCGCCTGGCCCGGATCCAAAGTTACTGGCAACCGTGGCAGGCTCGAGATCTCAAACACCGCGTTCGCTGAGGTGATGCTGATTGCCGTCACGTTGCCCGGCGCCGTCCCCGTATTGCTGATCTGGAACTGGACCGAAGTGCCTTCGCCCACCGGAGTGGACACGAAGTTGACGGAACCGTTGTTCGTTACCGCCGTGCTCACGCCGCTCACAATATAGGCGTAGCTCAGCACTGGGCCCAGCGCATTCGATGTCAGATCGAACTGATCCGTGCCGATGCGCAGGCGCCCCGTCACACGGCCCGCAGCCGTCGGAGCAAAGCTCACCGTGAAGCTGAAGCGATTGCCCGGAGCAAGAACGATGGGCAGTGGAGGAACATCAGCCACGCTGATGCCCGTTCCTGTGGCGGCGACAACAGCGATGCGGCCATCAGCGGTCCCGCTGTTACGGACGCGGATCACCACCGTGCTTCGTTCGTTCACCACCGTGTCGGGCAGCGTCAGAATCTGGTCCGGTTGGAAGACCGTCGCGCTGCCGTTCTCGCTCACCAGTTCATAAGTGAATTGCGCCGAAGTCCCGCTGCCTTGCAGGTTGAAGGACACGCGCCGATCCGGCAATTCCACGGTCACCGAACCGGTGGAAGGTTCCACCTGCTTCGGCGTGAAAGCCACGCCAACACGCAGCTCACGGCCCGCTTCGACCGTCGTACCCGGAAGCGGAGCACCCACCAATTGGAACGCCGCGCCACTCGAAGCGATGGAGGAAAGCGTCCCGTTGCCGCTCCCGCGATTGGTGATCGTCAGCGTCGCATTGGCCGTCGTATCGACAACGGTCTGCGGGAAGCTGATGGTGCCGCCGTTGAGCAGCGGCTGTGTGTTGCCGCCCGGGGGCGTGTAGCTGAAAGCGAAATCCGGAGCAACGCCGATCAGGTTCAATGAGAAGGAGCCCGTCACGTTCGGCGTGGCGCTTTCCCGATAGGTAATGACTAGGCGCGCCGTAGCGCGGTTGGCGCTGGTCGGCAAATAGCGAATGCTCGCATTTACGGAGTTGCCGCCCAGTATCTGGAACGGCGTCTCACTCAGGCCGCTGATGGCAAAGTCCTGCGATCCGGTGATGTCGATCGTGCTGATGGTTACGTTGGTTCCCGGATTACCGCGGTAGGTCAGGTTCAGCGTTCCGCTGGTCTGCTGCCCGACTGCGTCGGCAGGCAGGCTGGCCGTCCCGCCATCAGCGAGCACGGTCAGGTTCTGACCCTGTTGGAAGCGAAGATTGAAAGGAATGGTGGCCTGCCCGAACAAAGCGGAGGCCGCGAGGGTAAAGAGGGCTAAGGTACGCATCGTCGGCTAATTCTCCTGAGGTGCGGGCACAAAGTATGCGGCAAGGGCGGGCTGCACGGCGACTACTTCCAGTGCCTCCTGCTTGCCGCGCTGATTGAGCAGAAACACGCCATCGCCGATGGCGTCCAGCCGCGAGGGCGTAAAGCTCAATTCGAGGGTGGAAACCAGCGCGCGGGTGGAACGGTTGTAACGCAACACCGTGCGGCCTTCAGCATCGGCAACCAGCACGCTGCCGTCGCGAGTCAAAGCCACTCCCACCGGATCGGCTGCATCGCGGGCAAACAGCACCGCGCCGCCATTGTGGGCATCGATTTCCAGAAGCTGGTGTTCGCTGCGGGACACCGTGTAGAGCGACTTCCCTTCGGCGTCCAGAACCAATCCCGAGGCATCCGTAACCGGAGCCAGCACCATCGCCGCTTCGCCTTCGTGATAGCGGGAGATGCCGTTGCCGGCCGCCACATAGATGGATTCAGTGCGCGCATCCAGCGCCAGCCGCGATGCGGAGGCGGGTGCGGCGCCCACTTCGCGCAACACGTTGCCTTCGCGCTTCCACAGCATCAATGCGCCGTTCTGAACAAACGCGGCCATGGACGAATCGGCGCTCCAGGCGAACTGCCCGGCGGGGCCTTCGGCAACCAACTGAGTGGCGCCGCTCGAAAGATCGATCGTGGCCACACGCTGCTGGGTCGATACCAGCGCGATCCGGCCATCGGGGGAAACGGCTGCGCCGTCGCCTGCTGCCAATGCGTCACTCAAATAGCTGGCGCCCGGAACACCATTGATGTTCCGTAGCGTGCCACTGGCTTCATCAAAGAACGTGGCCGCAACGGGGCCCGAAATACGGCCTTCCTGCGCCTGCAGCGCAAGGCCGGCAAATAGCATCGAAAGAATTGTCTTGCGCATTAGCGGGGACCTCCGACAGTGATCACTCCAGGAGTGACCGTTACCACGCGCGGACCGGTTACCGCGGTGGTGGAATCATCGCCGCGCGTTCCGGCCACGATGCCGCCTGCGATGGCGGCGCCGCCGATGACCGCGGCATACTTCCACCAGTTGCTCTTCTTCCCGCTGGAAGTGGCGCTGCTCCCGGGACCGGAGACGTTCGACTGGGCAATCACGATGGTCCCATTGCGGGAGCCTTCCACCGCGGTCACCTTGATGTTGAAGCGGCCCTGTTCGTCATTCGGAGTCAGTCCACTGGCCGCCGCGCGGCCGTTGGCATCGCTCCGCACCGTCTGGTTCCGCAGCCAGCCGTTGAAGTATCCACCCGCGCCGCTGACCGGCAACTGGAAGGTGACTTCGGCGCCGGCAACCGGCTTGTCGTTGGTGTCACGAATCTCGACGACGGGAGAAGTGGCGGTGCGGGAGCGGACATTATTGGTCGCGCCTTCACCCTGGATGACGACGATTTTTAAGCCGCCAGAGCTTTGCGCCACCAGGTTGGTTGCCTGTTGCGCTGGTAACACCAGGGCGCAAGCCAGCAACGTGGCTAGTACTTTCTTGAGCAAGGGATTCCTCCTTGAAAATGAGAGCGGGTTCGAAGTGGAATAATAACACGAAGGCTTAGGAGGAAGAGGCGACAGACAAGGGGTAGATGTTACTCTTAACCCTTACCGAACTTCATTTTGAGCCACTTCATGAGGCGCAGTTTCTTTTCCGGACAGTTGATCCAGGGAGCGTAACCTAAAACCCCGGTGGAGCGCTCCACCCAAAGGGCTACGTCCTGGTTTCCGGAATGGAGTGCGGCCAAGTATCCGGTGCCGCAACGCTCACTCTCAAAGATACCTGCCGGCGCCAGCGTAGTATTCTCGCCTTTGGGACCCCAATCCTCAAGGAATTTCTCGTAGGAATAGTCCCGGCAGGGAGCTTCCTTGGTGCAGCCCCAGAACACGTACGCGGCTGGATAGTCCTTGCGCTCAACAGCGGCCAGGAACTTCTTGACGGTGGATTCTTCTTTGTAGTCGCGGAAGAAAGCGTAAAGGGAGCCGGAAACAACTACAAGGGAAACCAAGGCAATGACGATTGTCTTGACCTTCTTCTCCCGCTTGGCGTCGGTGACGCCGTAGTCTTCCAGGTACCCTGGCATCCTGCTCTTATTCTACTTCGCCGGATAGGCTTTGTCGTAGGCCTCGACAGCGGACTTGGTAATGGTGAGGGCGGGCTTGTAATAGATGGTCTGTCCGACATCCACCACCACGTCGAGCTGCTGTTCTTCGGCCAGCTTCTTCACCACGTCGCGCATGCGCTGAAGGGCCCGTGTGCCAATGTCCTGCTGCTCGCGCTCGAGTTCGGCATTGATGTCTTCCTGGAGCCGCTGCAGATCGCGCTGCTTGCGCTGCCCCTGCGAGACGAGTTCCTGTTCACCCTGCGGGGTGAGTTTGCCCTGCAGAGACTGGAGCTTGCTCTGCAAGTCCTGGATCTCCTTGTTGAGCTTCTCGGCTTCCGCCTGTTTCGGCTTGACTCGCGCTTCGAGGGCGGAGACGACCTTCTTGACTTCGGCGGTGGCGTTGACGGCTTCGCGCATATCAATGATGGCCACTTTGCTTTGCGCGGAGGCTAGCGAGGCCAAAGCGAGCCAGCACACACCTGCCAGCAGCGAGCGAAACATACGGTGCGACATGATTACGGGGTTCTCCTTGCAGAATTTGACGCGTCGGTTGGCGATTGGTTAACGCGCTTATCCGATCACCGCAAGGATTTCGTCCTCGCGCAGGATTAAATACTCTTCACCATCCACCTTGACTTCGGCGCCGGAATATTTGCCGAAGAGGATGGTGTCGCCGTCCTGGACATCGAGCCCGATGGTCTTTCCATCCTTGTCCGTGCGGCCGGGGCCGACGCGGACGACTTTGGCCTTCTGCGGCTTTTCCTTGGCGGAATCGGGGATAATGATGCCGCCGGCGGACTGCTCGTCGTCGCCGAGGCGCTGTACCAGCACGCGATCATGCAGCGGGCGAAAATTCACTGCCATAGTAACCTCTCTCGCTTGGGCTTTGGTTGTTGGGGTACGGCTGAAAGACCAGCCGCGAATGGCCAGTCTAAGACCCGACGTTAGTAAAGGATAGCACATTGATCTGAGGATGAGCCCGGTGGTGGGGCCTCACGCTCCGGCTCTCCACTAGACAGTCTACCAGTCTCTCTGGTAGACTCTCTACCAGGAACCTATGCCTCCGCGCGACACCGCTTCGAATCAGATCGAACTGATGCAGGGAACACTGGATATGCTCATACTGAGAACGCTCCAGTGGGGCCCACAGCACGGGCACGGCATCGGACAGATGATCCGCGCCAGTTCCGGCGACGTGCTGCAAGTGGAGCATGGGTCGTTATACCCGGCGCTGCACCGGCTGGAGAAGAAGGGCTGGCTTGCCTACGAGTGGAAAGCATCGGAGTCGAACCGGCGGGCCAAATACTACCGGCTGACCCCCGCGGGCAAGAAGCAACTGACACAGGAACAATCGCGGTGGAACACGCTGGTGGCCACCATCGCCCGGATCATGGATCCGGCGGCGGAGGCCTGACATGTGGCGCTGGTTTCGCCGCAAGGAATCGGAGCTTGACGATGAGATCCGCTTTCATCTGGAGGTGGAAGCCGAGGAGCGGATGCGCGGAGGCCTGTCCCCAGAAGAGGCCCGCTACGCGGCGCACAAGGCGTTCGGCAATGTGGCTGCAGTGAAGGAGGTAACGCGCGGCATGTGGGGATGGACTTCGTTGGAGCAATTGGGGCGCGATGGTCGGTATGCGGTCCGCGCCCTGGCGCATTCGCCGGTGTTCGCCATTACCGCCGTGCTGTCATTGGGTCTAGGCGCGGGAGCGAACATCGCTTCGTTCAGCATTGCCGATAGCTTTCTCTTGCAGCCGCTGCCGGTGGCGGATCCCGGTGAACTGCTGGCGATACACACGCAGACGCCGCACCGTCCGCTGGACACGGTTTCCTATCCTGTGTGGCGCGACATCGGCTCGCGTGTGCGGGCATTTCGCGGAGTGACGGGCCACCAGTTGACGCGCTTCGCCTTCGCCTCGCACTCCAATGAAGTTCCACAGATGCGCTTCGGCCTGGAGGTGACGGACGGCTTCTTTCCTGTGCTGGGGGTGGCGCCGGCGAAGGGCCGCGCGTTGGCCGATGGCTCCATCGACGAGGTGCTGCTCGGCCATGATTTCTGGCGCCAGCAGTTTGGCGCCGATGCCGGCGTGGTGGGCTCCACGGTGCACATCAATGGCAAAGCGTTCACCGTGGTGGGCGTTGCGCCGGAGCAGTTCACAGGAATGGATGCGTTCCTCCGCCCTGCATTCTTCCTTCCGGTGGCAGCAGCGAACCGGGGAGATCGCAGCCGCACGGAACTGCTGGAAGACCGCATGCAGCGGAGAATGCAGATCCGCGCGCGATTGCGTCCGGGTGTGACGAAGGAACAGGCGCAGGCGGAGCTGACATCGCTTTCGGCGGCGCTGGGGGCTGAGTTTCCCAATGAGAAAGAGTCTCTGGAATTAAGGGCATACACAGAGTTGGAGTTGCGCTTCCGCGAATCCCCGCAGCGGGTGGGGTTGGTGGCGGCGTTATTTGTGCTTTCTCTGGCCGTGCTCGGCGTAGCTTGTGCCAACATCGCCGGACTGCTGCTGGCCCGTGCTGGCGCGCGTTCGCGAGAAGTGGCAGTACGGCTGTCGATTGGGGCTGGGGCAGGCCGCCTGGTGCGCCAGTTTCTCACTGAAAGCGTGGTGCTCTCCCTGGCGGGCTCCGTGGCGGGCGTTGCCATGGCGTTTGGCGCGATGCAGTTGCTGGAGCGGTTTCAGCTTCCAACGGACACGCCGATTGTGATCGCGACACGGATGAATTCCCGAGTGTTGTTTTTCGCTCTGGGGTTGAGCGGAGCAGCGGCGATGTTGTTCGGCCTGGCGCCGGCACTGAGGGCCGTGAAACTGGATATTCTCTCGTCGTTGCGCGCCGGTGAAGGCCGGACCACCGGAGGGCATGGCAATTGGGGGCGGAGCGCGCTGGTCGTTTCCCAGGTGGCGGTGTCGCTGGTGCTGCTGGTGACCACGGGAATTCTGCTCGATGCATTTCGCGGCATGCTGGTTTTGAACCCCGGCATACAGACGAATCACCTCATGATGTTCGAATTCGATACGGCTCTCAGCGGGTATCGCCCCGAGCGCAGCAGAGTGTTTTTCGACAATCTGACGGACCGCGTGCGGGCGCTGCCGGGTGTACGGTCAGCCACCCTGACACGGGCCATTCCATTCCGCCCGAACTTCACGGAACAGCCGGTTGTGCCGGAAGGGTTCGAGTTTCCGAAGAACCAGACGAGCGTGCTGGTGACGACGAACTCCGTCGGCAAGGACTATTTCCGGACGGTGGAGACAAGGCTGATTGCGGGACGCGTGTTTGATGACCGGGACACGGCGTCGACGGTTCCCGTGGGTATTGTGAACCAGGAATTCGCGCGGCGCTATTGGCCGGGGCAGGAGGCGCTCGGCAAACGTTTCCGCATCGGCGAAGCCGGGCAGTGGGTGCAGGTAGTGGGGGTAGCCGAAACCGGCAAGTACCTGGTACTGACCGAGGCTCCCACTCCGTATGTGTACGTGCCTTACGCGCAGCGTCCTGAGCCACGGATGGCGCTGTTGGTGCGCACGGAAGGCGACCCGGCGTCGGTCACCCAGCCAGTACGGGAGATTGTCCATGCACTGGATGCGAATCAGCCGGTGTTCAATGTCCGGCCATTCGCGGAGTTCTATGAGCAAGGAGTGTTAGGCATGGCTCGCCTCACGCTAGAGATGGTGGGCGTGTTGGGGTTGCTGGGCTTCGGCTTGGCGCTGGTGGGATTGTATGGGTTGATCGCTTACACGGTGAGCCGCAGAACACGCGAGATTGGGATCCGGATGGCGATTGGGGCGGGACGTGCGGGCGTGGTGACGATGGTGTTGCGGCAGGCGCTGGTGCTGGTGGGAATTGGCGTGGTCGTGGGTCTCGCGCTATGCGTGCCGGTGTATAGGCTGCTCGGTGCGGCGCTGGTTGGAGTGGGCGGCGCCAGTCCGTGGATGCTGGTGCTGGTGCCTCTGCTGCTGATGATCACCGCGATGTGCGCCTGCGGCGTACCTGCGCTGCGGGCGGCGCGAATTGATCCGTTGGTTGCGCTGCGGCAGGATTAGTGAGAGTGCAGTGTATCCTAGGAATGGAGATCCACATGGGCGCGCTAGCTAAAGTGGAGGCATTGCTCGGCGACCTCAGCAGAGCGGAGAAAATGCAACTGCTGCGGATGGTTGTTCAAGATTTGGATGAGGTGTTTCCCGGTATCGAATCGACACCCGGAGTCTGTGGGGGCGAACCCTGCATCGTCCGTACACGAATCCCAGTGTGGGTGCTGGAACAGGCGAGAAGACTGGGGACATCGGAAGAGGATCTCCTACGCAACTACCCGACTTTGCGTGCTGCTGATCTGGCAAACGCATGGGCCTATGTGCGAGCTCATCCCCTCGAAATACAAGAGCAGATTCGGAGCAACGAAGCAGCTTAAGCCATGGCTCGCTTTTACGGGAATGAGAACTCTCCCTCGCTGTGGTGAAAGTGCTGCGCGAGCTTGGTCACAGCGTTATTACCGTGCTCGAATCCGGAATGGCCAATCAAGCGTTGCCGGATATCGAGGTCCTGCGATATGCGACTTCGCAGGATCGCGTGCTCCTAACGTACAATCGCAAGCACTTCCTCCAGCTTCATCGGGATTCACCCACGCATGCGGGAATCATTGTCTGCACATACGATCCAGACGCTGTCGGGCAAGCGGATAAGATCCATCTTGCTGTGAAAGATGTCGAACTTTCCGGCCGAGTTCTGAGAATTTACCGCGAGGGCTTCCGGCTGGACTAACTACTGCGCGTCGCCGAGGTCGTAAGCGTCCGTAACCGACATCGTCACCGTGTAGGTGCCGAGATTGTTCTGCCAATGGCGATTGTCGTTCACCGCAAGCATCAGGCGTCCGGCGGGAAGCCCGGTTTTGCTGGCTTTTGTGCCGACAAAGAACACTTGCCCACCAGCGCCCACACGGCCGATCAAAGCCCCGAAAGGCTGGCCGTCAAAGAGATTCGATGTGTACGTACCGCCGGCGGGCTTCTTCAATCCATCGGGATCACAGGCCCAAACGTCGGCATTCCAGGAGAGCCGTGCAAAACCCTTGGCCGTGGAATCCATCTTCGAAGATGCTGTCAGCGAGATGCCGGTGTCCAGGTATTCGATCTGCTGGCAGTGCTTGAGCGAATGCACGGGGATGACGCGACGGATCGCGCGCTGGCGCACGGCAAGCATGCGGATCTTGCTCCAGTCGAGCGACTCTTTCGACCCGTCGGCTTTGCGGATTTCGACGCTGCCGCCGCCGAGTGTGCCGCGCTGGACGTCGCCGCTTTTGAGGCGCACGTAGCTGGCAGTGCGGTCGAAGCCGTCGGCGTTGCTCGGCATGATGCGTTCAAAGAGGCGATACAACGGGCGTGGCTCGTGCTGGTCCGTATCCTTGTAAATCTTGAGGAGAGGGGTCAGCACCGGCGCGCCGATGTTGGTCAGTTCTTCCACAGCGAGATCGCGGGCCTTGCGATCGGTTGCCTGGATGGCGGCAAGACCCGCGTCGATCTTCGCCGTTTCGGCGGCGCTGGGTTCGGCCGCGCTATGCACGGAAAGAATCTGGTCGATCTTCAGTGCCGAGCTGCCGAGCTTCACGGAGGCAAGCGAGGTTTCGCCCTCCACGGTGACGCCATCGGTGGTTCGAATCAAAACCCACTGTGCAGCGGGCAGGGTGGACGCAAGTAGAAACGGAATCAGGAAGCGCAATCGCATCCTGACGTTTATATCATGGCGACGGCGTCGACGCTGTCGAGTTTGATCACGACGCGCGAATACTGCTGGCTGCGCACTTCCACAAAACCGTTGCCGATCTTGGTGACCGCGCCGCCAATGGTCTGGCCCTTCACGTAAAAAGTCAGGCCTTTTTTGTTTTCCATGCTGGCCTTGATCAATTCATCGAACATGGGTGTCTCCTCCTGTTTGGCCGCCACGGCCGGTGCTGCGAGCAGCGCCGCGAAAGCGAATGTCTGTCTGCGGGTCATTCCTGCCCTCCACTGACACAGGCGCAAATCCGCCGCCGGATCTGTCAAGCGCGCTATCATTCCTTCGATGCTGGTCGAGTTGATGGTGGAAAATCTGGCGGTGATCGAGCGGTTGCGGGTTCGCTTCCACTCGGGATTCAACGTGTTGACGGGGGAAACCGGCAGTGGCAAGTCGATCGTGGTGGACGCACTGGGATTGCTGTTCGGCGGGCGCGCGTCGGCGGAGATGATCCGCACGGGCTGCGACAAGGCGCGTGTTTCGGGAATCTTCGAAGTGACGGGTGAGGCTGCAGTGAAGAGCCGTTTGGAAGCGCTGGGCGTGGCGCCAGAAGAAGGCGAATTGATTGTAGAACGGGAGATTCTCTCCAACGGGAAGTCACGCGCGTTCGCGGCCAGCCGCCCGGTGACGGCGACGCTGCTGCGCGAACTGGCGGCGCTGCTTGGCGATATTCACGGGCAGCACGATCAACAGCGGCTGTTCGACCGCGAAGAGCAACTGGCGATGCTGGATGAATTCGCTCGGGCCGCGGCGGCGATGTCGGAGACTGCGGGCCGCTACCAGGATTGGAAGTCGGCCAGCGACGCGCTGGAACAACTGGATCGCACCGAGCAGGACCGCGTACGGCTCGCTGATCTGTGGTCGTACCAGGTGAAGGAGATCGAAAGTGTGGCGCCCAAGGCCGGTGAAGACGATGCGTTGGAGCAGGAAAAGAAAATCCTGCAGAACGTGACCCGCCTGGAGCAGAGCGCATCGGCTGCTTATGAGGCGCTCTACGATTCGCCCACGGCAGCGCTGGCGCAGATCCGCACCGCGCGCAAACGCCTGGAGGAACTGGCTCGCATCGATGCATCGATGGAGCCGCTGCTGGAACCGTTGAAGAGCGCCGAGGCGCAAATCGACGACGCCTCCTACTCTGTTCGCGATTACCTGGGACGGCTGGAAGCGGATCCGGCGCGGCTCGATCATGTCGAATCGCGGCTGGTGGCGATTGAGAAATTGAAGCGGAAGTATGGCGCCACGATCGAAGAAATCCTCGCCTTCTACGACACGACGCGCAAGCAGTTGGACACGGCGGAAAACACCGAAGCCCGGCGGGCCGAGTTGAAGCGCGCGGTGGATCAGGCCGCGGCGGCGTATCGCGATGCGGCGCTGAAACTCTCCGAAGCGCGCCAGGCGGCGGCCCGAAAGCTGGAGAAGAAAGTGGAAGAGGAACTGGCGTCACTGGCGATGGATCGCACGCGGTTCCGTATCGCATTCAGCGAATCGGCGTGGACCGCGCACGGCTTCGACGCAGTGGAGTATCTCATCGCGCCGAACCTGGGTGAGGAGCCGCGGCCGCTGGACAAGATTGCCTCGGGTGGCGAATTGTCGCGCGTGGCGCTGGCGTTGAAAGCCTCGACGATTGTGCGCGGCGGGAAAGCGACACTGCGGACGCTGGTGTTTGATGAAGTGGATGCGGGCATCGGCGGGCGGGCGGCCGAGAGCGTGGGGCGCAGGCTGAAGACGATTGCGGGCGCGAATCAGGTATTGTGCGTCACGCACCTGGCGCAAATTGCCGGATGCGCGGATCACCATTATTCCGTCGAGAAGCGCGAGGCGAAGGGGCGGACCGTCGCGGCGATCGAGGAATTGGAAGGCGATGCGCGCACCCGGGAAATCGGGCGCATGCTCAGTGGTGAGCTTACGCCCGAGGCATTGCGTCACGCGGAGGATCTGATCCGCCGCGGGCGCGGTTGAGGCTAGGCCTTTTCGGCCCTGCCGTTACGGCCGATGAATACGAACGCCACCAGCACGATGGCGCCGATAGCGAACAGCGTGTCGCCGGGAGCGCGCAGCCAGCGGAGCGTCTGCATGGTGGGCGTGCCGAGAAACTCGGTGCTGCGAGCATACCAGTAGCCCACTTCCACCGAAGCCCAAGTCTGGCGCAGACCCACTGGCAGCAGGCTGCCCACACACATCGCCAGCAAGCCGAAGTTCATAGCCCAGAAGGCGAACTGCAACCAGCTTTCGCGCCACAGCGTTTTCGGACCCATGGCGCGCAGGCACACCAGCATCAAGCCGATGCCGAGCATTCCATAGACTCCGAACAGCGCCGCGTGGCCATGCAGCGGCGTGGTGTTCAACCCCTGCATGAAATAGAGGGCGATGGGCGGATTGATCATGAAGCCGAACAGGCCCGCGCCCACCATGTTCCAGAAGGCCACGGCGACGAAGAAGTAGATCGGCCAGCGGTAGCGTTCCGCCCATACGGTGAGCCTGCCGCGGCGCAGATCATCGAGCGCGGAGTAGGCCACCAGCGTCAGGGGCACCACTTCGAGCGCACTGAACACGGAGCCCCAGGCCAGCGCCACCGTGGGTGTGCCGCTGAAGTACAAATGGTGGCACGTGCCGATGATGCCGCCCGCCAGGAAGATGGTGGCCGACAGCAGTGCGGCTTCGGCGGCGAACTTCGGCCGGATCAGCTTCAGTTGCGCAAAGAAGAACGCGATCACCGTGGTGGCGAACACTTCGAAGAAGCCTTCCACCCAGAGGTGAACGACCCACCAGCGCCAGTATTCCACCATGGAGAGATGCGTGTGCTGGCCCCAGGTGAGTCCCGCGCCGTAGAACAGGCCGATGGCTCCGGCGGAGATGAGGAAGAGCCACAGCAGCGGGCGATGTTCGCCTTGTTGTTTGAGCGCGGGGCGGGCGGCGCGAACGACCAAAGTGAGCCAGATCAGCAGCCCGGCGAAGAGCAGCAACTGCCAGCCCCGGCCGAGGTCCACGTACTCGTAGCCCTGATGGCCCCAGTAGAACGAGGTGCTGTCGGAGAGGCGATTCATGACGCTCATCCACTGGCCGGCGAGCGAGCCGACGACGATTACCAGCAAAGCGCCAAACAGCACATTGACGCCGATGTTTTGGAATTTTGGTTCGTAGCCGCTCACCAGCGGACCGATGAACAGGCCGGCGGCGAGCCATGCCGTGGCAATCCAGAAGATGCCGAGTTGCACGTGCCAGGTGCGGGTGACGCTGTAAGGCAGGATTTCAGAGAGCTTGATGCCGTAGAATCCGTCGCCTTCCACGCCGTAGTGCGCGGTAACGGTGCCGACCAGAATCTGCACGAGGATGAGCAGCGAAACCACCCAGAAATACTTCATCGTGGCGAGTTGGGATGGCGTTGCCTTCCATCCACTGAGTGGGTCCGTGGTGGGAAGCGGGCCGTGGTCGTCTTTTTCTTTCTGCGAGGCGTACCACCAAACCATGGCGCAAATGCCCGCCAGCAGCATGATGATGCTGACGCCGGTCCACATGACGCTGTCACCAGTGGGGCGATTGCCGATTAAGGGTTCATGCGGCCAATTGTTGGTGTAGGAGATGGACTGACCCGGACGATTGGCAGCGGCGCTCCAGGCAGTCCAGAAGATGAACGATGCGAATAGACGCATGCGTTCGGGACTGCTGACGGTGCCTGCTGGAATGGCGTAGGGGATATTGCCTTGCTGGAAGACGGCGGCGTAGTGTTTCAGGCATTCCTCGAAGGCGCGGGCGCGGATGGGATCGATGCGGAGGGTATTGGAGGCAGCGTCGTAGCCGTTGTTGCGGTAGAGCGCTTCGAGCCGGCCGCGCAGTTTGGCTTTCTCTTCGGCGGGAAGCGCGTCATAGGATTTGGAGTAATCGCGCTGCGACCATTCGGCGAGGACGAACATGGCCTCGCGGTGGAGCCAATCAGCGGTCCAATCGGGAGCGACGTAGCTGCCGTGGCCCCAGATGGAGCCGACCTGCATGCCGCCGAGGGATTGCCAGACGTTCTGGCCTTTGCCGATGTCGCCGGGTGCGGTGACCTGCTGCCCATCGGTGGTGACCACGCGGTCGGGGATGGGGGGCATTTCCTGATAAATGCGTGTCCCGATCCAACCGAGGATGCTGAAGGACACTACGATCACAACCGCGAATGCGGTCCAAAGCTTCTTCATGGAAGTTGTTCCTTTACGAGGGCGATTGCGCCTTGTGGGATCAACTTATCAGGAGCTTTGGGTTTGAGCAGTGACTGAAGTCACTTACTTTGCCGGAGTTGCGGCCACCTTCCGCCGATACGCCTCGACAATCTTATTCACATAAGCCTGTGTCTCGCGATACGGCGGCACCCCGTTGTACTTCTGCACCGCACCCGGACCCGCGTTATATGCCGCCAAAGCGCGGCGAAGCTGATCGGGATGATTCTCATACTGCGCCAGCAATTCCCGCAGTAGCCGTGTACCGGCTTCCACATTCTGCTCCGGATCATGTGGATCGGCGTTCAACGAAGCGGCTGTGGCCGGCATCAGTTGCATGATGCCGATAGCGCCCTTGGGCGAGATTGCATCGTTGCGGTAGGCGGATTCGGCGCGAGCCACAAGATGGACAAACTCGGCGGGGATGCCGTGCTTTTTGGCTGCCTGGTCGACGAGTTCCTGGGGAGTGAGAGCGGGCTTGGGTTCCGCTACGGGCTCGGCTTGGACCGGAACCGGGGCAGGCGGTGGCGGTGGAGGAACGTACTCGTCAGCTTCGAATGTGGCGATCGAAGCAGCGGGCATCTCGATTACCGAATCTCCACCGGTGAACAGCCGGACATTCGTGCCAACCTGTTCATGCCGCTCCACTTTAATGCGGAATCCGGACTGCAGCACGGCATACTCGCCGGCCAGCGAGGGAACGCACAACAGGATTGCAAAGAAAACGGGCTTCATCGACTACCACTAGAATAGACGACGAAGCCCGCCCAGGCGTGGAGGGGAACTTTTCCGGGCGCCGGTCAACTTTTAGCAGCGGCGCTCAAGCCGACCGCCGACGTGCAGTGCGGACAGCGCGAAGCTTTCAGCGGAATGGGGGAACAGCAGTACACACAATCCTTCGTGGTGGGGGCCGCTGCCACGGCCTCAGGCTGCTTCTGCAGCTTGCTTGCGGCACGAACCAACAGGAAAATCACAAACGCCACGATCAGGAAGTTCACCACGGCGTTGAGAAACAGCCCGTAGGCAAGCACTGGGGCTCCAGCGGTTTTGGCTGCGGCCAAAGTGGGGAAATACTGGCCGTTCAGGCTGACGAACAGCTCCTTGAAATCCACCTTTCCCAGCAGCAGCCCGACCGGAGGCATGATCACGTCGTTGACCATGGAGTTGACGATTGCGCCGAACGCGGCGCCGATAATGACGGCGACGGCGAGATCGAGGACATTGCCCTTCATCACGAAGGCTTTGAAATCTTGCAGCATGAACTACCCTTTCGACTCCCCGGCCATGACCGGGTAAATGAGACCTGCGACGGCGGCGCCGAGGAAGGGCGCAACCCAGAACAGCCATAGTTGCTCCATGGCCCAACCACCGACGATGGCGGCGGTGGCGGTGCTGCGAGCCGGATTGACACTCAAATTGGATACGGGGATCCCGATCAAATGGATCAATGTCAACCCAAGCCCGATTGCAAGTGGAGCCATGGCGGATGGGGCGCGGCGATCGGTGGCGCCCAGGATGATCACCAGAAAGAAAAACGTCAGCAGCGTTTCCGCAAGGAAAGCCGCTTCCATCGAATAGCCGCCAGGGGAGTGAGCGGAGAAACCATTGGCGGCGAAGCCACCCATCTGGAACCCGGGGTTGCCGGAGGCGATAGCGAACAGCGATGCGGCGCCGGCCACTCCGCCCGCCACCTGCGCGCACACATATTGGATCATTTCGCCAACCGGGAAGCGGCGGCCCAGCACCAGGCCCAGTGTCACTGCCGGATTGAGGTGGCAGCCGCTGATGTGTCCGATGGCATAAGCCATGGTCACCACCGTCAGCCCGAAAGCGAGCGATACGCCCAGCAATCCAATGCCGACATTGGGGAAAGCCGCGGCCAGCACGGCGCTGCCGCATCCACCCAACACCAGCCAAAACGTGCCGAGAAATTCGGCGCTGCATCTACGAATCATGTTCATCGTGAGCCTCCCTTATCGAGAAAATGTGAACCCGAGCCCGGTGGAATAAAGCACATCATTCTTCTTCCGGCCGGCCACGGGGCGGCTGAGGAAGCGATCGCTCAAGGCGGCATTCCAGGTGAGCCATTTCGTGAGCTTCGTGCTCAAGCCGAAATCGAAATTCTGGCGGTAGGCGCCGGAATCCCTCAGGTTGTTGAACATGCGGTACGACTGATTGAGCGACGCACGGCCCGAAAGCTTCAGCACCCAATCGTTGCCCCAATAGCCTTCCGCCGAGTTGCGCGTGAATGGCTGCAGCGGCCGCACGGGATCAAAGGATTCCCGGTTGTAGGCAAGACCGCCGACGACATCGAAGCGGCCTCGCTCGCCTTTCCACACGCCGACGCCGACACCGCTGCCGAGCACGACACGGAGATCCAGGTTCTGGAAACGGTCATATTCGTAGTCGTTGAAGAAGTTCCAAAAAACGCGCGGATGGAGGTTGCGGTTATACCCCCACCCGCCGCGCACGGCTTGTGCGGTGGTGGCCGTCACGCCGTTGACCAGCGCCGAGGCGCGGATCAAATTGAAATAGGCAGTGGTTTTGTCGTTATTGGTAACGCGTGCGGCGGTAACCGGCAGCGTAAAGGAGAAAGTCTTGGCGTTGCCCGAGGTGGCGGCCAGGCCAAGAGTTCCCGTGAGCGTCCAGAGGTCGCCGAGACGGGGTTTCAACATCCGCTCATAGGCCTTCTGTTCGGCCGCATCGCGCAGGGTTTCCACTTCGGCCAGGGGCACGGTCTGGGTTTGAGAACCCGATTTCACTTCCACCTTGCCGTCCGCCGTCGCAAGAGTACCTTGCACGGTTTTGCCGCCGGGCAGAACGACGTTTAACGGGGAGTCGGCAGTGACGGAGGCCACTTGATCCCAAGCAATCGTCACCGCCCCGAAATGAGCGGTCTTCACCGTGACGGTCTTGGCATCTTTTTTCACGATACTGCCGGTGACGCGGTCTCCGTTCTTCAACACAATCTGGTCGGCCTGTGCGGCGGCGGCGCATGCAAACAGCGCGGTAGCCAGCAAGGTGGAATAGCGATTCATAGGGTCCTTTCGAGAGACAAGCGGGGAGAAGGGCAAATCAAGAGGCGCGGGAGCGCGATTCCCGCAAACCGTGCCCCCGCTGTTGACGGGTTTCCGAAAGCGCCTCCGACGCTCCATCTGCCCGCGAAGACCGCTTCACGAACCGGCAAGCCGTCTCTATCCGCTCTTGACCAGATCGATCCGTGGAAAGTCACATGGAAAACAGAAAAATGTGACTTTTCTTTGCCACAGGCTGTCTCCGGCTATGGGATGCTTATTACACTGAGGCCGAAACGGACGTGTCCCTGCCCCCGGACTACATGGAACTGGACGACGAAGAACTGCTACGGCAGGCGCTTACCGCGCGGGAGGGGGACTTGCGGGCGTTCGAACAATTGGTGCTGCGGCACCAGCGCCGCATTCTTGCCGATTGCCGTTACCTCACTCGCGAACCCGACACATCGGAAGACCTGGCGCAGGAGGTCTTCGTGAAGGCCTACTTCGGCATGCAGCGATTTGAAAGCCGCTCCTCATTCCGCCACTGGCTGCAGCGCATCAAGGTCAATCATTGCCTCAACCATATGAAGAAGCGGGACAGCCGCGGCCATTCGGTGGGTCTGGACGATGAAGGGACAGAGCAGCATGCCGAACTGCATGTGGCCCCGGCGGCGGAACAGGAATTGGAATCGGAAGCAATGCGCCGTCGCGTGGAGGCGATACTGCATGCGATGCCGCCGACCCTCCGCGTGCCGCTCATTATGTGCGATATGGACGAGTTGCCGTATGAGGAGATCGCCAACTCCCTGGGCATCGGACTCTCGGCCGTGAAAATGCGCATCCGCCGCGCGCGCGAGCAGTTCCGCGCCATGTACGAAGCGGTGCAACAACAGGAGAAAGCATGAACCAGGACCCGGAACTGGGACAACCGATTGAACTGCTGTCACAGCAGGAACACGAGACAGGCGCCGATTTCCTGAACCGTGTGCGCAACAGGATTCACCGCCGTACGGCCACTTCGCAGGTGGCGTCGTTCTCCTGGTATTTGCCGCGTAGCGTGCTGCTTGAAATGGCGGGGCTGCTGAGCCACGTGGCGCAATCCCTCGCGGGCAGAAAGGAACCAAAGTGATGAAGGAGAAACTACTGCAGGCCTTCACCAACCTGTTGGATTCGATTGTTTCGGCCGCGCCCAAGGTGGCGGTGGGGATTGTGCTCACCATCGGCGCGCTGCTGGTGGCGAAGCTGATTGAAGCCGTCCTGCGCTCCGTGTTGACGCGCGTGAACTTCGATTCGCTGGTGGGCAAAGTGGGCATCGACAAGGCGCTGCAACGGCTCGGGCTGCGCCAGCAATTGACCTTGCTGCTGCCGCGATTGGCCTATTTCCTTGTGCTGTTGCTGCTTGCGCAGACGGCGGTGGATGCGCTCGGGCTGAACGCCATCTCCGGCGCCATCTCGGCCTTCTTCGCTTACCTGCCGAACATCGCAGCCGCGTTGCTGCTATTGGTGCTGGGGAGTGCCGTGGGCCAGTTCGCCGGCCAGACCGTGGAACAATCGGCGCAGTCCTCCGGCATCGACTTCGCACCGGCCTTGGGACGGCTGGTATCGGGGGTGATCCTGTTCGTCTGCGCGATGATGGCCATCGCGCAATTGAAGATCGACACCGACATCGTGCGCATTGTCACCAGCTTCATCCTGGGCGGAGCGGCGCTGGCCTTCGGCCTTTCCTTCGGGCTGGGAACACGGGACATTGTGCGCAACATGGCCGCCGGATTCTATGCGCGAAAAGTGTTGCAGGTGGGTAAACCGATTGAGATTGCCGGGCAGCGCGGGGTTCTGGCGGCGATCACGCCAACCCACGTCGTGGTGCAGTCAGAAGGCCAGGAAACGGCCATCGCCAACGCCGCGATTCTCGATCACGTCACACGGCAATAAAACAGTTGGCATATAATGACAGGGCTTCTATTCATACATTGAGGTCCTCGCATGCAAACGACTCTGTTGTTATTGCTGACACTTGCGCCTGCTCTACTTTTCTCCCAAGATACGCGCGGAAACATCTCCGGAACCATCACCGACCCGCAAGGCGCCAGCGTCGGGCAAGCCGCGGTACTGGTGGCAAATACCGGCACCAATACGGTCACGAAGCTGACCACCAACGAACACGGCTATTATGAAGCCCCTTTGCTGCTGCCCGGAACCTATTCCGTTACCGTCGAGCATTCCGGCTTCAAGAAAGTCGTACGCAACAACATCACGGTTGGCCTCGGCGATCAAGTGCAGATCAATCTGCAACTCGAAATCGGCGGCACGGCGGAATCAGTCACCATCAGCGCGGAGGCGCCGATGCTCGACACCAGCACGGTCAGCACGGGCCGCAACATGACGAACCGCGAAGTCATGGACCTGCCGGTGATCGGCAACAACATCATGGCGTTGACCCGCATGGCGCCTGGCGTCCAAGTGCCTGGCACGACGCAGTTCCTGGTGCAGGGGCAAGTGGGCGGCGGCTCGGCCTATAACCAGGCGGGCAACGTCGGCGGCAACGAATGGTCCATCGACGGCGCATCCACCAATGGCACTGACCGCCGCGCCTCGATCATGCCGAGCCCGGACGTGATCGACGAGTTCAAGATCGAAACCTCGAACTTCGATGCCTCTTTCGGCCACGCAACGGGGCTGAGCATCTCCATGTCCACCAAGTCCGGCGCCAACCAGATCCACGGCACCAGCACCTTCCAGTTCCTGAACCAGCGCTGGAACGCGGCATCGTTTTTCGTCAAGCAGAGCCGCTATCAACAGATTGCCGCCGCGCGCGCGGCGGGCAACACCGGACTGGCGGATGAGTTGGCCGCTCGTCCGATGCTGAACTCAGGCAAGACGATGAACTACCAGGCCACGGTGAGCGGGCCGGTTGTGATCCCCAAACTCATGGATGGCCGCAACAAGCTGTTCTTCTTTCTCGGTTTTTCGGAACTGAGGAACCGGCAGTCGGCGCGGCCAAGCGAGATCAACTACACGGTGCCGACGGCCGAGATGCGAGCCGGAAATTACGCCTCCCTGCTTCCGGTGGATGCGGTGCGCTACCAGATTTACGATCCCCTGACCGTGCGTGTCGACCCCGCGCGTGCCGGCCATTTCGTTCGCACACCCTTCGCCGGCAACATCATTCCCACCGCGCGGATCAACAATCCGATGAACAGCTTCTACCTGAAGCGCCTGCCGTTGCCGAACGTGAGCACAGCCGGCCGCGACCCCATCAACAACTACATCGCGGCGGGCATGCCCAACAACGTGGATTACCGTTCCTTCAACAATCGCATCGACTACCAACTGAGCCAGAAACACCGGTTCTTTTTCCGCTGGTTCAAGAGCAGCTATCTCGAAGGCGCGCAGGACTTCACCTATGAAACCGAACCCGGCTTGATGAACTGGGACGAGAAGCGTCCGGCGCTGAGCGGCGCGGTGGACTGGACGTATACGCTGCGGCCGACGACGATTCTCAACGTGACGGTAGACAGCAACTGGTTTCTGTTGCAGAACCAGCGGCTGGGCACGCGCAAGTACAAGCCCACCGACACGGGCTTGCCCGCGTACATGGATGCCAAGTGCGCCACCGACTGTGTGATGCCGCGCCTGATCTGGCCTGGCACCACGCACTGGAACGGTGACATGTTCATCGGCACGACGGTGGACGCCGGGCAAAAGGGGCGCCAGCAGGCGATCAAGTTCAATGTGACCGACATCCGTGGCAGCCATTCTCTTCGGGCCGGCGTCGACTTCCGCCAGCACTTCCGCACACAGTTGCAGAACGGCGGCTTCACATCGGGCAACTTCACGTTCGCTAACACCTTTGTGCGGCGCGACGAAGATGGCAACGGGCCGGCGGCAAGCCTGGGTCTGGATTGGGCCACCTTCATCCTGGGTATGCCCACCGGCATGTCGGTGGACACCAACGACAACTTCGCGCTGATGAGCCCGTATTACGGCTGGTACGCGCAGGATACCTGGCGCGTGACCCGCAATTTCACGGTCACGCTGGGCCTGCGCATGGAGTATGAACGTGGCGCGACCGAGCGCTACAACCGTGCGCTCTCTTACTTCGACCCCAACCTGGAGTTGCCGATCGCCGCGGCTGTGCAGGCGGCCTATGCGCGCAATCCGCTGCCGGAACTGCCGGCGAGCCAATTTGTGGTCCGAGGTGGAACCGTGTACGCCGGGCAGAACGGAGCGCCTCGCGAGCTGTGGCAGAGCGAACTGATGTTCCTGCCGCGTCTTTCCGCGGCATGGCAACTCGGTCCGAAGACCATCATTCGCGGTGGCTACGGTTCTTACTACGACACGCTGAACGTGATGAACCAGTCCGCCGATCAGTACGGCTTTTCGCGCGCGACGAACACGATCCTGACCAACGACTTCGGTCAGACGTGGAACGCAGGCAATCCAGCAGGCGGCATTTCTCCGCTCACTGACCCGTTCCCGGTCCGCAGCAACGGCACGCGCTTCGACCTGCCGCTGCGCGACGCGCTTGGCTCGATGGCTCGCATTGGCCAGGGCTTCACTTACACCGACTTCAACCGCAAGCATCCGCGTGTTCAGCGCTGGCGAGTGGGCGTGCAGCGCGAGATCGCAAACAACATGATGATTGAGGTTTCCTATTGGGGCCAGTGGGCGGACAAGGTGGGCATCAGCCGCCGGTTGGACCCGCTGCCTGAGAACTACTGGGCATCGGGCAACACGCGCAATGACGCGGTTGCCAACGAGATGAACCGCCAGGTTCCGAATCCATTCCTCATCAGTAACTTCGATTCGTTGCGCACATCGAATCCGGTGCTCTACCAGCATTTGAGCACGCTTGGGCAGTTCACCAGCCCCACCATCGCCAAGAACCGGCTGCTGCGGCCGTTCCCGCACATGAACGGCCTGTTCAACTCGGCCGATCCGGGCGGCAAAGCGCGCACTCACGCATTTGAAGCGAACTTCCAGCGCCGCTTTTCGAAGGGCTTCAACCTGAACGCTTCCTACACGCGCATGCTGCAGGAGCGGTTCGACATCTTCGAGAACGAGTTCAACACGGCGCCCACCATCTGGTGGGCCAGCGACACGGCGCGCCCGCATCGCTTCACCGCCACCGGCATTTTCGAACTGCCGTTCGGCAAGGGGAAAGCCTTCTTGCAGGAAGGGGTGCTCAACCACGTCCTGGGCGGATGGCAGTTCGCGGCAACCTACGAATTTCAGCCGGGGCCGCTGCTGGCTTGGGGCAACCTCTTCTACAACGGCGATATCAACGGATTCGAAGCTGCCGCCAGTTCCGGAACAAAGAGCCTGGACCAGTGGTTCAACACCAGCGTACCCATTGAGCGCGTGGCTGCGCGCCAGCCCGCCGCGTTTCAGACCCGCGTCTTCCCGCGCTTCGTGAACGGACTGCGGGCCGATGGTCTGAACCAGTGGAATACCAACGTCATGCGCGAATTCCGCTTCGTCGAGCGAGTGAGATTCCAGGTCCGCTTCGACGCCATCAACCTGCAGAACCGGTCGCAGATGAACGCTCCGGACCTCTCGCCCACATCGACGAACTTCGGCCGCATCACCAGCCAAACTTCATCGCTGAATCGCATGTATCAGCTTCAGGGACGCATTAGTTTCTAACCTGACTTCAGGCTAACGACGCAACAGAAAGGAGTACGGCGCCGCCAATCGCTGAAGCGGCGTTGTCGTACTTCCAGGCCTTGTACGAATTGCAGAAGCGGCTGTAGCAATACCCGTGCGGGTTCTGCTGCCGGTAAATGGAGTACAGATCCTGCATGGTGACGGAGCGGTCCGCTTGAAGGATGGCGTGCATCGCCGCGAAGTCCGGCAATGGACGTTCCGACGGAACCTCCTTCTTCGGGATCGACAGCGTCCGCCGCAATTCGTCTTCTCCCCAATGCGGAGGAACCGGCCAGCTAACCCCTGCGGCGTGCGCGCGGGCAATGCACTCGTGCACGAGGCGGGACGAGACGTTCAGCTTCTCTCCGATCTGGCGGGGGCCCAGTTTTTCTTCATGGTGCATTCGCAGCACGTCTTTAATTCCCCAGGTGGCTGATCGCATGGCGTTCGTAGTGCACGCGGTGTGCCGCACCGGCCGGCGCGGCGTTTCAAAGAGTTGCGAAGTGTTGCCTATATCGCTGGTGATATAGAGACATCGGCGGTGATAGTATCAGGCATGCTTCGTTCACTCGGACTATGGGCTATGGTGATGCTGGTTTCCTGCGGCGGGAAGGGGAACAATGAGCAGGCGCGGCTGGAAGCGGACCTGGAGAAAACACTCACCGGGGCGGTGCTGGCCGGCAAGTTTCAGATGGGCGAGCGCGTCCATGAGGACAAGTACACCATCACCAAGGCGTCGAAGCTGGCGGGTGAGACGTGGATGATTCAGTCGCGCATCCAGTACGGGACGCACGATGTCACGGTGCCCATCCCCATCACCATCAAGTGGGCCGGCGACACACCGGTGCTCACCTTGACCGACGCCGGCATCCCTGGAATGGGAAAGTTCACGGCGCGTGTGCTCATCTATCGCGGCAACTACGCCGGATATTGGGCGAATGACAAGGGGCACGGCGGGCAGATGTGGGGTACGGTGGCGCGGGCGGCGGGCAATTGAAACATTTCTGAGAGAGAATGTTTTTTAGGCGGTGTCGCCGGACGGCTTCTCCGCTATGATAAGGAACTAAGGAGTTGTACGCGAGTTGGCATCGCCCCTGGCACTGATCCAAATCAACATCTTGAACCTGATCTCGACGGAGAAGCCGATTCCACTGGCGGTTCTGATCCTGCTGGTGATCTTTTCGGTGCTCTCCTGGACGGTGATCTTTTCCAAGTGGAGCGCACTCAAGAAAGCGCGCACGGCAGACCTGAGCTTCCTGCGGGCATTTCACAAGGCCCAGGAACTGAGCGCCCTGGCGCTGGCGTCGGAGCAGTTCAAAGACGCTCCGCTGGCTTATGTCTTCGGCACGGGCTATGAAGAAGTGGACCGCCAGGTGAAATCGGCGGGCCGCGTCCGCAACAAAACAGCGGTGGAGCGGATGCTGCAACTGGGAATCAGCCAGGAATCCACGCGCCTGGAAGCGCGCATGAACCTGCTGGCGACAACGGCGACAGTGACACCGTTTATCGGTTTGTTCGGCACGGTCTGGGGCATCATTGAAGCGTTCAATGCACTCAGTTTCTCCGGCGCTGCCAGCCTGCGGGCCGTTGGTCCCGGTATCGCCGACGCACTGGTCGCCACTGCCATGGGGCTCTTCGCCGCTATTCCTTCGGCTATCTTCTATAACCACTTCGGACACACCGTGAAATCGATTGGGGTGCGGATGGATGAATTCGCACTGGAGTTCATGAACCTGACCGAACGCACCTACGAGGAGTAAGAGGGCATGGCGTTCTCGATGGGAAACGATTCGCGCGGTGGGCGGCGGCGCTCCGTGGGCACGATGTCCGAAATCAACATCGTACCCCTGGTGGACGTTGTGCTCGTCCTACTCATCATCTTCATGCTGACGGCCCAAGTGATGGAGTTCGGGCTGGAGATTGATGTGCCGAAAGTGAAGCAGGTCGCCACTAGCGCCAAGGAACTGCCCGTGCTGTCTCTCAGCGCCAAGGGCAATCTCTATCTGAACGAAGCCGCCATCAACATCAACGACGTGAAGGAAGAAGTGGAACGGCGCTTCGGCAAGGATGCCAAGGACGTGTACGTTCGCGCGGACCGCAACGTAACTTGGGATGTTCTGGCCCAGGTGGTGAGCGCCATCAAGGAAGCGCAGCTACGGGCGCAACTGGTAACCAAGGCAGAGGATATTCCGGACAGAAGGCGTTAGCCAAGTGCACACGATCACACTGGATCCGCGGCAAGACCAGCTCTCGAAGCCCCTGGCGGCCTCGCTCGCGTTCCATCTGTCGATCATCGGACTGGTGGGCGGATTCACATGGTGGAACAACCGGCACCGCGACACATTCGGCGACCCCAATGCGGGCCCAGGCGCTGCCACCGTCGATCTGGTGGAGACCATCCCCGGATTCCGCCAAAGCAAACAAGTGGAGAAGGTGGCCAACGACACTGAGTCGCAAGTGCCCTCTCTTCCAAAGCCGCAAGCGAAGCCGCGCGTGGAAGAGGATGACCCGGACGCCATTAGTCTGAAATCGAACCGCAAGCAGCCGAAGAAGAAGGACAAGAAACAGCCGGTGGCGAAGATGAGCAATCTGAAGCGGCTGTACACTCCGGAGCAGATCTATTCGAGCACCGGGGCGCGGGTGTCGACGCCGATGTTTGCCCCGGCCAAAGGCGGCGGCGGCATCGGCCTCGGTTCCACCAACCCCTTCGGTACCCGGCTCGGCTGGTACGCCGATCTGATCCGCCAGCGCGTCGCTGAAAAATGGCGCACCCAGGATCTGGACAGCAAACTGAACAATTTTGAAGCCATCGTGACGTTCGATATCCGGCGCGATGGCAGTGTGACCAACATCCGCTTGATCCAGCGAAGCGGCAACTACACGGTGGACACCTCGGCCATGCGGGCGGTGAATGAAGCGAGCCCCCTGGAACCGCTGCCGAAGGAGTTCGAACGCAACATAGCGAGCGTGGAATTTCGATTCAAATTGCAACGATGAAAAAGCTTTCTCTACTCTTCGTGTTCATGATCGCGGGCGCCTGGCTCATGCACAGCCAGCAGCGCGCCGCGGACCTGATTGTCGACCTGATGAAAGGCGACCGGCCGTCAATCGCTATTCCCGATTTCCGCGGCTCCGGTGAAGCCCAGAAATTCATGGTCATCTTTAATAACACCCTGCAATCCGAAATTGAAAATGCAGGCGTGTTCAAGATGGTGCCGAAGAGCATGATGCCGCGTTCCAACCCGCAAGTGCCACAGGATGTGAAGGAATCGGCACGGGGTACGGGTATGTCTTTGTCCGATTGGTCTTCCCCTCCCGTGGACACCAATTACCTCGCCTTCGGCTACACCGGCATCCAGAACAATCAACTGGTGCTGTTCGGCTGGCTCTACAACGTGCGCCAACCCGCCAATCCGCAGGTGATCGGCAAGCTCTACTTCGGCACGGTGGATGACAAGGGCGCACAGCAAATCGCCCGCGAATTCGCCGCCGACATTCTGAAGCTGCTTGGCATCGAAGGCCTTGCCGGAACCAAGGTCTACTTCGTCTCGAACCGCTCCGGCGAAAAGCAGATCTGGGTCATGGACCACGATGGATCCAACCAGCGCGTCTTTGCGCCCTATCGCCAGCTCTGCACCATGCCATCGGTATCTCCCGACGGATCGAAGATCGCGTTCACCATGTTCGCTCCAGCTCCGATTATCATGATGCATTCCACAGAGGCGGGGCGGAAGTTGCCGTTCCTCAATCCAAGAGCATCCATGAATGCGCAACTAACGTTCACCGCCGATGGATCGAAGGTGGTTTTCGTATCACAAGTAGGCGGATTCGCCCAGATCCACATCGCCAACCCGGATGGAAGCGGGCTGCAGCGCCTCTCCAACACGCGCGCCGTCGAGGTGGAGCCGAAGGTCAATCCCAAGACCGGCGCGGACATCGTGTTCGTTTCCGGACGCGGAGGTCCGCAACAGATTTATCGGATGAATATCGACGGCGCCGACGTGCAAAGACTGACGCCCGGCGAGGGCCAGGCGAGCAATCCCGCGTGGCATCCGAACGGCAAGCACATCGCGTTTTCCTGGACTCGCGGCTTTGAGCCCGGCAACTTCAACGTGTTCGTTATGGACGTGACAACAAAGGATTTTGTACAGTTGACCCATGGCCGCGGACGGAATGAAAATCCGACGTGGGCTCCTGATGGACGGCACCTTGTGTTCGCCTCCAACCGCACCGGTCAGATGCAGATTTACACCATGCTGGCCGACGGCACGGAGGTCCGGCAGTTGACCAACTCCGGCCGCAACGAGATGCCGGTCTGGAGCAAGTGACCCAGAATTAAGATATATTAAGATTTGGCAGTTGCCCCGATGTAGTCCAGGGGATATTTGGAGGCAAGTTTCAGGATGAAGACGAAGCGTCAAATTGGTGCAGTACTTCTCACACTCTCTTTAGTAATGTTCGCCGAAGGATGCCGGAAAAAAGGTCCGGCGCCGCCGCCGCCGCCTGCTCCCGCGCCGAGGGTTCAAGAACAACCCAAGCCGAAGCCGGTGATTACCAGTCTGACGGTGGATCCGAGCTCGATTGAGCGCGGCCAGTCGGCAACATTGCGCTGGTCCTCGCAGAATGCGACATCAGCAACCATTGACAACGGAATCGGATCGGTTGATCCCAACGGCAGCCGCCAGGTTTCGCCCTCTTCCACCACAACCTACAAACTCACCGTCACTGGTGAAGGTGGAGAAGCGACCCAGTCGGTTACGCTGCGCGTAACGGAGCCTGCTCCGGCCGCGCCGCCGCCGCCGCCAACAGCTCCGAAGGCCACCATCCGCGAGTTGGTGGAACAGATGATCAAGGACGCCTACTTCGATTACGACAAGAGCGATATCCGCGAAGACGCTCGCAACCAACTGCAGCAGAATGCCGATGCATTGAAGAACATTCTGCGGCAGGTGAGCGGAACCGTCGTCATCGAAGGCCATTGCGACGAGCGTGGCTCGGCGGAATACAATCTCGGCCTCGGCGACCGGCGTTCTACCTCGGCGCGCGACTTCCTGGTGCAACTCGGCGTACCCGCCGACCGCCTGCGAGTCGTCAGCTATGGGAAGGAACGTCCGCAATGTACCGAGTCGAACGAATCGTGCTGGCAGAAGAATCGCCGTGCACACTTCGTCGGTGTCGAGTAACCGTTGACTAAAAAATCACAAAAGGACCGGGGCGATGCTCCGGTCCTTTGTGTTATGACAAGGAGAGCTATGCCCTCAATCCGTGTATTCCTCTTGTTGCTGATGTTCTCATCCAGCGCGCTCTTCGCGCAGAAGACGAATGACCTCATTCGGGAGCTGCAGCGCGATCTGGCTACGATGCAGCAGGATTTGAAATCGTTGAACAGCAAGTTCGATGAGCGGATTGCGGTGATCACGACGTTGTTGAATCAGGCCCTGCGGGAGTCGGACTCGGCCAGCAAGGGCGTCGCGGTGATTGACCGCGAACTGAAAAATGCGCTCAAAGAGCAGCAGGGTTTGGTGGTGAATTCTCTTGCTCCGCTGGGCAACAAGGTGGACGGCCTGTCCACCGACTACAGTTCACTCAGCGAGAACGTGAAAGAGCTGTCCGTGCGGTTGAACAAACAGCAGGTGACTCTCGAAAAGATTCTGACCGCCGTGACCACCATTCAGCAGCCGTCGGTGCCGCCTCCCGGCGCCCCGCAGGCAAGTGGTCCCGCCGGTTGCCCACCCGCCCCTGGCGTTGGTCCGGAGCAGGTCTACACCCAGGCCATGCGCGACAAGGACAGCGGCAACGCCGATGTGGCCCTCATCGAATTCCAGGATTATCTCCGCTGCTGGCCCAATGAAGAGAAGGCCGGCGATGCCCAGTTCTACCTCGCCGAAACTCTTTACAACCTGAAAAAGGATTTCGAAGCGGCCGTCACCGCTTACGATACCGTGCTCGAGAAATACCCCGATCACAAGAAGGCGCCGGATGCCATGTACATGAAGGGCCGGGCGCTGATGATGTCGGATCAGCGCGTGAAGGCGAAACAAGTGCTGCAGGAGTTGATCAAGATCTACCCCAATTCCGAAGCGGCACGCAGGGCCAAAGGCGTGGTGGCGAGCATGGCTCCCGCAGCCACGCCAAAGAAGCGCAAATAAGCGATGTGGAAGCCGTTGGCATTGGCCGCCTGCGCGGCCCTGCTCCTCGGTGAGCAGCCGGAAAAACAGAGCAATCGGTCTTTATATGCCTTTCCCGGCAAAGCCCCCGTCCTCGATGGCGTGCTGGAGAAAGGCGAATGGGACGACGCCACTCAATTCTTCGGTGTCCAGGATTGGGTCCCCCAATTCAGCCCCACCGTGAGTCCTGTGGATCTCTCCCTGCATGGCTACGTGAAACACGACGGCAAGCGGCTCTACTTTGCCTTCGACGTGACCGATGATGTGCTCTACGGCATCGAGACCGAGCGCTGGCTCCCGGCGCAGAATCCCAAAGCCCATGAACTGACCCGCGAGGGCTTCCCCTGGTTTGGCGATGAGGTGGAGATTCTCATCAACTCGACCAATCAGTACAAAGCGGAAGAAAGCGTGGCCGGCAACGGCCAATCGTGGCAGATGGTCTGCAACCTCACCAAGTCGCGAGTAGGCGGCGTTGGCACGGGCGGGATCCTCGAAGGCGAGCCGCGCCGCGACGAAAGGGCCTGGAACACTTACCGCAAGTGGATCGACACCAAGGCCATGGAATGCGCCGCCAAACCCAAGCCCGGCGGCAAGGGATATATCCTGGAGTGGGCCATCGATTTCGATCCCTGCCTGGAAGTGGAGCCGGGAAAATTCTATTCCACCGCCATGGGCAACCGGCCGTTGGGACTCAACCTGGCTCTGGGCGATCTGGATGAGAAAGAGAAGGGCGAAGGCAACTTCGGCAACTTCCACCACGAGGATTGGTTCAGTGGCGCGAAAAACGTCCGGACGCAACTGCGTCACTTTGGAACTTTATGGATGATGTCCGACCTCTACACTCCGCCTCCGCCGAAGCCGGCGGCGGTGCAGAAGGCGAAGCCCAAAAGCTCGTCGAAAGCAAAGAAGAGTTCTTCCAAAAAATCGACTACGAAATCCTCGAAGCAACGCTGACCGAGGATGAGCTGTACAACCGCTGCCTGCGCGCCCGGCAGCACGGTGTGGGTACTGTGCTGGTGCGTCCCTGCGATGTCGATTCGGCCGGGCGGTTTCTGGGTCTCGGCGTGGTGAAGGTGGCGAGCACCGTGGGTCACCCCTACGGCAGTTCGAACTCCGGGGTGAAAGTGTACGAGTGCCGCGATCTGCTGCGCCGCGGCGTCCGCGTGCTGCATGCCTATCCGAACCCGGGCAAGATGATCTCGCGCCAGTTCCAGCATCAGGAAGTGGAGCTGATTCAGATGGCCGATTCCTGCATCGAAGCTGGGGCGCTGTTGAAAGTGGTGATCGACAATCCGCTGCTCAACGAAGAGATGATCATCATCCTCTGCCGCATGGCGAAGCGCGTCAACGCTCACTTCGTCACTACGACACAGCCGCGCGATCTGGAACTCGTGCGGAAGCATTGCGGCTTTCATGTCCAGGTGGAATGCGGCGGTGTGCGCACGCTAGCTGAGGCGAAGCTGGCCCGTGAACTCGGCTGCGCCCGCATTTCGTCGCCTGATCCGGAATCGCTGATGAAGGAGTGGTCTCAATGCGAGGTGGCTGCCTCTTAGTTGCGTTGGTTGCGGCCGGCGCGTTTGGGGCTGAAGTGGTGGAGTCCGCCCGTCGCATTCCCGTGGCCGCATCCGTCGATGTCGTGGTGGCCGGTGGCGGCATGGCCGGTGTCTCCGCGGCGTTGGAAGCAGCGTCGAAAGGCCGCACAGTGATGGTGCTCGCGCCCCGCTTGTATCTCGGCGAGGATTTAGCGGATACCATGCGCCTCTGGTTGGAGGAAGGCGAAAAGCCCACTGGTGTGCTGTCGGAACGCATTTGGAGTAAGCCTGGTCCGGCCGCGCCCATTCGCTTGAAGAAAGTGTTGGAAGACGCGTTGACGAAAGCTGGGGTACGGTTTCTGTTGGGGACCACAGCTACTGACTTGCTGTTGGATGCAGCAGGCAAGCCCGCGGGATTGGTGATGGCGAATCGGGCCGGGCGCCAGGCGGTGATTGCCAAGGTGGTTGTCGATGCGACTTCCGGAGCTTCGGTGGCACGGTTGGCGGGCGCCCGATTTCACCCGGCGGGCGGCGGCGAAGTGGAAGTACGCCGCGTGGTGATGGGCGGCAAGCCGGCTCACGACGAGCTGATCGCGCGGCGCATCCCCGTTCCCGACGAGAAGCAGACGCTCTATGAATACCGCCTGCGCCTCGATGTCTCTGACCCTGGCCGGCTCGAACAGGAAGCCCGCGATAAAACCTACCGCGAAGGCCAGGTGCGCGCCTCGGCCCGTGTGTCCTATGTCGCGCCCAACGGGATAATCGGCCGCCGCGCCGCGGCGCAGTGGAAGGGAATCGCGGCCGGACATTTCGCCCCGCGTGGCGTTGACCGCCTGTATGTCACCGAACGCGCCGATGTGCCCGCCAACGTGCAGGAGCAATTGACGCGGGCAACCATGGCCGAAGCGGTGGGCAAAGCGATCGGCGCGGAAGCGGCTCGTGTGGCCGCTGCTACGCCTGTTCCCAAGAACGTGCGCGTGGCTGGGCCGCCTGTCCGCGCCGCAGAGCGCGCCGGCGAAATTCGCGAGGTGCTCAACGGCGTGCGCTCCTCCATCGCCGCCACCGAGTTCGTCGATTCGCCGGAACGCGCCGTGCCCGTGCTGGGCAAGTGGGATGTCGTGATCATCGGCGGCGGCACATCCGGCGCGGCGGCGGCGATAGGCGCTGGCAGGCGTGGCGCGAAGGTGTTGGTCGCTGAGTTCCAGGAGGGCTTGGGCGGCACCGGCACTGTCGGCCTGATCGGCAAGCCCTATCACGGGCGCAATGCAGGCTTCGCCCGCGAGGTCCCGTTTCCCAGTGAAACCTTCACCGTCGACGACAAAATGGAGTGGTATCGCAAAGAGATTCGCAAGACAGGCGGCGAGATTCTCTTCGGTGTGATGGGTGCGGGCGCGGTACGGGATGGCAATCGCGTGCGCGGAGCGGTGATCGTCACTCCGCAGCAGCGTGGCGTTGCGTTGGCGCCAGTGGTCATTGACGCCACCGGAAACGCCGACATCGCCGTCGCCGCGGGCGCCGAAGCCATGTGGAGCGCCGATGCCACGGATCTCGCCATGCAGGGCTCAGGGCTGCCCGCGCGCAAACCCGGCAGCAGCTACGTCAACACCGATTACCTGCTGGTGGATGAGAACGACATGATGGACGTGTGGGGGGCTTTGGTGGGTGCCCGCCAAGCCATGGCCGACACTGCCTGGGACGCGGGGTCGTTGATTCAAACCCGCGAGCGGCGGCGCATGGTCGGCGAGCACACCATGTCCTATCTCGACCAACTCGCCGGCAGAACATATCCCGACAGTATTGTTTTTTCCGCCAGCGACTACGATTCGCATGGCTATCCGAGCGAAGATTTCTTCGCGCTGTTACCGCACGATAAGAACTCTCGGCTGCTGAATCATCCGGCGCCGGGCGGATCGACGTACACGCCGTATCGCTGCCTGTTGCCGAAGGGGATGGAAGGCATGCTCGTCACCGGGCTCGGCATCAGCATGCATCGCGACGCATCGGCCATGGTCCGCATGCAGCGCGACATGGCGAATCAGGGCTACGCCGCGGGCGTCGCAGCCGCGGATACAGCGAAATCCGGCAAGCCCCTGCGCGACCTGGATGTGCGCGCATTACAGAAGCACCTCGTCGAAATCGGCAGCCTGCCTGAGGCCGTGCTTCAGCACCAGGATTCCTTCCCGCTCCCCGAGCGCGAAATCCGCAAAGCCGTGCAGAACGTGGGCTACGCCACCAATCCCGAAGAAGCGGGTGTGTGGCTCGCGATGATTCTCACCCATCGCGAGATGGCCCGCCCCCTGCTGAAGCAACGCTTCGCAGCCGCCCCTGCAAGACAGAAGCTGATGTACGCCAATCTGCTGGCGTTCTTCGGCGAGAAGGAAGTGACCCCGTTCCTGGCGAAGGCGCTCGATGACATCAAAGAATGGGACGCGCGCATTCTGCAAGGCAAGATGGCCGAGTACGCGCATCTGCCCACCCCAATCGACACACTGATTCTCGGCCTCGGCCGCACCGGCGATCCCGCCGCTTTGCCTGCCCTGCTTCGCAAGCTCGATACCCTCGACGCCACCGTCACGCTGTCACACCACCGTTCGATGGCCATCGCCCTGGAGCAGCTCGCCGATCGCTCCGCCGCGGAGCCACTGGCGCGACTGCTGAACAAACCCGGCATGCGCGGCCACATCATGAAAACCGTCGAGCCCCTCGAAGACGCGAATATGGATGCCCGCCGCCGCATCGGTCCCCTCCGCGAGATTGTGCTGGCACGCGCCTTATACCGCTGTGGCGATTACAACGGCCTAGGCGCGGCGATCCTGCAGGAGTATCGCCAGGACATCCGCGGCCTCTTCGCCCGCCACGCCGGCGCAGTGTTGAGTCAGGCAAAGCCTCTGGTACGATAAAAAGACGTCCTGCCGTTCCAGTCCATGAATCGCGAATATCACAAGTGGCACAGTCCCGTACTGCAGCGGGAGATGGAGATGCTTGTCTTCGGACACGGCGGAATGCCAACCATCGTGTTCCCCACCTCCATGGGCCGCTTCTTCGATTACGAGAACCGCGGCATGATCGCCGCCATCTCGCACAAATACGACAACGGGCAGATGCAGGCTTTTTGTGTCGATAGCGTCGACTCGGAGAGCTGGTACAACAAGCAGGTTCCGCCGCGAAGCCGGGTGGAGCGCCACATGGAATACGAGCGCTACATCCTCACCGAAGTGCTTCCGTTCGTGCGCGAGCGCACCGGTGCCGAGCGCGTCGCCGTCACCGGCTGCAGCTTCGGCGGCTATCATTCCGTCAATTTCACCCTCCGCCATCCGGACTTGGTGCATACCTGCATCAGCCTTGGCGGAGCGTTCGATATCAGCAGCTTTGTCAATGGCTATTGGGACCAGGAAGTCTACTTCCACAACCCCGTGGATTACATGAATAACCTCGAAGACGAGTGGTACCTGAGCCTCTATCGCGAAGGTCTGCGGCTCGTCCTGGCAACCGGGGAAACCGACATCTGCCTCGATGACAATCGCAAGCTATCCCATATTTTGAACCGCAAGGGCATCCCGCACTACCTCGATGTGTGGGGCAATGGCACCGGGCACGACTGGCCCTGGTGGCAGCAAATGGCCCGAAAATTTTTCTAGACAACCATCGAAAAGGACTCGAAACATGAGAAAGATCGGTGTTTTGTTCGGCATGGAGGACACTTTCCCGTGGGCCCTCATTGACCGGATCAACTCTATGAAAGTGGAAGACGTGCGCGCGGAAGCAGTGAAGCTTGACGCCGTGCGCATGGCGGAACCAAGCGGCTACCGGCTCATCATAGACCGTATCTCGCACGACATCGCCTTCTATCGCGCAGCCCTGAAGAATGCCGTGCTCAGCGGCACCATCGTCATCAACAACCCGTTCTGGTGGGGCGCCGATGACAAATTCTTCAACTACGCACTGGCCTCGAAGCTCGGCGTGGCTATCCCGAAGACCGTCCTGCTGCCGCACTACAAGCACCCCGAAGGCACCACGGCCAAGTCGATGCGGAATCTGAACTATCCACTTGATTGGGACGCCGTTTATTCCTACGTCGGATTCCCTGCATTCCTGAAGCCCTTCAGCGGTGGCGGCTGGAAAAGCGTGTACAAGGTGAACAGCCCCGAAGAATTCTTCGCCGCCTATCACGACACCGGCGACCTCTGCATGACGTTGCAGGAAGGCATCGAATTCGACGACTACTTCCGCTGCTATGTCATCAATCAGGAGCGCGTCCACATCATGCGCTACAACCCGAAGCTGCCGCATGAACATCGCTATGTGAAGGATGCTCCGCCCCTGGACAGCGCCATGAAGCAACGCGTGGAACGCGATTGCATCACCATTTGCCGAGCCCTCGGCTACGATCTCAACACCGTGGAGTTCGCCGTGCGCGATGGCATTCCCTACGCCATCGACTTCCTCAACCCGGCGCCCGACGCCGACTACAATTCCGTAGGACCGGAGAACTTCGAGTGGATCGTGCGCAACGTCGCTGAAATGGCCGTCACGCGCGCGCTCAGCGATGAGAACCCGGGCCGCGACCTGCGCTGGCAGGCGTTTCTCAACACTTAGATTCGCAGGGGGTATCCATGCGTCCCAGCTTTACTTTGGGGATCGAAGAAGAGTATCAAACCATCGATCCGGAAACGCGCGATCTGCGTTCCCACATTGAGACGGAATTGCTTTCCGAAGGCAAGCGCATCCTGAAAGAGCGCGTGAAGGTGGAACTGCACCAGAGCGTAGTGGAAGTGGGCACCGGCGTGTGCAAGAACATCGCCGAAGCCCGCGCCGACTTGCTGGAACTGCGCCAGCACATGGTGCGCCTGGCCAAGGATCATGGCTTGCGGTTAGCCGCCTCCAGCACACATCCCTTCGCCGACTGGAAGACTCAGGAAATCTATCCCGACGAGCGTTACATGACCATCGTCGAGGATATGCAGCAGGTGGCGCGCGCCAATCTCATCTTTGGCCTTCATGTGCACGTCGGCATCGAAGACAAGGAAACCGCCATTCACATCATGAATGCGGCGCGCTACTTCATCCCGCACATTCTCGCGCTCAGCACCAACTCGCCCTTCTGGATGTCGCAGGAAACAGGCCTCAAAAGCTATCGCTGCAAAGTCTTCGACAAATTCCCACGCACCAACATCCCCGATTACTTCGGTAGCTACGCCGAGTATGAAAACTTCATCAAGCTGCTGATTCAGACCAACTGCATCGACAACGCGAAGAAGATCTGGTGGGACATCCGGCCGCATCCGCACTTCGACACGCTGGAGTTCCGCGTCATGGATCTGCCCATGCGCCTGGATGAAACCATCGCCATCACCGCGCTGATTCAGGCCACCGTGGCGAAGCTGTACAAACTGTATTCGCAGAACCAGGGCTTCCGGCTGTACCGCCGCATGCTGATCATGGAAAACAAGTGGCGCGCCTCGCGTTACGGCCTGGATGGCAAGCTCATCGACTTCGGCAAGCGCATCGAAGTCCCCGTGCGCGAGCTGCTCGAAGAGTACCTCCAACTGGTGGACGATGTGGTAGACGAGCTCGGCAGCCGCAAAGAGATCGAATACATCCGCACCATGATCGCCAATGGCACAGGCGCCGATCGCCAGCTTCGCGTCTTCCGCGAAACCGGCGACTTGAAGAAAGTAGTGGATTACATCATTGAGGAGACCGAAGCCGGTCTGTAGTTGTCATGAAGGAATTGATTCGTAACACACCCTTTGATTCAGGCTTGTCGGAAGGTGCGCGCAATGCGGTTCGCACTTGCCTGCGCATTCAACCCGGTGAGCCGGTAACGTTGATCGCCGATGAAGCCTGCCGCGAAATCGCCGCCAGCCTTGCCGCTGAACTTGAGGCCGCCGGCGCGGATTACAATGCGTTCCTCCTGGAAGCAATGGCTCCGCGTCCGCTCACCGACATGCCCACGGAGATTCTGCAATCGCTGGAGCGCAGCACTGCGTCCATCTACTGCGTCTATGCGCAACGCAATGAGCTGAAGACGCGCATGCAGATGACCGAAGTGGTGAATCGCCGCCGTATCCGCCACGGTCATATGGTGAACATCACCAGGCAGATCATGATGGACGGCATGCGCGCCGACTTCAACAAAGTGGATGAACTCAGCATCAAGGTGCGCGAGATCGCCATGAACAGCCGCCACATTCGGGCCACCACGCCCGCCGGCACCGATATCACCGCGCGCATCTCCCCCGAATACAAATGGCTCAAGACCAGCGGCATCATTTCTCCTGACAAGTGGGGCAATCTGCCGGGCGGGGAAGTGTTCACCACTCCAGAAGAGGTGAACGGAACACTGGTCATTGATGGCGTAGTCGGTGACTGGCTCTGCGCCAAATACGGCAATCTGCGCGACAACCCGCTCACCATCCGTGTGGAAGGCAACCGCCTGGTCTCCGCCGAATCGGAGAATCAGGACCTTCGCGATACATTCTGGAAATACACGCACACCGACGAAAACAGTGACCGTGTCGGCGAGTTCGCCATCGGCACCAACATCGCCCTGCGCGGCGTCATCGGCAATATTCTGCAGGATGAAAAAATGCCCGGCATTCACATCGCCTTCGGCAATCCCTACGGCGAGCACACTGGCGCGAAGTGGTATTCCTCCACGCACATTGATGTGGTGGGCGTGAACTTCGACATCTGGGCCGATGAACGCCAGATCATGCATCAGGGGCAGTTTCTGCTGTGATCCCGGCGTTACGCGCGCAGTTCAACGCAAGCTATACGCCGCGGCAGTATCAACACCTGTTGCAGGAAGTGGAGACGCGCGCAGGTTGCCCGGTCAAGTACCGTCAGTCCGAAACGCCTTGCTTCTTCCGCGAATCCGATCTGATGAAGATGGCCACCGCCGGGCAGGAACTCGTCGATTCGCTGCTCGCGCATCCCACTTATCTGGACGAAGCCCGCGCCACCATCCCTGCGAAATTCCTCGTTCCCGGCGAGGCCGCACGTCCTCTCTTCGTACAGGCCGACTTCGGATTGATCGAAACCACCAGCGGCTTCGAACCGCGGCTCGTCGAGATTCAGGGCTTCCCTTCGCTCTATGCCTACCAGGGCCTGCTCGCGCGCGCCTACCTCGATGCGTATGATCTCGATCGGTCCCTTGCCTTCCACCTCGGCGGCCTGAGTGAATCCGGCTACAGGGCCTTATTGGCGCGAGCGGTGTGCGGCGATCATGATCCGGAAAACGTCATCCTCATGGAGATCGATCCGGAGCACCAAAAAACACTCCCCGATTTCAAGGCAACGGAAGCAATGCTCGGCGTGCCTTATGTCTGCATCACCCAACTGAAGAAGCACGGGCGCAAACTCTACTACCAGCGCGATGGAAAGCTGGTCCCCGTGCACCGCATCTACAACCGCGTGATTGTCGATGAACTCGAGCGCCTGCGGATCGAGCCGCCATTCTCCTGGAATGAAGATCTCGATGTCGAATGGGCCGGCCATCCCAACTGGTTCTTCCTGCTCAGCAAGTTCTCCATTCCGTTCTTCCGCCACAAGTGCGTCCCGCGCACGCAGTTGCTCAGCAACGTCGCCGCCTTGCCGGAAGACCTTGAGAACTACGTGCTGAAGCCGCTGTTCTCATTCGCGGGGTTAGGCGTGGTGGTTGGACCCACGCGGCAGCAAATCGAAGCCATTCCCGCCGCGCAGCGCAATCAGTACATCCTGCAGGAACGCGTGAACTTCGCCTCTGTTATTGCAACACCGCACGGACCGACTAAGGCTGAGATCCGTATCATGTATCTGTGGCTCGAGAATAAGCTCCAACCAGTGAATACAATCATCCGCATGGGTAGAGGAAAAATGATGGGCGTGGATCACAACAAGAACATGGAATGGGTCGGCGCATCCGCAGGACTCATGGTGACAGGAGCATGATGGAGCGCCGGGAGTGGTTTCAACTACTTGCTGCACTGGCCGCCGCGCCAGCCACCGCGTCCATGCAGCAGGCCCCCGCCGAGCCGCCATCCATCACCAAAGACATGCTGATCGCGGCCCTGAAGGTGATGGGCCTGGAGTTTCGCGACCCGCAGTTGGAGTTGATGCTCGCTAATGCCAACCGCGCCCTCGGCAACTTCTCCGCGCTTCGCAAGATCGAGGTGCCGCAGGACACCGCCCCGGCGTTCACCTTCGCCCCTAAGCTCCCGGCCACCCCAAAAAATGCGAAAGCACGATTCCAGCCTTCCAAATTCACCACAAGAAAAGACTGGAAGAACATCGAAGACCTCGCCTTCTGGCCGGTCACCAGCCTGGCGCCGCTGCTCAAAGCGAAGAAGATCACCTCCACCGATCTAACCAAAATGTACCTGGAGCGTTTGAAACAATTCAGCCCCAAATTGAATTGCGTCATCACGCTCACGTCGGACCTGGCTCTCGATCAGGCAAAGCGCGCCGACACCGAACTACGCCGCGGCCGCTACAAAGGCCCGCTCCACGGAGTCCCTTGGGGCGCGAAAGATCTGCTCGCCACCAAAGGCGTCCCTACCACCTACGGCGCGGAGCCCTTTCAGAACCAGGTGCTCGATTACGACGCCACCGTGGTGGAGCGCCTGGAAAAGGCCGGTGCGGTGCTGGTGGCCAAGCTCTCCATGGGAGCACTGGCGATGGGAGGCCTTTGGTTCGGTGGCATGACGAAGACCCCCTGGGACATGGAGCGCACCTCCAGCGGCTCCTCCGCTGGTTCCGCCTCCGCCACGGCCGCCGGGCTCGTCGGCTTCAGCATCGGCACGGAAACACTCGGCTCCATCATCTCCCCATCCATCCGCTGCGGCGTGACAGGACTGCGCCCCACATACGGCCGCGTCAGCCGTCACGGCGCGATGGCACTCTGCTGGACCCTCGATAAAATCGGCCCTATCTGCCGTTCCGTGGAAGATTGCGCCCTCGTGCTGCAGGCCATCTACGGTCCCGATGGCCGCGATGCTTCGGTCATCAGCGCTCCATTCGATTGGAACCCGCGCCTGCCGCTGAAGAACCTCCGCATCGGCGTTGTGCGCAAGGATTTCGACAGCCTGAAGGACGAAGAGAAGCAGCTCTACGATCAGGCCCTTGCCGATCTCACCAAAGCGGGCGTGACCGTGAAGCCTGTCGAATTGCCGGAACTCGATACTGCGGTGATCCGCACCATCCTCAGCGCCGAAGGTGCAGCGGCTTTCGATGATCTCACCCGCAATGGTGGTGTCGATCAGCTAAAGGATCAAGGCCCCGGCGCGTGGCCCAATTCCTTCCGCAGTTCGCGCCTCATCCCCGCGGTGGAATACATCCGAGCCTGCCGTGCGCGCACGCTGCAAATGGCGGCGATGGACAAATTCTTCCAGGATTGGGATGTGCTCGTCGGCCACCCCTACGCCGGCCCGCTAATGAGCATCACCAACCTCACCGGGCATCCGCAAATCGTCGTCCCATGCGGCTTCCACAACAAGCTCCCCTACGGGCTTGTGTTCACCGGCAAGGTCGGGCGCGAAGGCGATCCCATGCGCGTCGCGATGGCCTACCAACAAGCCACTGACTGGCATCGCAAGCAGCCGCAGCTCACGTAATCAACGCGGCCACACGTACGTAGTCTTCCCCGCATCCGGATCAATGGGCCCCGGCGGCAGCGTCTTCTGCCACGCCAGCGCGCGTTCCGCCAGCCGCTTCACCACTGCCGGCTGTTGCGGCGCAACGTTATTCATCTCGGAAGGGTCCTTCGGAATATCGTAAAGCTCCACCCGGCTGCGATCGGGATTCAGCAGCAGCTTCCAGTTCCCTTCGCGCACGGCCAGCATCGGGCTCTGATCCAGCACATGCCCATACACGGGGTAGCGATTCTCCCACAGCAGCGTCTTCGTGCGCCGCGCCGGCCTACCCAACAACGCCGCGGAAAGATCCTCACCATCCACACCAGGCGCCACCGTGCCAGTCAACTTCGCAATCGTGGGCAGCAGATCCACAGCCGCGAACACCGTGTCGTTGTCCACCTTGTTCGCAGGCGTGTGTCCCGGCCACCGCACAATCCACGGCGTGCGGATGCCCCCTTCATACAAACTGCGCTTCAACCCGCGAAACGGCCCCGCGCTCGCCGCGCCGCCGTAATGCGAAACAAACGGAATCAACCCCGACTCCGGCCCGTTGTCGCTGGAGAAGATCACGATTGTATTCCCCGAAAGCCCCGTCTCATCCAGCTTCGCCAGTATCCGCCCGATGTGTTTATCCATCTCCGTGAGCACGCCGAAGTACACCTCCATCGCACCTCGATGCGTTCCCCAACGCGGCGACAGTTCTTTGTACGGAGCCATCATCTCGTCCGTAGGCTGCAGCGGCGAATGCGGATCATGCAGCCACACATTAATGAAGAACGGCCCCCCACGATGCGCCTCGATGAATCGAATCGTCGCGTCGGCAATCCGTTCGCTCGAAAACGGCCGCTCCTTCTGCCCGCGCGTGCACTCGTCATACTCCCCTAGACCATACTGCTTCGGCGCAGGCGCGGCTGGGCCACTCGAAAGATGCCACTTCCCAAAGTGCGCCGTCGCATATCCTGCCTTCTGCAGCAACGCCGGCAGCGTCACCGTCGCCGGATCCAGCGAATCGCGCACGCCCCGCTTCGCATTCAAATCCGGCGTAGCCAGGTAATCATGAATCCCCAACTTCGATGGAAACTGCCCGGTCATGAATCCCGTTCGGCTTGGCGAACACACCGCCGAGGCCACGTAAAACTGCGTGAACCGAGTCCCTTCGCGCGCCATCCGGTCCAGGTGCGGCATCTTCAACTCACCCCGCACCAGCCACCCGCCGTGCGCCACCGTGTTGCGATTGCCGTAGCACGGCAGATCGCCCCAACCCAAATCATCCGCAAGGATAAACACCACGTTCGGCCGCGACGTCGACTGCATCATCGCCGCGCCGCATGCGCCCAGGAACTCTCTGCGTTTCATCAACGGTAAGGTATCAAATACGGATGATTCGAAGCGATGCGCTCATGCGCGACCTTGACGGCCTGCCTTCGTCTCGCTACAGTCTTCACAGGACTTCATCGTCAGTTCGAATCAGGAGGCTTGGTATCAAACGGCGCACAAATCCGACGAACGTCATTTCCGCGATGGCCGCCCGCGCGCAGTTTGGCTCGGTGCTGCGCAGGGCTACGGAGAAACGGGAGCGGTTTGTGGTGCATCGCCACGGGGCGCCTTCCGTAGTCATCATGAGCTTGAACGACTACATTGATACCGTTGCTCCGACACCTGAATGGATGCGGGCAATCCATGAAGAGGCGCAGAACAAGGGACTGGATCGATTGACAATGAGAGAGATAGACGCTGAAATTGCCGCTGTCCGGCGCGAACGACGCCGGAGGAAAGACATCGTAACTCCCGGAAAATGATCCGGGTTGTGCTTGATACGAATATCGTCGTATCCGCTTACCTGGCTGAAGGACCACCTTCTCGAGTAGTCAAATTGGCCCTACATGGACTTGTGAAGCTGTGCATATCCGATGCCATCTTGGAGGAGTACGAAGAACTGCTGAGGCGCAAGAGTTTTCCGTTGGATACTCGCCGGGCGACGGCGTTTCTGCGGCATATACGAAGAGCTTCGACCTTCTTCGTTCCAGGAACCCGTTTGTCGATATCGAAGGATCCAGACGACAACATGTTTCTTGAGTGTGCACAAGAGGCGAAGGCCCACTATCTCATCACCGGCAATAAGAAGCACTTTCCCACGCGGTGGAAGTACACTCACGTGCTCTCACCATCGGAGTTCCTGGATATCTTCCAACTCGCAGGGCTGAAACGAGAGGACAAATAGCACGGTGTGGTAGCTGGGATTCTACTTCTCTACGCCTTTGAACAGGTCTAGCACCTTGATCTCGAAAGTCTGCGCGAGCAGCAGTAGGCTGCCCAATGTCATGTTCATCTCACCTCGTTCGAAGGCGCCGATCTGTGCACGGTGAAACCCACTCTTGTCGGCCAACTCGTCCTGGGTCAGTCCCCGCTGTAGACGAAGCTTGCGGATGCGCGTGCCCAAACGTCGCTGCAGCTCCTCCCGTTGCACAAAGTGCAGTTTGGAGTTAATCTACGTAAACGCATACTACTTATAAGTAGAGCTAGATTGCATCACTGCATATGGCCCATCAAAACCTCGAATTCCGGTGCCAGTGGTGAAGAAGGAATCTGAAGCTGCATGCCGCAGCTTGTTTAAGGAAGATAACTCAAATGCAATTTCTTGCACTCGCATTCGTATTGACGGCGCTGCAGGCTGCCGAGAATGTCTACCAGGCGGATGCCATGGCCAACTCTCAGATGGACGCAGCATCAAAACTTGGCCTCAGATCCGCAGCAAGCGTGAGACCCACTGATCTCGCATTTCCACACCTAGCGGTTGGAGATAGATGGGAAACCATCTTGGTCATCGTGAACATGAGTGCGCGGCCAGTATCGTTCTCCCAGAATTTCTGGACGACGACGGGGGCACCGTTAGAGGTCACTTTCCGGTCCATTCCGGATGGCAGATTGACAACAACCTCATCGGCGCGCGGAACGCTACAGCCAGGATCCAGTTTCAATATCTTGCTCTTCGACTCGGGGCCGCCGTTGAAGACGGGTTGGTCGAGTATCGACTACGCAACCACTAGTGATCGTCTCGGAGGATTCGCCATATTTCGACAGATATCTACGGGCGGCGTCTTCGAAGCGCTCGTTCCGTTGAGTTCCGTTGACGATTTTCGCTTCTTCATGCCCTTTGACAACCTGGAAGGCTTTGTAACTTCAATGGCTATCTTGAACCCTGGCGCTGCGGCCACCGAGGCGCGGCTCACGTTCAGGAATACGGCTGGAACGGTCCTTGCCTCCCGAACAGTTCGCCTACCTGGAGGTAACCAGACTGCATTCGCGATCACAGATACCTTTCCGGAGACTAGGGGGCAAGCTGGCGTCCTGCTGGTGGAGGGTTCAAGCAGTTTCCTGTCCGGGCTCGGCTTTCGCTTTCATCCGCGCGGAGCGTTCGCAACGATCCCAATAATGAATTGGGCAGGAATGTTTCCCTAAGTAATTCAATACTTCTGGTGCCAAACGGTCATAACCGGAAAGCCGACACTTAGAGTGTGGGCTCGTGGAGATACCAGTCTAGCCGCACGCCCCACTTCTAGAAATCCGGCATGGCGAATTAGTCATGAATCCCCAGCTTTGACGGAAACTTTCAGATTATGAATCCGGTGCGCCCTGGCGAACACATTGCGCACGGCAGGAGCGGCTGAATGGGGATACGCCGGAAGCTACGTGGGCCTGCGCCAATCCCGTCCCTCCACTAGCCATGCGATCCAGATGCGGCATTCTCTACTCACCCCACACTGCCCACCAGCCGTGCGTCTCGGTGTTGCGTTTGCCGTAACGCCTCAGACCCCCTAATCCTCAAAAGGTATCAAATGCGGATGATACAATCGTGGACTCGCATGAAGAACCGATTCGATCTGACCGGAAAAGTGGCGCTCATCACAGGTGGCGGGCGCGGGTTGGGCAAAGCCATGGGACGCGGCTTCGCCGAAAACGGCGCCACCATCATGCTCGCCAGCCGCAGCGAGGAAGAGCTGCGCACCGCGGCCGAAGAGATCCGCGATGGCATCGACGCCAACGTCGAGTGGCTGTGCACCGACATGACCCAGCGCGATCAGGTTTCGCGACTAGCCAGCGACACACTCCGCCGCTTCGGACGCGTCGACATCCTGGTCAACAACGCCGGCTCCAACGTGCCCCAGGTCATTGACCAAGTCACCGATGACGACTGGGATCGCATCATCGAACTCAACCTCACCGGCTGCATGCGCCTCACCCGCGCACTCGTTCCCCAAATGAAGGAACGCAACTGGGGCCGCATCATCAATATCTCCAGCGTCCTCGGACTCGGCGGCAAGGAAGGCCGCAATGTCTACTGCGCTACGAAGTCCGCGCTCATCGGCATGGCCCGCGCCACCGCCATCGACCTCGGCCACCACGGCATCACCGTCAATTGCATCTCCCCCGGCCCATTCCTGACCGATCTGCCGATGAAAATTCTAAACGACGAGCAGAAGAAGGCGTTCACCGAGCGCACCGCCCTCGGCCGCTGGGGAAATCCCGACGAGATCATCGGCCCCGCCCTGCTGCTTGCCAGCGACGCCGGCAGCTACATCACCGGCACCACGATGGTTGTCGACGGCGGCGTTCTGGCCAAAGTTCTCTGATCCCGGCAGCCCGCGTTTGATACACTGAAAGTTCCCACCATGAAAGTCGGGGTAGTGGTCTTTCCGGGCTCCAATTGCGATCACGACGCGTGGTATGCGGTGACGCACAACCTCGGTCACGAGGCCGAATTCCTTTGGCATTCCGACAACACCGTCGGCGCCGTGGATGCCGTCATCGTACCGGGCGGATTCTCTTACGGTGATTACCTGCGCTGCGGCGCAATCGCCAAGTTCAGTCCCATCATGTCAGCGGTGAAGAAGTTCGCCGCCGATGGCGGAATCGTCATGGGTATCTGCAACGGATTCCAAATCCTCACCGAATCGGGCCTGCTGCCGGGCGCGCTGATCCGTAATCGCGGATTGAAATTCATTTGCGCTCCGGTGGACCTGCGAGTGGAAACCACCAATTCGCCGTTTACCAGCAGGGCGCGCAAAGGGCAGATCCTCACCGCGCCCATCGCCCACGGCGAAGGCTGTTACATTGCCGACGAGCATACTCTGGATGAATTGGAAGCCGAGGATCGCGTACTGTTCCGCTATGTGAACAACCCCAACGGATCGTTGCGCGATATCGCCGGCATCTGTAATGCGAGCCGCAATGTGCTCGGCATGATGCCGCATCCGGAAAACCACGTCGAAGACATCATGGGCTGCACCGACGGCCGCGGGCTGTTCGCGGGTCTGGTCGCGCATCTTGAAAGCGCAGCGTAAGATTTCTCTGCGCGCAAAGGGATTTATTGAAAAGCAAAAACGCGGCCCCGCAAGGAGCCGCGTTTTTTTAAACTCAGGCGCTGCGCAGGGTCGCGAGGAAATGATCGACCTGGGTGCGAAGCTGCTGATTTTCAGCCGTGAGCGATCCGGCTGAGGCGTGAACCTCGGCTGCGGCGCGCCCGGTGTCTTCCGCGCCCCGGCTGACCTTGACGATATTGGCGGCCACATTTGACGATCCCGTCGCTGCGATCTGGATTCCGCTGGTGACTTCGCGCGTTGCGGCGTTCTGCTGGTCGACGGCTTCGAAGATCGCGCCGGCGATTTGCGAGATGGAGCTGATGGTGCCGCTGATCTCG
>JAFDVS010000029.1:30471-49680 GCA_018268935.1 Acidobacteriota bacterium | reverse complement strand
ACGGTGCGCGATTTCGTGGTGCCGTTGGCGGGGTTGCCGATTGCCATTGAGCGAACCTACGACAGCCTGGAGCGGAGCGTGATCGGCGATTTTGGATTTGGGTGGAAGCTGGCGATCAACTCGGCGCGGCTGACGGTGGGACCGGCGGCGCAGCAGGTGACGCTGACGATGAACGGGCAGCGGAAGACGTTCTACTTCACTCCGGTGGCGAACGGGATTTTCCAGTTCTTCTACGTGCCGGCGTGGACCGGGGAGCCGGGTTTCTATGGCTCGATGGCGGCGACGGGGGATAACTGCGGGGGCGTGGTGGTGCGTGTGGGCAATGTGTATGCGTGCGGGATTCAGCCGGGGTTGTATGTGCCTACAGGATACGTGTACACGGACCCTGCGGGGCGCAAGTACACGTTTGCCGGAGACGGGATCAAGTCGAGCAACGGGGGACTGAAGATTGCGTTTCTGCGGGATGGGGTGGGGAGGATCACGCGGATCACGGACCCGCTGGGCAAGCACTACACGTACGGCACAACGGGCAGGGGGAATTGGCGACGGTGACGCTGCCTTCGGTGGCGACGCCGCAGGAGTACACGTATGATCCGGTGAATTTGCTGAAGACGTTGAAGGATGCTCGTGGGAACACGGTGGCGAGTGCGACCTACGATGCGAGTGGGCGTGTGTTGACAGAGACGGATGCGGTAGGGAGCACGAAGAGCTACACCTACAACCTGGCGTTGCGGACAACGACGACGACGCATCCGGACACTGGGGTGGAGGTGGTGGAACAGGATCCGCAGGGGAACGTGGTGCGTCGGGTGGATGGGCTGAACCGGACGTGGTTGTAAGGATGCGAGATTCGAGGCAGCTTCAGGCCAAGATTCCTTTGATCGGCTTGCCGTAGTCGATATCGAGGCGTTTTCGGCCTGGCACATCCAACCGCTGGGGATTGATGCCGAGTTGGTGCAGTACGGTGGCGTGGATATCGGTGACGTAGTGCCGGTCCTCGACGGCATGGAATCCGATCTCATCCGTTGCACCGTGCACGACGCCGGGCTTGATGCCGCCGCCCGCCATCCAGACGGAGAACCCGAAGGGGTGATGATCGCGTCCATTCGAGTTCTCCGCACCTGGAGTGCGGCCAAACTCGGTGGCCCAAACCACGATGGTCTCATCGAGCAATCCACGCTGTTTGAGATCGCGAAGCAACCCGGCAATCGGCTTATCTACCTTCGACGCCAGATCCCCGTGATTCGTCTTCAGATCCTTGTGCGCGTCCCAGGCATTGCCGGCGCCGCCGTGATAGACCTGAACGAATCGCACACCGCGCTCCGATAGCCGTCTGGCGGCGAGACACACTTCTCCGAACGGGCGAGTGATGTCATGATCGAGCCCGTACATGCTCTTGGTTTCCTGCGCTTCCTCCTTGAACTGGATGGCTTCGGGCACGGCCATTTGCATGCGGAAGGCGAGTTCATAGGATTTGATGCGGGCCCGCAGCGCGGAGTCGGAAGGGTATTCGACGGAGGCCAGTTGATTGAGTTTGTTGAGCAGCGCGAATTCGCGGCGTTGCTCCTCGGCGGTCACTCCCGAGACGGGCTTGGAGAACGGCATTGGGTTCTCCGGGTTCACATCGAGCGAGACACCGGCGTGTTCCGGGCCAAGGTAACCCGATCCATGGGTACCCATGCCTCCACAGCAATCGCCGGGAGGTTCGCCCAACACGACGAAGGAAGGCAGATTGTCGTTGAGTGATCCGAGGCCGTAGTGCACCCACGATCCGAGGGTTGGGAGGTAGCCATCGAAAATATGTCGGCCAGTGTGGAACTGCAGGATCGCGCCGTGGTCGTTATCCGTAGTCCAGGTGGAGCGAATGAGCGCAACTTCGTGCATCATGTCGCCCATGTGCGGAAACCAATCGCTGACGGCGACACCGTTTTTGCCGCGCTGCCGGAATCCGGTCTGCATCGGATACAACGTGAGTTTGATTTCGTGCTGCCCAGGCACGAACGCCTTCAGATTCTCTTTGGTCAGCGGATTGTTCAACACATCGCGATGCGGCGTTTCCGAAAGCTGTTTGCCGGCGAAGTTGTTCAATGCGGGCTTTGGATCAAACGACTCGACGTGACTCACGCCGCCGAGCATGAAGAGCCAGATCACGCGTTTCGCCTTGGGCGCGAAATGCGGTTTGCCTGTGGGAGGAATCCAGTTGTCGTCGTTGGCGCCGGCCTTCGAAGGGAGGAGAGTGCCGAGCGCCATGCCCGTAAGGCCCATGCAAGTGTCGGCAAGAAACAGGCGGCGCGAGCGGCGATCGGAGCAAAGGTGAACGGGCTTCATCAGATTTCCTCTCCTAACGGATGGTCACAAAATCGTTGTGGTTGAACAGGACGTGAACCAGGCTTTGCCTGGCACGGGCGAGGGGGTCAGCGGCAGGTTGAGGCTCACCGCGATAGTGCGCGGCCTGTTCAACGAGGAACGCTTCCGACACTTTCCGTTCTTCGGCTGAGGGCATGCGCCCCAACACGCGCAGGAACACGGAATCGACGAAGCGTGCGGCGGGAAGAGACTTGGCAATTTCTTCGGCCATGGATTGGCTCAACTTGCTGTTGGCGAGCGCCAGTGCCTGTTGCGGCACGATACTCTCACTGCGCTGAAAGCATTCGATGGGGCTGGCGGCATCGAACACTCGCAGCATCTCCATCTGCAAGTCCGGTGTATGGCGGAAGTAGATGCTTCGACGGTAAACGTCCTGCCCCTTGGTTTCCTCAATCTCGGGACCACCCATCGTGTTGTCGAGCTTGCCCGCCAATGCGAGGAGGCTGTCGCGAACATTCTCTGCGTCCATACGCCTCGTGTTCATGCGCCAAAGCCAGGTATTGTCCGGGTCGGCCTTGGCCTGCGGTGCGTCCGGGGCCCAGGCGGAGGACTGCATGCGATAGGCTCGCGATGTCATCAGCAGCCGGTGCATCGCCTTCATGTCCCAACCGCGTTCCATGAACTCCACGGCCAGCCAATCGAGCAATTCCGGATGAGTCGGCGCTTTGCCACTTCTTCCGAAATTGAACACCGTGGGCACTAGTGGCTTGCCGAAATGGCGGAGCCAGATGTGGTTCATCGCAACACGCGCGGTAAGGGGATTGTCCTTCGATGCAATCCACTGCGCTAGCGCCAGGCGCCGTCCGGAGGAATGGACCGGGAACTTCGGCCCGATGGGGGTGTACCCTTCTGCGGGTTCTTTCAGAGCCTTGACCGCGGCTTCCAGTTTGCCCGTAGCAGACGCCAGCTTTTTGGGATCGGACTTGGCCAGCTCGAACTCATATTGGCCGAGGATCAACTGTGCTTCCGCCTTCAACCGGTTCGACTCCAACTCGAGCTTACGTGCCGCGGCGGCCAACTCCTCCACGTTCTGCGGAACAGGTGTGGACATGGCCGCGAGATCGGCGGCGATTCGCGCATTGAGGGCGGGCAGGCTCGCTTTGGCGGCTTCCAGTTTCTTCTCCGCGGCAGCGATGATGGGCTGCGGTTCCGGCTTTTCCTTGGCCTTGCGGAGTTCGGTCTCGGCTTTACTGATCTCGGCCTTCGCCTGCGCGAGGAGATCGGCCGGCACGAACGATCTTCCATCGGGGAAGTAAGCCTCCACCGGGAGGGCAACCTGCTTCGACGGCAAGGCCACTTTGCCAAACAACACCGGCACGCCTGCCTGCAGGTTCACGGTGGTGTCGGGATTGGCTTCGTTGCCTCGCACGAAGCGGTATGTGGGCTTCGACTCATCGGCGTCATAGACGCGCGGCAAGCCATCCTTCAGCACATCCGCCTCACCGGGTACACGATCGGTGCGCACTTCAATGGGTTCAAAGAAGGCGCGGAAGCGGTAGTAGTCGGTCTGTGGGATGGGATCGTACTTGTGGTTGTGGCAACGGGCGCACTTGAGTGTGATGCCGAGGAAAGCTGTACTGGTATACTCCACCGTGTCCTGCAGCCAAACGTTCCGATTGAACATGTACCAATTGCGGGCGAGATAGCCGGTGGCAGCAAGTGTTCTTGCATCCGATGGCGCGAGTTCATCTCCGGCGAGCATTTCCAGAATCATCTGCGCATAGGATTTGTTCTCGTTGATGGACTGCACGGTCCAATCGCGCCAGCGCCAGATGTGGCGCTGCGAATAGCGAACCTGCCCCGACTTGCGATAGCCGTACCAATCGGAATAGCGCCAGATGTCGAGCCAATGGCGCCCCCATTGCTCGCCGTACTGTGGACTGGCCAGCAAGCGATCAATCAACGCCTCGTAGGCCTTCGGATTTTTATCTGCGACGAATGCGCGCACTTCGTGGTCGGGAGGAACCAAGCCAGTGAGGTCGAGATAAGCGCGCCGGATCAGGGTTTCCCGGTTGGCTTCGGCCAGGGGGGTTAGATTTCTCTTTGCATGCTCGGCGGCGAGGAAGGCATCCACCGGGTTGCGGCTCCAATCGGCGTTCGCGACTGATGGAATCGCCGGTCTGCCGGGTTTTCGAAACGCCCAATGTTTCTGCGCCTCCGCCGCGAAAGCGGCATCGGCATCTTCCGCAGAGTCGCCGAAAGGCGCACCCGCGCGGATCCAATCGGCGATCTTGGCGATTGCATCCTCAGGGAGCTTCTTTGCCTTGAACGGCATGCCCGGATCAGAAATGTGGGCCACCAACTTGTACAATTGCGACCCTTCGGGATTACCAGGAACGACGACCTTTCCGTGTTCACTGCCCGCGAGTAAGGCTTCGCGAGTGGAGAGATCGAAGCCGCCCTGCTTCACCTTTGGATTATGGCAGCCGAGGCAACTCCTGGCGAACAACGGCTGGATCTCACTGCGATAAAGATCGGCGGCCTGAGACACACTGGCCCCTGCAACGAATAGCGACAAGATTAGTGCGCGGCCGGACATTCTCTGAGTGTATCAGCGCTATCCCACGCGATACTGTTTGAGCATGGCTTCGTCCAACTCGACGCCGAGTCCGGGTTGATCGGAGGGCCGCACGGAGCCATCACGAAAATCAAAGGGTTCGGCAAGGAGATCGTGCACATAGGCGATCGGGCCGAGAATGTCGCAGGGGAACTCTTCGGCTCCGATTCCGGGTGATGCGAGGGCAAGGTGCGCCATGGCTGCGCTGGCGATGCCGAGTTCGAGGTTACTGCCCACCGTGCAAGTCAACCCCGCGGCTTCCGCCACCGCCGCCATTTTCCGTGCGGGGCCAATGCCTCCTCCCTTGCCGACATAAAGGGAAAGAATATCCGCCGCACCGGCTCGCGCGAGGGCCATGGCATCCTGCAGCGTGTAGCAGCTTTCATCCGCCATCACCGGCACGGGCACGTTGCGACGAACATCCACCAGCCACTGGATGTCCAGAGGAGCCACAGGCTGCTCTGCGAAGTAGATGGAGCATTCCTCCGCCAGCTTGCGAATGGTTTGAATGGCCACGCGCGGGCTCCAGCCGCCGTTGGCGTCCACACCCATGCGAAACTTTGGCCCCACGGCTGCGCGCACGGCCTTCACGCGTTCGATATCCGCCGCGGGCTCAATGCCGGTTTTCACCTTCAATGCAGTGAGGCCCTTGGAGACGGCGAATCGGCCGAGTTCCGCAGCACGTTCCGGGGCGGCCCCGGAGACCGACATTTTGATCGGAATCCGTTGGCGGACCGCGCCACCCAGCAAACGGTACACAGGAAGACCCACGGATTTGCCGAGAATATCCCAGAGGGCAATTTCAATTCCGGACCGCGTGAATGGGTTGTTGGCGAGGACCCTCCGCATCTTGATGGTGAGCCTTTCGACGTCGCGCGGATCTTCGCCGCACAACGCGGGCTCCAGGTAAGTCTGGATGAGGTGGATCGCGGTGTTGGCGTCTTCCCCGCTCCAGAGGGCGGTGCAAGAGACCTCTCCCAGCCCGGTGATGCCTTCATCGGTGTGAACGCGCAGCACTACAAACGGCGATTCGGTGTGGGAACCCAGTGCGCCCTGAATCTGGAACTCGGCCCGAATCGGCACTCGAACCGGAATAGTCTCAACTCGTGTGATCTTCACCGCTTTATTCTAGGCAATCCGGTACCGTTCGATCACGGCGTCGTCCACTTCCACGCCTAAGCCGGGTCCGTCCGGCACCGGCAGATATCCGTCTTTCATGCGTAACGGCTCCTTCACCAATTCCCTGCTGAGCGGTCCGTAGGATGTGCTGAACTCGACGAATTCCGCCCGCCGTTGAAATGCGGTGAGATGGAGACTGGCGGCGGTGAGCAAATCGCTGGACCAGGAATGGGGAATGACGAGGCGATTGGCTCGTTCGGCCATGTGGACGATTTTCCGCCCCACGGTGAAACCGCCGCAGCGAGTCAAATCAGGCTGCAACACGTCGATGCCGCCGCGTTCGATCAATTGGGCAAAGCCCCACTCCGTGGCTTCCTGTTCCCCGCAGGCGATGCGCGTGTCAACGGCTTCAGAAACCTGGCGGTACCCGTCGTAATCTTCCGGATGCAGCAGTTCTTCGACGAGGAAGGGCTCGTAAGGGGCGAGGGATCGCACGACTTGAATTGCTTCTTTCGGTGTGCGTTCGACAAACCATCCGGTGTCCACCAAGAGATCGTTCTTCGGGCCAAGCGCTTCGCGCGCGGCCGCGACGAGTGTCACGTCCCGGTGGCGATCTTTGCCGAAAACTCCCCAGCCGAATTTCACTGCCGTGAATCCTTCGTCAAGATAGCCGGTTACTGCTTCTTTCATTGCCGTTGGAGTGGGACGAAAGAGCGTACTGGCGTAGGCCCGCACTTTATCGCGCCACCTTCCACCAAGGAGAATGTGAATGGGCTGACGATAGAACTTGCCACAGATGTCCCAGAGGGCAATGTCGATGGCGGAGATCGCCTGTATGGCGACCCCACGGCGGCCGTAATAAATGCTGCCACGATACATGCGGTACCACAGCCGCTCGACTTCCAACGGATTCTCACCGATGAGCAGTGTAGCCAATCCGTCGAAGCACTCCATGCCGGGTTCCTGGCTCCACTTCGGCGCGTCGACGCAGGCCTTGGCCACGCTGGCGCAGGTTTCCATATCGGAGTAGCCAACGATGCCGGCGTCAGTCGATACGCGCACGATTCCCATGTAAGCCGGGCCAAGGGGCTCCTCGGCGCCTTCCGGATTGTTGTAGAGGCCCTCGGATTTGAGCACGAGCAGTTCGACGTTGGTGATCTTCATTGGAGCGCCTCGTTCCAATCGAGTTCGTCCGCAATGACGAATAATGTCTGCCCTTTTCGCGGCCGCGCGCTGAGGTGCATCATGGCGAGGAACCCGGCGCGCGGGGCAATGATGTCGAGAGGCTCTGAGCTGTGGTCGGCGAAGTCGTGCAAGCGTCCAATCAACTCACCGCCAGCGACGGCGGCTCCCGGATCGACGACTGGCTCCCAAACGCCATCGCGAGGGCAAGGGAAGTATTGATCCAGGCGGTCAGCGCGAATCAAGCGAGGTTCCTGCGAGCCGGCAGGGCGGATCGGTTCCACGCTTCCCTCCACGAGTCCGTAATGCCGCAGCACATTCATCAGCCCAACGTAGGCATGCCGAACGCCATGCCTGCTGGTGCTTTCACCGCCACCGAACTCGCCGCCAATTGTCACTTTGCCTTCGGCCTCTGCCTCATCCGTGAGCAGTCCGGAGGCCATGGTGCTGGCATAAATTAATACAAAGGGTGGATCGAACAGGCGCGACACGGTGGCGATTTCTTTTCGTTGCGCCAAGTCAGGAATCGGATGAAACGAGGTGCAAATCGGAAATGCCCCTTCATTGCCGCCGGAGTGTATATCGACGACAATCCGGCCCAGGGGGAACACGTGCTGCTTGACGAAGTGAGCGATGCGATAGGAGATGGCGCCGCGCGGATTCCCGGGAAACGCGCGGTTCATGTTCACGCCGTCGAGCGGCGACGTTCGAAGATTCGCCACGCAGGCACTTTCGCTCAATTGCGGCATCAGCACCACACGGCCGCATATCTGCTCCGGATCGAGATCTCGCGCCAACCGCTTCACGGCGATCTGCCCTTCGTATTCATTGCCGTGAGTGCCACCGAAACAAAGCACGCCGTTCGGATTTGGTCCACGGGTCCCGGCCACGACGGTGAGCGGCACCAGGGAATAGCCCCAGGTTCCATCCTGATGAAATGCCACCTGGTAATGGCGTTTGCCGGGCGATTCGAAATCTATCTCACTTGCGTGATGTACAACCGTCGGCATGTCATCCACTCCTATGCTTCGATTCCCAGAATGCGCAATGAATCGCGCTGGAACATCGCTTCCATCTTTTCCATGTCGAGGCGAGGCAGGCGTGTGCCCTCCAGCATGTCGTTCAAGGCACGCATGCCCTGCAAGCTGGCGTCAACGGTGGTGAACGGGTAGTCGCTGCCGAACAGCAGTTTGTTCCAGACTCCGTATTCCTGTAAGAGCATGAGGGAGTGGTAGAGCTGGAACGGGCGGTAGTGCAATGCCGAGCAGTCCGCGTAGACGTTGGGGTGTTTGCGAATGGTCACCACACACTCGCCTTCATAAGGGTGCCCAATGTGCGCGAGGATCATTTTCACATCGGGGAAGCGCGTGGCCACTTCATCCAGATGACGCGGGAGGGTACACTCCAACGGCGCCTGGGAGATGAACGTTGTGCCGGTGTGCAGCAAGACGGGGAGACCGTGCTTCGATGCGTATTCCCACAGGTGGTCGAAGCGGCGATCCTGTGGCAGGAACCCGGCGTACATGGGCATCAGCTTGATGCCCTTCAGCCTCAAGTCCTGATGGCCTTCGATCAACTCATCCTGCCAGCCAGGCTGGGTGGGATCGAGCGAGAGGAAGCCAATCAGTTTGTCCGGATGCGAGGCGACGTACCGTGCCACTTCGCGATCCGGCACCCACAAGCCGGCAAGGTTTGCTTTGCCACCGAAGACAACGGTGCGATCACAGGCCGTGGCACTGGCCCGATACTCTTCCCAGCGGACGGTGAGGTCCACCTCCATATCACCGCGGGCGCGGCGCGCCTGATTCTTGAAGTCCTCCGAAAAGTGCTCCGGATATTCCCAATAGTGGCTATGCACATCGACGATCATCGAATGACAGCATACCCTACTAGCCGGTGACAAAAACCGCTCCGTCACCGTCGCGGCTCAGTAAGGGGTGAAGAAAATCTAAGATGTACTCTATGAAGCCGCAATGGGCGCTGATCGCCTATCTCTGGACTTGCTATGTTCTCAACCACGCGGACCGGCAAGTGGTGTACACGCTCTTTCCGGCGCTTCAAGCGGAGTTTGGCTTAAGCGACACGATGCTCGGGATGACAGGGGCGCTGTTTCTTTGGGTATACGGATTTTGCTCGCCCGTTGCCGGCGTCCTGGGCGACCGTTGGCCGCGTGCGCTGATGGTCACAGGGAGCCTCGCACTGTGGAGCACGGTGACCCTGCTCACCGGCTTTGCGCCGAATGGGACATCGCTGCTCACCTTGCGTGCGTTACTGGGGATTTCCGAATCTCTGTTCATGCCCGCGGCCTACGCCTTGATGGCGAGCGCGCATGGCCCCGAGACGCGTTCGAAGGCGATCAGTATTTTTGCCACCAGCCAACTGGCGGGTGTCGCCATTGGAGGGTCGATCAGCGGATGGCTGGCCGAGCATTACAATTGGCGGATCGCGTTTTGGGTGCTGGGTTCAGTGGGGCTTCTCTTCGCGGCGCCGTTATACGCCTTTCTGCGGCGTGTGCCTGCATCGTTCCTTGGCGAAGAATCGAAAGCGCCCGCCGGCGCGAAGAGCTTTTTTTCGTTGTTTTTCATTCCCTCGCTGCGTGTGGTGACCGTGTTCTGTGCAGTGGCCACATTCGGGCTTTACCTGGTGTACACGTGGCTACCCACTTTCCTGCACGACAAGTTCGGATTGGGCCTGGCGCGGGCGGGGGTGGAATCCAGCATTTACCCGCAATTCGGAACCGCCCTTGGCCTGCTTGCGGGCGGCATGCTGGCGGACAGGTTTTATGTCCGCACGCCTGCCGCCCGCTTCTGGATCATCCTCACGGCGTTCTTTTTTGCCGGCCCCAGTATTTTTCTGTTGGGCAATCTGCCCACGCTTGAGACGGTCCGCATCGCGGCGATTGCGTTCAGTTTTTTCTCCGGATTTATCTTCGGCAATCAGGGAGCGGCTGCGTTTGACGTGGTACCCGCTGCTTATCGTGCTTCGGCAATTGGTGTGCTGAATCTACTGGGATGCACCGTGTCGGGGTTCGCGCCGTTCCTAGGAGGGTTAGCGCGGCGCACGATCGGCGTAGATCGCGTGATGGTGTTCACCGGAGGGCTCTATTTGCTCACCGGGTTGTTTGTCTTGTACGGCGTGATTCGCTATTTCCACCGGGATCACAAGAACGCTCAGGCGCGGTGAAAGGCAATCAGCGCCTTGGCCACTTCCTTAGTGATTGCTTCGAAGAATCGCTTGCCGTTCTCCGCGGTGGCCTGGTCGGGGCTGTCCGTATAGCCATTGATGGATTTCCAGAAGCTGTGCAATTCCGCACGATAGGGCGCCACTCGAACACGGGGATCGGTATCCTCCGGATTGTCACGGTGTGGCAACGGGCCTGGCTGCAAATCGGGGCGCAGGGCGAGCATCATCGAAGTCTCGAAATCGCCGGCATGGCCGGGGAGGCGTCTACCAAGGTGCCCGCCCACTTCGATCAGTCCATCCCAGGCGATGCCCCAATAGGACCCGGCCGCAACATTTACTTCACGGCGCAATGCCACATCCCGCGCGGCCAGTTCGGCAAGCTCGTGGTTGCCGCCGTGGCCGTTGAGGAGGAAGATGTGCCGGAATCCATCGGTGACCAGAGACTCCACCAATTCCCGCAGCACCCGGTAGTAGGTCTCCGTACTCAGAGACAACGTTCCGCCAAACATCAAATGATGATCCGAGGAGCCGAAGGGTAGCGCGGGCGTGACGAGCACGGGAATCTCGGATGAGGCGATACGCGCGCTCTCCTCCGCCACGGCTTGAATGGTGAAGAAATCGGTGCCCGTAGGCAGGTGAGGGCCATGCTGCTCTGTGGCGCCGATGGGTAACACAACCAGCGCATCATTGGCAGCTCGAAGCTGCTCCCGGTTCAATTCTGCAAATCGCCGCATCATGCGCCTTCAGAATACTGGACGGGCTCCCGGATTGGCAACATTTCTGTGGCATACTGTTTTCCTCAGATGAAAGCACTCGCCTATGTCAGCGACGAAATGTATGTGGCCCTGCCGGATGTGTATGCGGAGTTCGAGTCCCGCTCCAGTCATGGAGTGACACTGCTGCGGTCGTCGCCACGCGGCATTTTTTATGGCAATCTCGCGGATGGCGAATATCGCGTCACATTATCCAAGCCAGGTTATGGATCGAAGGCTTCGCATGTCACGCTTGGGGGGGAGCCGCCGCAGTTACGCCTGCTTTCCGACAACCTGATCGGTTACATGTGGCCCAAGTGGGCTCGCGCCGGGGAAACGTGTGAGTACCGCGTGCACGGGGTGGAGCAATACCAACTGACGCTGTGGCGATACGGGCTCCGGAAAGAATACATCTCCATGATCGGCTGGATCGATGAGCACGGGCCGCAGGCCAACCGCCAGATTCTGCCGGACGGAGATTTTACGCAAACGGGCGTTGCGTGGAATCAGAAGGGATATCCGGCTCCACCGATTCTTGAGGCGCCGGAACGTAGCGGGCTCTACTACATTCGCGCCCGTACGCCTTCCGGCCGTTTCTTTTCCTGGCCATGGGTAGTGGCCCCGCGAATGCCACAATCGGCCATCGCGGTGCTTGCTTCGACCAACACCTGGAACGCATACAACAACTACGGTGGGCGGAGTAACTACGTCAATGCCGATCATCTGCCCGCGTGTCCCATTGTCAACGCGCGGCAGGATCTTGACCGGTACTACGACACTACTCCGTTTGGCACGTGGAAGGCACAGGACAACGAATTCCTTCCGTTGTCTTTTGACCGCCCCGAGCCGAACAACCACATGGTGGACGATGGCGAAGTGACGGATCCCGTACAGGGGCGTGTTCAGTGCGGGCAGGCTCCGGGCGAATGGCGGCTCTATGGATGGCTGGAGCGGGAGGGGTTTGCGTATGACCTCTACGCCGAGGCACAGCTCCACGACGGCACCCTCAATCTGGATGCGTACAAGGTGCTGATACTTGCGGTCCATCCGGAATACTGGAGCCGCGAGATGTACCTGCGTGTCAAACAGTGGGTCTTCGAGCGGGGCGGGCGGCTGATGTACCTCGGCGGCAACGGACTGAATTGCGAGATCGTCTTTCTGCCGAACGGGAGGATGCATTGCCTGTCACACCTCCGCAGCTTGCACGGCGAACTGGGCGGGCGCTCGGCGGACGGCACCATCGAGTATGAGAGCCGGATGCATCGCACCTTGGAATCCGAGGCCAATCTGTTGGGGGTTGTGTGCACGGAAACCGGCATCATGACATCAGCGCCTTATCGAGTCATTGATCCGGATCACTGGATCTTCGAAGGTACAGGTCTGCGCAAAGGGGATGAGTTCGGCAAGGACACGTTGCATGAACGTGTCCCGGGCGGGGCTTCGGGACACGAAACCGACAAGCGCAGCGCATCGTCTCCGGCAAATACCATGCTGCTGGCAAAAGGCACGAATCCGGACGATGGCGGCGCGGAGATCACGCTGCACGAACCGGGCCAGGGTGCAGCGGTATTTTCCGTTGGCTCCATCACATGGGTGTCCGCACTCTTCTGCGATCCGCATGTTTCGCGGATCACGCGCAATGTTCTGACGCGATTCCTAAGGTAGTACTCCCTCGCATGGAGTACGGGGTTTTCCCAATTGTTCCCGGTTGCGCGCCTCCCTAACATGAGGCTATGCAGCGGATTCTTATTTTCGTACTCCTCAGTCTTTCCGCCTTCGCACAAAACCCGGCCGTGACAGTGCAGGTGAATGTCAACGCCAACCGCCGCCCGATCAACCCGATGATTTATGGAGTGGCCTACGGTGATGCCACAACACTGGCCGATCTCAATGCGCCATTGAACCGGCTCGGCGGGAACAATACGTCTCGATACAACTGGCAGATGAATGCGGATAACCGCGGGCAGGATTGGTATTTCCAAAGCGTCCCTGCGAATTCCGCCGTTGCCGGTGAGGTGGGCGATACGTTTGTTTCGGTTTCCAAGGGCGCCGGGGCTCAGCCGATGATCACCATTCCCATGATCGGCTGGCTGGCGAAACTGGGGGCGAATCGGGCTAAACTGGCCAGTTTCTCCATCGCCAAGTATGGCCCGCAAACGGGCGCCGATTACCAATGGTTCCCGGACGCGGGCAACGGTATTCGCACCACTGGGGGATACGTGACGGGCAATGATCCGAACGATGCCAACGTTCTGACGAACTCCAGCCATCAACAACAATGGGTGAGCCACCTGGTCTCACGATGGGGATCGGCCGCCAACGGTGGAGTGCGCTACTACATTCTGGATAACGAACACAGCATCTGGCATTCGACGCATCGCGACGTCCACCCCACGGGCGCGACGGGCGTGGAGATTCGCGACAAGATGATCGACTACGCGGCGCGTATCCGTTCGGCGGATCCGGGCGCGTTGATTGCAGGGCCAGAAGAATGGGGCTGGAGCGGATATTTGCTGAGCGGATATGACCAGCAGTACGGCAGCCTCAACGGCTGGAGCTACATGCCGGACCGTTCGACGTCGATGGGCGGCATGGACTACCTTCCCTGGCTGCTGAGCCAATGGAAAGCTCTTGGACAGCGCCCGGTGGATATTTTCACCGTTCACTTCTATCCGCAAGGCGGGGAGTTCAGTAACGATACATCGAGCACGATGCAAGCACGGCGGAACCGATCGACGCGCGCGCTTTGGGATCCGAACTACGTGGACGAAACATGGATCAGTGACCGGGTGCAACTGATTCCACGGCTGAAGAACTGGGTTCAGGCTTACTACTATTCGGGCACGCCGACGGGAATCACCGAATACAATTGGGGCGCGGAATCGCACATCAACGGGGCAACGACGCAAGCCGACATCTACGGTATCTTTGGCCGGGAAGGCCTGGACATGGCCGCGCGATGGACGACGCCCGCTGCTTCCACGCCAACCTACAAGGCGATGAAGTTGTATCGAAATTACGACGGGGCGAAGTCGAGCTTTGGCGATACCAGTGTCAGTGCGGCGGTACCGAATCCCGACAGTCTGTCCGCATTCGCGGCGGTTCGCACGGCAGATGGCGCACTCACCATCATGTTGATCAACAAGGTTGGCGGCAGCACGCCAGTGACGCTGAGCCTCTCCGGTTTTGCGGGAACCGGCACGGCACAGGCGTGGCAACTGACTTCCTCCAATGCGATCGCGCGTCTCGCGGACGTTGCCTATGCGGGGACTTCTCTGAACGCCACTGTACCGGGCCAGAGCGTGACGTTGTTCGTGCTGCCATCGTCGGGAGGGAATCGTCCTCCAGTCCCCTCATTCACCGCTACGCCGGCAACAGGTACAGCGCCATTGGCGGTTACTTTCAATGCCACGGCATCTTCTGACTCCGACGGTACGATCACCAGCTATACCTGGTCTTTCGGAGACGGAACCACGGGCACGGGCGCCATCACGTCGCACACCTATACGACCGCCGGGACATATACGGCGAAGCTCACGGTCACCGACAATCAAGGAGCAACCGGAAGCACGAGCAGCGTGATCACGGTGAATGGCGCCAATCAAGCACCTGTTGCTTCGTTTACGGCCACTCCAAGCACGGGCGCCGCACCGTTGGTGGTTTCCTTCAATGGGGCAGCATCATCCGACGCTGACGGCTCGATCGCCAGCTATTCCTGGTCGTTTGGCGATGGCACAAACGGCAGCGGCGCGACGATCTCGCACACCTACAACAACGCGGGAACGTTTACCGCGACTCTGACGGTGACGGACAATCGGGGCGCCACCAACAGTACGGCCAAGGCGATTACAGTGAATGCAGCGACGGCTTCCTGCCGGGTGAGTTACAGCATCACGAACGATTGGGGCAATGGATTCCAAGCCGCCGTCACGCTGGTGAACACCGGAGCGGCAATCAACGGATGGACGCTGACGTGGACATTCGGGGGTAACCAGCGGATTTACGATCTCTGGAACGGCCGAGTCACGCAACGGGGGCAAGCCGTTTCCGTAAGGAACGCCACATACAACGCGAGACTGTCGACGGGGGCCTCTGTGCCTATCGGGTTCAATGCCACCTATTCCGGAGTGAATGCCAAGCCCACGGCGTTCTCGCTGAACGGGCGAACCTGCCAAGTGCAGTAGCGGACAGAGGGGGCATTGCCACAGACGAGCGTCAATTCCCCCTGATCCCCTCTGCGACGAAGCGTTGAAAGAGACATCAACCTCCTTACATACAAGCAGTTAATCCGTGGCATCGGAATTGCAATGCACTTGATTTAACCTTCGAAAGGAATCATGGATGCCTCGCTTTGCAACTTACCTTTCTGTATGTGTGTTGATCGTTGCCAGCAGCATGGCTCTTCGAGCACAAGAAGCCAGAGCCAGCATCGAAGGCCGGGTCACCGACCAACAGGGAGCCCTCATTCCCGGAGCGCGCGTCGCCGTGACCGCCGAGAACACGAACGTTACGCAAACCACGAATACCAATGCACAAGGATCCTGGACCGTTCGATTCCTCATCCCGGGCAATTACCGCATCGTAGTCAGCGCTACTGGGTTTAAGGCCAGTGAGCGGAAAGGCATTGTGCTGCAGACGGCGGATATCAAGCAGATTGACATCGCCCTCGAAATCGGCAATGTAACGGAAACCTTGACGGTGACGGCAGAGGTGCCCCTGGTGGATACCAACGTTGCCACGTCGGGCACGGTGATCGAAACGGAGGTGGTGACCGAAATCCCTCTGATGTCGAGAATACCGTTTCAACTGGCGACGATGTCGCCCGGCGTGTTGGCGGTGGATCAGAACAACAACGTGGCCATGATGTGGTCTAAGAACGCAGCCTCCGGAATTCGAGTAAATGGAGGCCGCGACGATCGATCGAACGAGTTCCTGCTGGACGGGATGCCGAATCAGAACCGGGACAAGGTTGCGTTCATTCCGCCCGCGGACGCAGTGGCCGAATTCCGCATCATGTCGAACGCCTACGATTCTCAATACGGGCGTCAGGCGGGGGGCACGCTGAACGTTTCCGTGAAGGCTGGCACGAACCAGTATCACGGCAATGTGTACGAATTCAATCGTAACGATGCCTATGCCTCCAACACCTTCCAGGCAAATCGCACGGGCCTGCCCAAATCCATGACTCGGTACAATCTGTGGGGTGGCACCTTCGGGGGACCGGTGTGGGTTCCGAAGCTCTATCGCGGGAAGGAAAAGACCTTCTTCTTTCTCTCCTATGAAGGCATTCGAAACCAGGACCCTCGCGCGGGAACGCGCAGTGTTCCGACTGCCGACGAACGCGGCGGCGACTTTACCAACTCGTGGACCACGCAAACCGTCGGCGGAGTCACCAACCGCATCCCCATCACCGTCTACGACCCGCTAACGGTAGATTCGCGCCGCACCATTACGCAGAACGGTGTGTCCACGCAGAACCCACTGTTCGGATACCGTCTGCCCTTTGCAGGTAACCGCATCCCATCCGCCCGCATCAGCCCGATTGCCGCGAATATTCTGAAATTCGTTCCGATGCCCAACGCCCCGAACCAGCCGGCCAACAACACCTCCAACAATTTCACGCCGAGTTCCACGCGCCAAAACAAAATGGCGACGTTCATGACACGCCTGGACCACAACTGGAACAACTCGCACAAGACGTTCGCCAGCATTCGGTGGAGCCATATGGATGAGTTCACCGGAGACGACTTCCACAACGTAACGACGGGCAATTACCGCACGCGGGTGAACCAGGGGCTGGGTGTCGATCATGTGTACACGTTGAGCGCGACGAAGATACTGAACCTGCGATTCAATGTGACGCGTTATTGGGAGCCTTCCTTCGACACCGGGGCCGGTTTCAATCCAGCGGACCTGGGGTTCTCGCGTAGTTTCGTCTCCCAGATGGAGAAACTTTCTTTCCCTCGGGTCACTGGCTTGTTTGGGGATATTGGCGGTAGTGCAGGTGATTATGCGCACACGACCTACTACAACGGGAATGCGAATCTCACTCACGTGATCGGCAACATGACGTTGCACTACGGTGGCGAGTACCGCATCCTGCAAGACGCCTCTGGCGACTATGGCAACCAGAGCGGACAATTCGACTTCAATTCCAACTGGACTCGCGAGCGCTACGACACCAGCGCCACGGGAAAGGGCTCCACTACGGCATCCTTCCTGCTGGGCCTACCGAACGGGGGCAGTTTTCCGAGGAACGCCAATCGCTTCGACTCGCAGCGCTACACCGGCCTATTCGTGCAGAACGATTGGCGCGTGACATCGCGCCTCACGCTGAACGCGGGTTTGCGGTGGGACTACCAACGGCCCGCGATCGAGCGATTTGGACGGGCGGTGAGCGACTTCGACCCCACGGTGGAGAATCCGATCAGTGCATCGGCGCGGGAGGCGTATGCCTCCATCATGAGCACCGTACTGGCCGATCCGGTCCGTTATCCATTCGGCCCGCAACTGGCACAACTGGTTCCCGTGAGTTCGTTTCGCGTGATGGGAGTGCAACGTTACGCCGGCGTGGACGGCCAGCCCCGCACGGCGGTAAACAGCGTCTGGAACCAATGGCAACCACGAATGGGATTTGCGTTCCGCGTCAATAACAAGACGGTCATTCGCGGTGGATTTGGCAAGTTCTACCAAAGCACGGCCTCCACGCAGGGGCAGAACGGCTTCAGCAGGTCCACGAGCTTCGTGTCTTCCATCGATAGCAGTATCACGCCTTACGACACACTTGCGACGCCTTTCCAAAACGGCATTCTGGCACCCACGGGGAGTTCCCTTGGAGGACTGACCAATCTGGGGAATGGAGTCAACTGGCTGAGCAGGGATGGACATCTTCCGTACTCCTGGGAATACAGCCTGCACCTGCAGCGGGAGTTCCGTGGCTGGCTGCTGGAAGGCGGATACTCGCACAACACTACGAACAACATACTCTGGGACCGGCAGCAGAACGATGTCGGTCTGCAGAACTGGACGATGCTGCGTACGGCTCGATTCGATGCAGCCGGCAAGCCGCTCGCACGGCCGTTCCTGGGGGATGAGCAGATTCCCAATCCGTTCTACAGACTTCCCGATGTTACGGGCAGCCGAGGCAACAGCACGCTGATTTCCGTGTACGATCTCATGCGGCCCATCAAGGTGTTCGGGGGACAAGTGCGTGGCGGCAATCCCCTAGGGCGTAACCAGTACGATTCGTTCCAAGGCAAGATGGAGCGGCGGTTCCGAGCAGGCTTCAGCATGCTCTTTTCCTACACGCTTTCCAAACTATTTGAGAACACGTCGTTCTGGGGAAATGAGATTGGGGGAGTGGTGGAACACAAACTGGGCGGCGAAGACAGGCCGCACAAAGTCTCGCTCGCATCGGTCTGGCAGATACCAGTGGGACGCGGAGGCCGCCTTGGCAAGTCGATGGCGAAGCCCCTCGATGCCCTGATCGGCGGATGGCAAATGAGCGGGCAGTACGTCATCCAATCGGGAACGCCGGTAGTGTTCGGGACAGACTCGTTCTACGATGGCGCGGAGTTCGGGCTTGCCCGATCGGATCGCAAACTGGAGAAGTGGTTCGACACGTCGCATTTTGTAAAATTCCCCAATAGCGGGGACGACATCTCCCGCTGGCCGGCCTGGACTGGAATTCAGAATATGCCGGGGGCGAGCTTTGTGCCGTCGTCTTCCAGTGATCCGAAAAACGGCGTCTATGCCGATTTCGGCACGTATCTGAGGCGCTTTCCCACGCGCTGGGCTCACGTCAGGACGAGCCGCGTCAACGAACTGAACTTCGGATTGTTCAAAAACTTCCGCATTGGGGAACGAGTCAAAGCCCAACTTCGCGGAGAGTTTTTCAATCTGTTCAATCATCCCCGCTTCGGCGGCCCGAACACAGACCCCGGCAGTTCCAGTTTTGGGATCGTGGCGCCGTCGCAGTTGAATCAGCCGAAGGTTGGCCAACTCGCACTGAAGGTGTCCTTCTAAGAACACGCGCAAAACGGAGCCCGC
>JAFDVS010000029.1:0-30332 GCA_018268935.1 Acidobacteriota bacterium | reverse complement strand
CCTTTGCGCTTTTGATGAACACGCCCGCACAACGCGCCGGGTCTACACGCGGCCTACGAGTGCCTCAACGTGCTGGGGGACACCCCGGCCTGTGGGGGCTTCCGGCAAATACCGTGGCGGCAAAGCCTATGAGTACAACCAGGCGAGCCGAGGCAACACCACTTCGGCAGGTTACGCGCACGGCGTGGCGGCGGATCAAGTCATGCGCGTCAGGGAAGCTTCCGAATCGTAAGCTCTACTGCCTGGCTTCCTTGCGTTGGGACAGGTCGTCATCGGGGTAGATTACCGCAAGCCACGGAGCGCGGGGAGAGGTAATCTTCGCTTTCCACACGAGGGTCTGCGTACCCGTGAGCTGCACAGTCCGCTCGGGCTGAGGCAGTTCCAGGTTCATCGACCGCACAGTGAATTTGTGCTGCCCTGCCCCCGTCGCAGTCACAGAGAGCGACACGGTGTCTCCGGCTGTAGATGGAGAAAGAGTAAAGTCGATACCAGTGCTGCGAAGATCCGCCGAGTAGAGTCCGCCAGGAAGCAGCGTCATCGTACGATGCTGATTCCCAGCCGTGATGATGTACTCACCTTGCGAAACCGAAGCACGGAAATGCCCGCCTTGCGCGGGGACACGAGTCACCCGGTTTGTACGAGTGTCACGAAACTCAATCTGCCGGTCACCGGCCTGCGTCAAGCCTTCCACAATCGCTCCCCCTGCCAGGTCTCGCATGAGCCAGAACCATCGCGCAACGGGGAACACCCATACTTCTTTCCAGTTGTGGCAATTCTCTGTGGGCCAGTAAGGGGCGTCCGCGTCGGCATGGCTTTGAATGCCCACAGGAAGCGAGCCTACGAGGTCTCCAGACATGGCTGTGTACTGCGGGGCGTAGTCGTAGCCTTCGCCCCACATCGTGCTTTGGACGAATGGATTACGCCCCATCACCCACTCCAGTTGCTGTTGGGCGAGAGTGGCCAATTCGGTGCTACCGCGCAATTGCGCCGCAGAAGAGATGCCTTTGTTGGCGGAAAGGACGGTGCCGTGATTGCCTCGGAACTCAAACCAAACCGGAAACAGCCGCACGTATTCGTGCTCGCCCACCTTTACGCCGTTCAGTACCTGGCGCTGGTAGGACTCGGGGTTCATTCCCCGCCCCGCCTGCGCTTTGCGGTATTCGTCGTCCTTGTGGAGGGAACTGGCGAGCATTCCATAGGGAGCGCTGAACGAAGCCATGGGCTTGTGGTAGTACTCCGAATAGAGGGTCACCGCGTTGTACCATTTCATCCAATCCGGGTGATGCGGGAAATTGCGGCATAGCATCGCCAGCGCTTCCACCGGCTCGCCTTCGTGGCTCAAGTGGGAGTAGCGGAGAATGTTCTGCTTGTCCGGTCCTGTGAAGAAGAAGCCGGCAAGCGGCGTTGTCAGTCCTGGCACAAACTCCGTTTGCTGCGAATCAACCACCGTGCGAGCCAATTCGAAGGCCTTGTCCGCGTAAGACTGCTTACCGGTACTTCGCCACAACTCGGCGGCGGCGAGTATTCCATGTCCAGCCAGTTCCGCCGCGCTTCCGCGCCGTGGTCCACCCGCGCCAGGCGAACTCATCCCGGCGAGCGCGAAACCGAAATCCTGCTCCGCCTGGGCGAGACTGTATTTCGCAATCATCGGGTCGCGGCGCCGCAGAACACGGCCGGCGATGGCCTCGGCGGCCGCCGCCAGGAAATTGCCCGCGGGGTTGTTTCCCGCCGTGGCCACCATGTCGTCGGCGTCGCCGACAATGCCGTTTGTCCACCGGTCCATGGTGGAGAAAGTGGGCCGGAAGCCGTCACCGAAGCTCGTGCGGAGAATCCAGTCCAGCCCCCATTGAGCTTCCTGGAGAATGGCCGCCGCCAGTTGTGGATCATCGCCGCGCACCTCGATGTGCTCGGCTAGCGTGAACATGGCGTAGGCGGTTTCCGATGTATTGGCGAACGACTGCGATAGATCGCCGGCGTCGTGCCAACCGCCATTGACGATCATCGACTTGTCGCCATGCTTGAGCACCCAATCGCGATGGCACACATCATGGACACCGGGGATGGCATAACCGCATCTTTCGGCGTAGAAGAAGTTGATGGCTTTCCAGATGCTGGACTTCCACACGTCGTCGCCGATTGGAAAAGAGCGGCTGGTTCTTGCGCCGGCGCGGAGGAAGTAGATGCCAGGCTTCTGCGCTTCGCTGAAATCGAGCACCTGAAACGTGCCCACCTTCGACTTCACCATTTGAACGGCCTTCGATAGCACGGGCTGCCCCGAAGATTGATCGATGAGGTGAAACTCGCGAACATTCAGATCGCTGGCGATAGCGCGCTTGCTCGCGCCTGTCTGATAACCGGAGTGGCTGAAGGCAATCTCGCCAGGAGCAACGTTCCAGCCCTCAAAATGATCGGCCTTCACCTTCTGCAACTCAAGCTTGTCGAGATCAAAAGTGACGATGTCGCTTGCACCGGGTTCATGGCCCTGCAACATGTAGCGGACCTCCAAACCGGTCACCTTGTTGCGGGAGAGATTAGCGATCTCCCAAACGATGTTGTTCCATTGGTGATTGCGCAGCAGTACGTAGTTATTGCCCATCTTGCGATAGGAATCGGGGACTTTCTCGGCGCCGTCATTGTGAAATGTGAGAACGATGGACACGACGCGGAAGCCTGGAAGATCGGGGTAGACCCACAAAGAAATGCGATTGAAAGCAGACCAGTCTTCGTTGTCGACCACACGAATGGCCGAAGCCATCCCGAAGTAGCGGGAGTTCGGAACAGGCTCGTCTCCCGTGGCACGGGAACGGAGCCGCAACGCGGAAGCACCATCCTTGACTCGATCGGTGGTGAGGGAGATCTCCCCTTTGGCTTGGCCTGAGTTGGCCAGTTTCCAGGTGGAAAGGCTCTCCATACCATCGACGAGCCGAGATTCCAGGATGGGTTTTGCGAGCCAGCGGGTCGTGGTCGCCCTGCTGTAATCGGAGGGCAGCGGCGCCCGGGAAGAATCGCCGGACGCCGCCAGAGTGACGCTAGCCACAAGCGCCAACAGGATGGTAGTCATGTTGTCCTACCAATCCAGCCGCGCTCCCAACTGGCCAATTCGGCTGCCACTGGCCGTACGGATGTTTCCGAAGGATGTGGCGGCCATATTGAGATCGACACCGCCGAAGTAGTGGCGGTTGAAGATATTCAACATCTCAAAGCGAACCTGCAGAGCCACTCGTTCATGCAAACGGAAGTTTTTCTGCAATGTGCCGTCCTCGCTCAGATCCCAAGGCGTGCGCACCGTGGGGAAGCGATTGGGCGTGTTGCCCAACTGCTGGGGCAGAGCATCCGAGAATACCGAAGTATTGATCATGCGATTGCCGGGATCGGCGGCGTTCCAGGGATTGAATGTACTCGGATTGAAGGTGCTGGTGAAACCACCGGATGGAGCGGCGAAGTTCGCCCAAACGGTGGGACCGTTCCAAAAGTTCGGGCGTGTGCGCGAATTGGGATGACCCAGCGGTGTTCCACTGCGATGGCGCATGGTGGCCGAAAGGTTCCAGCCGCCCACCAGCGCATTGAGGATGCCCGTGGAACTCCCGAGGAGCGCACGCCCTCTGCCCACCGGCACATCCCAGGTGAAGGCCGACTTCATCACGTGGGTGCGATCGTCTGAGGTGACGGACTTGTACACCGCTCGATTGTAGCTGTCCTGAATCCCCATGCTTCCACCACCGTTGGTGACATTGTCGACGTTGCTCAGAGTTTTCGAGAACGTGTAGGCCATGTAGAAGAAGATGCCCTTCGACATGCGCTTCGTCGCAATCATGTTCAACGAATGATAGGTGCTGAATCCCACCGTATCGCCAAAAGCACTCAAGCCGCGGCCCTGCAGTTGTGGGAACGGCAGCAGCGTGTAGGCGCCCAGCCCGCTAAAGCCGGCGTAGGGATAGGGTAGCCCCGCCGCCGTGGCCTGCGCTTGGGAGGTGATGTTCTGTGTCAGTGCGGAGCCGCGCGAGAGTTCCTTCGAATCGATCTGATTCGGCGTCACCAGTCCACCTGCGTGCAGGCGGGTGCCGGTGGTGCCGCGCCAATCCAGCTCGAGGAGGAGATCTTCGCGCACCTGGCTCTGGAAGCCGAAGTTGAAGTTCTGCGCGTATCCGGCGCGAGCATAGGAGGGATGATAGCGGGTGCCTCCGAATTTCGCGGCGTAAGAGGGATCCAGATCAGGCCCGATGGTGACGCCGTTGTAGCCGTTGTCGATGTTGAATACGGGAAGGAATTCACCCTTGCTGTTCACGGCGACGTTGTTGGTCTGGTTGAATCCCGCCCACCACGGATAACTCCAGCCGAAGCCTTCCGGGGTGTAGCTGAGGCCATAGCCGCCCCGCATCACGACTCGATCCGTGAGCCTGTATGCGAACCCGAAGGTGGGACCCCAGTCGTTCCAATTGCCCGGGAAGAGATTGCTGCGTCCGGTACGTCCCGTTCCGGCGCCTGCATATTCCACGGCGCCGCGAATGCCTCCGAAGTTCGGATCGGGCAGGGCCGGGTTGAAGTTCGCCAGCCGATCCTGGTCCTCTTTATATGGGGTATTGCCACTCCATCGGATTCCGTAGTTCAACGTCAGCCGGTTGTTGAACTTCCACGAGTCTTGAACAAACGCTCCGTAGTAGGTGCGGGTGGTGATGGGAATGAACACCGGCCCGAGGTTTGCGCTATCGACTAAGCCCAACAGCAAGCTGGCAAAGCTGTTGCCGATGTTTCCTGTGAACGGTTCCCCAGGGATGGCCGTGGTGCGTGCGGCAAAATTGAACGTGCCGCCGGTGTTGTTGTACTGCTGCGATTTGTAGTTGAGCCTGTTGTATTCAAAGCCGAGTTTGATCGAGTGCGACCCGCGCTGGACGCTGAAGCTGTTTTGCACCACCGTGCCGCGGTAGAACTCGTCGCGATTGGCATTGAGGCCCCATGACTGGAAGGTTGCCACGGGAGAGCCGCCCAAGCTGATCTGCGGATTCGTCCACTGGCTTTCCGGTTGGCCGAAGCCGACGCCGGTGATGCCGGTGGAGTCGACCAGCGCCTTACCTTTGTTGAGGGTCTCAAAGGCGTTTCCATTCCAGTTCGTACCAACCTGCAGGTGATTCAACATGGTGGGGCTGACCACCCAGTCGTGGGATACGCTCCAGTTGTAGCCGCGGCGTTGTTGACGGATGACGCGCGAAAGAGGACCGCCAAGGTTGGGATCCTTGAGGGACCAGACCTGGCTGGCGGATTCAATGAAGTTTCGCGGGAAGCCGTGCTTATAGTAGTAGCCGGACAGGCGATGCCTAGCGCTGAGCGTATGATCCACCTTCAGCGTGTATTGCTTCACGTCCTGCTTGTTGATCCGGCTGTCATACATATTATTGAGCAGCGAATTGTTCACCGGCTGGTACCATTCATTGAAGATGGAGGCGTAGTTCCTGGCTACACGGGAAATGCGGCTTGCCGGGATGATGTTTCCCTGGAACGGGTCGGCGATGTAGCGCCCGTTCACCTGGCGGAGGGTGGATGGATCGTAGACCTGGCCTTCGAGCACAGGACGGCCCAGGGCGTCCGTACCCACCTGCCGTGTGGTCAGCAAACGGCTCAGATTCCCCTGCCACATTTCGTTTTGAGGCACGCTCCAGTTCAGGCCGCCGGGACCGGAGGTGGCGTTGTTGAACCGTTCTCCCGTGAAATAGAAGAAGGTCTTGTTGCGGCCATCATAGAGTTTGGGGATGTAGACGGGGCCGCCGAAGCTTCCGCCGTAGTCTTTGCGCCGGTCGCGCGGGCGGAGGAAGTTGCGGGTGGCGGCCCGGCTGAAGCCAGGGTCAGCGGCTAACTGCAGGTTGTTATTCCAGTCATTCGCGTTCAGGGATTCATTGCGGAGGTAGTAAAATGCGCTCGCGTGCGGCTGATTCGTTCCCGATTTGAGGGTGAAATTCATTGTGCCGCCGCTCTGCCGCCCCATCTCCGCCGATACGTTGCCGGTGAAGACGTTCAGCTCTTCGATGGCTTCGGGTGAGATGCTGGCTTCTCCGAAGTCACCGGGCAGAAACCCAGCCAGGTTGGTCATGCCATCGATTAGCACCCCTGCGCTCCCCCCGGGCGTACCCTGAATGCGCATGCTCCAGGAACTACCATTGACGCCGGGCACCAACCTGTCGGCGAAGACTGCCATATTGCGCCCGCCTCCGAAGTTCAGCGGCAAGTTCGAAAAGACCTTTGAATTGACACTCTCGCTGTTCTGAGCGGTTTCGGTGGAGAGCATCGTCGACTCGGCGGTCACGACGATTCGGTCGGCCACGCCGCCCAATTCAAGACCAGGGTCGACGCGGGCGATCGTTCCGGCCTCCAGCAGGATATTTTCCCGAACGAATTCCTTGAATCCTTGTGCTTTGAACTGGACTTTGTACGGGCCGGTGGGCAGAGCCGTCAAGCTGTACGATCCAGTTTCATTCGTTGTGGTTTCGTAGTTCACTCCGGTCGGAACATGCGTGGCCGTTACAGTTGTCCCGGCGACGACCGCGCCTGACGGGTCGCGCACAACACCGGTGATGGCACCGCGGCCGATCTGCGCATCCAGGCGGAACATGGTCGCGGAGAGGAGAAGCAACAGGGCGAACAGACGCACCCCGGCGATCCTGGTTCTCATGATTCTTTACTCCCTAGGTAGCTGTGGGCTTCACGATATCCACCCTTCCAGCAAAGCTTACTGCTTCGAGACTAAAGGTCAATCCACCCTAAGACAAGCGGTTTACGGTACTTTACACAATAAGCACGCGATATCAATCATTTGCGAGGGGTATTGAAGGGGTTCAATACCCCCTCTTTACCCTTGGCCATGATACAATCGAGACGCAACAACGCACGCTTGTGGGCCATACGAACGGTGGAAATCCGGGCTTGCCTCTTACCTCGAACATGCAAGAGGTGACCAGGGATCTTGCTCTGGAGCAGATGGAGCGCATCCTCGCCAGTTCACACTTTCGCACCAGCAAGCGCTGTTCTCAGTTCTTTCGCTACGTGGTGGAGCATGCCGGGAATGATCCGGTAGAACTCAAGGAGCGCACGCTTGGTGTTGAGGTGTTCAACCGCGATGCGCAATACGACACGCATCAGGATCCGGTAGTACGAATTACGGCCGGTGAAGTGCGCAAACGGCTGGCGCAATATTATCAGGAGGCGGGGCGCGAGAGCGAGTTGCGGATCAATTTGCCGGCAGGTTCCTATGTACCGGAGTTCCATCCGCTGGCGCCGCTCACAAACCCGGAACCGGTGGCACTGACGGAGGTGGTCCGGCCCATCGAAGGAACTCCGTCCAAACCTGACCGGAGGAAGGCGGGGCTTGCGGTAGCGCTGGTCTTTGCCGCCGCCTTGGCCACGTGGATGTTGCGAAGGAACACCGCCCTCGATGATTTCTGGGCTCCGGTGATCACACCGCAAGGCCCCGTGCTGGTGTGTTTGGGTCAGCCAAACGCCTACCACTTCCAGACGAGGACACAAGGGGACCTTGACCGCTGGTTCAACGCCAGTCCTGAAGGCCGGACTCCTCCCGAAGACCTGAGGGCAGTTCCACTGAGCGAATTCGTGCCCTCGTGGGACAAATACGTGAGCATCCACGATGCGGAGTCATTCGCAAGGCTTTCGTCTCTATTTGCCAGCCGCGAGAAACAAACTACCATCCGCGGCGCCAGGATGGTTTCGCTGGCCGATCTTCGCGGACGCCCCTCGGTGCTGATCGGGGCATACAACAATGAATGGACACTCAGTCTCGGCCGGGACTTACGCTTCCACTTCGACCTTGAGAAGGGGTTGGGGCAAGTGCTGCGCGACCGGCAGAACCCAAAGAATCTGGATTGGCGGGCCCCGCACTCCTGGCCATTCCGGAAAATCCCACTCGATTACGCTCTGGTGACCCGCGTTGTGAGCCCCATCACGGAAAGCACGGTGGTGATGGTGGCCGGCCTGACTCATTTCGGCACCCAGGCGGCTGGAGAGTTCATCACCAACCCGGCGTACTTTGCGGAAGCGGTGAAGAACGCCCCCTCCGGCTGGAAGCGGAAGAACATTCAGGTGGTCCTATCGGCGCAAGTGATGTCGGGCACCGTAGGCCCGCCGAACATAGTTGCCGTGCACTTCTGGTAACCGATTCCCGCAACGATTGACATTCACATTCGCGGGTGTGGGAATCAGCACGCATTCTAGAATGGTGTATGCACACAAACAGACTGGCGCGTGAGCAGAGCCCGTACCTCTTGCAGCACGCGCACAATCCGGTCGACTGGTATCCCTGGGGCGAGGATGCGTTCACCAAGGCACGCCAGGAAAACAAACCTATTTTTCTCTCGATCGGTTACAGCACGTGCCACTGGTGTCACGTGATGGAACGAGAGAGCTTCGAATCGGAGGAGATTGCCGCGATCCTCAACCGCCACTTCGTTTCCGTAAAGGTGGACCGGGAAGAGCGCCCCGATGTGGACCGCATCTATATGACGTTCGTGCAGGCGACAACCGGTGGCGGCGGCTGGCCCATGTCTGTATGGCTTACACCCGGCCTAAAGCCGTTCTACGGCGGCACGTATTTTCCTCCCGACAACCGGTACGGACGGCCCGGTTTCCCGGCGCTTCTCCAGCACATCGCCGGGTTATGGGAAACGCAGCGCGAAAAGTTGATCGAGTCCGGCGACGACGTGATCCGGCAGCTTTCGGACATGTTGACCGCCAAGACGAAGAATGCCGAACTCGATACGCAGGCGCTCGAAAGCTGCTACCTGGCCTTCCGCCGCAACTTCGATCCCCGGTTGGGCGGATTCGGCCAAGCACCCAAGTTTCCGCGTCCTGTGCAGTTTCATTTCCTTCATCGCTATTTCGCCGGGTGCGGGGAAGAAGAAGCGATGGAGATGTCGCTGCTCACGCTGCGAGAGATGTATAAAGGGGGGATGTATGATCAGTTGGGCGGAGGGTTCCATCGCTATTCCGTCGATGCCCGCTGGTTCGTACCGCACTTCGAAAAGATGCTCTACGACCAGGCGCAATTGGCGGTGAGTTACCTGGAGGCCTTCCAGATCACAGAGGATTCCTTGTACGCCCAGGTGGCCCGGGAAACCTTCGCCTATGTGCTGCGTGACATGCGCGACCCGGCCGGAGGCTTCTATTCGGCCGAGGACGCCGACAGTGTGATTGACGCCGCCAATCCCAAGGAAAAAGGCGAGGGGGCCTTTTATGTGTTCACCGCACGGGAGATTGAAGAGGCGGCGCGAAAGCCCGAATCCGATTGGTTCAGCTACCGCTACGGCGTGCGGCCTCACGGTAATGTGGAGGAGGACCCGCATGCCGAGTTCACCGGGAAGAACATTCTCTACCAGGCGCATACCATCGAAGAAACGGCGGCACATTTTAGTGTGCCGGTAGACCAGGTAGCCAAAGCCATTGCGTCCACATCGGAGCGCCTGATGGCACTCCGGAATGGCCGCGTGCGGCCCCACCTGGATGATAAGGTGCTGACGGCCTGGAACGGGTTAATGATCTCCGCTTTCGCCAAAGGTGCTCAGGTGCTGGACGACAGCGAATATCTGCAAGCCGCGCAGCGCGCCACATACTTTGTACTGACCACCATGTGCCGCGGCGATATCCTGTTACGCCGTTACCGGCAGGGCGAGGCGGCCATCGAGGGCTTCCTTGACGACTATGCGTTCTTCGTGCAGGCATTGCTTGATCTGTATGAGGCTAGCTTTGACGTATCGCTGCTGGAGCACGCCGCTCAACTGACGCGAAGGGCAATGGATCTGTTTGAGGACAAGACCAACGGAGCATTCTTCAGCACCGCGGAAGGGGACAGTTCCCTGGTTCTGCGCATCAAGGATGATTACGATGGGGCTGAACCCTCCAGCAACAGCGTCATGGTGCGAAACCTGTTGCGCCTCTCCTCTTTGACCGGAGATCGCGCAATGCGGGAAAGCGCCGATCGCGCCCTCGCCTTCTTCGCCGGCCGTCTAACCACTTCGGCCATCACTATCCCGATGATGGCCACCGCCTATCTGCTGAGTCTCTCCAAGCCGAAGCAGATTATCCTGGCAGGTGAAAACGGAACTCCGGAAACAAGAGCAATGCTGAAGGCAGCCAGACAGCTCTTCATGCCTGACAGTACGATCGTTTTGTTGGATGAAACCTCGCGGACCAGACTCGCGGAATGGATGCCCTTTACCCGGGACATGCGTGCCGTGGATGGCCGCACTACGGCCTACGTTTGCGAGGACTATGCCTGCCAATTGCCCGTGAATCAACTGGACGAATTCGTCAAGTTGCTACAATAAATTCTTCATACCCTCAGGAGGACTGAATGGAAAGACCTGGTGCTACGACGCTCCGCGGAAACCCCTTGACGCTGCTTGGACCGGAATTGAAAGCCGGCGATAAAGCTCCGAATTTTGAGACGGTGGACAACGGCCTGCAAGCCGTGGATCTGGCCAAGACCGGAAACACGGTGCGTATCTTCAGTGTGGTGCCGTCGCTCGATACTCCGGTTTGCGACGCCCAGACGAAGCGTTTTAACGAAGAGGCAGCCAAGCTGGCCGGTGTGGATATCTACACGGTGAGCATGGACCTGCCGTTTGCGCAGAAGCGCTGGTGCGGGGCCTTCGGCGTGGACAAAGTGAAGATGATCTCCGATCACCGCACGGGTTCCTTCGGCGAGGCTTTCGGCACGCTGATCAAGGAACTGCGCATTCACAGCCGCGCGATCTTTGTTGTCGACAAGGACAACAACATCACGCATGCGGAGTATGTGAAGGAAGTGGCGGATCACCCGAACTACGAAACCGCGCTGGCGGCCGCTAAAGCAGCGCTGTAAATTTGATCACAACAGGGGCTGGGGGCTTGCAAGAGCTGCCGGCCCTTATTGTTTCCTGTAGGTAAAGTCCCAAACCTGCATGTTCACCTTGCCTTCGGTGAACTGCACTGCGGCGTATTCGCCGGGTGTAAGCGGTTCCATGGGCCACACCTTGTAAAGGTCCTCCCCGGCCTGCCGCCGAAACACCTCAATTTGTTCGCGCTCCTCAACCATCTCCTTCGATACAGGAACGATGGTGATCTTCTCCACCACTCGGACGCCTTTGCCAGGAGTAAGTTTGATCAAGCCGAACCGCTCCGCCTGCGAGAGGCGGAAGTAGAACTCGGGGAGGTCACTGGTTACGGTGAACGCGGAGGTTTCCCCATCCAGTTCCACGGTCGCTTTCCCGGTGACCATGGGGATGGGGGAGATGGCTTGCAGGACCGAGCGGCGTTTGTTGTTGTTCATCTTGGTTTCGGCGGCCTTCATCGGTTTCACCGTTTTGCCATCGACGAAATAGACACCGAGGTCCTGCGGGACACTGGACACCTCGCGGGCAAGTTCCCGTTCGGCCTTTTCCTCTTCATCAATGAGCTTGGCCTTTTCCTTGTCGGCGGATGCTCTTTCCTGAATTTCACGTTCGGTGCGTTTCAAATCGACCAGACTGATGGGAACCTCTTCCCACTCTCCGCGCTCGGCTGAGAAGAAGCGCACACGGTCCTCCACCACTCGATACTCGCGGACGAGGTGGTGTTCTCCGTCCTTCATATACAACCTGACATTGGCCGCAAGCAGCAGCAGTGGCAGCAGGAGGATGACAAGAAGTTTCATGACGCCCTAATTCAGATCTACCATGTTTGACGCGGGGCTGAGCCGTTTCGGTTACCGATTCCGCGTGTCTTCCATAGAGGCGCAACTTCGTGGAGTTGTGCCGCGTTTCAAATTCTGGAGATCTATGCAGAGGTTTGTGTTTTCCGCTCTTTTTCTAGCCGTGCCGTTGTTCGGACAGGATTATTTCCCGTTGGAGACCGGTAATCAATGGATCTATCGCATTGGCGGCGCTCTATCGGGAGTGCTGGCTCCGACCACATTTGTGACCGAAATCTCGGGCACGCGGATCATCGACGGCAAGGAGTATTTCCAGTTGGTGGGCATGCCCGGCGGATCGCGCCTCCTGAGAAAGAATGATGCCGGCACACTCGTCTTCTATAGCGAACAGGACCGTACGGAGCACAATTGGGTGGCGTTTCAAGCGGCTACAGGCGAGGCGTTTCGTTCGGAGATCGACGATTGCAGCCCGAGCGGCGTCATCCAATCGAAGAACGCGGAGTTGCGTTCTCCGCTGGGCGATTTTCGGGATGGCGCCCTGCGAGTGGGGTACGCCCCCGGCCGCTGCGCCGATGCAGGATTGATCACGGAGACGTTTCTGCCCTATGTCGGCCTGGCCCAACGGCGCATGTCCAACATCGCGGGGGAGGTGGTTTGGGATCTGGTCTACGCACGCCTCGGCGGATTCACTGCGTTCTCCGAACAGGAACGCAGCTTCCAGGCTTCTCTGAATAGTGCGCGCTTCGGGACGAACGATCCCATCACCGTGCGCATGACTCTGCGCAATACGACGGGAACCCCTCTCGAACTGACGTTCCCCTCCGGGCAGGACTTTGACGTCGTTATCCGGAATGAAAAAGGGGACGAGGTTTACCGCTGGTCGAACGGGCGCGCGTTCACACTGGCCATCCGTACCTTCCGTTTCAGCGGAGAGAAGAACTACGCAGTCGCGGTGCGGCCCGGGCTTCCCGCAGGCACCTATACGCTGGCGGCCAGTCTGGCCGTTTCCGGCACGAAGATCGAGACCGTGCTGCCTCTGGAAATCCGCTGATCAAAGGGAGGCTGGTGCGGGTTGATACAACGCGAGACTGGCCCCTGCCGGGTCCTCGATGACGCAGTACCTCGCCTCTCCCATATTCTTTGGGCCAACCAGCAGTTTGCCACCACGTTCCCGCACGCTGGCGATGCTTGCGTCGAGATCGGCTACGGTCACATACATCAGCCACACAGGTGGCAGTCCGGTGTTGACGCCGCGTGCCCAACACACGCCGGAAACGCCTTTGTCGCTGCCTGGCAGTGTCATGATGTAATCGCTGTATCCGCCCATTTCACATTCCTGCGCCCCCCAGCCCACCACGGCGCGATAGAAATCGCGCACGGCATCCGCGTTCGGCACTGTTAAGTCAAACCAACCGACTGTTCCGATGTCCATAGCGTACAATCTTGCCATGGATTTCCGGCTTGAGGAAGCAATGATGGTGCTCGGCAAAACGCCGGCAGTGCTGCAGGCAATGTTGCCGGGCTTGCCGGGAGAGTGGGTGTACACGAGCGAAGAGGAATGGACGGCGGCGGGAGTGATAGGGCACCTCATTCATGGGGAGAAGACAGATTGGGTACCGCGCCTGCGGATCATTCTTGCATTTGGTGAATCAAGAGCGTTCGACTCCTTTGATCGCACGGCGCATGTGGACGGCATGGCAGGCAAAACCTTGGAGGATTTGCTCGAAGAGTTTCGCCAGTTGCGTGAAGCGAATCTCTCCGCGGTGAAGTCAATGAATCTTTCCACGGCGGACCTGGACCGGCGAGGCATGCATCCTGCCTTGGGCTCGGTGAGGCTTGGCGAGTACATCGCCGCCTGGACCGCACATGATCTTTCGCATCTGCACCAATTGACGCGCATTCTGGCCAAGCATTACGGCGAGGCGTGCGGGCCACTGCGGCAGTATCTGGGAGTATTGCGGGAGAGAAACCTATAATCAAACTTGGCGGACATATCAAAACAACGCCGGTTGACCCGGAAGCTTCTGCGTGTCCTCGGAGCAGTGGGAATCATAGCCGGCATTACGAGCTTCTATCTTGCGCTGAACCAGGTCAACCATACGACGGTTGCCCTCACTCAGTTGATGGGAGTGTTGGGAATCGCGGCGAGGTGGGGCCTCGTCGAAGCCATTTCCGCTTCCGTAGCATCCATGATGTTTGCCGCATATTATTGGTTCCCCCCGATTGGAAACATTGCGATCGACGACGTGGAAAACTGGGTCACCGTAGGCGCCTTCCTGGGAATCTCCGTGGTCGCCAGTGAACTATCCGCCAGTGCCAAAAGGAAGGCAACGGAAGCACTGGCCCGTGAAGCGGAGGTGGAGCGTTTGTACGAATTGAGCCGCGCCTTGATGCAGGCTGAAGCGGGGGAAGCCGTCGGAAGAGACTTAGTGGACCTTATTGCCCGCATCGTGGAAGTGGAAGGCGTAATGCTGTTCGACATGCGCAGCGGCCGCCTGGAGCAGGCGGGAAACAACCGCGCAAAGATTCGCGAGTCCACTCTACGGCAGTCCGCGGCGGAAAACAGACAATTCGGCAACGCCGCCGCAGGATTGGTCTTCCTTCCGATCGAACTATCCGGAGAGCCGATCGGCAGTATCGCATTGTGTGGAGCGGGCTTGACGGATCATGCGGTGCGCTCTGTTTGCAATCTGGCGGGCATCGCTCTGGAGCGGGCTCGGGCAATGGAGACAGCGGCTCACGCTGAGGCGGTACGGCAGAGCCAGGAATTGAAATCACTCCTGCTGGACGCAGTGGCGCACGATTTCAAAACACCACTCACTTCCATCAAATTTGGAGCCTCGGTTCTGTTGGCAGACCCCGATCTCGCCACGGAACACCGCGAGTTGGCAACCGTCATGGAAGAGGAGACCGATCGTCTCACCTCCATGATCAGCGAAGCGACCCAAGTCGCACGGCTTCAAAGCGGGGGGCTCCAATTGCAGCGGAACCCCGAGCAGCCGGCACATCTCGTCATGTGCGCACTGAGGCGGATGCGTCCGTTGCTGGATGACCGGCCATTCGAACGTAACATCGCCGAGAATCTTCCGCTCATCGAAGCGGATCCGGCACTCTTGCCCATCGCCTTGGCCAATCTCCTTGAGAATGCAATCAAATATTCGCCGGGCCTCACACCAATTCGTATTGACGTAACACTGGAAGGTGATCACGTCGTTTTCTCGGTCTCCGACAAGGGCCCAGGAGTCTCTCCGGAAGACAGGGTTCGGATTTTCGATCGCTACTACCGGGGGAAATCCGCGCTACGCATCCAAGGCAATGGAATGGGTCTGGCCATTGCCACCGAGATTGTCGATCTGCATGGAGGCCGAATCTGGGAAGAAAACCGCGCGGAGGGTGGCGCGTGCTTTTCGATCTCGATACCGTTGAAGGAACAATCACAACCAGCATGAATGCACTTGCGGCGAAGGTTTTAGTTGTTGACGACGAAAGGCAGATCCGACGCGTCATGCGGATTTCCCTGTCGGCGCAAGGGTATGCCGTCTCCGAGGCGCGTACCGGCGAGGAAGCGATTGACGTCCTGCGCAGAGAGCGGCACGATATCGTGCTGCTGGATCTCAACATGCCCGGCATGGGCGGAATGGAAGCATGCAGAGTCATTCGCGCGGAATATGACATACCCATCGTGGTCTTGTCTGTGAGGGCGTCGGAACAGGACAAGGTGGAAGCACTCGACTCCGGAGCGGACGATTACGTCACCAAACCGTTTGGCGAGAAGGAACTGCTTGCACGCATCCGCTCCAACCTTCGCCGCGTTCCGCCAGCGGCGGAATCCGACCCGTCGACCATTGAGTTGGATGAACTTGACATCAACCTCGAAACCCGCCAGGTAAAGAGCCGCGGCAAACAGGTCCGGCTCACTCCAAAAGAGTTCGACTTGCTGCAGTACCTGGTGAGTCACCCCAATGTTCCCCTGCTCCACAGCAGGCTGCTGCAGGCGGTGTGGGGGCCGGAGTATGGAAGCGAAGTGGAATATCTGCGTGTCTTTGTAAACAGGTTGCGCAAAAAGATCGAACCCGACCCAGCCAATCCGCGCTACATCGTCACAGATCCCTGGACCGGCTACCGGTTTCAGCCCGCCGGCAAGATAGAGCAATCTTAACTCGGACGTTTATGCCTTGTTTATGAAAAATTCCCTATTCTGGCGGTAGCTGAAGATGGGCACAGACATAGGTGCCCGGGGCTTAATTTCGAGGCTGCATCTGGGAACTTCACATTCGAGGTGAAACACAGGTGAGCCAGCACAAAGACGGCGAAGCGCAACACGGAGTGGCTTACAACCCCAACAACGGCCTGGAGGCTTTCCTGAGCGGTCTATGGGAACAGAATCCTGTCTTTGTGCAAGTCCTGGGCATGTGCCCGACGCTCGCCATCACCAACACAGTTCGTAACTGCATCGCGATGGGGTTGGCCACCATGTTCGTGCTGGTCTGCTCGAACACCCTGGTCAGCATGATCCGCAAACTGGTTCCCAAGCAGGTTCGTATCGCCACCTACATCCTGGTCATCGCAACTGCAGTGACCGTCGTGGATTATCTGGTGAAAGCGATCAGCGTCCCCATTTATCAGGCTCTTGGCCCGTTCATCCCGTTGATTGTCGCCAACTGCATCGTGCTTGGGCGCGCAGAGGCATTCGCCGCGCGAAATCCGGTTGGGGCCGCCGCATTGGATGGCGCAGGGGTGGGGATCGGATTCACCTTCGGCCTCTCTTGTATCGGTGCCATTCGCGAAGTGCTTGGGGCGGGCACGCTGCTTGGATTCTCCGTATTTGGCCCCAACTTCCAACCCTGGGTGCTGTTCCAATTGCCACCCGGCGGATTCTTCACACTCGCTATCTGGCTCGCCAGCATGACTGCGTGGAAGCGGCGCCGGCAGAACCGGCTGGTACTCGCCGCACAGGCTTCTGAGGTGCGCGTATGAACAACGAATCTCTGAGCTTCATCCTGATTGATTCCCTTCTCTTGCACAATTTCGTGCTCTCCGTCTTTCTTGGAATGTGTTCCTTCATCGGCATTTCCGGGAAGCGCGCCACCGCCGTGCGCCTCAGCCTGGCCGTGACGTTCGTGATCACAATGAGCAGCATTCTCTGCTACTTCACCAACAGGCTACTGGTGCAATCAGGCACCGAGTATCTACGCATCATTCTCTACATTGTGATCATCGCCGCCATGGTGCAACTCACGGAGATGTTCATCAAGAAGACCAATCCATCGCTCTTCCGGCAGCTTGGGATCTTTCTGCCGCTGATCACGACGAACTGCGCGGTGTTGGCCGTGCCGCTATTTCAAACCAGCCGCGGGTACTCGTTACTGCAGAGTGTTGTCTTCGCGGTGGGCGCAAGCGGCGGCTACACGCTAGCAATGTACCTAATGTCAGAGGCCCGCGAACGCCTGGAACTGTCCGACCTCCCCGACCTGAGCCGAGGGGCGGTAGCGACACTAACGATTGCCGGCATTCTATCGCTGGCATTCATGGGATTTTCCGGAATGGGAGGTGAGTGATGTTGACCCAACTATTCGTGGTCATGGCCGTCCTGGCCGGTGTGATGACCGGGTGGTATCTGCTGCAATCCGCGACGCGGAGACATTGCCGCGGTTCCTTCGATGGTGATGTGTTGGAGCAATTGCTGCATGGCTGCGGTGGATGCGAAGACGGGGCCACCTGCAAACGCCGAAAGAAAGATCATGCTACCTGCTAGCGCAGCAATTCTTCGGCATACAAAGCTCCCGCCGGTGTGTCCTCGTGCTTGTAGAACACGTAAACATCTTTGCCGGACGCCACCAGGCCGTGCACCTTCTCTTTGATCACGGCCCGCTCTTCCGGTGCATACTCCGACTTGCGCAAGCGGCAATACACGAAGCCTCCCGTGATCACTTCCGGAACCACGAAATCATCCGACTCGGCCAGACAAAGCGCCATGCCCTTGGCCTCCAGCATCGCGTAGACGGAATCCTTCAGCCACGAAGCATTGCGAAACTCAAATGCACAGCGGAAGCCCGCTGGTATCTCTTCCAGAAAGCCCTTCAGCAACTCTTCGTCGCACTTGAGGTTCGGAGGCAGTTGCACCAGCACCGGGCCAAGCCGTTTCACGACACGCAGGGGATCCACCGCCTTGAAGAAAATCTCAGTGAATTCTGCTTTCTTTAATCGCTGAATGTGCGTAATGCGCTGGTGGGCCTTGATCACGAACACAAAGCCCTCAGGGGTAGCCTGAACCCAATTCTCCAATGTCGATGCAGAAGGAAGACGCCGGAATGTGTAGTTGATTTCCACGGCATTGAGGCGAGCCGCATAATGGCGAAGGTAGTCCTTCGACTTTGCTTCGGCCGGATAGAAGTCCGGCTTCCAGGCATCGTAAGCAAACCCCGAAGTCCCAGCGAATAGTTGAGCCATTTTGTTAGCGTACCGCGCAGCACTCCAACCGCGGCGCCTGCAGGTATTCTTTCAATCGAGCGGCCATGCGCTGGGCGCGAGCATTTTCTTCCCCAATCCGGTTCCGTTGTTCGCGCGGGTCATCCCCCACGTGATACAACTCCAGCGGCTCCCCATCCTTGGCAAGCAACTTCCAATCGCCGTCGCGCACCACTTCCGTGGCGTAAGGCTCCGGCTTGCGATAGGGACGAGGTTTCTCTCCGCTTTGCCAGTGCGTGGCATAGACGTTGAGCTGCCAGAACAACATATCCCGCTTCACTTCCTGCCCCGTCTGCAAATGGGGCAATAAATTCACGCCATCCACATTGGATGGCGGCTTCACGCCAGCGGCGGCGCAAAGAGTAGGAAGATAGTCCGCTGTGTGGGCAAGCTGCCTGGATGTTCGCGGAGACACCTTCCCCGGCCATCGCACCAGAAGCGGAACACGTAGACCGCCGTCGTGCAAATCGGCTTTCTTGCCTTTGTAGATGCCGGGACTGCCTTGCATTGCAGGGCCGTTGTCGCTGCTGAATAGCACGATTGTATTGCGTTCCATTCCCAGTTCGCGGAGCTTCGACATCAGCCTTCCAATGCAGGAGTCGAGATGAGAAACCATGGCCCGGTACAGCAGGTCGTCCGCCTCAGCCTTGCCCTTGTACTTTTCCAGATGATCGCCGGGCGGAGGCTCATAGGGAAAATGCGGCGCATCGAACCATAGATTGACGAAGAATGGTTGCTTGCGCTGGTGGTAATAGGCCATCCACCGCATCGCCTCATCGGCTTCGAAGTCCGTGAGATGGATCTCCCGATCGGTAACTGGTTTCTCATCGCGCACAAAATGTTCCACACCACGGCGGAACAGCCACCGATCCTTGACCAACGCGGCCCGTTCGGCGGGATCTTCGGCCATGGCACAGTAGTGCTCGAAGCCCTGCTGCAAGGGTCCGGGGATGCTGGCGGCGCGATCTGCCAGATGCTTCCGGTTCAAGCCCCCGAGGTGCCACTTCCCCACATGCGCTGTGCCGTAGCCGGCATCTCGCAGCAGTTGCGGCAACGTCGTCACGCCACGTGGCAGATGCTCCTCACGATCGGAAAAATGCGCGCGGATGTTAAACCGTAACGGGTATCTCCCAGTGAGGCAAGCTGCGCGGGTGGGCGAACACACAGCACTCGCCGCATAGTGGTTCTGGAAACGGACACTCTGCTTCGCCAAGGCATCCAGATGCGGCGTCTCCACCTCAGTGCCCCCGTAGCAGGAAAGATCTCCGATGCCCAGATCATCCGCCAGTATCAGCAGGATGTTCGGCCGCTCCAATTGCGCTCCGGGAGTAGCCGCGGCCCCCATCCATCCCAGAAATGTTCGTCGATTCATTGCCTCGCCAATTGCCACAGATGATGTACGCTCCGCTCTTCGTCGCCGTCCTCCTCCACAGGGGTCTCCAACAGAAATGCTTTTCCCTGCAGCCGGAGATTTGTCACCATGCGCCGGAACGCTTCCTCGCCAATATATCCTTTGCCGATCTTCTCGTGCCGGTCTCGCCGCGAACCGAGCGGTGTCTTCGAATCATTGGCATGAATCACGGGAATGTTCTCCAACCCCAGGATCCGCTCAGCCTCATCAAGCGTCGCCTCCAGCCCATCATGAGAGGAAACATCGTAGCCGGCGGCGAACAGGTGGCAGGTGTCCAGACAGAATCCGATGGGCAAAGCCGTGCGCGGAGCAGCAGCGTCGCGCAGCCTCGCCAGTTCCTCCAGCGTGCGCCCGAGGGAACTTCCCTGCCCCGCCGTACATTCCAGCAACAAGGTAACCCCCTGCGGCGTCAACCCGTCCGCAGCCGCTTCCAATGAGCCGGCGAAAGCAGCAATCGAAGAGTCCACCGTTTGACCCCGATAGCTGCCCGGATGAGCCACCAGGTAGTCCGCCCCGATCGCGGCTGCCCGCTGCAGTTCTCCTCGAAAAGCCACAATCGACTTGCGCCGCACCTCGCGATCCGCCGCAGGGAGATTGATCAGGTAGTTGTCATGAATCACCAACGGCCGCAGATCGTACGCCGTGCGCAATTCGCTGAACTTTTGAATGTCCGCGGGAGCGGGCATGATGCCTCGCCACATACGCGGACTGGATGAAAAAATCTGGAGCGTATTCGCTCCGATCTGCCTGGCACGCTCCGCTGCATCGCTCAAAGAACCTGCTACAGACACGTGGCGGCCTACTCGAATCTTCATGAAACCATCCATTTTCCCACGCAAACCAAGCCGGAATAAATCCGCGTGAGAATGCATAATAGAAGCGTATGCTACTCGTAATCCTACTTCTCAGTATTACGGCCGCGTTCGCGCAACCGGTGGACTATACCATCGCCGCCGGTGGGCAAGACAAAATCTCCCTCGAGGTGGACAAGACTGGATTCCTAAAGGGAAAGAAGCACAACTTCGAATTCCCCAACTACTCCGGCAAGCTCACCTACGATGCGCAGACTCCGGCAAACTCCCGCGTGGAGCTGAAAATCGATGCAGGCAGCCTCGTCTGCAAAGACACATGGGTCAGTCCAAAAGACCTGAAGAAAATACAGGATGAAGCTTTGAGCACCGTCCTTGTTGTGTCCAAGTACCCGGACATGCGGTTCACGTCGACGAAAGTGACGCCCCAGGGCAACAACCGGTTCCAGGTGGAAGGCGTGCTGACGATTCGCGGAAATGGCAAGCCGGTCACGATGGACGTAACCCTCGACCCGGCCACCATGAAACTGGGCGGCAAGTCCAGCTTCAAGATGTCGGCGTATGGCATCAAGCCGCCAAGCGCCGGGCTTGGCACAGTGGGCACCAAGGACGAAATGGTCGCGACCTTTCAGGTAACGGCGAAGAAATAATCACTGGCTCACAGGTGCTGGCGAATCATTTCCGGCGTAGCGCTCAAAAAACTCGATGATGCGCAACATGTGATCCATGCGCTGTAGCGGTGCGCCCGATCGAGTCAATTCGTGACCTACACCTGGGTAGCGTACGTACTCCACTTCACGGCCGAGATCCTTCAGTGCCCGGTAGAGCATCTCACTTTGGGAGACGCCGGTGCGCAAGTCCAAGCTCCCATGCAATATCAGGAGCGGGGTTCGAATCTTCGCCACATGGGTGAACGGGGATTGCTCTTCCAACAAGGGGCGCATGCCGGACTCGTAGGGGCGTCCGCCGAATGCATTTTTCACCAGCCGGAAGGCATTTCCTTCACCGTAAAACGTCGACAGGTCATAAACGCCGCGCTGCGCTGCCGCGGCCTTAAAGCGGTGGTCGTGCGCGATGATCCAGGCAGTGAGATAGCCCGCATACGATCCACCCGTAATGAATAACCGGTCTTTGTCCGAATAGGCATTTGTCTTTACGGCTTCGTCCAGCGCTGCCAGTACGTCGCCGGCCGGTCCTTCTCCCCAATTGCGATAATTCCCTTTCTGAAATTCGTAGCCGTACCCGCCGCTGCCGCGCGGATTGGAGTAGACCACTCCATATCCCCAGGCGCAGAAAAGTTGAAACTCATGCCACATGCTCAATTCACCGGGACCCCACATGGCCGTCGGGCCGCCGTGAATATCCAGCACCCAGGGATACTTCTTGCCGTTCTCGGCGCGGACCGGATTCAGCACCCATGTCTGTACCTTCACCCCATCCGGCCTTGTGATCCACTTTTCCTGCGGAATGGAGAGGATCTTGCCGGCAAGCCATCCGCTGTTCATCTCCGTAAGCTGTCTGGTCTTTCCGTTCTTCTCCCGCACGTAGAGCTCATTTGGATTGGGGACGCTGATCAAGGCGTATACCGTGCGTCCGCCGCCTTCGTCGAAAGCACTGACGCCCACCGGCCCTTCCACCAGACGCTGTAACTTCTTGCCATCGAGCCGCAGCAACGGCTCACCACCGTGCCAAGGCGACGAGAAGAGGATGGAACCATCGGAAGCCACTTGAGCCGATTGCGTGTCTCCCGACCAGGAACCGCTGATCCACTCCATCCGGTTCGAGGACAGCTCATACTTGCCCAGACGCGATTGCCGGAACATCGGCTCATCCTGCTGCTGCGCGGTCACCAGCAATGATTTCCCGTCAGCGTAGAACGTGGCGCTGGCGTAACTTTCGGTGGGGCTGTCGAGCAAAGCACGGGGACTGGAACCATCGGCGCCCAATATCCAAATGGCGCTGCGGCGATCGCGATCCGGATGCTGCGAACCGGCAGGAGAACCACTGCAAGCGAGCGAATCGCCGCTCGGCGAGTAAGCGCACCGTCCAAATCCCTGCGACCCCTTCGTTAACTGCGAAGCTTTCCCATCCTGATCGAGATCGACATTGTACAAATGGCCGATCCGTATCTCATTCTCCAATGCCATTTCCCCTTGAAAGGCGAGCCGGTTGATTGTGACCGGGTTTCCCTTCGCGGAGTTCTTCTCCAACCAGTTGCGAATCGCCTTGCGATCTCCATCGGGATTCCCATTGGCCTTGGAGTCGGCATCCAACCAGTCCCGACGAGGCCGCTCCTGATCGAAATGCGGCTTCTCCTCAATCTTGCTCAGTGGGACGTTGCTGGTAACCAGAAACTGGCGCTTCCTGGGATGCCACACCGGATTGGCGGCGCCGTGCTCCAGATGGGTCACCATCCGGGCCTCGCCCGAACCATCGAGCGGCAGCATCCAGACCTGTCCCACCCGCTTGTCGTCGGCGCGCACAAACGCCAGAAGCTTGCCATCCGGGCTAATGGCCATGCCGCTGTCGCTGCGCGCGCCAAAGGTAAGCTGCCGTGGCTTTGCGCGCGGATCGTTGAGATCGATGTACCAGAGATTGGTGCGGTAAGAGTACTCTTCCTTCTCCTGATGAATGGACTGCACACCGTACACCGCAAAGGAACCGTCGGAAGCAATCTTCACTTCGGTCACTTTCCGGATCTTGAGAAGGTCAGTCGTTGTGATGGGCTGCTTTTCCGCCCCTACCAGAATCGTGATCGCAACCGCGAATAGCCACATACTCGCGATTAGACCACAGCGGCGCCACTCTCATCATTCAATCTGCACGGCAGTCCCACTGGCGCTGACCATCAACATGGTTCCGCCGCCTGGAGAAATCTCCTCAAAATCCAGGTCGACGCCGATCACCGCGTTGGCGCCCATCTGGCGCGCCTGTTCCGCCATTTCCGCCAAAGCGATGTCCTTGGCTTTGCGCAACTCGCCCTCATAGGCCGCGGAACGGCCGCCCACAATATCGCGGATCCCGGCAAAGAAATCTTTGAACAGGTTCGCTCCGAGAATCGCCTCTCCGGTGACGATGCCCAGGTATTGACGGATCTTGCGGCCTTCCAGTGTGTTCGTAGTGACGATAAGCAAATTCAGTTCTCCTCTCCTTATGGTACGTAGGCGAACTCGTTGGAGTTCAAAATTGCCCGGCACCAGGCAGCCAGCGAGTGTTGATCCGCGAAAGCAGCATCACGTTTTACCTCTGCGCCATTCGGCTCTCTTCCGAATAGCAACCGGTAAGCCAAGCCGATTTGCGCTGCCCTTCCATCGGGCGCCTCACGCTGCAAGCGTTCGGCAAAACGTTCCGCCTGCCGGATCACAAATTCATTATTCATGAGGGTCAAGGCTTGCACAGGGGTATTCGAAACCGGGCGCTGCGGAGTGGCGACGGAAGGATCCGGGCAATCGAAGCTGTCCATCATGATGCGCTCCCCGCCGCGCACGACAAAGCGATACACTGCCCGGCGCCAGGTTTCCGGGCCATCTTCCAAAGCTTTGTAGATGTACGAACCGCGAGTTCCCTTTTTCTGCAGCAAATAGCTTGGTCCGCCCATTCTCAGATCGAGATTGCCCACAACAGCCAGCAGCGAGTCACGCACCATCTCGGCATCCATCCGTTTCAGCGGCATTCGCCACAGCAGCCTGTTTCCGGCATCTGCCGCAAACGCTTTGTCATTCATCGCCGATGATTGCCGGTAAGCGCGCGACAGCAGTATCTGCCGGTGCAGCCATTTCATGCTCCAACCGTTTTCCATGAACTGTACGGCCAGCCAGTCCAGCAATTCCTGGTGCGATGGGCGATCCCCGTTCACTCCGAAATCGCTCGGCGTGTTGACGATTCCATTCCCGAAATGGTGGTACCAGATGCGGTTCACCATGACGCGTGCGGTTAAGGGATTCTTCGCATCGGCCAGCCAGTTCGCGAGGGCGATTCGCCGCGCTGCCGGGTCTGACGAATCCACTTGCGGCAGAGGAGTCTGTACCGCAGCCAGCACGCCAGGCCCAACTTCTTCCACCTGCCGCTTCACGTTGCCGCGTTCCAGCAGGAAGGACTTCTCCGGTTCCTTGGGTTTCGCCGCATACAGTTTGGTGATCGCCGGAGCGGCATCCATGCGCTTCTGAAGAGAATCCATCCGCGCCTGCAATGCGGCCCGATCCTTGCGCTGCTGATCGGTGAGCGCCTTTTCCAGATCGTCGTCGCTCAGTTCCGGCAGATCCAGTTCGTTGCGGCCCACATGATCCAACGAGCGGCAAAGCTCGCGCCACTCGCCACCCACCATTCCTTCCAACCGATAGGTGGTGATCATTCCCTCGCGTTGTCCGCGTTCCGGATCACTGGCAAATCGGATGCCGGAGACCGCCGTACCAGCAGGCACGTCCAGTTCGATCGTCAGCGGCTTGTCCGCGGAAGCGGCCTCCGCACCAGTCCAATCCGTGATGCGCTTCCCACCCGGCAGTAACTCCAGATACCGCAGCACCGGCTTCCTGCCCGTCTGCCCGATGACGACAAAGCGAACCTTGTCCACCTTAGTTGCAGCGAACTGATTGCGGTTCCAGACAGCGTTCAACAGAATCCGCCGCGCCTCCTGGGCGCGCTCCCGGTCAAAGGCCTGGTAGCGCTCCAACAGCATCTTCGTCCGAACCGGATCTTCGATTTCGGCCAAGCCGCGCCGTGCAGCCTCCATCTCCTTGCGCAAGGGACGCACAAACTCATCCCGAACCTTGCGCTGCTCTTCCGTTCCCACTTCTCTATCGCCGAATGCGACCGTGCTGAAGAACGCAGTGAGGCTGTAGTATTCCTTGGCGGAGATCGGATCGAATTTGTGATCGTGACAGCGGGCGCAATTCACGGTGAGTGCGAGAAAGCTGTGCGCAGTCGTGGTCACCATGTCATCCAACTCATCCATACGAGCCTGCTGCCGCAGGGTCTCGTCCTTGTTCAGAACAGCACTGACTGAATCCCACGGTCCCGCAACCAGAAACCCGGTGGCCGCCACCATCTTCGGATCCCCAGGATTCAACAGATCCCCCGCAATCTGTTCGCGAATGAACCGGTCATACGGCTTATCGGCGTTCAGCGATTCGATCACCCAGTCACGATAGTGCCAGGCGTTGAACCGTTCGAAATTATGCTCGCCGCCATCCGTTTCGCCGAAGCGCACGACATCCAGCCAGTGGCGGCCCCATCTCTCCCCGTAGCGCGGGGAGGCAAGCACTTTGTCCACCGCTTGTTCGTAGGTCTGGCGAAAGTCTTCGGGAGCAGGAGGCAATCCGGTCATGTCGAAATACAAGCGGCGAATCAGTGTACGTTGGTCCGCGGGCGGATTGAAGTCGAGCCCCTTCTCTCGCAGTTTGGCAAGCAGAAATGCATCCAGCGGATTCGCATCCAGCGCCGGCGGGATGTGTTTCACGGGAGGCTGAAAGGCCCAGAAGGGCTTCTTTGCGGCGCCGCTGAACTCGGGTGCGCCCGCCTCGATCCAGTGGCGGATTGCCGCCAGCGACGTCTCATCCAGTTTCTGTCCCGGCGGCATCTTGCCTTCGCTCACATACTGCCAGAGGCGGCTTTCGGCGGCCTTGCCCGGGACGATTGCTGCGCCTTGTTTGCCGCCTTTCACCGCAGTGGCGCGGCTCGTCACATCGAGATCGCTCATCTTCGCCTTTGCGTTGTGACACTTGGCGCAGCGCTCAGCCAGAACTCGCTCCGCTGCATCATGCGGTCCGGCCCAAGCCGCTAGCTCGGCCAGAAAGAGAAGTACAGAAGTGAGCATCATCGGAATATTTCTATGCTACCCCGGCTACTGCGCCACGGCTCGCTGGGTACAATCAGAGCATTGGTTAGCTCGTGACTGGAAGCATTGGAATTCTATCGCTCGCGCTGTGGGTCCCGGTCTGCGCGCTTGCACAGAACATCGCCGGCGATTGGTATGCCACCGTCCGCAATCCCGCGGGGGGTGAAGTTGCCTTTATGCTCCGCATGAGCCGCACCGGCGGCAAGTGGCAGGGCAGCCTGGTCAACGGCAACGACAGTGTCCCCTCAACCAGCGCCTACTTCGACCATGGCCGCCTGCTGCTCAGTTTCCGCGATTGGGATGGCGTACTGGAAGCTCGTCTCGAGAACGGCTTGTGCAAAGGCAGCTTCATCCGCCGCGTTCGCAAGCGCACCCTCATCCGCGAATTCACCGCGTCCAGGCGTCCTCCGGCGCCTCTGCCGCCGCCCACCATCCAGGTATCCGGCGAATGGATCCTCACTTCCCAGGAGGAAGGGAAAACCGTCCTCTATCGGGCTCTGCTACGCCAGCAGGGCGCACGCCTCGAAGGAACGCTTGTTCCCGTGAGCGGAGACTGGGGAACCATGACCGGCTCCGTTTCCCAAAACAGGATCACCCTTTCGCGTTTCGACGGAATTCGTGCCTTACTGCTCGAAGCCACACTCCAACCCAACGGCTTGCTGGCCGGCAATCTGAACACAGCCTACCCGGTGGAGGGCCTCCGTCACACCGAATCCACCGCAACAACGCCCAACGCCCTCAGCTACACCCGCTTCCGTACACCGAGACAGCCGTTCCGATTCTCCTTCCCCGATCTCAATGGCAATCTTGTCTCCCACACCGATCCCCGCTTCCACAATAAAGTCGTGCTCGTAACCATTACCGGAAGCTGGTGTCCCAACTGCCACGAGGAGGCTCCGCTCCTGCGCGAGCTTTACGACCGCTACAAAGCACGGGGCTTGGAGATCGTGGCACTCGGCTTCGAATACACCGGGGAGCGCGACCGCGATCTCCGCCAGTTGCGCCGCTTCGCCGACAAGTACAAGATGAGCTACCCGGTGTTGCTTGCTGGAACCACCGAGGATGCTCCCGATATTCTCGCCCAACTCGACAACTTCGGTGCATACCCCACCACTCTCTTCATCGGCCGCGATCAGCGTGTTCGAGCAATCCACGCGGGCTTCGATGGCCCTTCCACCGGAGTGCTCCACAAACGCCTGCGCGAGGAAATGATCTCACTCATCGAGAAGCTTCTTGCTGAGTAGCTCTTCCAGACTCGCCGGATAGAGTGGCGGCCGTACGGAATCCGCACCCCATCCGCAAAGAAACTCCGCCGCCGGACCGCAGATTCTCCCCTGGCAGGGCCCCATCCCGCAACGCGTCTGCAGCTTGGCCGCACTCCAGGAATCGAAACTGCGCGCGGCGCCAACGGGAACATCCTCGCAACGGCACAGAATCGTTTCCCGCTCCGCCAGATGCCGTAGTTCCGAGCGCAATGCAAACGCCCTGCGCAACGTATCCGGAAACGACGACCGCCGGCAATGGGCAGTTCGGCCGGCAGACACCAACCCGGCGACACGCCCTTCCTCACTCGCTTTGTCCACTCCTCCCACACCAGTGATTTCCCCCGCCGCAAAGACGTTCGGCACACTGGTACGCTGCTGTTCATCGACAACCACCACTCCATCGCGGATCTCGCATCCGAAGAGGGCGGGCAACTCCAGATTCGGCACCAGACCAAAGCTGCACGCCAGGTAGTCGCAACGCTCCGTCCAGTTCTCGCCCGCGTGGTGCATCGTAACGGACAGCAGTTGCGTCGTACCCTCTGCGCTCACCGGCCAGCATTCCGTCCGATAGGGGACGCTCTCCAATTGCGATCGCAGACGAAGACCCTGCCAGAGCTTCGCAGGATGCTTCCCGAGCACAACCATCTGCCTGACAGGGGCTTGTTCAGCGACAAACAAAACATGCGCTCCCTGTTCTTTTAGATAAGCCGCCACCACCAGCAGCAACGGACCGCTCCCGGCAACAATGACGCGTTTGCTCCTTACCGGAAGTCCACCCTTCACCAGAGCCTGCAATCCGCCTGCCCCCATAACATTCGGCAGCGTCCATCCAGGAAACGGCAGAAACAATTCCCTCGCCCCTGTGGCCAGAATCACGTTCTCACATTGCAACTGCCACGGCCCCAACACGCGCGTACCCGCACGCAGGCCTTCCAACACAATCGGATCCCCTCGCCAGATCTGTCCCCCCGCCGCTGGATTATCGTCCAACACCACCGCGGTCTTGCCGCATTCGCGCACGGCCCGCGCCGCGGCGATCCCTGCCGGCCCGGCGCCGACCACCACCACATCAGCCATCGGTGCGAATCTCCATTCCTTCGACGCACAGCGTCTGGCAACTCCGGCTGTGTGGAACTCCGTCAATCGTCACGCGGCATTCCATGCACACGCCCATTCCACACAACGGAGCACGCACCTCACCCGTGACACTCCGCCGGAAGCAAGTGACACCTGCCATAAATACGGCAACAGCGGCCGTGGTGCCGGCTTTCACCTCCAACTCCTGGCCGTTGATCCGCACGTTGACGACGTCAGCCATCGCGCCACAGCCTTTCCGGGGCGAATGGCCGCGGATCAATCACCGGAGTGCGATGCGCCACCAGATCCACCAGCAAATGCGCGGTTCCCAGCGATGTCGTGATCCCGAGCCCCTCGTGCCCCGTGGCAAACCATACATTCTCCCGCTCCGGGCACAACCCGATCGCCGGCATGTTGTCCGGTGTCGATGGCCGGAAGCCCGTCCAGGTACGAAGCACGGAAAGCTGCGCCAGTCCGGGCATGTATTCCAACGCACGGCGCAACATCCGGTCAAGCAACGGCCGGTCGACGGCCGGGCTCGTCACCCCATACTGCCGCGAAGACCCGATGAGCAGCTGCCCCGTTTTTCGTGGTTGTACATTGAACGCAACAGATTCGGTGCTGTGCCCATGGGCACTCTTCAAATAACCCAATTCCACCAGTTGATGCCGCACGTAACCTGGATAGCGATCCGTAATTGCCAAATGTCCTTTGCGCGGGCGCACCTCCAACTGTGGAAACAATTCGCTCGACGATGCGCCAGCCGCACATACCACCACTTCACACGAAAGCGATGATCCGTCCTCCAACCGCACACCTCCGTCTGTCACCGCCACCACTCTGCCCCTGCGCACATCCACGCCTTGAAGGAACCAAGCCGTGGCGCATGGTGCGTAGATCACGCTATCTCCGCGCACCAGCAGTCCACCCGCCAGTCCTTTACGCAGTGCGGGCTCCGCCTCCGCCACAGACCGCCCATCGAGTATCTCGGCGCGCATGCCGCGCATGGTGTACGACGCGAACTTCGCCTCTACTCCCGCCATCTCTTCTTCATCCGCCGCTACCCATAGCGTCCCGCATGGATCAAACTCCACTTGCGGGGGCAACACCGGTAGCAATTCGGCCCACAGCCGCTGCGAGTATAGTGTCAATTCATACTCGGCGGGATTGTCATCCATCACGACGATGTGGCCCATTCCTGCGCCCGTAGCGCCACCGGCAATCACGCCGGCTTCCACCACCGCCACTCGCATCCCTTCCCGCCGCAGCAGGTGTGCGCAGCACGCCCCAACAATTCCAGCCCCGATCACCACAGCATCGGCGCCAGAGTTCAAGGGCGTATCCCCCAGCAAAATGGATCCGCGGGATGAAACAGCAACGTGCTCTCCGCATTCACAAACGCCGATCCGCGGATTCGCGGCAGCACTTTCCCATCCTCCAGCCGCGTGTAATAACCATCGAAGGTGGTGCCCACAATGCTCTCCTGCCGCCAGATCTCTCCTTCTTCCAACTCCTCATCCGCGGCGAGACAGGCCAGCTTCGCCGACGTTCCGGTGCCGCACGGCGAGCGGTCATAAGCCTTGCCCGGGCAAAGCACGAAGTTCTTGCTCTGCGCTCCAGGAGCAGTTCCCGGGCCAAACAACTCGATATGGTCGATCACACCCCCGTTCGTCCCCGCAATGCCGTCCCGCTCCAGCGCCTGACGGATCCGCCATGTGCAATCCGTCAAAACCTCGATGTTGTCCATCGCGATGCGTTGGCCGTGGTCGCTCACCAGAAAGAACCAGTTGCCGCCCCAGGCCAC
>JAFDVS010000028.1 GCA_018268935.1 Acidobacteriota bacterium | reverse complement strand
AACGCCGCCCTCGGCCTCTTCGACTCCTACGCCGAGATCGGGCCCCGTTCCTACACCCCCTATCGTGGCCACATGTTCGAAGGCTTCATCCAGGACTCCTGGAAAGCCACCTCCAAGCTGCGCCTTGAGCTAGGACTGCGCTACACCATCATGCAGCCCTACTACTACAGCCTCTGGGGCAACATCGCCATCTTCGACTCCAGTCGCTATGATCCGGCTAAAGCCGTCGTCATGGATCCCCGCACCGGCAACGTCCTCAGCGGCGATCGCTACAACGGCGTCATTATCCCGGGCACCGGCTGGCCCAAGGCTGCCATCGGCCGCGTGCCGATCGCCAGCGATCCCTCCTTCAACCGTCTGTTCACCGGCGGCAGCAAAACCTTCGGTCAACTGCAGAAGAAGAACTTCGCCCCCCGTATCGGCCTCGCCTACGCATTCAATAGCAAGAACGTTTTCCGCGCCGGCATCGGTACCTTCTACCAGCGCCCCGGCGTCGCCGATAACGTCTTCCTCGGCGGCCAAGCCCCCTTCCAGCCCTTCGTCTCCGTCGCCAATGGCAGCGTCGACAACCCCGGCGGAACGCAGGGCGTGGGCTTCCCCTTCTACTACATGACGCAGGACCCGGTTTACAAAATCCCCCGCGCTCATCAGTGGAACGTCACCTTTGAACGCGAACTGCCCTTCAGCATGATCCTCACCACCGGCTACATCGGCCGCGTCGGGACTCACCTCGAGCGCGTTCGCAATCTCAACCAGCTCCAACCCGGCACCATCCAGGCCAACCCCGGCATCAACGTCAATGCGCTTCGCCCCTACAAGGGCTTCGCCCAGATTGACGCCAACGAGAATGCCGCCCGGTCGGAGTACAACTCCTTCCAGTTGGAAGCCAACCGCCGCTTCTCCAAGGGCCTCCTGCTCGGCTTCGCCTATACCCTGTCGAAGAGCGTGGACAATGGCTCCCAACGCCGCAACATCCTCTACAACACCTACGACGATCGCAACTTCTGGGGCCCCTCCGAATACGATACCCGGCACATCGTGATGTTCAACTACGTTTACGAATTGCCGCTGTTCAAAGATGCTCAGGGCTTCAAGAAGACCGCGCTCGGCGGATGGCAGGTTTCTGGCAACACCCAGTGGCAGACCGGCACTCCGTTCACCGTGCAAACCGGCGACGACTTCGCCGGCATCGGCACCGGCGGCCAGCCCTGGACCCTCACCGGCGACATCAGCTACCCCAGGCAGTTCGCTGCTGGCGGCGCCGCTGACCCGGCTCGCTACTTCGTCGCCAACGTCTCCCGCCCCACCGCTGGAACGTTCGCTAACCAGACCAAGAACCTGTTCTACAACACCGCGTTCCAGAATTGGAATCTTTCGGCATTCAAGAACTTCGCCTTCAAGGAACGTCACAATGTGCAGTTCCGCGCCGAGTTCTTCAACTTGCCCAATCACCCCAACTGGAATAACCCCGACTCCAACCCGACGTCGGCCACCTTCGGAAAAGTCACCAGCAAAACGTCGGAGCGCAACATTCAGCTCGTGCTGCGCTACTCGTTCTAACACCCGATACCATCCACGAAAACAGCCCGCCCCCACAAAGGGCGGGCTTTTTCTATCCCGCTACACCTGCCGCTTCCGCCTTCTCCACCGCATCCCGAAACACGCACAGCGCCGTCACAAACTCCGTCGACGCATTCGCGAACGCGCTGTTCAACCGGATCAGATCCAGCGCCTTACCCGGCGGCAGCGTCGGCGCAAGCCGCATCACCTGCCCCGCCACCGCGTGAAACCGCCGATGCATTTCCACTACCCCTGCAAACTCAGGTAAGTCTCCGTACCGCTGCCCTTCCCCATACAGCCAACGCCCATACTCGCATTGGTTGTCTGCCTCCACCAGCGCCAGGTCCATCTGTCCCTGGCCTTCCAGATATTCGGCAAACCTCTGCCTCCAATGCGCGTGCGAAATGATCACTTCGGTAAGATCCATAAAACACTCTGCTGAGCCGCAACCTCTTCTACGGAGCCGCGCGCGTGAGCAAGCGGTCTACTCCTCCTCATCGGTGAACCGCAACGAATCATGAACCCACATCCCGATATCGCACCTTCGTCGTCACCCCACTCCACCGCACACCCTCCCGCTCCCCATACGCATCAATCAGAAAATTCAATGGCTCCCCCTTCTGACGCGGCCGCAGCACCAAATCCCGCCCCCTGCTGAACTCCACCCTGTTCTCATCGTGCGCTCCAAAGAAGTACTCCCGCCGCCCCGGATCCTTCGCCGCCTCCGACGCATCAATCGGCACCCACCCCACTCCCCGCGCATAAAACTCCGCCCAGCAGTGGTACCCCGCGATCGTTCCTTCTCCCCTCTCGCGCGGCAACGGATAGCCTATGGCAAAGCGGGCCGGTATCCCCATCGCCCTCACATACCCAATGAAAATCGCATGGAAATCCGTACAGTTGCCCCGCCGCGCATCACAGGCATAGTAAATATCCCCTCGCCCCCAACCCTTCCCACTCTTGTCATACTTCACCGTCGCGACCACGTGGTTATAGATCGCTCGCGCCATCTCCAAATCCGTGCGCGCCCCCGCCGATCGCACCACCTCCCCGGCCCACTCGCGGATTTTCCCATCCACCGGAACTAACCGGTCCCCCGCCACACAACAATCCGGTGGCGCTTCAACCACCATCCGCTTTTCGAACACCGTCAGCCGCTCTCGCCGCACCACCCGCATCCGCATCACAATCGTCGAATCTTCCCGCACCCGAACATGAGCGAAGCAGTTGCCATCGTCCCCCTCCGTCCGCTGCACCGCAAATGGAGCCTGAATCTCCACAGCCGATACCGTCTGATTCCCGTCGCTCACCGGCACCGGCAGCCACACGTCCACCGGACTGCGCCCCTCCGCGCCCTTCACGTCCACTACATATTCCAGTGCCACCCGGCGTTCCTTCGCCGCCCCCCACACCGGAGCACCCAGCGCCAGAAACGCGCGCCGCTTCACCGCTTCCCTTCCGTCAACGCCAACGCCGTCTTCATTCCGCCCACTCGTAGGATCCCCGGAACGAAGAACCGTTTCTCAAACGCCTCCTCCGATCCGTCAAACCCGCTCCAGTCCGCCTGCAACCGGATCGCCCCACCATCGGCCGCCGCCGCAAACAGCGCCCATACTGCCGCTTCCCCAATGCCTCGCAATTCCACCGTCTGGCCGTGCTGTGAACGCAACCACGCCAATGCCGTCAAGATGTCCTGCACCCGATTCTGGGCGTCGGTCCGGTGAAACGTGTAGAAATGCGTCACCTTCGTATCGCGCGTCCCCTTCGCTTCTCCCGTTCCCCACGCATCCATCCACAACACGGGCCGTCCGTTTGCCGCATCCGCTTGCCGGCCTGCCGCCGCACCATCCGGATGCACCACCAGCACAGGCACGCCTGCTCCATCCCGGTAATACCCATGCACAAGGTCACTCTTCCCCTGACGCGACATCCGGATGCTGTCCCCCACCCGGTAGGATTCCACCAGCGCCGGAACGTCCACGCTCAGCGCAAATCGCAAAGCCTCGCGATCCGGCGCCGCCACCGCGGTCGCCTTCCTCCATGCCGCCAACACCTGTTCGTAATTCGCCGCATTCGCCGGCATTTCACGCCCACTCCACACCAGCATGTCTTCCGGCTTCTCAACAGTGAATGGCTGCTCCGCCACCGGCCCACTGTCTTTCTTCAACACATGCTTGCCGAAAAACGTATACATCGCTTCCCGGCTCCGCTGATGGTAATTGTGCGGCGAATCAAACTGCACCACCTCCACCTGCGAGACCGCATCGAACAAGGAATAAATCTGCCGGATCACCGGGAATTCGATCAGCGGCACATTCTTCGTCCAATCCCCCGTCGCCGCCACCAGCAACATCGGCCGCGGCGCCATCAGCGCCCCAATCTCCACGTTCGTCGCATCATGTCTCAGCCCCGGAGCATTCTCGCACGGCGATCCGCCCTGCATGCTCGCGCTGATCATATTCACCGGCACATCCACCCCAATCCGCTCATCAATCGACGCCAGCACGAACGTCTGCGTCCCCCCGCCCGACGCCCCCGTCATCGCCAGCCGCGATGCGTCCACATCCGGCAGCGAAGCAAGAAAATCCGCTACCCGCAGTGAGTTCCACGTCTGCAACGCAAACGGATGGAAATTCCACAAGTGCTCGCGATCGTTGCCGAACGCATGCGGCGTCTGCTTGGTGTCGTTATAGCCCACCATATCGTAGGCCAGCACCACGTAGCCCTGCCGCGCCAGGTTGATCGAACGCCCCGGGATCGACGCCAGATCCGTGTGCTCCAACCGCCCGTTCTTCCAATGCCCGTGCGGCGTCAGTACCCCCGGAAACTTCCCCTGCTTGCCACGTGGCCGGTACAGATTCCCGCCCAAATAATAACCGGGCAGCGTTTCCAGGTACACCTTCTCAATCGTGTACCCGTCCCGTTCCAGTTTCCCAAATACCGTTGCCGGCACCGGCCCGCGCTGTGGCATCGGCAGCAACCCTGCCGCGGCCTGCACCTGCTTCCGCAAGTGCGCCCGCCGTTGCTCCCATTCCGGTTTCGTCCGCGCCGCCGGCATCGGGAACGAATACCGCGTCGCTTCAATCGGATCCCATCGAGCGTCCTTCGACGGCACTTCCGCCGCCGCATTCCACCCAGCCAGCAGCAACAGCAGAAACTTCATGCCTTCCCCCTGTCATACGCGCTAAACGACGAACCCTCCGCCGCCAGTCTCTCCAACAAAGGAGCCGGCTTCCAGAACGGATGCCCAAACCGTACCCCAAACTCGCGAATCTTCGCGCACACCTTCCCCAATCCCACCAGGTCCGCGTACTTCATCGGCCCACCCCGCCATGCCGGGAATCCATACCCGTTCAAATACACAATGTCGATATCCACACTGCGCAGCGCGAAGCCTTCTTCCAGCAACCGCGCTCCTTCGTTCACCAGCGCATAGACGCAGCGCTCGACAATTTCCTCATCGCTCGCCTCCCGCTGCCCGATCCCCGCCCCGGCCGCGTAAGATGCCGCCATCCCCATCACCTCTACATTCGGCGAAGCCTTCCGGTTCGCATCGTAAACAAAGAAGCCTTTTCCCGTTTTTTGCCCGTAGTGTCCCTGCTCACACAGCAGCGAATCGAGTTCCGCATGCCGCACACCCGCCTCTTCCAGGTGCTTATACTCCTTGCGAATCCGCCACCCCACATCGAGCCCTGCCAGATCCTGCACCGCCAGCGGTCCCATCGCCATCCCAAACCGGTACAGCGCCCCATCCACCCGCTCCGGCGTATTGCCCTCCTCCACCAGAAAGATCGATTCCCGGCAATAAGGCCCGAACATCCGGTTCCCCACAAATCCCCGGCAATTGCCCACCAGCACACCCACCTTGCGCAGTTTCTTCGCCAGATCCATCGACGTCGCAATCACGCTGTCGCTCGACGCCTTCCCCCGCACAATCTCCAGCAGCCGCATTACGTTCGCTGGGCTAAAAAAGTGATGCCCGATCACCGACTCCGGCCGTTTCGTCGCCGCCGCGATCGCATCAATATCCAGCGTCGATGTGTTCGAAGCCAGCACCGCCCCCGCCTTTGCAATCCCATCGATCTCGGCGAAAATCTTCTTCTTCAGCTCCATGTTCTCGAACACCGCTTCCACCACGATGTCCGCCGTATCAAACCCATCCCAGCTCAACTGCGGAGTAATCAAGGCCAGCCGCTGCTCCACATACTCTTGCGTAAACCGCCCCCGCTTCACCGAATTCTCGTAATTCCGGCGAATCGTCGCCATCCCCTTGTCCAGCGCCTCCTGCGTCGTCTCCTTCATCCGCACGGGAATCCCGGCATTGGCGTACACCATCGTGATTCCGCCGCCCATCGTGCCCGCGCCAATCACTGCCGCCGACCGAATCGGCATCACGGGAACATCTTTTCCGATGCCCGGAATCTTCGCCACCGTCCGTTCGCCGAAGAATGCGTGTATCAACCCCTTCGATTGATCCCCCTTCAAGCACGCCTCAAACAACTCCGCTTCCTTTTTGCAGCCATCAGCAAACGGCAGCCTCCACGCCGCATCCACGGCATCAATTGCCGCATGCGGAGCCGTCTGCCCTCTCATCCGCTTGTTCGCTTCCACACGAGCAGCCGCAATCGCCGCCTCATTCGCCGCCGCATCCCCCAACTTCTCCATCCGCTCGCTCGTCTTCGGCGGCTTCGTGCCCGCCACACTCCGCGCAAACTCCACTGCCCCAGCGCGTAATTCCCCCTCCACAATCGCATCAAAAATCCCCGCCGCATGCGCCTGCGCCGCCGGAATCGGATCCCCAAACGCGCACAGATTCACCGCCGCCGCGACGCCCGCCAACCTTGGCAGCCTTTGCGTCCCCTCGCCCCCGGGAATAATCCCGAGCTTCACTTCCGGCTGCCCAGCCTGCGCCGAAGCCACCGCCACCCGGTAGTGGCACGCCATCGCCACTTCTAACCCACCACCCAACGCAGTTCCATGAATCGCCGCAACAACAGGCTTGCCGCTATTCTCCAGTTCCCCAAGCAAGCTCATAATCGCGCCCAATCCACCGCCCTGCCCGGCATGGATCTTCTCAAACTCCCGGATATCAGCCCCGGCGATGAACGTCCGTCCACCCCCAATCAGCACAATCGCCCGAATAGCGGCATCCGCATTCGCCTGCGCGACGCCGGCGGCAATCCCTTCCGGCACTCCCGGACTCAGCGCATTCACCGGCGGATTCTCCACCGTCAGAACAGCAACATCAAGATCGGTTGAATAATTGACAAGGTTCGGCATGGGACTCTCAAGAATGATACCGCTTGTTCCCTCAGCCCTTCCGCCGCTCCGCAGCCTCCTTCAAATACCCCGTGAATGCCTCCAGCGCCCTCGACAGATACCGCCGCTCCAGCCGCACATACCCCACCCGCCGGCTCGCCTTCGGCTCTATCTCCACCAGCTTGCAGCCCGCGCTCAGATTCCGGGCCATCTCCGGCACAATGCTCACCCCAAACCCCGCCTTGATCAACTCAAAAATTGTCAAAAATTGGTCCGCCTCAAACTGCCCCGCAAATCGCGCCCGAGCTTTGTCGCAAATCGCCAGTGTCTCATCCCGCAAACAATGCCCGTCCTTCAGGATCAGTAACCGCTCCTCCGACAACCGCCGCAACGACACCTTCGCCGACGAAGCCAGCGGATGCCCCACCGGAACCGCCAGGTACAAAGGATCCCGGAACAGTTCTTTCATCACCAACCCTGCCCCTTCCACCGGCAGGCTCAACACCGCAACATCGATCATTCCATCCAACACCTGCTCCACTAACTCCGCCGTCGTCCCCTCCCGCACATGCAACTCCACTTCCCCATACCGCTCCATAAAGCCCTTCAACAGAGGCGCCAGGAAGTACGGCAGAATCGTCGGAATCGCCCCCACTCGCAGCGGACCGCGCACCCCCTCTCGCACCCGTTCAAATTGATCCGGTAGCGACGCCGCGTCTTCCAGCAGAGCCTGTGCCTTGCCCAAAATTGCTTCCCCCAGCGGAGTCAGTTCGATCCGCCGGTTCAGCCGCTCAAATAGCGCCGCACCCAAACCCTGCTCCAGTTTCGCAATCTGCTCCGATAAGGACGGTTGCGCAATCCCCAATTCGTCCGCTGCCTTGGTGAAGCTTCCCGTCCGCGCCACCGCGCAAAAACACTCCAATTGCCGCAGATCAAAGCCTCGAACACGCGTCTTTTGCACCATAGGAAAATCCGATCACACTCATAGTCTCAATCGTCTTGAACTATGTCAATCCGAACTTTACACTCATGGCTATGAAGACACCGAAGTCGCATTTCTCCGCCTATGCGCTTGCTGCCGCCTCACTCCTCACGGCGCATGCAGCCCTTGCGCAACAACCCCAATCGCCTCAATTCTGGTGGCCGGAAAAACTCGACCTCTCCCCTCTCCGGGCAAACTCGCCGGAATCCAACCCCTTCGGCAAAGACTTTGATTACGCCAAAGCTTTTGCCACTCTTGACCTCAAAACCGTGAAGCAGGACATCCACAAAGTCCTCACCACGTCTCAGGACTGGTGGCCCGCCGATTACGGCAACTACGGCCCATTCTTCATTCGCATGGCCTGGCACAGCGCCGGCACCTATCGCACCATGGACGGCCGCGGCGGCGCCGACGGCGGTCAACAGCGCTTCGATCCCCTCAACAGTTGGCCCGACAACGCCAACCTCGACAAAGCCCGCCGCCTCCTCTGGCCCGTCAAACAGAAATACGGTCAAAAGCTCTCCTGGGGCGACCTCATGGTCCTCGCCGGCAACGTCGCCATGGAAAACATGGGCTTCAANNCTTCAAGACCTTCGGCTTCGCCGGTGGCCGCGCCGATGACTGGGAGCCCGAACTCGTCTACTGGGGCCCCGAAAAGAAATGGCTCGCCGACGAACGCTATTCCAGCGGCCGCAATCTGAAGAAGCCGCTCGCCGCCGTACAGATGGGCCTGATCTACGTCAACCCCGAAGGCCCCAACGGCAACCCCGACCCTCTCGCCGCCGCCAAAGACATCCGCGAAACCTTCGGCCGCATGGCCATGAACGACGAAGAAACCCTCGCCCTCATCGCCGGCGGACACACCTTCGGCAAAGCACACGGAGCCCATGCCCCGAACAAGTGCGTCGGCCCCGAACCCGCCGCCGCCAGTGTCGAACAACAGGGCCTCGGCTGGGAGAACAAGTGCGGCTCCGGCAACGGCGTCAACACCGTCACCAGCGGCCTCGAAGGAGCCTGGACCTCCACACCCGCCAAGTGGTCCTCACAATACCTCGAAAACCTCTTCGCCTACGAATGGATCCAGACCAAGAGCCCTGCCGGAGCCACCCAGTGGGTGCCCGCCAACGACAAAGGCGCCAACCTCGTCCCCGATGCGCACGACCCCTCGAAGCGCCACGCCCCCATCATGTTCACCACCGACCTCGCGCTCAAAGCCGATCCCAGCTATCGCAAAATCGCCATGCGCTTCCGCGAAAACCCCGAAGAGTTCCGCCTCGCTTTCGCCAAAGCCTGGTTCAAACTCACGCACCGCGACATGGGCCCGCGCGCCCGCTACATCGGCTCCGAAGTCCCGCGCGAAGAGCAGATCTGGCAGGACCCGCTGCCCCCGCTCAACCACAAGCTCATCGATGCCAAAGACATCGCCCAACTCAAGTCGAAAATCCTCGCCTCCGGCCTCACTGTGCCGGAACTCGTCCGCACCGCGTGGGCTTCCGCCTCCTCCTTCCGCGGCACCGACAAGCGCGGTGGAGCCAACGGCGCTCGCATCCGTCTCGCCCCGCAAAAGGATTGGGAAGTAAACAACCCCACCGAACTCGCCAAAGTGCTCCAGCGCCTTGAATCCATCCAGCAGGACTTCAACAAATCCGCATCCGGCGGCAAGAAAATCTCGCTTGCCGACACCATCGTGCTCGCAGGTAGCGCGGCCATCGAACAAGCCGCCAAATCCGCCGGCCACGCCGTCCAAGTCTCCTTCACACCCGGCCGCGTCGATGCCTCGCAAGAGCAAACCGACGCCGCCTCCTTCGCCGTCCTCGAACCCACTGCCGACGGCTTCCGCAATTACTTCCACAATCCGCAGCCGCTCTCGCCTGCGGAAATGCTCGTCGAGCGCGCGACCAGGCTGACTCTCACCGTCCCTGAAATGACCGTTCTGGTCGGCGGCCTGCGCGCCCTCAACGCCAACTCCGGCCAGGCCGCGCACGGCGTCTTCACCAGCCGCCCCGGCGCACTCACCAACGATTACTTCGTCAACCTCCTCGACATGTCCACCAAGTGGACCAAGTCCTCGGCGAACGAAGCAATCTACGAAGGCCGCGATCGCAAGTCCGGCTCAGTGAAGTGGACCGCAACCCCGGTTGACCTCATCTTCGGCTCCAACTCCGAACTCCGCACCATCGCCGAAGTCTACGCCTCTGCCGACGCCAAGGACAAATTCGTCAAAGACTTCGCCAAAGCCTGGACCAAGGTCATGAACCTCGACCGCTTCGACCTCGCTTCGAAATAAGCTCCGTATGCAGGACGGCGGTATCCTCATTGCCGCCGTCCCTGCATCAGCCCTGCACGCTTTACTCGAATTGTGGTTGACTGGAAATTTCAAGCATTTCTATGTCACAACCACTTTCCGATATCGGACTCGTCGGCCTTGCCGTGATGGGCCAGAACCTGGCCTTGAACATTGCCGACCACGGCTTTCGCATCAGCGTCTATAACCGCACCACGGAGACGATGGAGAAATTCGTCGCCGAGAATCCCTCCACGCCTGGCGGAGTGCACGGCGAAGCTACGCTGGAAGGCTTCGTCAAATCGCTGAAGCGGCCGCGCAAAATCATCATTTTGGTAAAGGCCGGGGCGGGCACCGATGCCGTAATCGACAGCCTTGTGCCGCTCCTCGAATCCGATGACATTATCATCGACGGTGGCAACGCAAACTGGATGGATACGATCCGGCGCGAGAAGGCGTTGAAGGCCAAGGGTCTGCGGTTTGTCGGATCCGGTGTTTCCGGCGGCGAGGAAGGCGCCCGCTTTGGCCCTTCCCTGATGCCTGGCGGTGACGAAAGTTCGTGGAAAGAGATTGAGCCCATCTGGACCGCCATTGCGGCCAAGGTGGATGCCACTACCGGCAAGCCGTTGACCGGCGCAGCGCCGGGTAAGCCGATTGTCGGCGGTGTGCCGTGTGCAACCTACATCGGACCGGATGGAGCCGGGCACTACGTGAAGATGGTGCACAACGGCATTGAGTACGGCGATATGCAGATGATCTGCGAAGCCTATGCGTTGATGACCGGCGTGCTCGGCATGACGGCGCCCGAAGCGGGCAAGGTGTTCGCCGAATGGAACACCGGTGTCCTCGACAGCTTCCTGATCGAGATCACCGCCGACATCCTCCAGCAGAAAGATCCGGTGACCGGCAAGCCGTTTGTCGACATCGTCCTCGATACAGCAGGCCAGAAGGGCACCGGCAAGTGGACCAGCGTAAGCGCCCTCGATCTCGGCGTCCCAGCTCCCACTGTCGCCGAGGCCGTGTTTGCAAGGTATCTGAGCTCGGTGAAGGCGGAACGCGTGGCGGCCTCCAAGGTGTTGACCGGGCCCACGCCATCCTTCACCGGCGACAAGGACGGATTCATTCAGGCCATTCACGACGCGCTCTATTGTTCGAAGATCTGTGCCTACGCGCAGGGCTTCCAATTGATGAGCGCAGCCCAGGGTGAGTACAAGTGGAAGCTACCCTTTGGCGAGATTGCGAAGATCTTCCGCGGCGGTTGCATCATCCGCGCGCGGTTCCTGCAGAAGATCACGGAAGCGTATCAACGCGACGCGGAACTGCAGAACCTGTTGCTGGATCCCTACTTCAAGAGCGAAGTGGACCGGTGCCAGAGCAACTGGCGCTATGTCATCGGCGTGGCGGCGCAAAATGGCGTCGCGGCTCCAACCTTCTATTCGGCGCTGGCCTACTACGATGGCTATCGCAGTGAACGGCTCCCGGCGAATCTGCTGCAAGGGCAGCGCGATTTCTTCGGCGCCCACACCTATGAACGAGTGGATCAGCCGCGCGGCAAGTTCTACCACATTGACTGGCCGGAGCCCACACGTCCCCAGCTTGAGATGTAAGCATGATGCGTTCCCCGTCGGTGGCGTCCGTTCTGCTGTTGTGGAGCATTGGGCTGTACGCGCAAACAGCCGATCGCAAAATTGCGGAATGGACGCTCACCATGGGTGGGCGCGTGCGGTTAGTTGGTGCGAAAACCTATCTACACGATCTGGCCCAACTGCCATCTGCGGACTTCGCCGTCGAAGGTGTGGATTGGGTTGGAGTAAATGTCGATCCACCGGATCTGGAGCGCTTCACCGGTCTACGTGCGTTGAAGGAATTACATCTCCCCGGCCCGTTGTGGAATCGCAATGTCGACGGCGGGCGCGATGGCAGCAGAGATCTCAAATATCTCGCTCCAATCACCACGCTCGAAGTGCTGACGTTCAGCTATCACTTCCTCGATCGCATCCGATTCAAAGACACCGGACTGGCAGAAATCAAAGCACTGACCGGGATGCGGGAATTGGTGCTGCGCCAATCGGATGTGCGCGGACATACGTTGTCTCCTTTCGTGAAGCTGCAAAATTTCGACTGCACCCTGTGCCCGCTGGATGATGACGGCGTGCGGCAATTGGCGGGAATGAAAGACATGCGGCGCCTGCGGCTGGGCGACACGGTAATCACCGATGCGGCATTGTCACACTTGCGCGGGATGACCGTGTTGGAGGAATTGGATCTCCATGGAACTGCGGTGACCGATGCCGGCTTGGGTGCGTTACGCGGGTTGACCACCCTGAAGAAACTGAACTTGATGGGAACAGCGGTGACGGATGCAGGGATGGATGCACTGCGCGCCCTAACCGCGCTCGAAGAACTGAACCTGTATCGCACGAAGGTGAGCAATGCAGGCCTGGGTGCATTGAAGGAATTGCGCGCGCTGGTCGAGGCGGATCTGCGGTATAGCAGGGTCAATCCTGCGGGTGTGGAGGAGTTGAAAGCCGGGCGCCCTGCGCTGCGGGTGTTGTTTACCGCGCAGGCAACGGCCGCCTCCATCACCGATGCCCAGTTGGCCGCACTGGATACTTCGTTGACGGAGTTGAATCTCGAAGCGGCGCAGATTAGCGACGCCGGAATGCGGCATCTGTCGAGGCTGACACGCCTGGAGTCCTTGAATCTCAACAATACCGCCGTCAGCGATGCCGGACTGGCGGCGTTAAGTGGGCTGCGTCGTCTGCGCAAGGTCTCGCTCGCGAATACCTACGTGGAAGGCGATGGATTAAAGGCGTTGCAGACAGTCGAGGATCTGGATCTGCATGGGGCGCCGATTACGAATTCGACAGTGCCGGTAATTGCCACTCTGCCCCGCCTGCGCCGGCTTTCCCTCGCTTCTACGGATATCAGTGATGGCGCCGCGCTCGATGGCTTGAAGTATGTAACGTGGCTCGATCTGGCGGCGACGGATTTGACCGATGACGGATTGAAGCCGCTCGCTGCGTTGCAGCAGTTGGAAACTTTGATCCTGCGCGATGCGCGTTTCACGGACAAGGGACTCAAATGGCTCAGTGCGCTGCCGGCGTTGAAACGGCTCGACATCATTCGCACGCGCATTTCAAATGAGGCTGCGGCACACCTCGCGAAGATCACTTCCTTGCGTGCGTTAAGCCTGGACTATGGAGAGTTGTACGATCCCTCTCTCGATCCGCTGACAGCTCTGGTGAACCTCGAGTCGCTCAGCCTGGACAACACGCATCTCACGGATAAGGCTGTGGAGAAACTGAAAGCGTTCCGGAACCTGAAGACGCTGAATATCTACCACACCCTGATCACGGCGGATGGATACAAGGCTTTGAAGACCGCGCTGCCGCAGTGCCGGATCGTCTTTGATGCGGATTCAAGCCTGCCCAACCGGAGGAGAAGCTGATGCTAGGGCTGCTGCTATTACTGATGGCGACAGAAGTCGACCTTTCGCACACATGGGTCACCGATGCGGATCTGGTGCGCATTGGCCGAATACCGGAAGTGGAACGGCTCGATCTATCGCACACGAAAGTGACGGATGCCGGGCTGCAGCATTTGAAGGATCTTCGGAATGTGCGGGAGTTGAGCCTCTACTACGCCGAATACATCAGTGAAGACGGGCTCGCCTTTCTCAAAAAGTGGACGAAGTTGGAGCGGCTCAACCTGCGCGGCGCCCGCGTAACAAGCAAGATTTTCGAACACCTTGCCGGATTGCCGAACCTGCGGGAACTCGACCTGGCGTTCACGGAAATCACAGATGAAGGATTCGATCAACTAATGGAGTTGCCGCGCTTGGAGAAGCTCGCGATTGGCGGCAACCGGCTGACCGGCGAGGGATTGAACGTCTTGCGACAGATTGGGACGCTGCGCGATCTCGATGTGTCGGGGACCCAGCGTGTGGACTCAGGGTTATGGGGATTGTCGCTGACAGAGGAGAACCTGGCCCGCATCGGCGCACTGAAGCAATTGCGGCGATTGAATCTGGCGGCGGCGACGATTTCGGATCGAGGCGTAGACCGGCCAGGACATCCCGAAGCCGAACGCTCCGACCTGCGAGATTTGTCGCCCTTACAGGGATTGGTGGAACTGGAGTATCTGGATTTGTCGCGGCAGCCCGTTTCCTCATCGACATTGAAGACCATTGGCCCCTTGCCGCGATTGGCGACGCTGCGTCTGGGTCTCTGCAAGAAGATTGATGATGCCGCCGTGGATGTCCTGGTGGAGATGAAATCCCTGCGTACGGTGTACACAGTGGGTACCCAAATCACCGAGGCAGGGCGCAAGAGGTTGCCCTGATGCGGAGGTTGGGATGGGTTGGTGGCTTAGGACCGGGAGCCACGGCCCATTACTACAGAGAACTGGTGAAGCGGCAGGCGGGAGAGGCCGTGATGATTCACGCCGACATGGCCCACGGCTTGAAGCTGGTGCAGGCAGGTGATCGCCAGGGGCTCGCCGACTACTTCGCCCGTTTGATTGACCGGCTGGCGGCTGCAGGGGCGGAGGTGGCCGCGATCTCAGCGGTGACCCCGCATTTCTGCATTCGCGAGTTGGAGAAGATTACACCACTGCCGCTGGTGAATATCATCGCCGAAGTATCGCGGGAGATCGCCCGCCGCGGATACCGCCGAGTAGCGCTGTTCGGGACACGGTATACGGTGGAATCGCGAATGTTCGGCCTCTTGGAGGGCGTGGAAGTTTTGGTGCCTCCAAAGATCGATGCAATTCACGATGCCTACATGTCGATTGTGAACGACCACCCTGACGGCGCGGTGGAGACGCTGTCGCGGATTGCCGCCGAATTACCGGTGGACGCGGTGGTGCTGGCGGGAACGGATTTGTCGCTCGTGTTTCACGAAGGCAACATCAACTTTCCGCACGTGGATGCGACCGTAGTGCACCTTGATGCGATCGTGCGCGAGATCAATAACGCAGCAGCGGCTTGACGCGAGCGGCGATCTTCTCGGCATCTCCTTCTTTCAGACACCACGGGCTGAACGAGATGACTCCGGTGCGAACGCGCGAAGGATCGGCGTGCACGCTGGGGTCGCCACGCTCGAGTTCGACCACGATTTCCATCGCCGTGCGCGGAGCGTCCTTCAGCACCGTCAATTCGAGCTTGGGTATTGAGCCGCTGGTCACCTGCACACGGGCGTGATCGGCGTCGGCAAGCAACCCGTAAAGCTTGTCGATGTGGGTGCGAAGGCGGCGGCCACGTGCTTCTTCCGTTTCGGCGACGAATTTCTTGAGTGCGACAAGCAAGCCGATAATGATTTCTTTGCCCACCTTGCAGGGGCGTCCAATACCGTGTGGCGGCGCACCGCAAAGTCGTTTCTTGTCGATCAAGGATTCCGGCGGAGCCCACTGTTCCCAGTAAATATCGAGATCGAGGTTCTGTAGTATGGCGGACATGATGAGGTCGCGCTTACCGGCGAGGATGCCGGAACTCTGAGGACCGCCGATGGCTTTGCCGCCCGAAAAGGCAACCAGGTCGGCGCCCTCTTCGATAAACCGTTTGAGATTGCTCGCCGGCGGCAGTTGACCCGCGGCATCGACGATGACGGGAACACCTTGTGAGTGAGCAACGCGCACGACTTCAGGCAGTGTGGGTTGCGACCCTCCGCCGGCCACATACATAACCGCGGCAGTCTGCGGGTTGATGGCTTCCTGAATTTCCCACCCTTCGGCGTCGCGCACGCCCGCGCCTGCATAGCGATCGGGAAGGCCGACTTCGATGATCTTCGCGCCGGTTGTGCGGACAGCATGATCGTAGAAATTGCGCTGGCTCCGCACCATGATCACTTCGTTCTTCATCCCGCGCGTATCGGGGAGACGGCTCATCTTGCCAGGGTCGAGCCCCGTGATGCAAGCGGCGGTACCCATGAGCAAACCTGCCGCGGCGCCGGAGGTCACGATCCCCGCTTCCGCACCCGTGATCTCCGCAAGCACCTTGCTGGCGCCCGCCTGCAGTTCGGCCATTTCGACGCAATAGGTGGCGGCCTCATTCATCGCAGCGGCAACCTCAGGATCGAGGAACCCGCCGGAGAGCCGCGTAGAGGGGCCTTTGGCGTTGATAATGGTGCGCACGCCGAATCGGTCGTAGATGCTCATCCCTACATTGTTCTACAACTCGGGATGTGATTCAGTAGAAGGATGTTTTTGCTTTCGCTGGTTCTGGTGATGCACGGCGCTTTGAGCGGGCAGGAAACTGCCAAGGAGTGGGTGGAGCGTGGAATGGATGAGTTCGTTGCCGGTGAGATTGCGAAGTCCGTGGAGTCTTTCGACAAGGCGGTGAAACTCGAGCCCCAGGTGGAGCCCCATCTGTGGCAGCGCGGGATTTCCCTTTACTACCTGGGCAAGTTCGAAGAGGGACGGAATCAGTTTGAGATCCATCGCAAAGTGAATCCGAACGATGTGGAAAATGCGGTGTGGTGGTATCTCTGCATGGCGCGCTTGGGACGGCGAGCAGAGGCCCAGGAGAAGCTCTTGCCGGTAGGCCCCGATGAGCGCGTGCCCATGACGGAGGTGTATGCGTTGTATTCGGGAAAAGGCTCAGAGAAGGAAGTGCTCGCCGCGATTGAGAATGGCAAGCCTCCGGAACGCGAGTTGAAGATGCGGCGTTTCTATGGCTACCTGTATTTGGGTCTATACGCGGAGGCGACCGGAAATGCTGTAAAGGCTCGGGCGCAGATTCTCAAGGCTGTGCAGCAGAACGTGGGCGGCTATATGTGGGAGGTCGCCAGGACACACCTGGAAACGAAACCGAAACGGCGCTAATAATGATGGCGTGATTCTACTACTCTTACTTGCTTCGGTCCTTTGGAGCGCTGATCCGGTGGTGGTATCGACGGACGGCGAAACACAAACACTAACTGCCGCGCGGGACAGGATTCGCGCCTTGAAACGTCAGGGTGTGGCCGGTCCTTACGTCGTGCGAGTCCGCGCGGGACGCTATTTCCTTACCGGGCCGCTCCGGTTATCGGCAGAGGATAGCGATACGACTTGGGAAGCAGCCTCCGGGGAACGGGCGCTGATCAGCGGCGCCCAGCCGGTTACCGGTTGGAAGAAAGGCGCCGGTTCACTGTGGACTGCCCCGCTTGGGGATAGAACATTCCGGCAGCTTTTTGTTTCGGGACGCCGCGCCCAGCGCGCACGGACTCCGAACTTCGGCTTCTTCCGGATTGACGGTCCATCGTCACAGGACAAGCCCTTTCAGTTGAAGTTTCGCGGCGAGGATATCCGCAAGGAGTGGGCGGGATCGGATACCGAGGCGGTGGTGCTGCTGGCCTGGGCGGATCTGCGAATGAAGATTGTCGCCGTCGATGAGGCTTCGCACGTGGCCACGCTGACAGGCGATCCGCGCCCTTCCAATAAAGAAAAAGACGCCCGCTATTTTCTCGAGAACGCGCCTGGCGCCTTGGATGCGGCCGGAGAATGGCAGATTGCGGCCGGCTCTCTCTCCTACTGGCCGCTGGCCGGCGAGAATGTGCCGGCGGAGGAGTTTCTGGCGCCTCGCCTCACGCAGTTGGTGTTGCTCGATGCAGTAAAAAACGTGACGTTCCGGGGTCTGGATTTCGCCCACACGGAATGGACCATGGATGCCAAGGGCTATGCCGATACCCAGGCGGCATCGGCGGTGGGGGCGGCCGTTGAGGCAGTCGCGTCGGAAAACATTTCCATTGAAAAATGTCAGTTCCGCCATCTGGGAAACTATGCCGTGTGGTTCGGCCGCGGATCGAAGAACAACCGGATCCTGCGAAATGAAATCTACGATATCGGCGCCGGCGGAATACGGATCGGTGAGACGGTACAACGTCCGGCGGAAACGGATCAGAACTTCAACAACGAGATTGCGCACAACCATATCCATCATCTGGGGCAGGTGTTTCCTCCGGCTGTGGGAATCTTCGTCGCGCAGTCGTCGCGAAATCACATCGCACACAACGACATTCACGACCTGTTCTACACAGCGATTTCCGTCGGTTGGACTTGGGGGTATGGGCCCAATCAATCGAAAGAGAACGTGATCGAGTACAACCACCTGCACCATATCGGGAAGGAGATGCTAAGCGACATGGGCGGCATCTACACGTTGGGGATGCAGCCCGGAACCGTGCTCCGTAACAACCTGATTCACGACATCACTTCGTTCACCTATGGCGGCTGGGGGATTTATCCGGACGAAGGATCGAGCCACATGCTCATTGAGAACAACGTCGTCTACCGCTGCGCCAGTTCCGGCTTCCATCAGCACTACGGAATGGAGAATACGGTGCGGAACAATATCTTCGCCTTCAACCGGGATTACCAGTTGATGCGAACCCGCGCCGAACCGCATCTGTCGTTCACCATGGAGCGGAACATCGTGATTTTCGATCAGGGCAGATTGCTGGGCAGCAACTGGACCGGCGATCAGTTCCGCATGGACTATAACCTGTACTGGGATGTCAGGGGTGGGAAGATCCGGCTCGTGGATGGGCAGGATGCGCACTCGCGCATTGCGGACCCGTTGTTTGTCAATGCAGGTGGAGGCGACTTTCGGTTGCGCGAAGGATCGCCCGCTTTAGAGCTAGGATTCAAGCCGATTGACCTGAGCCGCGTTGGCCCGCAGCCCGAATAGAATGTCCTAGTTTTGCCGCTTGAGATTGAAGACGACGGTCATGGCTTGCCCGTCCAGTTGAGCTTTTGCTTCGCCCTTAATAACGTCACCCTCCGCCTGGAGGGTGGCCTTGACCACCGTGTCGCCGTCATTGATTTCGAAGGTGAGTTTGTCGCCTTCCACTTTGACGTTCTCAAGTTGGTGCTGCTCGCTTTCGTCACGGCCTGCCGTGCCGGTGATCCGGTTGCCATCCTGTTTAAAGATCAAGACCGCCGTGGTCGTGCGGTTCTCTCCGTTACGATTCATTTCCGCAGTGCCGGACCACTTGCCGGCAAACTCCGCCGGGAACGCCGCCGCGGACAGGAGTAGCGTGAGGAAAAGAGTTTTCATGGTGGTTCTGACGTTGATTATAAGTCGAATGTTTCCGTTCGGGGCAAGAGATTGCCTCGCGTAGCGTGCTGGCGCTGGGGCAAAGGTCCTGGATAAAGTACGCAAGAACCATAGTCATGGCAAACACCACGGCAAACGGAATAATGGTGGCTCGTACGACGCCCACCACCCATCCTGCCCGCTCCGCACGCGAGGCAACGCGCGCGAGACTGCCCGCCACAACCGCATCAAAGGCGGCTTCGCCAAGTATTTCCGGGGCCATCCAAACCAGGTAACCACCTGCCAGAACAACCAAGAAAACGAGTGCCAGAAAGAGCAAAATGAGCAGGCAGCCTTCGCCATCAACGTCAAGGCCGATGTCCGGAAAGCTGAACCAACTTCCGCCTCCGCCGGAGGAAGCGACGCTTTGCTGCGAAACGTCAGCGACCATGTCTACGCCATCAATCACGTCCTCGGGATCAAAGTCGATGCCAGGGGTAGAGACTTCGCCCGAGTGCACATACCACAGCCAGAGCTTCACCAGAATGAGGAACATCAGGTAAGCGCCGGCCACATCCAGGGCATAGCGAAGCATGACGGACCCCATGCCTGCTTTCCAGAGCAGGCGGCTCATGAGCACGCCTCCGCCAACGGTTCCGGCTACAATCAACGACATGTGAACACGCACGAAGTACTTTCGGGCGATTTGCTTTTTATACTGGCCCTGCTTTGCAGATTCCATCGCGTTACAATTTACGGAACTTACCACAATCGATCGACGTAGGAGTAGAGGATATCCACACCATGGAACTAGTCATTCGAAATTTGTCCAAGACCTACGCGAACGGCGTAAAGGCCCTGCAGGACGTTTCACTCGAAATCCCAACCGGGATGTACGGGCTGCTGGGGCCGAATGGCGCCGGCAAATCCACGCTGATGCGCATCCTGGCAACCTTGCAGGAGGCCGATAGCGGCTCGGCGATGCTCGGCGGCATCGATGTGCTGCGCCAGAAGCATGAAGTGCGGAAAATGCTGGGATATCTGCCGCAGGATTTCGGCGTGTACCCGAAGATCTCCGCCCAGGACATGCTGGATCACCTCGCCCTGTTGAAGGGGATCGTAAATGGGCGCGAACGCAAATCCGTGGTGGATTCCCTCCTGGAACGGACGAACCTGTCAGATCACCGAAAAAAAGCGCTCACCGGGTTTTCCGGTGGCATGCGGCAACGCTTCGGAATCGCTCAGGCCCTGATTGGCAACCCGAAATTGATCATCGTCGATGAGCCGACAGCCGGCCTCGATCCGGGTGAGCGAAACCGGTTCTACAATCTGCTCGCGGAAATCGGCGAGAACGTGATCGTGATTCTGTCCACGCACATCGTCGAAGACGTGAAAGAGCTGTGTACAAACATGGCGGTCATCCATCTGGGACGTGTGTTGTTGTCCGGATCTCCGGAGAAGGCACTGGTCTCGCTCGAAGGGCACATCTGGCGAAAGTCGATTGTGAAAGCACAGGTGGAGGATTACGAAAAACAGTACAAGGTGATTTCCACCAAGCTCATTGCCGGGCGCCCTACCATTCATGTCTACAGTGAGCAGGATCCGGGAGACGGGTTTCAGGCCGTGGCTGTGGATCTGGAAGATGTATTCTTCTCCGCGATTCGAGGGTTCACGAATCAACAGGAGCACGCCGCATGATGACCCATTTCCTGCGTTTTGAGCTGCGCTATTACTTGCGCGGGATGATGGTGTGGGTGTTCTTGCTGATTGTCGGAGGCATGTTCTTTGGGGCGGCAAGCACGGATAAAGTGCAGGTGGGGCGGGCCATGGAAAACACCTTCCGCAACGCTCCCTATGTGATTCAGACCTTCCATGCGATGGCCTCGATTCTGATCATGCTGATGGTGACTGCATTTGTGAATGCGGCGGCGTCGCGGGATTTTCAGCACAACACCTATCAGATCGTATTCAGCACACCGATTCAGAAAAGGGATTACCTGCTGGGGCGCTACCTGGGATCGGCGATCGTGGCCATGATTCCCCTGCTGGGCGTATCGCTGGCAGTTCTGCTGGCGAAATACATGCCCTGGGTGGATGCGGAGCGCTGGGGCCCGGTCGTGTGGAAAGCGCATCTCAACGGATTCCTCATCTTCGGCATCCCCAACACCCTGTTCATCGCCGCAATCGTGTTTTGCATTGCTGCACTGACACGCAGCACGATAACCAGCTTCATCGGAACGTTGCTGCTGCTGGTGGCCTACGGCGTCGCGGAAGCGTTCATGTCCGATATCGACAATGAAGTCATCGCGCGCCTCATTGACCCCTTTGGTATTCAGACCCACGCCCTGCTGACCAAGTATTGGACGGTCTCGGACAAGAACACCCAGGTGATCACACTGAGCGGCTACATGCTGTGGAACCGGCTCATCTGGATGGGCGTGTCCGCGCTGATCTTTGTATTCACCTACTACCGGTTCCGATTCGAAGAACGCACAGGGCGCGCGAAGAAAGTGGAGGCGGTGACCACTGAGGCGCGCCCCCGCACGGTGTCCATCCCCGCGGCGCGGCAAGCGTTCGGGCTAGCAGCCCAGTTCACGCAGTTGCTGAGCATGATCCGCGTGGAATTTCTCGGCCTGGTGAAGACCACGGTGTTCATTGTGATTCTGCTGGCTGCCCTTGCCAACTGCATCCCGTCGCTGCTCATCAGCACGAATGAAGGCTTCGGCTTGTCCTCCTTGCCGGTGACGTACCGGATCCTGGACGTAATCCGCGGCAGCATGTATATCTTCCTCGTGGCCATCGTCACTTACTTCGCCGGTGTGGTGGTGTGGAAGGAACGCGACGCTCGGTGCGATGAGATACATGACGCGCTGCCCTATCCGAACTGGGTTCCTTATGTGGCGAAGTTCGTCGCGCTGGTTGGCGCGCTGGTGTTGATCCTGTCCACCGCGATGGCCGCCGGCGTCGCAACACAGGCCTATCAGAAGTACACCCGGTTCCAGTTGGATTTGTACTTCACTGAGATTTTCCTCCTTGACCTGACATCCTTCGTATCGCTGTCCTTTCTCGCGTTCCTGATTCATGTGCTGTCGCCAAACAAGTATGTCGGGTATTTCGCCTTCATCATTTTCCTCATCGCGAACGCGTTCATCTGGCGGGCATTGGACGTGGCCACGCGCATGGTTCGCTTTCCATCCGTTCCGGTGTACACCTATTCGGACATGTACCGGTATGCGCCTTATGTGAGTGCGCTGTTCTGGTTCCACGTATACTGGCTGCTGTTCTGCGGGCTTCTTGCCGTCGCCGCGATTCTGCTCTGGGCGCGGGGGAAAGAGACTTCGCTGGGCAGCCGGTTGCGAATTGCACGCCTGAATCTGCGCGGAGCATTACGGCCGATTGCGGTGGGCCTCGCACTGGCTTGGCTAGCCAGCGCCGGATGGGTCTATTACAACACCAAGGTGTTGAACACCTTCCGGACGGAAAAGGAGAATCTGGCCCGGCAGACGCAATACGAGAAGGCATATAAGCGGCTGAAAGGCATAAATCAGCCTCGCGTATTGGGACTGAAGTATTGGATTGATGTGTATCCGGCCGAACGGAATCTGACCCTGCGCACGGAGCAGATTGCGGAAAACAAGGGCACAACTCCGATCGAAGACGTGTACATCAATTACGGTTCGGGGTACGAATACGAGGTGGACATCGAGCGCGCGAAGCAGACAGCTGATGACGAGTTTGTGCGGCTGCGCACCTACAAGTTAACGCCGCCGCTTGCCCCCGGCGAACGAATCACGATGAAGTTTACGGTGAAAGCGGTTACCCACGGGTTTGAGCAATCCGTCACACACCAGAATCTGGTGCAGAACGGCACATTCTTCAATAGTGGGATTGTCCCGTCAATGGGCTATCAGGCAGGCCGCGAGATCAGCGATCGCAATGAGCGGCGCAAGCGCGGATTGCCGGAACAGGATCGTATGCCGGAACTGGAGAAGAATTGCACCGAGAAGTGCGGCAATACGTATCTCGATGCCAATTCCGATTGGGTGAGTGTAGAGACCGTGATGAGCACATCGCCGGATCAGTATGCGGTAGCGCCGGGGAGTCTCCTACGCGAATGGCAGGAAAAAGGCCGGCGATACTTCCACTACAAACTGGATCGTGATTCCCTCAACTTTTATTCGTTCATCTCGGCGCGATATGAAGTGGCGCGCGAGGATGCGGGCGGAATCAAGGCCGAGGTCTACTACCACCCGGAGCACAAATGGAATGTGCCGAAGATGCTCACTTCGATCCGCAAGACCCTCGAATACTGCACCGCGAATTTTGGACCGTATGCACACAAGCAGGCACGGATCATCGAATTTCCACGGTTTTCCAGCTTTGCACAGGCGTTTCCTGGCACCATGCCCTATTCGGAGTCGATCGGGTTTATCGCCGACATCAAAGACAAGGATGACATCGACAAGGTGTTCTATGTCGTCGCCCACGAGATGGGGCACCAGTGGTGGGCGCACCAGGTGATTGGCGCGAACATGCAAGGCGCTACACTCCTCAGCGAAACATTGGCCCAGTACACTGCGCTGATGGTGATGGAGAAAGAATACGGCCGCGACATGATGCGAAAGTTTCTCGGCTATGAGATGGATCGCTACCTGCGCTCGCGCGGAACGGAACTCCTGAAAGAGCGGCCCCTGCTGCGCGTGGAAGCGAGCCAGGGCTATATCCACTACAACAAGGGCAGCGCGGTTCTTTATTACCTCAAAGAGATGATTGGCGAAGAGGCGGTGAACAAAGCACTACGAAAAGTGGTCGACCAGTGGGCGTACAAGGGCCCTCCATACCCAACCTCGTATCAACTCGTCGATGCGCTCGGCGAAGTGACGCCGGCCGACAAGCAATATCTCCTGAAGGATCTCTTTGAGGACATCACGTTGTTTGCCAATCGCACGCTGAAGGCCTCGGCGAAGAAACGCTCCGACGGGCAGTACGATGTCACCATCGAAGTGGAGTCGAAAAAGCTGAAGGCCGACGAGAAAGGTTTTGAGAAGGAAGTCGCGATGGATGACTGGGTGGACATCGGCGCCTTTGCGAAACCCGAAAAGGGGAAGAAGTACGGGAAGACGCTCCATCGGGAGCGCGTGCGGATTCACAACGCCAGCAACAAGTACACCTTCACCGTCAAGGAACTTCCGGAGAAGGCCGGCATTGATCCTTTCCAGCTACTGGTGGACCGCATCCCGGACGACAACATGAAAAAGGTATCGGTTTCGGATTAAGATTGCTGGCATGAGTATCCACCGCACGCGGCGGGGTTTTCTCACCCTGCCTTTCGCTGCCGCCCCGCTATTGGCCCAGCCACCGCGGCGATTCGTCATTGACTCGCACATGCATTATGAGAACAAGCCGGACTACTTCACCCGTCTGGCAAAGGCATACCGGCCTCGCAACGCAATGGCCTGCGTCAATGGCTTTATCGAGCATCTGCCGAAATTGAAGGCGGGGGCAAAAGAATATCCGGACGTGGTGATTGTTTACGGCCGGGTGAATGCGGACGATACCAAAGCACTGGCGCAGATTGACCAGTTTGCCCGCGAGGGCGCGAAAGGAATCAAATTTCATTCCCCGCGCCTGAACTGGGACGACCCGCACTACTTCCCGTTATACGCGCGCCTGCTGGAACATAAGCTCGTCGCTTTGTTTCATACGGGGATCGCTTCGCACACCGAAGGTCCGCAGTTTACTGGGATGGGACGGATGCGGCCCGCCTACCTCGATACCATCTCGCGTGCGTTCCCCGATCTCTACATTCAAGGCGCCCACCTGGGAAATCCGTGGTACGAAGAAGCCGCCGAGGCAGCGCGCTGGAGCCCGCGCCTGTACTTTGACCTGACGGGCTCCACGCTCATAAAAAAGGCGAAAAATCTGAGCGTCTTTCGCGAGTACCTATGGTGGGACGGCCCCGCGCTCCACAGTTCGCCTCACGCGGTATACGCGTTTGAAAAGGTGCTGTTCGGAACCGATGAGCCGCCGGAAAATCTCGATGTCGTGCTGGCCCGCTACGAAGCCGTATGCGAAGCGTGCCAGGTTCCCGAAGTCAGCCGGAAAAAGCTGTATGGGGAGACGATGGCAAAGATACTGGGCATACCCGTGCGAGCCTAGCTTCTACGCCAGATCTTCCGCTAAAGCCGCCGCCTGATCCGCGCTCAATGCCGTTTCCGCCTGGTACCGCGGATGATCCACCACAAGCCTCGCGCCAGCACGCATCATCCCCGCCTGCTCCGCCGAAAACTGAAACGAAATGTACTGCACGGAGCTGATCCGGTCCGTTGCGATCTGCCGAGTATCAAAACTCGCCTTCACCGGCGCGCTATCGCCCACAACAAACCATACATGATTCTCCAGCCCCAGCAACTCCTTCAGCCACACGGCCCGCTCCGCCGGAGTCTCATATTCAATCAACAGCGAGGCACACAGCCCGTTCTTCTTCGGTATCAGTTCGTTGTAGGTCCCCAACTCATGCTCAATATCGTGCTGCCGCACCAGACGCTCAATCCGCATCATTTCCTGCACCTGATACCGGACCGTCTCCCGGTTCTCGAACAGGAACGTCAGATGCCCGCCCACGCGGATCCGCCGCCGCTCCTTCGCCGCCAGTACATGCGGGCGCCACGTCTCGCGCTCCAGCTCATACTCCGCAATATTCTTGATCTCTGCCAACGTCACAGGTTGCATATCTACTTCTTCTCTTCTTCCTTCGCAATCGGCGTCGGGAATCCATCTTCGCGGTAAGCCCGAGCCAATACCTGAATCGGATGAATCGGCCGCGTCCCGATCCCCTGCTCAAATTGAATCGCCGCCAGCGGGCAATCCGAAGCAAACGTCTCCGCCTCCGCTTCCTGCATCTCCGAAAATGCCTTCTTCGCCGTTAACATCGAAAGCGGAAAAAATTCCTTCTTCATCGCCCACGTGCCATCATGCGCGGAGCATTGCTCCACCATCGTGACCTTCGTCCCCGGAATCAGCCGCATCATGTCGCGCGACCGGAACCCGATGTTCTGCGCCTTCAAATGGCACGGCAGGTGATATGCAATCTTCCCCGGAGTCGATCGGAAATCACGGTTGAACAACCCCGCCTTCCGCCGTTCAAACAAAAACTCGCACAGATCCATCGTCGCCGCCGAAACCCGCCGCGCCCCTTCTGTTCCCACCAATTCCCCGTACTCCTTCCGCAGCATGTATGAGCACGTAGGATTGATCGCCACCACCTTCTTCCCCTGGTTCACATGCGGCAGCAGCGACGCCACATTGCTCGCCGCCATCTCCCGCGCCAGCTTCACATCGCCCGCTTCCAATGCAGGCATGCCGCAACAATTCTGCTTCGGACACCCCAGCGAGATCCCGTTGCGCTCGTACACCTCAATCGCATCTTTCCCGATCTCCGGATTGTTGTGATTCACAAAGCAGGTGTGAAACAACACCGCCAGTCCGCGATCTCCCGCCGGCTCCGGACGCGAAAGCCGCCAGCTCTCAAACGTCTCGGCATGAAACTCCGGCAGTTGCTTCTCCCGGTGAATCCCAATCGCCGATTCCATCATGCCGCGCAGCACCGGCTGTTTGTTGGCCCAATTCGCTACGTCCGGCGTCATCCCGCCAATCGCGCCAACCAGTTCCGGCCGCGCCAGCATCTGGTTCCGTAAAGAGATCCCCGTCTTCTTCCGCCTCACCGCGTTCGCACGCAGCATCAGCCGCGGAAAATCAAGCTGAAACTCGTGCCCGTCATCCGGTGTGTAAGGACACTTCACGTAACAGATCTTGCACTGAAAGCAGGTGTCGATAACGTAATCCGTCTCCGCCTGCGTCACCTTCCGCACATCGCCGTCATGCTTGTCCACAGCGTTGAACAGCGCCGGGAACGAAGGGCACAGATTGAAGCACAGCCTGCACCCATGGCAGATCTCGAAAATCCGCTCCACTTCCTTATCAAGAAGCCCTTGATCCCAATATTTGCGCTCATTGGGATCGTACGTCAGGCCGTTGGTGGGAATACCTTTGATCACTTCCATATGAGAGGCCCTATCCACAAACACGAAGGGCGGCCTAAAACACAGACCGCCCCTCTACACAAACACTAGCTGATTGACTTCAGTCCCTGCTCGAACCGGCCGGCGTGCGACTTCTCCGCCTTCGCCAGCGTCTCGAACCAGTCCGCAATCTCAGCAAAGCCCTCTTCGCGAGCCGACTTCGCCATACCCGGATACATGTCCGTGTATTCATGCGTCTCGCCCGCAATCGCGGCCTTCAGATTATCCGTCGTGTCGCCGATCGGAAGATCCGTCGCCGGATCGCCAACCTTCTTCAAATAGTCCAGATGGCCATGTGCGTGGCCCGTTTCGCCCTCGGCCGTGTCGCGGAACAACCCCGCCACGTCCGGATACCCTTCGATATCGGCCTGCTTGGCAAAGTACAGGTAACGGCGGTTCGCCTGGCTCTCGCCGGCAAACGCAGCCTTCAGGTTTTCGTGGGTCTTCGACCCTTTGAGTGCAGCCATGAACTGTCTCCTTCTACTAAGATGAACCGGTCTGTAAATCGGGTTCGGATGCGGCGCAGGACGCGCACACCCCGAGTAATTCCGCGGCTGCCCTGTGCAGGACAAAGCCGTCGGGTAACGGATGTTTGAGACGCAGCGGAGCGACATCCTTCTCCGGAATATCGGTGACCGCTTTGCAGCGTACACAGACAAAATGATGATGATTCCCGAGGTTCGCGTCAAGTCGCAAGGAATCGTGCAGCAGATTCACTTCCCGCAACAATCCCGCTTCCGTGAACGTGTGGATGTTCTTGTACACCGTTCCCAGGCTAATCGATGGGATCTCCCGCCGCACCTGCTCGAAAATCCCCTCCGGCGTCGGATGCGAATCCGAACTCGCCAAAGCCCTGTAGATAATCATCCGCTGATGCGTGTAGGCCAACCCCAATTCGGCACACCGCGCCCGGAAGTGTTCCATGCGCTGATCGAGGATGGCCGAAGAGATCATCACCTTCTATTACAGGAGAATCATTCTCCTTTGTCAACTGTTCTTCGCCACCTCGCTCGGAACATAATTAGGACATGGGGCTCCACCACATCATTCTCGCCATCACCACCCTCTCCGCCCAGGAAATCCGCCTCGCCCCCATCGCTACCTCCGTCGACGCACCCACCGACATCCAACATGCACCCGGTCAACCCGGCGTCCTCTACTTAGTCCAGCAAAACGGCCTCATCCGCATCCTCCGCAACGGCGCCATCGACCCCGCTCCCTTCCTCGACATCCGCTCCAAAACAAGAGCCGACGGTGAACGCGGTCTCCTCGGCCTCGCCTTCCCTCCATCCTTCCCCCAGTCCGGCCGCTTCTACGTCAACTACACCAACCTCACCGGCGCCACCATCATCGCCATGTATTCTGCCGGCTCCCCCACCGAAACCATCCTTCTTCAAATCCCGCAGCCATTCGCCAATCACAACGGCGGCCAACTCCGCTTCGGCCCCGATGGCTACCTCTACATCGGCATGGGCGACGGCGGCTCTGCCGGAGACCCGCAGAGTAACGGCCAGAATCGCAACGCCCTCCTCGGCAAAATGCTTCGCGTCGATGTCGAAAGCGAACCCGGCCGTGTCCTCGTTCCACCTACCAATCCTTTCCCCAACACAAACGGTACACGCCCCGAAGTCTGGGCGCTCGGCCTCCGCAACCCATGGCGCTTCTCCTTCGACCGTGCCACCGGCGACCTCTGGATCGCCGATGTCGGCCAGAACGCCTATGAAGAAATCAATTTCCAACCCGCCTCCAGCAAAGGTGGCGAGAACTACGGCTGGAATCTGATGGAAGGTGCCCACTGCTTCCGCACCGCAACATGTAACACACAAGGGCTCACGCTCCCCGTAGCCGAATACGGCCGCAATGATGGTTGTTCCATCACCGGAGGCTTTGTCTACCGTGGCCGCAGCGCACCGGGACTCCGTGGCTCCTACATATACGCCGATTACTGCTCCGGCCGTATCTGGGGTCTCGAACGAAGCGGCACGCAATGGGTCAACCGGCTCCTGCTCCTCGCCGCCGGCCGCAACATCACCACCTTCGGAGAAGATGAAACCGGAGAACTCTACGTGGGCGACGCAAGCTCCGACACTATCTTCCGCATCGAAGGCAGCCTCGCTCCACGTTTCTCCGCGCCCAACGTAGTCAATTCCGCCAGCTATGCCCCAGGCATCGTCCCGGGAGCCCTCGCCACCATCTTCGCCTCCGGCGTCCTCAACGACGAAGCCGTCATCTCCGCACCCTCACTCCCGCTCCCAACCGATCTCCGCAACGTCTCCCTCACTGTCAACGGCACGCCCGCTGGCATCCTTGCTCTTGCCAATCAACGTGGCGTCGAACTCGTCAACTTCCAAGTCCCACCGCAAACCACCGGCCCCAACGCGGACATCGTTCTCACCCGCGAGGGAAACCGAAGCTCGCCCGTTACCGTTCCCATCCTCGCCCGCCAACCCGCCATCTTCACCACCAACGGCACAGACGCAATCGTCGTCCAACTTCCCGAATACGCCCTCGTCACAACATCCCAACCACTCCGCCGTGGCGACTTCGCTTATCTCTACGCCAACGCGTTAGGCACAACCGAAAACACAGAGACACAGATCACCCTTGGGGGCGTCGCATGTCCTGTACAATTCGCCGGCCCGCCCCCCGGCCTCATCGCTGTTTATCAGGTCAATTTTCAGGTCCCGCAGAACACACCCAGCGGCACGCAGGAACTCATCCTGCGCATCGCCAACACGGCCAGCCCTGCCGTCAAAATTCCCGTTTCTGAGCCGCGACCGTGAGGGAGTCGGTCATCCATTTTCGCAAGTACTTACTGCGTCGCGTTTAGCTTATTTCTCCGACCCCTCAATCGGAGCCACGCCCGACTTCTTCGTCACCGGTCCACCGCCAATCCCCAACGCCGCCTGCGCGCCGGATTTAATCAAGCTCGTCTCCCCCGGCCCCTGGAAAAACGCATATCCCTGCCGGTTCTGCCACGCCATCGGTCCGCCCACTTTCAACCCAGCCTTCAACACCGCGTCCCGCACCTTCGTCACCATTGCTTCATACTCCGGCTCGCCCTGCTTCTTCCCCGAAAAACTCCCCAGATCCGTGCTCGCCACAAACACAACGTCCACGCCCGGCACAGCCGCAATCTGATCCGCAATCGCCACACCCGCCGGCGATTCAATCATCGCCACAATCATGATGTTGTCATTCGCCGTCTGCCGGTAATCGCTGCCCCACAGCGCGCCGTATTGGCCGCCGCCCTGGCTCCGTTTCCCCATCGGCGGATACTTCGCGAACGTCACCGCGTTCTTCACCTTCTCCACCGTATCCACCATCGGGATGATGATCCCCAGCGCCCCCATGTCCACGGCCTTCTGAATATCGCCTTCCGTCGCATCCGGCACACGCACGAACGGAATCGCCGGCGATCCCTTGCACGCACGCATCATCGTCGCCACCGTTTGATAGTTCAGCGGGCTATGTTGCATCTCAATCCACAGAAAATCCCATCCTGCGCTCGCCATCGCGCAGTAGATCTCCGGATCGGTCGTCGATACCGTACCCCCGACAATCTGCTTGCCGGACTGCAGCTTCAACTTCGCGGTGTTGTAGATGCGAGCCTTCTGGGCCATCGCACCGGGAACGAGCATCGCCATCGCGAGCACGGGAATGAGGATACGGTTCATAGATCCCTCTTTCAGAAGAAATTCGGTTAACGTAGCGTATCACTTCGGAACCGCGTACTGAAAGGTGCTCTCCGGAACACCGCCCGCCTTGATCCGCTCCTGCTCCGCCGCCAGCGCCACATACCGCGGATCCTTCCGCACTGGATCGTAGATCTTCCCATTCCACTGAAAGAACACCTTTGCCTTCAACCCCGCCCGCAAATGCGGCAGCGCCTCGTCATATCGCTTCATCACCACCAGCATCACCCCCAGATTGCTCCGGTCCAGTAGCGTGTTCTCGCTGTCCGCCCCAAACGCTTCCGTGCCGATCTCCACCACACGCTCAAACAACCGCAGTCCTTCGTCACGGCGCCCCATGCTCACCTCCACCATCGCCAGGCTCCGCATCGCATCGGCCGTCTGCGAATTCGCCTCTCCCAGCTTCGCCGTCCGGATCGACACCGCTTTCACCAAATGCCCCCGCGCGTCCGGCAGTTTCCCCATTCGCAAATACGTCCGCCCCAGATTGTAGTGGCTGAACCCCATCTGCACATGATCCTCGGCATAGATCCGCCGCCGCACCTCGTACGCCTTCTCATGCCACCCAATCGCCTCCGACGGCTTGTTCAGTGCGATCCCCACATCATCCAGATTGCTCGCATAAGCGGGATGCTCCTTGCCCAGCCGCGCCTCCATAATCCGCAACGATTGCTGAAAATGTTCCAGCGACAGCTTCATGTCCCCCTTCTTCCCACGCCGCAAATACACTCCGGCAATCGCCCGAATCACATTCCCCGTCTCCAGATGATCTTCACCCAGCGTCGTGCGGCGGATCGCCAGCGCACGCTGCAAATGCCCCAGCGACGGCTCAAACTTGTCCGTCAACATCTCCACCGTCCCCAACTCCTGCAGAGCCTGTGCCACCTTCACATCATTGGGCCCCAGCAATCGTGTGCGAATCGCCACCGCTCGCTCCGCCGCCTTCTGCGCAATCTCAAACCGGTCCTTCTGCCACTCCGCCGCCGACAACGCCAGCAACGCGTCGGCATCCTCCAGCGTCTCTCCGCCACCTCTCCCGGTGAGAGCCTTCTCCGCCATTGAGCGCCCCTCCGTGTACAAACCCAGCGAGGAATACGCGCGGCTCAAACTCGTCATCAACCGTTGCTTCACCTTCGGCTGCCCGCTCAGCCGGCTCTCGATCTGCTCGCTCGCATTCTCCAACAACTCCCGCGCCGTGACCGTGCGTCCCCGCGTCTCTCCCGGGTCGGTCACCTTGAACGTGTTCATCAGAAAATCCGACACTTCGCTCGCCGCCGCGGCTTCATCCCTCGCCACAGCCTCCGCTCGCACTGCCCGCACATAACCAGCCCCCGCCGCGATTCCCCCACCAATCAATGCCACCAATGCCACCGACGCAGCCACCGCCTGTGCCCGATTCCGCCGCACATATTTCGAAATGCGATATGCCACCGTTGGCGGATGCGCACTCACCGGCTCCTGGCGCAAAAAGCGCTCCACATCTTCCGCCAGCGCCGCCGCCGATACATACCGCCGGCTCCGGTCCGCCTCCAGAGCCTTCAACGCAATCCAGTTCAGATCATCGTCATCGCCCTTCCCCATCGGTGCGGCGATCCGCAGATCCCCCGCCGCCAATTGCCCCAGAAACGCCGCATACCCCGCATCTCCAGGATCCGCGGGCAATCGCTCCGCAATCAGTTCGTACAAGATCACACCCAGCGAATAGATGTCTGACCGCGTATCGACATCCCCCCTCCCGAATCCCGCCTGCTCCGGACTCATGTACGCCGCGGTCCCCAGCGGCACGCCAGTCCGCGTCCGATGCGCCGCCCCCGCCGTCTCCCCAATCGCCTTCGAAATCCCAAAGTCGATGACCTTCGCCATCGCCTCCGCCGGAGCCCCCGTCACCAGCACATTCGCCGGCTTCAAATCGCGATGGATCACTCCCTTCAAATGCGCATGCTGCACGGCGTGACAAAGCTGCACAAACAACCGCAGCCTGTCCCGTAATCCCAGCCGGTGCTGCGTGCAGTATTCGGTCAACGGCAGCCCATCCACAAACTCCATCGCGAAATACGGATACCCCAGCAGCGTCTCGCCGGCATCGAACACCTTCGCCACATTCGGGTGATCCATCACCGCCAGGGCCTGCCGCTCCGCCGCGAACCGCGAGAGAATCTCCGCCGCGTGCGCCTTGTTGCTCGCACCCATCCGAATCACCTTGATCGCCACCTGCCGCACCACCGGCTCCAGTTGCCGCGCTTCATACACCGTCCCCATCCCGCCTTCCCCAATCACGCGCACTAACTCGTACCGCCCAATGCGCTCGGAAACATCCAATCCCTCTGCCACGCGCAACTCCGCCGGCTCAAAAGCGCAAAGGGCACGCTCCGCGCCACCAATACCGAAGGAACAAGCGTCCGCATCAAGGCGCGGGCGGGCTCCGTTTTGCGCGTGTTCCTTAGAAGCCGCCTGCTCATGCGCCGCTAGCAATCGCTCCAGCCGTTGTCGCAACACCGTATCCTCACCGCACTCCCGCTCCAGAAGCGCCGCCCGCTCCGCCGCGCCCAAATCTAAACATGCGTCGAAAAGTTCCCGCTCCCGTTCCATCACACGCTTGCCAGCCTTTCCTGCATCCAGGCCCGCGCATAAGCCCAATCGCGCTTCACCGTCGACAACGACGCGCCCTGCATCGTCGCGATCTCCTCCAGCCCAAGCCCTGTGAAATACCGCAACTCCAGCAGCCTGCACAGCCCCCCATCCGCCTTCTCCAGTTCCCCCAGCGCCTCATCCAGCGCCAGCACATCCCAATCCGGCTCCGCCGCCGCGATTTCCAACTCGCTGAATGTCACCCGTTGCACTCCTGCCGCCCGCTTCAACGATTGCCGCTTCCGCGCATACTGCACCAACACCTGACGCATCGCGCGCGCCGCCGCGCCGAAAAAATGCGCCCTGTTTTCAAACTGAGTATTCCCCTGCGCCAGCCGCAGGTAAGCTTCATTCACCAGCGCCGTCGGCTGCAGCGTGTGGCCCGGCTGTTGATTCCGCATCAACGAACGCGCCATTACCCGCAGTTCGCCATAAACTGCCGCTACAAGCTCATCAAAACTGCCGGAGCCGTTCAATTCTTATCCCCCGATTGGGATCAGTCTACCAGTTCCTCACACCGCAATCACCTTCACATCGGATGCTATCCTCCGCAAATCGCCACCGTCGCTGCTCACCACCGCTTGCCCCGTCCGCAATGCGCACAGCACCACATGCGCATCCACGATATCCTTCGTTCCGCTCATCGCCAGCAGCATGCCAACTCCCGTTGCATCGGCCGCATCCAGCACCACTACGTCTGCACCAGGCTGCCGGATCAACCGGGACAGCCGCGCCTGCTTCCCGGGATTTCGCATCACCTGCGCAAGTACGGTCGCCGGAATCGTGACCCGCATTCCCAGCGCTTCCGCCCGCGCCAACAAGGCCATCACTTTCCGGTCATTCCGCTCCAATGCAATCAGCCCGCCCGCATCCAGCGTGATTCCGCTCACGCCGCACTCCGTTTCCCTCGCCGCCGGTTCTTCGCCGGAGCCAGTATCGAATCAGCCCACTCCCTCTCTTGTTTCGTCAGCGGACCACCCGTTGCCTCCAAAGCTTCGGCCAGCATCGACTTCCATTCGGCAACATCGGAAAGCGCCAACCCCACCGCATGTTTCACGAATCCCGATACGCTCGCCGCCTTCCCCCCTGCCACTAGCCCGCGTATCTCCTTCAATTGACTCCCCGGAAGTGTGATCGTGATCTTCTCAGTCGCCATACCAGACACCATACCACAGCCCCCCACCCGGCTCCGCAACACATGTGAACCCCGCGTAACCCTTATTCCTCCAATCCCCCGCCTACAATACCCTCATTCCTTAAAATCTCGCGGGGAGGGTTCGCAATGCGACTGCTATTTTTCCTGGCTTTCATCAGCCTCCATCAGATCCACGCTCAATTCACCACCAGCCGTCTCGGTGGCGCCGTCCTCGACCCCACCGGAGCGTCCATCGCCAACGCTCAGGTTCAGGCCCGTAACAACAGCACCGGCCAGACGCTCACCGCCACCACCAACGAACGCGGCGAATGGACCATCCCCGCCGTCCCAACGGCCGTCTATCGTGTCAACGTCACCGCTCCCGGCTTCAAAACCGGTTCCGCCCCCGACGTCAAAGTCGACGCCGGTGTCCCCGCCACCGTCAACCTCGTGCTCGAACTCGGCTCAGTAACGGATGTCGTCGAAGTCAACGGCGCCGGAGAAGTGCTCCAAACCTCCAGCGCCACCGTCGCCTCCACCCTCACCGGGCGCCAGATCAACGAACTCCCGTTTACCTCACGCAACGCACTCGAACTCATCGTCACGCAACCCGGCACCGCTACGCCCGGCACGCCCCGCACTTCCTCCATCAACGGCCTTCCCAAAGGCAGCATGAACATCACCCTCGACGGCATCAACATCCAGGACAACCTCCTCCGCAGCGATGACGGCTTCTTCGCCAGCATTCAGCCCCGTCAGGACGCCATCGAGGAAGTGACCCTCGTCACCGCCGCGGCCGGAGCCGAAAGCCTCGGCGAAGGCGCAGCCCAGGTGAAATTCGTCACCAAGTCCGGCTCCAATCAATGGCACGGCGGCCTCTTCTGGCAACACCGCAACGATTTCTTCAACGCCAATTACCACTTCAACAACATCAATGCCCTGCCCCGCGATCGCCTCATCCTCAATCAATTCGGCGGCCGCATCGGCGGCCCCATCAAACGCAACAAGGCGTTCTTCTTCGTCAATTTCGAAGAGTTCCGCCTCCCGCAAACCTACAACGCGGGCCCCGTTACCGTGATGACGGACACCGCTCGCCAGGGCGTCTTCACCTATCGCGACTCCACAGGACTCGTCCGCAACGTCAATCTCTTTCAGATCGCCGCTGCCAAAAACCCTACGCTTCCTTCCACCGTCCGCCCCTATCCCACCGCCGCTGACCCGGTCCTCATGCGCAGCTTCGATCTCATCTCCCGCCTCACCACCGCGGGAGCAGGCTCGCTCCAAAGCCGCATACCCACCAACAACGACTACAACCGCAATGATTTCCGCTTCCAGACTCCAGCCAGAAACACACGCCATTTCCCCACCATGCGCCTCGATTACGACATCAATCAGAAACACCACCTCGAGTTCACCACCCATTACCAATCCTTCGTCTCCATCCCCGACGGCGTTAACAGCATCGTGCCTTTCCTCCCCGGCACCGGCACCGTGCTCGGCGCCGAGCCCAACGCCGGAGCCCGCCAGCTCAAATTCACCGGATCTGTCGCCGTCCGCTCACAACTCGCTCCCAGCCTTACTAGCGAAATCCGCTACGGTATCTCCGGAGGCAACTCCCTCTTCCGTGAACAAATCACCCCCGATTTGTTTTCCCAGTGGAACGGCTACGGAATCCTCTGGTCGCTCCCCGCCTCCACCACCGCCTACCTCAGCACTCCCTACGCCAGCGCCACGCTCTCCCGCCGCAACTCGCCCGTCAAACAGCTCAGCGCCAATCTCATCAACGTCCGCGGCTCACACGTCGTCACCTTCGGCGGCAGCTTCACTCAAGTCAACCTCTTCCAACTCGGCACCGGCACTCAATTCATTCCCACCATGCGCTTCAACGTCGCCACCGCAGACCCCATCAACACCGGCGCCACCGCCATCTTCGACACCGTCAATTTCCCCAACTCCACGCCCGCCCAGCGCAATGAAGCGGCAGCCCTCTATTCTTCGCTCACCGGCCGTGTCGGCACCATCACTCGCTCCGTCGCCCTCTCCGAAAAGGACCGCCAGTACGGAGCCAATCCCTCCATCGATCGCAATCGCCAGCGTGAGTACGCGCTCTACCTCCAGGACAGTTGGCGCGTCCGTCCCGATTTCTCCGTCAACGCTGGCCTCCGCTGGGATGTCCAGTTCCCCTTCCAGAATCTCAGCGGCATCTACACCACTACCGGCGGCTCTGCCGGAGCCTACGGCATCTCCGGCACAGGCAATCTGTTTCGCCCCGGCGCTCTCACTGGAACCGTTCCATCCTTCAACCCAATCCGCGCGGGCGAAGGCGCTTACCGTACCTATTGGGGCAACGTCCAACCTTCCCTCGGCCTCGTCTACAAAGTCGCCGAACTCCCCGGCCCTCTCGCCTGGATCTCCGGTAAAGGAGGCCGGGCCGTTCTCCGCGGCGGCTACTCCATCGCCACCATTCGCGAAGGCATGAACACCTTCGTCAACATCCTCGGCTCCAACCAGGGACGCACGCTCTCCCTCACCATCGACCCCAACAACTTCCCCACCGAGTTCGGCCCTCCGGGCAGCGTCCACTTCGCCGATGGCCGCTACCCTGCGCGAGCATTCCAGCAAAATCCGCAATTTCCCTTGCCCGTGCTTTCGGGAAACTCCGTCAACGAATTCGACGACAACCTCCGCATGGGCTACGTCCAAAGCTGGAGCCTCAGCCTCCAACGCGAAATCGGCCAGGACACCGTCGTCGACCTCCGCTACGTCGGCAACCACGGCACCGGCCTCTGGCGCCAGGTCAATCTCAACGAAGTAAACATCGTCGAAAACGGCTTCCTCAACGAATTTCAGGCCGCCGCCAATAACCTGCAAATCAATCGCAGAACAAATCCCGCCTCAAATGATTTCAGCAATCGCGGGCTCGCCGGCCAGGCGCCCATCCCCATGCTCCTCACCTCCACTCAACTCACCTCAGACGTCAACATCGCCAACCAGCTCATCCGCGGCGAAGCGGGCGCACTCGCCCAAAGCATCGCCACCAACAGCGCCCGCATGCAGCGCCTCATCGACGCCGGCTTTCCTCCCAATCTCTTCCTCGTCAATCCCACCGTCGGCGGTGGCGGAGCGTTCCTCATGACCAACGGCGGCCACTCCACCTACAACGCATTCCAGGCCGAAGTCCGCCGCCGCATGCGCCACGGCCTCATGCTCCAAGGCAGCTATGCCTTTGCCAAAGCCCTTTCCAACATGCTTGCCTCCAGTTCCGCCGTCTTCAGCCAGCCCACCACCTTCCGCAATTCCAAACTCGACAAAGGCCCTTCCCCCTGGGACCTCCGCCACGGCATCAAAGCCAACTGGATTTACGAGCTCCCCATCGGCCCCGGCCGGCACTTCGCATCCACCGGCCCCGCCTTCCTCCGCAAAACACTCGAAGGTTGGGAACTCGCCGGTGTCACGCGCCTCCAATCCGGATCCCCCTTCTACCTCCGCAGTGGCCGTCAAACCTTCAACACTGCCAGCGGCCAAAGCAGTTCCGCTGACTCCGGCGTTATCCTCAGCGGCATCACCCGCCGCGAACTGCAGCAACTCGTCTCCATCCGCCAGGTCCCCAACGCAAGCCCCACACAAAACACCATCGTCTATTTCCTCCCGCAATCCATCATCGACAACACCCTCGCCGCATTCGAGGTCGGCGGCAGGACCCTCAACGATCTCGACCGCAACAAACCCTACATCGGCCCGCCCACCAACGCAGGCCAACTGGGCCAACGCATCTTCCTCTACGGCGTCTGGCAGCACTACTGGGACTTCAGCGTCATCAAGAAAACCAGCCTCGGCGAAGGCAGGAACATCGAATTCCGCGCCCAATTCCTCAACGCCCTCAACGCCACCAACTTCCTCATGGGAGCCGCTGCCAACGAAGTAAACACCACCGCCATCGGTTCCAGCTTCGGCCAAACTACATCGGCATTCCGTGACTTCACCGTCTCCGGCACCAACAACCCTGGCGGCCGTCTCATCGAATTCGTCCTGCGTTTCAATTTCTGATCGAAGGCAGCCGGATCGCAGCAGCCTTGCCCCGCGCACCGAACTCTGCTATCACCACCACATGCACCGCCGACACTTCGCCGCCCTCGCTGCCGCGGCCGTCATCGTCCCCCCCACGCCGCTCCGCGCCGCCAAGCCACTCAAGATCACGAAAATCACAGCCACCGAAGTCCGCGGCATCGTCACCGGCAAAGGCCTCGTCCTCCCCTGGGACCCGAAACAGGAACCGCAAGACACACGCGACTACGTCATCGTCCAGATCTTCACCGATCAAGGCATCGTCGGCACCACCATGGATGGCGATTACAAACTCCCCAAGGGCATCGCCGCCGAAGCCCTCAAACACGCCGAACCCTACTTCATCGGCAAAGACCCCTTCGACGTCGCTCTCCACGACGCCCAGTTCTTCCAAAAGGTGAAAGCCCCGGTCCGCCTTTTCTTCCTCGATATCGCCCTCTGGGACATCATCGGCAAAGCTCTCGGCCAGCCGCTCTACCGCGTCTGGGGCGCCTACACATCAAAGGTCCAGCCCTACGCCGCCACCGTGCACTTCATCAAAACCGCCCAGCAGCGCGTCGATGATGCCCTCAAGTTCTACGAGCTCGGCTTCCGCGCCATCAAACTCCGTCTCCACAAACTCACCATCCCCGAAGATCTCGAAATGCCGCGCAAAGTCATCGACGCCGTCCGCGGCAAGATGGACGTCATGGTCGACGCCAACCATGCGGGCAAACGCAAAACCGATCCGCCGCCCGTCTGGGATGTCGAGCGTTCCAAACGTACCGCGCTCGCTCTCGAAGAGATGAGCCTCTTCTGGCTTGAAGAGCCGCTCCCACGCCACGACTTCGATGGACTCGCGCCACCCGCGCCGTACTCAAACGCATGCACCTCGCCGGCGGTGAAGGCAACATCGGCTTCCCCGACTTCGTCCGCTATTGCTCCCAACGCTGCTACAGCTATCTCCAGCCCGACCCCGTGCAGTCCGGCTCCATCACCACTGTCCGCAAAATCGCAGCCATGGCCGAAGCCTTCGGCCTCCCCTTCGGCCCCCATCACGGCAAGAGCGGCGTCGGCATGCTGATCAGCCTCCACATGCAATGCGCCGCCCCCAACAGCGGCTACCTCGAGTACATGTATGACCCCGGCTACTGGAATGCCGATGGCTTCCAGGCAGGCTTCGAATCTCCCTACCCAATCGACAAGCAAGGCTTCATCCACGCTCCCGAAAAGCCAGGACTCGGCGCACCCTGGGATCGCAAATTCTTCGCCCGCCACAAACTCCATTTCTCCTGACAACGAAGGTTGTATACTGCCTCCATGAAACGTCGCGTCTTCGTTGGAACCGCCGTCACCGGACTATCCGCCAACTCCGTATCCGCCCAACTCCCCACCGGAGGCGATATTCCCAAGCGCACCTTCGGACGCACCGGCGAAAAACTCACCGTCATCGGTCAGGCCGGTGGCCGTTTCCCTCTCATCAATTTTGAAGAAGCCGCGGCCATCGTCCGCCGTGCCTACGACCTCGGCATCACCTACTTCGACAACGCCCGCGTCTACTGGGACGGCCGCTCCGAAGAAGTCTACGGCTCCGTCCTCCCGCCCTTCCGCAAGCAAGTCTTCATCACCAGCAAATCCGCCGGACGCACCCGCGCCGATGCCGAAGCCGATCTCGAAAAATCTCTCCGCGCCCTCAAAACCGATTACCTCGACCTTTGGCAAATGCACGCCGTCAGCGAGATGACGGAAGTCGATCAGATCTTCGCCCCCGGCGGAGCCATTGAAGCCTTCGAAGCCGCAAAGAAAGCAGGCAAGGCTCGTTTCATCGGCTTCACCGGCCATCGCGATCCGCACGTCCACGCCGAAATGCTCCGCCGATATGACAAGTACGACACCATCCTCATGCCGCTTCACGCCGCCGATCCCACCTACCTTAGCTTCGAGAAAATCGTGCTCCCCACAGCCGTCGAACGCGGCATGGGCATCCAGGGCATGAAGAACTTCGGCAACGCCAAGCTCCTCTCCACGCTCAGCGCCCGCGATTGCCTCCGCTACGTCCTCAGCCTCCCCATTCACTGCACAGCCATCGGATGCACCACCATCGGCCAGCTCGAAGATGACGTCCGCATCGCCCGCGAGTTCCGCCCATTCTCAGGGGAAGAAATGGCCGCCGTCCGCCGTAAAGCCGCCCGCGCCGCCGGCCCCAACCTCGAAGACTGGAAACGCAACGTCCAACAAGCCGCATCCCTCAACACCTACACCGGCGGCTAGGTGACGACAGGCCTCCAGGCCGGGCCTCCAGGCCGGTCGTGTTCAGCCTGGGAAGGCTGAACAAATCGCTTTTTGACGCACTCTACCGCAGCGTCGCCTTCACTTCCTCTAACTCCGCCCCGCGAGTCCATATCGCACTCGCATCATTCAACCCATACCCGCGCTGCACCGCCAGTTCCAGGTGCCGCACCGACGTTGATTCCACCCCCCTCACCGCCGCACCCACCGCGTCCACCGCCGGGCCATTCGTCCCCGCAATCACCACATTCGGCCGCAACGACCCCAGAATTGCGTAATCCGCCGGATGAAACGAATACAAATCCACCGCCGATTCACCCGGCTCTTCCCACTCCCGCCTCCCGCCAAAGCTCAGATAATTCATCACCGTCCCAGCCGCCAGCGGAGCAATCGAAATCACCTTATCGCACTCCCGCAGCACTCGCGGTATATCATATATTCCCTCCGCATTCCGCTTCGCCATCACCCGCCCCTCTACTGGCATCCGCAACCGCGGAGCCTCATTCAAATCCACCAGCTCAAACCGCATCGCGCGAAACTCCTTCTCCAGCCGCAACACCACAGCCCGGTAAGGCGCCCACATCGCCTCTCCACAAGGCGAATGCTCCACCACCGTGAATCGCTTCCCTAACCGCCGCTCCGCCAGATACCGCAGTACAAACGCCGCCATCCGCACGTCCGTCGCACCTTCCCCACAGACCGGAACATGCACTTTCAAAACCACCCAATCCTCACGCCCGATCGCCGTCGCCAATCCGCCTCTCCTTCCCCCACCCAATTCCACCGCCAGCCGCAGCATATCCTCCAACTGCGCCCCCGTAATCTCCGCATCCAGCGGAGCCGGCTTCACCAACCCGCGAATCTTCTTGCCGTCCATCTCCTCGGCGCCCGCAAAAAACGAGGGAATCAGACCCACCCGTGGAGCCGTATCCCTGCTCGCCGTCGCCGTAACCCACTCCCGCGTCTGCATGGCTCGATTGTAGATCCATTTCCTCCCCAATGGGTGTATAAATTGATCATGAGTTCCATCGCCCGGAGGCATTTCCTCGAAACCGCGGCCATCGCCGCGTCCCTCCCCGCACACCTATTCGGAGCCCCATCCCGCACTCGCATCGGCCTTGTCCCCTCCAACTACCCAAAGCTCCCCACTCCCAGCCCCCGCACCGATCCACTCGATTACCAGCGCGTCCGCGACATGGTCTGGCAAGCCATCCGCCTCGGCACGCCGCAAGCAGGCAGCCTCGAAGCAAAGATCCGTCCCGGCTCATGGGTGGTCATCAAGCCCAACATCGTCGGTCTCCGTGGCCGCGAATCCTATCGCACCGGAGACATCACCGATCTCCGCGTCACAAAAGCTGTCCTCGAATACGTCGCCCGCTTCACTCAGGCAGGCCGCATCACCATGGCCGAAGGCGGCAGCTATCGCCGTCTCTCCGATCCCGCCCCCGACAACGTCATTTTTCAAAATGACATCCGCCGCGATGCCCTCACCTTCGATTGGGGCATCGAAGAGTTCCCCGGCATAGGCGGATCGTTCGGCTCCATGCTCGCCGATCTCCGCAAGCAATTCCCTCAGCGCCGTTTCGATTACGTCGATCTCAGCTACGACGCCGTCCGCGGCCCCGACGGCAAATACCAACGCATCGTCGTCCCCAAATCCCCTAACGGCGTCGGAGCTTTCGGCGCACGCCCCGACTACTACGTCACCAACACCATCCGCAATTGCGATTTCCTCATCACCGTCCCCGTGATGAAAGTCCACCTCCAAAGCGGCCTCACCTGCTGCCTCAAAAACTACGTCGGCACCGCGCCCCGCGAAGCCTATGCCGTCCCCGGCACCTTCCACAACGCCCGCCTCCACTCCGAACATTCCGTCGACAACCGCATCGACCCCTTCATCGTCGATCTCGCCGCCTTCCATCCTCCCGACTACGCCGTCGTCGACGGCCTCCGCGGTCTCCAATACCAGGAACACAACTGCGGCGCCGCCGACCAACTCATCCAATCGAACCTCGTCCTCGCCGGTGAAGACCCCGTCGCCATCGACGCATTGGTGGCCCATTTAATCGGATTCAACCCCTGGGACATCGAGTTCCTCCACATGGCCGCCAAGCGCCAGATGGGCACCAACAACCTCGACGAAATCGATGTCAACGGCGCCGAACCCGACGCACTCCGTCGCCGCTGGGCCAAGCCCAAATCCTGGTACGGCCGCGCCAATCGTCTCTGGCGCATCACCGCCGATCCCTCGCAGCCCATCGAAGTCTGGAAGCCTTACGAAATCCCCACCGACACACTCCACTTCCACGAATGGAGCAAAGCGCCCGTCACACCGGGCCGCCGCTTCGCCGCCGCCGCCCGCATCCGTTCCAACGGCCACGCCAACGCCTTCCTCTGGATTGGAGCCACCGGCCGTTTCGAAGCCCACCTCAACGGCCACCGAGTCCTCGCCGAAGAATGCCGCACCCGCTATCGCCACGGCCAATTCCAACAAGCCGTCCAACTCCGTCCCGGCACCAACGAACTCATCATCCGCCTGGAAGCTCTCGAAAACCAGGCGCGCCTCAGCAGCTTCCTCGTCGGCCCGCGCAACGACGGCGACACCGTAGCCAACATCCGCTGGCTCGCCTGATCTTCAGAGCCGCGCGCGTGAGCAAGCCGTCAGCTATCTCCTTCAGAGCCGCGCGCGTGAGCAAGCGGACTTCTTAAAGCTGAGGCTGCCGGGAATCCCGCTTCACCCACCGAAACGCCGGAATCGAATTCTTCCAGAAAAACTTCTCCGCCGCCCCATGCCCCTTGCCCTCAAAATAATTCTTCAAAATCTCCAGCGCCGTCTTATTCCGCCCCGCAAACACCAGGTAATCCTCCCCAAACGTATCCCAAAATAAATCGAGCACCGGCCTGTACACCGACTCACTCGGCGGACCCGGCACACCCGCCCTCATCCCCGGCACCCCCGAGACCTTCACATACGCGCCCCCGCGCCGCAGCTCTTTCAAATTCTCCACATACCGCTTCCTCACCCCCGCATCCTCAGGCAACGCCAAAAACTGCAGATGCCCCAGCACCACCCGCAACTCCGGCACCTTCTCCTTCAACTTCCGGGTCGCCTCAATCAAATCCAGCCGCGGATTCGCCACCTCAAACGTCAGCCCCGTCTGCGCGAACGCCTTCATGTTGTCGATGAACTCCGGCCGCTCCACCGCCGCGACAATATTGTGTCCCTCCCAAATATTCCCGTACCGGATCCCCAGAAACAGCTTGTTCTTCCGGTACCGGTCCAGGTACTCCCGAAACTCCGGTTTCATCGGATCCAGGTTCCCCACCATGCCCACAATCATCGGCTCATCCTCAATGATCATCAGCACCCACAGGTTATCCTCCACCCACGGACTCGCTTCCACCTTGATCCCGCCCACAATCCCCAGCGGAATCGCGCTCTCCCGAAAATCCTTCGGCAGAAACGGCTGCGGATTCGGCGTCTTCGGATACGGCACACCCTGTGGCCGCCGCGGATCGTACAAATGAAAATGCGTATCAATGATCGGCAATGTACTCGCGGCCGATGCGCTCATCGCAGCCCCGGCCGCGCCGAGAAATGTTCTCCGTTCCATCGAGCAAGATTCTATCAAGTGGCGCGGGCCTCCAGGCCGGCGCGTAACTTCAAAACGGAAACACCCTCTTCAACTCCTCCGCCGAAGGCCGCCGCCCATACTCGCAAACCTCAAACGCCTGCGCGTACTTCACGCTCCGCCCCTTCTCCCCATACTGCTTCACCAGCGCCGCCCGGTACTGATTCGCCGCCGCTGCATACCGCCCTGCCAGTTGCCTCCGCACATCCGCACGCCGCTTCTCCCGTGCCGCCGCATCATTCGGAAACAAACTCGCATCCCCATTCGCCCCGCCTTCATGAATCTGCGATTCCATCACCAGCAGCGCATCCAGCGTCGGCTCCATCACCTCGTCAATCCCGATCGCAATATCCGCCCGGAACGGATTCGGCCGCTCAAAGCGATCCGACGCAAACAGGAATATCGGATTCTTCTTCAACGCCGGAACGTCCGGACAGAAGAACGGCACAGTTACCATGAACGCCGCGTCCTGCACCAGAATCGCTGTGTACCGGTGGTCCGGATGATAGTCGTTCGGCCGGTTGCTGATCACCACATCCGCGTTCCACTCCCGAATCAGCCGCGTGAAAGTCCGCCGGTTCTCGAGCGTCGGCGTAATCTCCCCATCGTGGATATCCAGCACCTCCACCGTCACTCCCAACCGCCGAGCCACTTCCACCACCTCCTTCTTCCGCCGTAACGCCAGCGGCCCACCCGCCGATTCCCAATGCCCGATATCCCCATTCGTCGCCGACACCAGTTTCACATGATGCCCCGCCTTCGCCCACTTCATCGCCACACCCGCGCCCCGATACTCCGCATCGTCCGGATGCGCGCCGAAAATAATCACTCGCAGCTTTCCGTCATTTGCCGGAGCCTGCGCCCCCTGTGCCACGCTGCTCAGCACAGCCAGCCCGCAGGCCACAGCCGTGCCCAATGAAATTCCTACCCGTGTCTTCATGCGAAATTCCTTTCCCAAACAAATCTCAGCAAATTTGATTCACGCGCTCCGTGATGTACTCCAGCCGGCTCCACTCCGCATCCGCTGTCACCATATCACTTACCCCCAACACAAACCGGCCACGCCGCCCATGCGCCGCCAGCAAGCCGTCAATACTACGCCGGAACTCATCCTCCGGCGTGCTGTCCACACACAATAACGTCGATGGGATCCCTCCCCAAATCGTCACGTGTCCCGCGAACGCATCCAGATACTCCTCCAGACTCAGCCGCGTCATCGGACGCGGGCACACCGAGTCTGCAATATCAAACCCCGCGTCCAGATACAGCGGCATCAATCGCCGGTTCTCCCCGTCCGTATGCGTCATCAGATACTTCCCCCGCCCGTGCAACTCCGCCGCATACTCCCGCAAGGGTGGCAGAATATGCTGCGCGAAAAACTTCGGATACGTGATCGAATCGTCGTAGTTCGCCCCCAGCAGCAGCACCTCCGCCGGCCCTTCGGCCCCAATCCGCCGGATCGCTGCAAAGAACGGAGCAATCTGTTCGCACAGCCGAAAAATCTTTTCCGGATAATCCGCCAGCGCGTAGAAAAACGTCTCCACCGTCATCAGCTCTTTCATCACGTGATGAATCGGACACGCCGTCCCTGATAGCCATCCCACCGCAACCCCGCGCTCTCCCACTGCCTCCCGCCGAGCTAAGTATCCCTCCCACTGCGGCCGCACTTCCAGGTTCTCGAAGATATACCCCACCGCCGCGAAATCCTCCGGAGCGCGAATCGGCAATAGCGTCTGCCACGACATCGACGCCCCCGCATCCAGCATCTCTTCCGTAAACGTATACGCAGTCCGCACCACACCCATCGGCGTGTGATACTCCACCCGTGTCTCGCGCCCCGCCTGCGACACCCGCCGCTCTACATTCTTCAACTCCGCCCGGTACGGCAGCGGCTCCAATCGAAATATCCCCAACCCGCGATCCACCATCTCATCCCCAACGCAATCCGTGAAATCCGGAATCGACGAATAGCACCCCACTTCCAACCGGTCCGCAATCTGCGGAAGCGTCAACCCCGCCAGCTCCGAAGGCAACGACCCCTGATGCACTCTCGCCCGATGCCAGAAATCCAATCGCGGAATCCAGGGAATGCGATCCACTCCCTCACCGCGAATCGTCTTCATCACCCGCTCGCGATCGGTCATTTGCGTTGTCCTTTGCGTTCAGGTGTACCACACCTCTAACCACTGACGCGGGCCTCCAGGCCGGCGGCTAACTCATCGAATTCCCTTCCGTCTCCCGCACCAGCAACAACACCGCCAAAGTCGCCACCAACGGCACCAGACTCGCCCCAATCAACACCGGAGTAAACGAATACCGGTCCGCCACCAGCCCCGTCAAATACGTGGCCCCAATCGTCCCAATCCCCGCCCCCGTCCCACTCAACCCGCTCACCGTAGCCACACTCCCGCTCGGATACACATCCGCCGGCAGTGTCAGCACAATCGTCGAAAACGCCGCATACGCCAGCGTCGAAAACGCAAAGCAAAACACCAGCGCCGTCAACGACGGTAGAAACGCCGCCCCGCACAACGTCGCCATCCCCAACCCGCTGATCACCGCCACAAACCTCCGCGACCGCATCACCGGCCACCCGCGCTGAATCAAATAACTCGACAACCCGCCACCCGCGAAGTTCCCAATATCCGCCGCCAGAAACGGAGCCCAAAACGCAATCAGGCTATTCTCCGGATGGAACCCGCGCGACACCAGATAAATCGCAAACCAGTCCGTCACGAAAAACCACACCGGGTCCGTCAGCGATTTCGAAATCACAATCCCCCACGTCTGCTTCATCCGCAACAACTCCCGCAACGATGCCCTCGGCCCCTCACCAACCTCCAACACCGAATCCTGCCGCATATACCGCAACTCCTCCGGCGCCAGCCGCGGATGAATCTCCGGCGCATAATACAACCACCGGAACACCACCACCCACAACAATCCCAACGACCCCGTCACCACAAACACCGGCCGCCAATCCCCAAACCACTTGTACGCCCCGTACACCAGAAACGGAGCCACCGCGCCCCCAATCGCCGATCCGCTATCAAACAGCGCCACCGCCCATCCGCTCTCTTTCCGCGGAAACCACTCCGACACCGCCTTCGTCGCCCCGGGCCAATTCGCCGACTCGCCCGCCCCTAACAAAAATCGGAACAGGCAGAAGCTCTTCAAACCCGCGGCCATCGAAGTCAACATCGCCGCCACCGAATAAAACACCACCGCCACCGACAACCCATTCCGAATCCCCGCCCGGTCCAGCAACCGTCCACTCACCGATTGCCCCACCGCATACGCCACCCGGAACGAGATAATCAACAATGCGAAATCCGAGTTCGACCACGAATACTGCTGCTTGATATAAGGAGCCAGCACATTCAACGTCTGCCGGTCGATATAGTTGATCACCGTCGACAGAAACAACAGCCCGGCGATCCACCAGCGCAAATAGGGGATTGCCGGTTTCACAATAGGATTATCGGAACACAAGCCTTCCGCCAAACACAACATGCCCATCGCCACTCTTGCACTCTTCATGCTTCAACTCATCGAAACCACACCCACCGGCGCGGTCACGCTCACCCCCGCCGGCGCCGCCCATCTCGCGGAACTCCCCCTGCGTTGTCTCCAGCAGGAATACCCCAACAAAACCGGCCACACCATCGAAGGCGCCACCGACGCCCGTCTCACCCCAAAACAACTTCACCCCGCCTTCTACGGTTGCTTCGATTGGCACTCCAGCGTCCACGGCCACTGGATGCTCATCCGTCTCCTCAAAACCCATCCATCACTCCCGCAGCAACAACAAATCCGCAAAGCCCTCGACGAAAACCTCTCCGCCGAAAACCTCAAAGCCGAAGCCGCTTACTTCGCCCAATACAAACTCGCCCGCACCTACGAACGCACCTACGGCTGGGCCTGGCTTCTCAAACTCGACCAGGAACTTCTCACCTTCAACGACCCGCAAGCCCGCCGCTGGCATGCCAACCTTCAGCCGCTCACCCAAGCTGTCCTCCAGCTCTGGACCGCATTCCTCCCCAAGCAAACCTATCCCAATCGAACCGGAGTCCATCCCAACACCGCCTTCGGCCTCGTCTTCGCCCTCGACTGGGCCCGCGCCAAAGGTGATAAAACATTTGAGGCCCTAATTGTTCAACGCGCCCGCGACTATTACCGCAACAACCCGCCTGCTCCAGCCATCCAGGAACCCGACGGCACTGACTTCCTTTCCCCCAGCCTCGAAGTCTGCGATCTCATGCGCCGCGTTCTCCCACAAACCGAATTTGCACAGTGGTTCACCCGCTTCATGCCCGCCGATGGCCTCGACAACGTCCTCAAAGCCCCCATCGTCAGTGATCGCACCGACTACGCCATCGTCCACCTCGATGGCCTCTTCCTCAGCCGCGCGTGGTGTCTCCAAGGCATCGCCTCCGCGCTCCCCGCACAGGACTCACGCAAACAACGCCTCGCCCGCGCCGCCCGCGATTTCATCAATCAATCGCTCCCCCACGTCGCCACCGGCGAATACGGCGGTGAACACTGGCTCGCCTCCTTCGCCGTCTACGCCCTCAGCCAATAGCGCGCGATAATTAACATCGTGCCCCTCACCCCGGACGTCGACGAAGTCTACTCCGAACTCCGCAAAATCGCCGCCATCCACCTCAGCCGCTCCGTCCGCAAGCCCAGCCTCCAAGCCACCCAACTCGTCCACGAAGCATGGCTCCGTCTCGAAGGCCGAGGCTGGAGCAGCAAAACCCATTTCCTCGCCCTCGCCTCCCGCACCATGCGCATGCTCCTCATTGATGCCGTCCGCGCCCGCATGGCCGAACGCCGCGGCGCTGGCCAGCAACCTCTCTCCCTCACCGAAGGCGTCGAGTTCTCCACCCCTTCCGGAGCCATGCCCGTCGAACGCATCATCGACCTCGATCGTGCCCTCCACGACCTCGCCGCCAAAGACGAACGCAAAGCCCAAGTCGTCGAGATGCGCTTCTTCGGCGGCCTCGAACTCGAAGAAATCGCCGAAGCCCTCGACATCTCCCTCGCCACCGTCAAACGCGATTGGGAGTTCGCCCGCACCTGGCTCTACACCCGTCTCACCTAACCGCGCACATCCCCTCCAATTCCTTCGCCTTGTCCTTCAACCGCGTATAAGAAGCCATCGCATTGCGCGAACGTTGCTCCAGCAGCACCACCGCTTCCTTCCCCAACACACAGGCCTTGTCCTTCCGATTCGCCTTCGCATACGCCATCCCCAAATCCGTCAACCCGTACGCCGTCTCCGTCACTGCCATCGCGTTCGACGGGTCCTTCGCCCGGATCACCCGCAACAGCGTCACCGCATCCTCTCCCGCACGGATCGCCTTCTCCAACTTCCCCGCCTTCGTCGCCTGAAAGCAGATCCGGCTCAACGTCGCCCCCACCCGTATTGCCGTCGCATTGTCCTGCGGATTCTCCGTCAGCATCTCCCGCCGCAGCCGCAATTGCTCTTCATAAATCTCTACCGCCTTCTCAAACCGCTGAGCATCGCTTTCAAAAAACGCCGACACCCCCAAATCCGACGCGTACATAGCCCGGTTCCTCTTCGCATCCCGCTCATACAACCTCCGCGAATGTTCCAACGCCGCCCGGTTGTGCCGCCGCCCTTCTTCCTTGTTCCCCGACGTCACATTCAGCGTGCAAGCGAAGTTGTGCGCCCGAGCAAGATTCATCTCATACATCCGGTTCCCCGGCGCCGCCGCCAGCAACTCCCCATACAACTTCGCCGATCGCTCCAACATCGCAATCGCTTCCTTCGGCTGCTTCGCATCCCCCAACGCATCCCCGGCAATCAAACACTGCTCCGCCACCAGTGCCTTCGCCCGCGCATCCCCCGGCGCCTCCTTCATCAATCCCTCCGCCAGCGCCAATCCCTCCCTCGCCGCCGCAATCGCCTCCTCCGGCTTGCCCATCAACACATGCGCCGAAGCCACCGTATTCAACGCCTCCGACAACACCAGCCGTCCTTCCCGCAACCCCGGACTCCGCGCCGCCACCCTCCGCGCCAGCGCCACACCCTGCTTCCCTCTCTCCAGCGCCTCCGCCGTCTGCCCCAAACTCGCACTCTCCCCATCCTTGCCCTGTATCTCCGCCAGCCGCAAATACCCGCGAGCCGTATCCAACACCACCGCATCACTCGCGCTCGCGTCCGCCGCCAGCGCATCCAGATACTCCAGACTCCGCTTCACAATCAATTGCCGCGCCGGCAGCGAATTCCCCAACGGCTGCACCGCGTCATGCAACTCAAACATCACCGACCCCGCCAGACTCCGCACCTGCTCAAACCGCGTCTCCGCCAATCGCGCCTGCCGCAACGCATACCCGGCAGTCCCCGCCAGCGCCAGCGCCACCACCACGCCGGCCGCCACCGCATACCGGTGCCGCGATACAAACCGCGCCGCCCTATACCGAAACGTCGGCCGCCGAGCCTCAATCGGCTCTCCCGCCAGGTACCGCTCCACATCCCGCGCCAGCGCCCCCGCCGATTCGTACCGCTCCGATGCCTGAAACCGCAGCGCCTTCCGCGCAATCACACCCAGATCCCCATTGAGCGGCACATCCGCCGCCCCCTCCAATCGCCGCACCACTTCATCCACCGGCAACTCCGCCAATTGCCGCGGCAACCTCCCCCCCACCAGTTCGCACAGCAGCACTCCCAACGAATACACATCGTTCGCCGTGCTCGCCGGATACCCTAGTATCTGCTCCGGGCTCGCATAGTCGATCGTGAACGCCCGCGGCCCCACCGTCTGTGTCCCGCTCGGAGCCAGCAACTTCGCAATCCCAAAGTCCAGCAGCTTCACCGATCCCTCCACCGTAACCACAATGTTGTCCGGCTTCAGATCCCGATGCACAATCAACGACTGGTGCGCCGCCTGCACCCCGTGGCACACCTGCAAAAACAACTGCAGCTTCTCCCGCTCCGTCGCCGCAGCCGCATACGCCGTGCAAGGCACACCCTCCACATACTCCATCACCAGATACCGGAATCCCACCGCCGTCACCCCCGAATCGAGCAGACGCGCAATATTCGGATGTTCCAGCGCCGCCAGCAGCCGCGCCTCCGGTGCCGCCCCCGTCTGCACCAGAATCACCTTGATCGCCACCCGCTTGTCAAAATCCCCATCCACCCGCTGTCCCCGGTACACCACGCTCATCCCGCCCCGCCCGATCTCCTCCATCGCCCGGTACGCCCCAAACGTCTGCCCCCCAAAATCCAGCATGCTCCCTTCCAGAAAACTCCCCATCCGCCGCCGCGCCGCCAGCATCCCCAACAGTTCCTCCCGCATCGCCGAATCCGCACAGTGAGCCGCCGCAAACGCCTCCCGTTCCCCCTCCGGAAGCAGCAACGCTTCCGCGAACAGATCCTCCAAATGTGTGAACTCGCTCATAAGCTTAATAATAAAGTCCTACCCCTATCCCGTCGATCTACTTCCTAACTCGGAAAACCGATCGAAACTGGTCCACCTGCGCATGCGCCTCCTTCTGCTCAGGCTCTGCCTTCTCTCTCTGCCTGCTCTCCAGGTAACAGCGCAGCAGTACGGCTTCCGCCTCTTCGGCCAGGAAGAGGGCCTCCTCAACCTCACCATCACCTCCATCCTTCAAGACCACAAGGGCTTCCTCTGGATCGGCACCGCCAACGGCGTTTTCCGCTACGACGGTGAACACTTCACCCGCTACGCCAACAAGGCCGGACTCCCCGCCGCCTATGTCTCCGGCCTCGCCGAAAGCACCGACAAGACAATCTGGGTCGCCACGCAGAACGGCGTCGCCCGCTGGAATGGCGCCCGCTTCGTCCCCCTCGCACTCCCCGGCAACCCCACACTTGCAGCCGCTTCCCCCCTCACCACCACCCCAGACAACCGCCTCTTCGCTGCCACCGAACGCGGCATCTTCCGCATCGAACTCGACAACGGCGGCTGGCGAGGCGTTTCCGTCTCCCCTGACTCCGTCACCGCCATCCACTACTCACCCGGCAACGCACTCTGGCGCGACTGCGGCCCCCATATCTGCCGCCAATCCCCCGCCGGAACCACCGAGTTTTCAAAAGCCCAAGGCCTCCCCACCGATTCCTGGAGTGCCTTCGCCCAAGACCCCGCCGGCAATCTCTACGCCCGTGGCGCAAAACACCTCGTCCGCATCTCCCCAACCGGCCAACTCACCGCGGAACCCATTGAGCCCGGCGCCCAACTCCACATCACCGCAAAAGGTACGCTCATCACCAACACCCCCCGTGGACTCCTCATGCAGGTCAACGGCGCCTGGCGTCACGTCACCGAAGCAAACGGGCTCCCGCCCGATATCACCTGCGCCTGGGAAGACACCGAAGGCTCCCTCTGGCTCGGCACCGCCGGCTCCGGCCTCGCCCGCTGGGCCGGTCGTGGCAATTGGGAGAACTGGACCCAGCGCGATGGCCTCCAGGGCGCCTACATTCACGCCATCACCGAAGATTCCCTCCACCGCGCCTGGATCGCCACCAGCAAAAACCTCGCCATCCTCAACCAAAACAGAATAGCCCAACTCCGCCCCGGCGTAGCCGACGCCCTCGCCTCCAGCAATGACTCCGTCTGGGCCGCCTTCGAATCCGAAGGCCTCGTCCAATTCGACATCCACACCCTCAAACCCACCGTCTACCCTCTCCCCAAACGCCCCGTCCGCCGCCTCGCCATCGACGCCCAGGAAAACCTCTGGATCGCCGGCGTCGGCATTCTCCAACTCGCCACCCGCAACGGCGCACGTTACCACTTCACCAACATCAACCCGCCCGGCGCCGAACCCGGCGAACTCCAGCTCGATGTCGCCCCTTCCCCCGCCGGCCCCGTATGGATCGCCTCCACCAACGGCCTGCTCCGCTATCACAACGGCGATTGGCGCCGCTACGGCATGGCCCACGGACTCCGCCATAACCGCCTCCGCCACGTCGCCGCCCACCCCGATGGTTCCGTCCTCGTCAGCTACTCCGACGCCCTCGGCGTCACCCAGCTCCGCTTCGAACCCACCGGAGCCATCCGCGAAGCCATCCACTTCGACACCGCCAACGGCCTCTCCTCCGACCGCATCTATTCCCTCGCCGCCTCCGCCAACGATCGCATCTGGGTCGGCACCGACAACGGCGTCAACCTCCTCGACAACGGCCGCTGGATCCACCACAGCCGCAACGACGGCCTCGTCTGGAACGACTGCGTCCATACCTCCATGGCTCTCGACGCCAACGGCGGAGCCTGGATCGGCACCGCCCGCGGAGTCTCCCACTACCTCGGCGCTGAGCCCGGCCATGCGCCCGCCCCTCCTCGCGTCGCCATCGTCTCCTGGGGCTTCGGCGACGGCGGCCCCCTCCCCCGCGTTGCCGCCGATCAGGCCCACCTCCACGTCAACCTCGCCGCCCTCACCTTCCTCTCCACCCGAGGCATCCGTTTCCGCTACCGCCTCTCCGGCGTCGATCGCGATTGGGTCGAAACCACCCAGCGCGAAATCCGTTACCCCACGCTCCCGCCCGGCCACTACAGCTTCGAAGCCTACGCCATCAGCCCCGTCACCGGCCGCAGCGAAAAGCCCGCCACCATCTCCTTCGAAGTCCTCACCCCCTGGTGGCAAACCGGTTGGGCCGGACTCGCCGTCCTCCTCGCCCTCGGCATCTTCGTCCAGGTCTACTGGTATCTCCGCATGCGCATGATCATTCGCCGCCAGCGCGGTCTCGAAGAGGCCGTCCGCCTCCGCACCCAAATGATCGAGCACCAGAAATCCGAAATCGCCAAGCTCCTCGCCGCCGCCGAAGAAGCCAACCGCGCCAAATCCGCCTTCCTCGCCAGCATGAGCCATGAAATCCGCACCCCCCTCAACGGCGTCCTCGGCATGGCCGATCTCCTTCTCCTCGCCCAGCGCCTCGACGGCGAGCAAGAGGGCCAGGTCGTCACCCTCCGCAAATCCGCCATCTCCCTCCTCGGCCTCCTCAACGACGTCCTCGACATGGCCAAAATCGAAGCCGGCAAATTCGAGCTCGACCATTCCCCCTTCCTCCTCGACGAGTGCATCCAGGAAGTCGCCAGCCTCATGAACGGCCTCGCCCGCGAAAAAGCCATCACCGTCGCCACCGACATCACCAACTGTTCCATCGTCACCCTCGGCGACCCCAAGCGTCTCCGTCAAATCCTCACCAACCTCACCTCCAACGCCATCAAATTCACCCCCCGAGGCCGAGTCACCATCTACGCCACCGCCACCGTCAAATCCCATCACGCCAGCGTCACCATCGCCGTCCGTGACGAAGGCATCGGCATCGCCGCCGACCGCCGCCAGCGCATCTTCGGAGCCTTCGAACAAGCCGACCGCCACACCCAGCGTCAATACGGCGGCACCGGCCTCGGTCTCGCCATCACCCGCGAGCTCGTCGAAATGATGGGCGGCCGCATCCACCTCGACAGCGAGCTCGGCCGGGGCAGCACATTCTCCTTCACCATCGAGATGCCCGTCCTCGACGAGATGCCCGCCCAAGCCCCAGCGGCAACGCCATATCTTCCCCAAGGTCTCCGCATCCTCCTTTGCGAAGACAACGCAGTAAATCAAAGGGTCGCCGCCAAAATGCTCGAAATGTTAGGCAACGAAGTCACCATCGCCAACAACGGCCGTGAAGGCGTCGCGTTATTCCAAAAGGGTGAATACGACGTAGTCCTGATGGATCTGATGATGCCCGAGCTCGACGGCACCGACGCCGCCCGCGAAATGCGCCAAATGGAAAACGGCCGCCGCACCCCCATCATCGCCCTCACTGCCTCCGCCTTCCGAGAGGACATCGAACGTTGTGTGGCGGCAGGAATGGACGGCCACATCTCCAAACCCTTCGTCCAAGCCGCCCTGATCGCCGAAATGAGCCGCGTCTTGACCCGCGACTAACATTCCCCTCCGCATCTAATCCGCGCATTCATTTCAGAGCCGCGCGCGTAAGCAAGCGGTCCCCATCTCTCGCCCCTCCCCGTCACGGCACCTCCCCCAGAAACACCGCCATCGGCTCGCCCTGCTCATCCACCACATAACGAATCGCCTCACGAACATCCTGATCCTTCCACAGCCATCGTGTACTACCATGGCGTGCCCATCTCCTCCGCCCCGCTTCTTCACCTTCCAGCCGGTTCAACGCCCTGCTCGCATAGACCTTGCAATCATTCATCACCTTCTCAGGCGCAACTTCCGCTTCCACCACAACATGCACATGATTCGTCCGCACATGTGCGGCTAAGAGATTCCAACCGCGGTGCTTGCAGACCTCCGCAACCGCCTGAAGCACCACCACACGCCGCTCGCCGTCCATCACATAAGCAGGTTGGTCCATGCTAAGCCGTTCCGCTTCGGCACGTTGCGCATCAGCCTCCACCACACGGCCTCCATACAGATTATGCCACCGGTCCACCGAACCCGATTCATCTCCGTGAAGCCGCGCGCCGTAGCAGCTAAAAGTGACGAAATACCGCATCCAATCATTCCCCAATATACAAGGGAAATCCTCCTCACCCGCGCCAAACGTCGTCCATTTTCGCTTGAGCTCCGAGCCAATCTTCGGAGCCGCGCGCGTCAGCAAGCGGTCCTTCACCTTCTGCCGCCGGACCACGGCCCGGAAGCGGAATAGCACGCTCCCGCCGACCGGCCGGCAGTTGTTACGGTACGACGCGCGCGCGTTCCTTCGATTGTTGTTGAAGGAACCGCCCCGCCACACGTTACGGCCGTGTTCCGCCGATCAGTATAGCAGCGTCCGCCGAGGGGGCTAGCCCCCTCGGACTCCCCCACGTGGCTTTCCTCAAAATTTCAAGGGAAAAGGGAAAAAATTCAAGTGATTCCCCCGGCCACCCGAAACCCCAGATAAAGGTACTGCCCGAGCGGCAGGTAGTAGTTACGGCACGACGCGCGCGCGTACCTACGATTGCTGAGGAAGGAACCGCCCCGCCACACGTACGTCCCACTCCCCTTCTCCCATTCCGACGACGTCCACTCCAGAACATTCCCAATCAAATCGAGCGCGCCCTCCGCACTCGCCCCGCTCGGATACAGCCCCACCGGCGTCGGCTTGCCGACCTTCATATCGTAATTCGCTCGCGAAGGATCGATGTCCTTATTCCCCCACGGATACTTCGTACACTCCGGACCACGCGCCGCGCGTTCCCATTCTTCTTCCGTCGGCAACCGCACCCCGGCCCACTCACAATACGCCGTAGCCTGATGCCAAGTCACGTTCACCACCGGCCAATTCGGATGCTCCTGTTGCTCCTCCCACCTCTCCGGCACCCGATCCGGAGTCGTCCCATCCTCCACAAATTCCGCATACTGCAACACTGTCACCGGATACTTCCCAATCCGGAACTCAGCCAGGTTCACCTCGCGCAAAGGCTCATCCTCCCAAGCCTCCTTATCATCACTCTTTGCCCCAATCCAATAATTCCGCGTCTCCGGAATCCTCACCCACTCCTGCTCCACAATCCGAGGATCCCCCGCAACCCCCAAAGCCTCCGCCGCCGCCAGCCGATCCTCAAACCTCACCCCCTTCGACTTCTCCTTGTCAAAAATATCCATCACCAAACACAAAGATTCCGCATAACGTGGATCCGTCACCTCATACCCCACCAAATCCCGCAACAGAGCCCCAATCAACCCCACGCACTTCGCCCGATCCGCCAACCCCGGCCCCATCTTGTCCAGAATCTCTTTCAGCAGAGCATCCACCTTCGGCGCCCCGGCCTCATGCAACATCGCCGTGTACAACAGCACCGTCTCCCGCCATTCCGGTGCATGGATCTTCCCACTGGACACAAGCAACTTATGCTGATCCCCATCCGCCCACCCCGCAATCTCCCACGCCGCCAGATATTCCTGAAACGTCAGATGCCAATACGCCAGTTCCTTCCCCCGGCTCACCACTATCCCGCTATCCATCTGCTCCGCACGCAAAAAATGCTCCGCCTTCTCCCGTCCACCAAACCGGTGCGCCAACTGCTCCCCCGCCCAATGCACCGTAACCTGCTTCCGCCGCCCGCCTTCGGCGTTCTGCATCGCCAACGCCAACTCCCGCAGCCGCAGCAAACACTCCTTCGCCGGCAACCGGTCATCTTTCGCCCGCTGCTTCGACAACCACCCCAGAATCGACCCATACAACTCCGCGCGCTTCTCGGGCAGCTTCACGTTGTTATGCTGCAACACCACCAGCGCCGTCAGCATCACCGGATTCCGCGTCATTTTCCGGATCTCACGCCGTCCGTCCACCGCCTTCTCCAACTCCGCTTGAAACGTCAGTGCCCGATCCCCATCCGTCGAGTACAAATGCTTCGCCAACTTCGCCAGAAACGCCCGAATCGCATCCGGCTCCAGATCCGAAATCTGCGTCTCCGCAAAATCCGCAATCGGAACCTTTCCCTCCGGCCGCGACGTCACCACAAACCGGCACTTGTCATACGCCAGCGCCGCGTTCTGAATCAATTTCGCCAACCGCCCCCGCTGCCTTTCATCCGGAGTCTCATCCATCCCATCGATCAACACCAGACACCGGCCCGCCTTCAACACCGCGCGAAAATACTCCGCCCCCAACTCCCGGTTGTTCTTCTCACACTGCGAACCCGCGAACTGCGCAATCCAGTCCGCCGAGAGATCGGAGGAACCTTTCACAAACTCAGCCAGCGCCGACGCCCCGATCAGCAACGGCAAAGGCCCGCCGCCCGCATACTCATTGCACGCCCGATACGCCATCAGCCGCAGAAACGTACTCTTCCCCGCCCCCGGATCCCCCACCACAAACAACTTCCGATGCGCCGACAGCGCCTCCACCAATGGCACGGAACCCGCGGTCGTCAACGGAATATAGAACTCCTCAATCGGCCACCGGTACACCTTGCTATCCCCCACCTCCAACCCCTGAACTTCGAAGTACGAAGTCTCCTCCCGCAGTTTCTGGTTATACCGAGTAGGATCACCAGCCACCGCCTTGCCACCAGCAATCGGGAAATGCGCCTTCAAGTACTTCTCAAACCACCCCCGAATCTTATCCCGAAAATCCTGCTCCCCCACATAATCCAAATGAAGCCCCGGAATCTCCTTCCGAAACTTCAGAATCCCCATCATGTGCTCCCCCTCATCCTCGTTCTCCGGCGACCACGGAGTCTTGTTAAAGCACAACACCACCTCCGGCTTCTTCGCCCCAACCGCGCGCCGCACCTCATCCACCGTCCCCGGCCCAAACCGCTTCCAAAAAATCCCCACCACCACATCGCACTTCTCCACCGGCACATCCACATCAATCGGCCCCTGCGGCCCCTTCACGTCAACACGAAACCGCACATCCGTCCGCCACCCCACCACCCGGAACTGCACCCCATGCAACTCCGCCACATACCCATTCAACGCCGCCGCCACCGCGGCCACATGCCCCCGCTCCTCCTCCACATCACTCGGCGACGCAACAAAAACTCTCACCAAAGCCATACTCACCTCTCCCCCTTCGGCAACGGCAAAGCCATGCTCTCCTTCCCCCGAGCCCGCACAAACGCCTTCCCCGCCTCCCGCGTACGCACCTGCTCCAACCAGAACACCCCATCAAACTCCCCGCTATTCCCCCGCGTCCCGATTAAATCCAAATCCCCATCTCCATCCATATCCCTGGCCACAAAAACATCATACATTCCCCGTTTCGTCCGCGAAATATCGTGCCTCACCCACCCATTCACCCCATTCTCAAACCACGCAATCCGTCCCACCACGCTCTCCGCCGTTATCTCCTCCCCATCCTTCTCCCGAGGATTCTGGCTATACCCACCCGTCACCACATCCAACCGTCCATCCCCATTCAAATCCACCAGCGTCATCGCCGTCGGAGAATCCGGAAACGTGCTCCCAATCGCATGCCGTTTCCACACCCCATCCAACCCCGCCGGCTGCTCCAGCCAAATCACCCTACCCTTCCCGCCCCCCAACACCATATCCTTCCGTCCATCCCCATTCAAATCCCCAAAATCCGTCATAAACGCCCACGGCCCAGGAGCCCCCTCCGCAATCCCCTCAATCCGCAACGCATGCTTCCGAAACTCCAGCGGCTTCTTCCGCACATTCTCCAGCCAATACATCCGAAACTCACCCCTACTCGCCGCCAGCACATCCAAATCCCCATCCCCATCAATATCCACCACCGGTGAATTCGTCGGAATCAGAAACCGGATCAACTCCCGTTCCACCCACTTCTCCCGCAGCGGCGCCCGAGGCACCGTAAACAGAGACACCGGCAACGGCTTCCGCAGTACCTCCGGAATCGGCTCCCCCGGCACATTCGTCACCAACTGCTCGCCCTTATTCGCCGCCACCGCCTCCAACCGCCCATCGCCATCCAAATCCGCCAAAAACACCCGAATCCACGAACCGCGCCCGGCGGTATTCTTCAACACCACCCGCTTCCACCGAGCCGTCCGAGCCCCCGCCTTCCCCGGATTCTCGAAATAAATCAAATGCCCCAACTCACAAGCCACCACCACATCCGCATACCCATCGCCATTCAAATCCCCCACCGCCGCATCTTCCGCCGCCCCCACCTCATCGCCTTCCCCCAGAGTCTGCAACACCCATTTATCCGGATCCCGCGACCCAAACGCCAGCCGCACATGGTTACTATCCTCGTGCACCGACACAATATCCATCACCCCATCGCGATCGAAATCCGCCAACTGCAACCCATCCCCGCCCCGGATCGCCACACCACCCAACCGCTCATCATCAATCAAATGTTCCCGCCACGAAATATACTCCCCACTCGCCGCCCGAGCCCGCGTCGGCGTATCCTCCACCGTCACCACCTGCGCCAGAAACAGCGCCACACCAACAGCAACACGAATCATTCCCGCTACACTACCATGCTTCGGTGGCGACGGGCCTCCAGGCCGCAGTGTAGCCTGGGAAGGCTACACAGTCAGCCTCAAGTCTTCTGTATCATAATCCGAAGGCCATGCTCCAAATCCTAATCCCACTCCTCCTCACCATCCCCCTCGCCGCCCAGCAAAAAGTAACCCATGAAGGCGCCGACGGCATCCTCTTCTCCAACGAGAAAATCAAACTCATCGTCCTCCCCACCGGAGGCGCATTCGCCTCCTTCACCCTCAACGACGACCCCAACCACCTCAACACCATGTGGGACCCCGCCCGCATGGCCCGCGAACTCAACCAGCGCCCCAACTTCGGCCCCTCCAAAGGCCACTTCCTCTGCGTCGACGGCTTCGGCCCCGTCACCAAACCCGAGCAGGCCGCCGGCCTCCCCGGCCACGGCGAAGCCAACAAACTCCCCTGGGAACTAACCACCTCCACCAACTCATCCGCCACCTTCAAAGTCCGTCTCCCGCTAGTCCAGGAAAACCTCACCCGCAAAATCACCATCAGCCCCAACGAGCAAATCGTCCTCGTCGAATCCGAGCTCGAAAGCGAGCTTCCCTTTGACCGCGTCATCCTCTGGGCCGAGCACGCCACCATCGGCGCACCCTTCCTCAAGCTCGGCAAAACCATCGTCGACCAGTCCACCATCGACTGCCAAACGAAACCCTACAAAGGCGAGCGCACCGGCCCCCGCACCTTCCCCTCCGCCCAAAACTTCAAGTGGCCCGAACTCCCCGGCTTCGGCAACCTCCGCACTTCCCCCGCCAAAAACGACACCATGAACCACATCGGCTGCCTCATGGACCCCTCCCGCAACCACGAATTCATCACCGCCATCGACACCGAAACGAACCTCATGCTCGGCTATCTCTTCCCCCGCAACGATTACGCCTGGGTCCAGCACTGGATGCACTACCCCGCCAACGGAGCCTACGCCTGGGGCCTCGAGTTCGGCATGCAACCCTACGACACCACCAAAGCCGACCTCCTTTCCATGACCCCGCTATTCGGCGCGCCCACCTTCCGCTGGCTGCAAGCCAAATCGAAACTCAACGCCCGCTTCCTCATGTTCGTCACCAAAGTCCCCGCCGGCTTTGACCGCGTCGACGATGTCCGCCTCGAAGGCGCCAACCTCATCGTCGAAAACAAAAAGTCCAACCGCCGCATCACCCTCCCCTTCTCGAACCACGCATTGATACAATGACCATTCTTTAACTCACCGAGGTGCTAACCATGACCAAGCTCGTCCTCCTGTTCTCCATCTGCGCCCTCTCGCTCTCCGCGCAGACCCTCAAGATTCTCGCCATGGGCGTGGCCCCTGAAGAGATCCGTGAATTCCAGGCCGTCAGCAACAAAGTCAAAATCGTCCCCGTCACCAAAGAAAACGTGATGCAGGAAATCGTCGATGCCGACGCCTTCATCGGAACTATCACTCCCCAAATGGTCCGCGCCGGAAAGAAACTCCGCTGGACCGCCATCCGCAGCGCAGGCGTCGAAACCGTCCTCCACAAATCCGGCGGCACTGACCTTCGCGATTCCAAAATCATCCTCACCAACAATCAAATCGTGCAGGGCCCCGAAATCGCAGACCACGCCCTAGCCATGCTCCTCGCGCTCACCCGCAATATCCCCAAGTTCATCCAAATGCGCGAATCCGGCAAATGGGTCGGCGGCCGCGAAGGCCTCCTCGAACTGAAAGATAAAACCGCCGTCGTCATCGGCGTCGGTGGCATCGGCACCCAAATCGCCATCCGCGCCTGGGCCTTCGGCATGAAAGTCATCGGCGTCGACCCCGAAGACATGCCCATGAATCCCTTCGTCTCCCGCTACGTCAAACCAGACCAGCTCAACGAAGTCATCCCGCAAGCCGACGTCGTCTTCATCTCCGCCCCGCACACCGAAAAGAGCCACAAAATGATGGGCCCGCAGCAATTCGAGCTCATGAAGAAAGATAGCTTCTTCATCGCCGTCAGCCGTGGCGGAATCTACGACCTTCCCGCCCTCGTTAAAGCCCTCGATTCGAAGCGCATCGCCGGCGCCGGCGTCGACGTCACTGACCCCGAGCCTCTCCCCGAAGGCAACTCCCTCTGGAAATTCCCCAACGCCATCATCACTCCGCACATCGCAGGCCGCTCCGACGCCGACGCCGCCCGCATGAGCAACACCATCAAGGAAAACATCCGCCGCTTCGCCGAAGGCATGCCGCTCATCAACGTCGTCGACAAAAACAAAGGCTACTGATGTTCTCTCGCCGTGCCATCCTTTCCACGCTCGCCGGAGCCCTCACCGCTCCGGCGCAGCGCGCTCCGCAGCGCCCCAATCTCATCCTCATCAACATCGATGACATGGGCTACGCGGATATCGAGCCATACCGCAGCGAGATCAACTACACACCCAACCTCGCGCGCATGGCCAAAGAAGGATTGCGCTTCACCTCCTGGTACGCCGCCCCCGTCTGCTCCCCATCGCGATCCGCACTCATGACCGGCTGCTATCCCAAGCGCGTCGGCCTCTCCTTCGGTTCCTGGCACGCCGTCCTCATGCCCGGCGATTGGCACGGTCTCAACCCCAAAGAGATCACCGTCGCCCGTCTCCTCAAACAAGGCGGCTACTCCACCGGCTGCATCGGCAAATGGCACCTCGGCGATCAACCCGAATTCCTCCCCACCCGCCACGGCTTCGACTACTACTACGGCATCCCCTACTCCAACGACATGCGCCCCGCGCCGAAGCCCAACGCCATCCAGGAATATCCGCACCCGCCGCTCCCGCTCCTCCGCAACGACAAACTGCTGCAGGAAGTCACTGACCAGGACTTCCTCACCGAGGCTTACACCAAAGAAGCCATCCAATTCATCGAAAAGAACCAGACAAAACCCTTCTTCCTCTACCTCCCGCACTCCATGGTGCACGCCCCCTTAGCGGCTGGCAAAGCCTGGCGCGGCAAGTCGGGCAAATCCCTCTACGAAGACTCCGTCGCCGAGATCGACTGGAGCGTCGGCGAAATCCTCTCGACTCTCCACCGCCTCAAACTCGCCAACAACACCCTCGTCATTTTCCTCTCCGACAACGGAGGCACACCGCGAGCCGTCAACACGCCACTCCGAGGCAACAAAGGCAGCACCTGGGAAGGCGGCATCCGAGTCCCCGCCATCGCCTGGTGGCCCAACAAAATCCCCAAAGCCCGCGTCTCCGACGAAATCGTCTCCAACATGGACGTGCTCCCCACCTTCGCCAAACTCGCCGGCCTCAACCCGCCCCCCGACCGCGTCATCGACGGCCAGGACCTCACCCCGCTCCTCTTCAACCAACCCGCGGCCAAGTCCGCCTACAAACAGTTCTACTACTACCACGCCAATCAACTCCGCGGAGTCCGTCAAGGCGACTGGAAACTCCACATCACCGGAGAACTCTACAACCTCAAAGACGACATCTCCGAATCGAAAGACGTAGCCGCCGCCAACCCGCAAATTGTAACCAAGCTAAAAGGCCTCCTCCAAGAAGCAAGAGCCGACCTCGGCGACGGCACACACGACGGCCCGCGCGTCCGGCCCTACGGCAAAGCCCAAGGCCCGCTCCGCTTCTGGATCCCTCGTCATCCCGACTCCGGCTTCCCACCGCAGGCGCCCGTGAAAAAAATCCCGGGCGCCCCCTACTAACAAAAGGTGGCGACGGGCCTCCAGGCCGGTCGCAGTTCAGCCTGGGAAGGCTGAACACATCAACGCTCAGTTCAGTTTGGTGATCTGCAATTCCGCCCCTCCCGGTGCGATCAACGTCACCGGCGCGAGCGTCCCGAACAACTGCACCTGTACCGTCGAGTTCGTCGATATCAGGCTCAGCATCGTGCTCCGGCACCACTTGTCCGTTTGTGTCACCGGAGTGATGATTGACGCATTGATCGCACTCCCGTTAATCACCAGCCTCGAACTTGCGCTCGATGGCGCAGTCGTTCGGATGCAGTAATAGAACTTGTACGTCCCCGCCTGGGGCAACGTCGCAATCGGAGTCGTCATCGAGACATTATTTGCCACCGAAGTGTCAAAAAAGTCCAGCGAAACACCGCCAATCGTAACGTTGTACGCCGACCCGGAATCATTCGAGAAACTGCCATACGCAGCCAACCCGCCTGACGCCGTGCCCGTCGGCCCAACCGCCCCCGTGGCCCCTGTCGCGCCTGTCGCACCGGTCGCACCCGTCAAGCCTTGGAGCCCAACTCCAGTCGGACCCGTCGGACCCACCGGCCCGGGCACAGTGCTCGCCGCACCCGTCGGACCCGCCGGCCCCTGCGCACCCACAGCCCCCTGGTTCCCCTGGTTCCCTGTCGGACCCACCATCCCTTGCGATCCCTGCGGACCCGTCGGCCCGGTCGGCCCAGAGACGCCCACCAGATCCGTGAAGTACCCGTTAATATCCACAATGATGTGTGTCGATTCCGAGGCAAACAGCGACACCGCCCCATTCACCCCTGCCGGCACAATCGCCGCATTCGCCACCACCTTCCCTTCGAAGCTGTTCAGGGTCGAGGTATTCGGCTTGGCAAACCCCGCCGGCCACACCGTCACATACTGTAACGTCCCGGGCGGAACCACCGTAATGTTCAACGAATACCCACGGGCGTTTGTAGGAATTCCGCAATTGCTCCCGGGAATCGGCAGATCGCGTACCTGTCCCCCATTCAGCGCGGGAGCCCCGAATGCCCCCACGAATCCGAACTGTGCGTATTCCGGCCGCGTATCCATCACGCGGCACGGCGTTACCGCCACCATCGGCAGGGGACCGGTGATCGCCGCACCACGCTCCCCTTTCAAAAAGTCGGTTGTGGAATCCACTGCCCAAAAAGGAGCTGTGTTCCAGTTCGTCAACGGAATTGTCTGAGTGAAGCCGGGCAACGCCAGCAGTGTGCAGGAAAGTCCTAACAAGACTCGGCCTGGCAAATTTAGGTTCGCCATGAAAGCCTGATAAATTCCCACGGCGCAAGCCGCGAGACTATCCGCATCCTACACCATAACCCTCCGCCAACACAAACAAATTCACCGCAATTATCGGAGAACCGCGATGCTACAATCACATCCAACCCCAATGCCCGCCATCGAGTGTCTCCTCGGCTCCCTGTTTTATGCAATCGGCAAGCCAGTTGTCGATGCCGCAATCGCCAAGCTCCCTGACGCCGCCACCGGCATCATCGGCAATCGCGCCGACGCGCTCGTCTGCACTGCCATCCGCAAGGGCTGGAAATCCATTCAATCCTCCTCCGCCGTCAACCACGACCTGCAACGTGCCGCCCGCCGCGCCTATCTCAAAGCCACTTACGATCTCGCGCACCAAGCCGGCGAAACCAAACTCCCGTCCCTCATCCAGTCCGAGATCAAAGCCCTCGACACCTGGCTCCCTGACGCACCTCTCCCCAACATCGACACTCTCCTCTCCCAGGAACCAACTCAGCGTCACCAAGCCTTCCACCAAGGCGTCCACGACTGGCTCACCACCGACCTCGACCGTTGGCAACCCACCTGGCGCGCCACCATCGAGCGCTACGCCCACGATGGCTGGGAGCACAACAACCAGCCGCAAGACTGGCGTACCCTCATGACGCTCTACTTCGCCGAAGAAATCAAAACCAACGACCGTGTCAGCCGCATCTTCGACGCCGAGATGCTCTCCGACATTAGAGCCGAAATCCACACCATCCCCCAAACCACCGTCGATCTCCTCCTCCAACACATCCACCCGCCGGACACCAAATCCTGGAATCGTCTCGCCCCCCGTCAACCCGGCCTCGTCTCCCGCCCCAAACATCTAGCCTGGCTCGGCGACCACATCACCGCCAGTCCCGTCCTACTCCGAGGCGAAGCCGGGGCAGGCAAATCCACCCTCGCCCGCGACTTCGCCTGGCAATCCTGGGAGCGCGGCGACACCCCCATCGTCATCGAACAGTTCTGCGGACGGGGCCGATCACTCGAAAGCATCGGTGTCGAACTCGCCGCGAAGCTCCCCCACCACGAATCCCGTCAATCCCCCGAGCACCAAATCGAACGCGCCCACCACTGGCTCCGCGACAACAAAGCGCTCCTCATCCTCGACGACATCTGGGACGAATCCCTCTGCGCCCTCAACCCCGGGCCTCCAACCACCGTCATCTTCACCTCCCGGCACACCGCGCTCCCCGACATCCCTGAAGACGCCATCCTCCATGTAGAAGGCTTTGAGCCCGAAGAAACCGAAAACCTACTCAACCAGCGTCTCCCCGGTTGGCTCACCACGCACGGCGACGCACTCCGCTCCTTCGCCCGCCGTCTCGAACACCTCCCCTACGCTCTCGCGATAGCTGCAGACCTGCTCCGCCGCGACACCCGCCCCAGAGCCGAAGCGATCGCGGCTCTCCGCACCGAGGCCCTGGTCAACGGCACTCTCAATCTCCCCAAACTCCTCCGCACCGCCATCGCGCCGCACACCACCGAAGCGAAAGCACTCCTCAAGGCAGTCGCCGTCTGTTCCCCCGATGGAGTCTGGCTTCCCCTCGCCGGTGAAATGTCTGGACTCGACAACGAAGCAATGTGGACCGCGGCCAACCAACTCGCCGACACCTCCCTGCTTCGAACGATAGACCGCGAAACCTCCCGCTTCACGCTCCACACCGCCCTCCGCGACATCGTCCTCAAGGATCTCGATCCAAAGACCCAGCACCAACTCAACCAAGCCCGAGTCGAAGCCCTCCTCCGCCGCCTCACCGCCTGGGACAAGGACCGAACACAATGGCTGGAACCTCTGTACTGCGTGCCCGAGGTGGAGGCTACCATTACATTCCTCGCAAAAGCAGAGGATTGGAAACGCTACACCATTGTTTTCAATTTAGGTGCAGAACACGCTTACAGAACAGGTCTGCTTGTCGAAGCTTTCTCCATCGTGCGGCAATGCCGATTGAACATCGAGCAAATCGGTGACCGCGCTGGTACGCATGCGATTTATGGCTTTGAGGCGTTAATTCTACAGAGCTGGGGAAGATTAGACGAAGCCATGAACCTGCACAGAAGAGAAGAAGCAATCTGCCACGAACTCAGTGACATTCAAGGTCTATTGACCAGCTACACCAACCAAGCCCTCATCCTAGCTGTTTGGGGTCAGGTAGGGGAGGCGATGAGCATGCATAAGAAGGTAGAACTCATCTGTGAGCAAACTGGCGATAGACACGGTTTGATCAATTCCTTTGGCAATCAAGCCACGATCTTGAAGAACACCGGTCAGCTTGAGGAGGCCCTGAACCTTTTCCTGAAGCAAGAGGGATTGAGTCATGAACTGGCGGACTCTGCAAGCTTGGCAGGGAGCTACGTTGGCCAAGCTCAGCTTCGCCGGATTTGGGGTCAACCCGAGGACGCTATGAGCCTTCTCAAGAAATCCGAGGTCATCTACCTCCAACTTGGGGATTTGGATGGTCTGCAACTGAGTTACGGCAATCAAGCCACGATCATGCAAGATCAGGATCGGCTTGATGATGCTATGGCTCTACACCAGAAATCAGAGTCGATCTGCGAGAGCCTGGGCGATCTTCGAGGCTTGAGTAAGACCTATGGTAATCAGGCCTTGATCCTCAAACGATCGGGCAGGTTTGACGAGGCTATGCATCTTGCCAAAAAGGAGGCAGCGATCTGTCTGCAATTGGGCGATGTCGCTGGATTGTGCCATAGCTACGGTAGCCAAGCTGGGATTCTACAGGCCCAAGGCCAACACAGTGGAGCATTGGCGCTTCTCAAGCTCGAAGAATCTCTTTGTCACTATCTCGAAGACCGCGTCGGATTACAGATTTGTTACGGCAACCAAGCCGTGATTCTAAAGGATACCGGGCAACTCGGTAAGGCAATGGAACTGGCCAAGAAGCAAGAAGCCCTCTCTCTCGAACTTGGCGACCGCGCCGGACTGGCCTTTAGCCTCGCCAACCAAGGCCTAATCCTGCTCGATCAAAACAAGTCAGGCCAAGCACGCACCCTCCTCACCCAAGCTCTCCAAATCTTCACTGAACTCAATATGCCTCGCGAGCGCGCCCTTGCCGAGACTTGGGTCAACCAGATCTGAACACTACGTCAGCCACGGATAAAATCCTCGGATAAAAGATATAATATCCGTGAGATGCATCCATCCCTTGACAAAGCCCGCCGCATCTTCACCCGCCACAATGGTATTCTCCGCACCAGTGACGCCATCCACCTCGGTATCCACCCTCGCACCCTCTACACCCTCAGAGATCAGGGCATCATCGAACCCGTGACAAGAGGCCTTTACCGCCTCGCCGCCAAGCCACCGCTCACCAATCCCGACTTCGTCGCCGTCGCCATCCGCATCCCACGTGCCGTCGTCTGCCTCATCTCCGCCCTCTACCATCACCGCCTCACCACCCAAGTCCCTCACTCCATCGACATCGCTCTCCCCAGCCACGCCCAAGTCCCCAAACTGGACACCATCCCGATCCGCACCTTCTGGTTCTCTGAGCCTTCCTTCAGCGCAGGCGTCCAATCCATCTCGATCGACACCATACCCGTCCGAATCTACTCCCCCGAAAAATCCATCGCCGACTGCTTCAAATACCGCAACAAAATCGGCCTCGACGTTGCCATCCAGGCCCTTCGCACCTACCGCGAGCGAACCAGGAAACCACACTGGAACCAACTCCACACCTTCTCCCGAATGAACCGCGTCGAGACCATCATGCGCCCCTACATCGAGGCCCTGCTATGAGCACCCGCGACATTGGCGCCTCGATTCGCCAGCGCCTCCTCAACCGTGCACGCGCGGAGAATCGCCCCTTTCAGGAACTACTCCAATACTTCGCCATGGAGCGCTTCCTCTACCGCCTGGCTCAGTCTCCTTTCGCCGAGCGCTTCATTCTCAAAGGCGCTCTTCTCCTCACCGCCTGGAACGCGCCCATCACCCGTCCCACCATCGACATCGACCTCGCCGGAATCACCAGCAACGAATGGGAACACATCCATTCCATCGTCACCCACCTCTGTCAGCCCACCACCGAACTCGACGGTATCGAGTTTGACCCCACTTCCATCGAACTCCAGCGAATCAAGGAGGACGGGGAGTATGAAGGCGTCCGAATCCGCTTCCACGCAATCCTCGCCAAAGCGCGCATCCCAATGCAAATCGACATCGGATTCGGAGACGTGATTGTACCTCCGCCGGCCATGGTCCACTATCCCCCCATGCTCGAATTCCCGCCACCCATTCTCCGAGCCTATCCGAAGGAAGCCGTCGTCGCCGAAAAGCTGGAAGCGATCACGGTCCTCGGTATGCTCAACAGCCGCATCAAGGACTACTATGACATCGCCCTCCTCGCGCAACTCTACCCGTTCGATGGCACTCAACTTGTGCAAGCAATACGAGCCACATTCCACAACCGCGGTACCGCAATCCAAAGCAATCCCGTCGGACTCACAACAGCCTTCAGCACAGATCCGGCCCGAAGCCTGCAATGGAGAGCCTTCGCTCGCCGCAGCAGACTCGGTGCCGAATGGAATTTCGAAACCATCGTCGACCAGGTTCGCCGCTTCGCCATAACACCGCTCACCGCCGCCACCAAAGACAGTCCATTCACTCAAAACTGGCATCCCCCAGGCCCCTGGCTCTAACCACCCACGATACAATTCCCAAGTGCTCCCACTCCTCTTCCTCACCGCCCTCCTCCAAGCCCAGCCCCAACCCGACCCCGCCCAATCCCAATACACCACCCACTGCGCCGTCTGTCACGGAGCCACTGCCGAAGGCGCATCCGGCCCCGATCTCACCAACCCCCTCTGGCACCGCGCCACCTCCGACGCCCAACTCGAGCGCATCATCCGCGAAGGCATCCCCAACACTCCCATGCCCGCCTTCCGCGACACCGTCGACATCAAAGCCATAGCAGCCCACCTAAGAAAACTCTCCACCACCGCCATCCAACCCGCCAACGACCTCACCACTCCGCCCATCCAAGTCACATTCGATCAACTAAAGAACCCGCCGCAAGACACCTGGCTCAGCTTCTCCCGCGACCTCGGCAACCAACGCTTCTCCCCCCTCAAACAAATCAACTCCACCAACGTCCGCAGCCTCGTCCCCGCCTGGAGCTTCCAAACCGGCACCCCCGACGGCCTCCAATCCACTCCCCTATACGTCAACGGTGTCCTCTTCCTCACCACCTCCTGGAACCACGTCTTCGCCATCGACGCCCGCACCGGAGCCGAACTCTGGCACTATCGCCGCCGTCTCCCCGAAAAACTCAAATACTGCTGCGGCCCCGTCAATCGCGGCATCGCCATTCTCAACGACACCATCTACCTCGGCACGCTCGATGCCCACCTCGTCGCACTCAACGCCCGCGACGGCCGCCCCCGCTGGGACGTCGAAGTCGGCCGCGTCGAAGACAACGTCTCCATCACCTCCCCGCCCTTGATCGTCGGCAACAAAGTCATCACCGGCATGGCCGGAGGCGACTATCCGTCAAGAGGCTTCATTGCTGCCTACGACGCCGCCACCGGTAAACAACTCTGGCGCTTCCACACCATCCCCGGCGAAAACGAGCCGCACAACAACACCTGGTCCGGCACCTCCTGGAAAACCGGTGGAGCCGCCACTTGGATGAACGGAGCCTACGACCCCGCGCTCAACCTCGTCTACTGGGGCACCGGCAATCCCTTCCCCGATTACGACGGCGACGCCCGCCTCCGCAGCAATCTCTACAGCGATTCCGTCGTCGCTCTCAACGCCGACACCGGCAAACTCGTCTGGCACTACCAATACACGCCCCACGACGTCTGGGATTACGACGGGGTCAACGAACTCCTCTTCATCGACGATCTCCTCCACAACGGCCAGCGCGTCAAAGCCCTCGTCCACGCCGATCGCAACGGCCACTTCTTCGCCCTCGAACGCGCCACCGGCCGCTTCCTCTACGCCAAACCCTTCGTCCGCGTCACCTGGACCAAAGGCTTCAACCCGCAAGGCGTCCCCATCATCGACCCCACCAAAATCCCCACCTACGAAGGCGTCGAAGTCTGTCCCGGCGCTGCCGGTGGCAAAGAGTGGAACGCCATGTCCTACTCGCCGCTCACGCGCTACGTCTACATCCCCGTAATCGAAAACTGCGCCACATTCTTCAACTACGGCGTCGAAGCGAAGAAGAAAGGACTCCCGCCCGGCCCCAGCGGCTTCCGCTATCTCCCCGGTAAAGCCTACGGCAAAGTGATGGCCATCAAGGCCGACGACGGCAGCATTGCATGGGAATCGAAAACCCGCACACCCATGGGCACAGGCATGCTCGCCACCGCAGGCAACCTCCTCTTCACCGGCACCGGCGAAGGCGCATTCCAAGCCTTCGACGCAACCAAAGGCGCCATCCTCTGGTCTTACCAAACCGGCTCCGGCATCCGAGCAGCGCCCATCACCTTCACCCTCGACAACCAGCAATACATCGCCATCGCCTCCGGCATGAGCGGAGCCGTCGCCGGCTACACCGGAGCAGGCGCCCCCTGGATGCGCCACTACCGCACCGGAGCCACCCTCTACGTGTTCCGCCTCTTCAATCCGAAGTGACGCGGGCCTCCAGGCCGGCGGCTAACCAATTCCCATGCTAAGCTGTCTAAGTACTAAGCCATCTAAGCACTCACTATGGGAAAACAAGACACTCTCCAAGGCGCGCTCGATCTCCTAATCCTCAAAATCCTCTCCCGCCGTGCCCCCCTCCACGGCTACGCCATCATGGCCGCCATCGTCGAAGTCTCCGGCGACATCCTCCGTGTCGAAGAAGGCTCCCTCTACCCCGCTCTCCACCGCCTCGAAGAATCCGGAGCACTCAAAGCCCGCTGGGTCACTCGCGAAGACGGCCGCCGCTCCCGCGTCTACGATCTCACCGCCGCCGGCCGCAAACACCTAACCGCCGAAGAGCAGCGCTGGACCACCACCTCCGCCGCAATCCACACCGTATTAAGGATGGCCTGACACCATGTCCCTCTTCACCCGTCTCCGCAACGCCCTCACCCGCCAGCGCCTCCACAACGAAATCGACGAGGAACTCGCCGACCACATCCACCACGCCATCGAAGCAGGCCGCACCCGCGAAGAAGCCGAACAAGCCTTCGGCAGCCATCTCCGCCATCGCGAAGCCTCCGCCGATCTCAAACTCGCCACCTGGCTCGACTCCCTCCGCGCCGACATCATCTTCGGCTACCGTCAACTCAAGCGTCGCCCCGCCGCAACCGCTTCCGCCATCCTCTCCCTCGCCCTCGCCATCGGAGCCGTCACCGCCGCCTTCCGCCTCATCGACGCCGTCCTCCTCCGCCCACTCCCCGTCTCCGACCCCTCCTCCCTCTACACGCTCTCTTACGCCGGTCTGGAAGTCGACGCCTTCTCCTATCCTCTCTACAAAAAATTCACGGAAGCCCTCACAGCCAAAGCCGACCTCTTCCTCCTCAGCTACACCACCCGCAACGACATCACCTACTCCACCGAAAACGAAATGGAGAAAGCCTACCGCCAGTACGTCTCCGGCAATCACTTCTCCGCCCTCGGCCTCCAACCCGCGCTCGGCCGCCTCATCGGCGACAACGACGATCGCCAACCCGGAGCCCACCCCGTCGCCGTCCTCACCCATCAATACTGGACCCGCCGCTTCGCCCGCGACCCCAAAGTCATCGGACGCACCTTCCGCATCGGAGCCACTCTCTACGAAATCATCGGCGTCTCCCCCGAAGGCTACACCGGAACGGAAACGGGCCTCATGACCGACATCTTCGTCCCGGCAATGCAGAACGCCCGCGCCATCCCCGACCCGCATTGGGCCTGGACCCGCATCTGGCTCCGCCCAAAGTCCGGCATCTCACTCACTCAAATCCAACAACAACTCCAAGCCGCCATGACTGCCGACCGCCGCGAGGCCGCCAAACAATGGCCCGCCGATACACCCCGCGAACGAATCGACCAATTCGTCAACACCGAACTCCGCATTAACTCCGCTTCCGCCGGCGCATCCGAAACCCAGAAAACCTACCGCCGCTCCCTCCTCATCCTCGGCGCAGTCGTCTTGCTCGTCCTCCTCATCGCTTGCGCCAACGTCGCCAATCTCCTCTCCGCCCAAGCCGCCGCCCGCCAGAAAGAAATGGCCCTCCGCATCTCCATCGGGGCCGGCCGCGCACGCCTCCTTCAACTCCTCTTCATCGAATGCCTTCTCCTCGCCATCACCGCCACCATACTCGGAGCAGTCTTCGCCGCATGGTCCGCACCCTTCGTCGTCCAAATGATCAATCCCCCTGACGATCCGCTCCGCCTCCACATGCCCGCCGATTGGCGCGTGCTCGCCTTCTCCGCCATCCTCGCGCTCGCCGTCACCATCCTCTTCGGACTCGCCCCCGCCACCCGTGCCTGTCGCGTCCAACCCGTCAGCGCGCTCAAAGGCGGCGATGACCCACATGCCCGCCGCCGCCTCATGAACGCCCTCGTCGCCGCGCAAGTCGCCTTCTGCTTCCTCGTTCACTTCACCGCCGGCCTCTTCGTCGCCACCTTCAACCGACTCTCTTCCCAGCCCACAGGCTTCGACGCCAACAACGTTCTCACCGTCGAAACCGAATCCCGCATGTACGGCAAGGAACGCACCCGTCCCCAGCAAAACTGGCAGCATGCCGCGGATCAACTGCGCTCCATCTCCGGTGTCGAAGCCACTGCCATCGCCGGTTGGGCGCTCATGAGTGGCAACGGCTGGACCTCCACCATCCGCACCGCCGGCCAGACTCATCACGCCAACGAACCCTACTTCCTCGGCGTCTCCCCCGGCTTCTTCGAAACCATGAGTATCCCCCTCATTGATGGCCGCGAATTCAACCACACCGACAAACACCCCATCGTGAACGAGAAAGACCAACCCGTCGAAGGTGTCGCCATCGTCAACGAATCCTTCGCTCGCGCCTTCTTCGATGGCGCCAACCCCATCGGCAAAACATTCGAACGCCTTGACCACAAAAACATCCCCGTCCGCACCCAGATCATCGGCTACGTCCGCGACGCCCGATACCGCGACATGCGCGAGCCCATCCGTCCCGTCGCCTACTCTCCGCTCAGCGGTAAGGATTGGGCTACCATCCTCGTCCGCACCACCGGCGTCACTCCAGACGCCATCGCCGCCCAAATCCGAAAACTGGTATCCCAGTCTCAACCCGATCTCCGCGTCACCAACATCGTCCCCCAATCCGAAATCGTCCGCGCCCACACCATCCGCGAACGCCTCCTCGCCACACTCTCCCTCTTCTTCGCCATTCTCGCCCTCATCCTCGCCGCCGTCGGCCTCTACGGAGTCCTCAACTACAGCGTCCTCCAGCGCAAGCGCGAACTCGGCATTCGCATCGCCCTCGGCGCGCGCTCCACGCACGTCATCACCCAGGTGGCCTCCAGCGTCTTCTTCATGCTGATCCTCGGCTCCGCCGTTGGGCTCACCGCCGGACTCGCCGCCGAACAACTCTTCCGCACCCTGTTGTTCGAAGTGAAAGCCACTGACCCGCGCCTCCTCATCACCCCGTTCCTCACCATCTTCGCCGCGGCCTGCCTCGCCGCCATCCCACCCGTGCTCACCGCGGCCCGCACCGATCCCGCTACCGCCCTGCGCTCGGAGTAGCCTTTAACCCCAGCCACGGCCGCAGCGGACCTGACCATCGCGCCAATTCCGCAAAAACAATACTGCCCACAAATGTTCCGGCAGCCGCCAGCCCCAATTTCACCCACAGACACATCTCCCAATTCCGCATCGCGAACACCAGCGCTACCGTAATCGTCTGGTGAATCAGATAGAGCGGAAACACGCCCTCCGTCCAATACCGCAGCCACCGGCTATCGCTACGGAACCACGCCCGGGCATACCCAGTAAGCCAGAAAATGAACGTCATCCCGAAATACGCCGAAGCCAGTTCCCCGGCCAGTCCACCCACCTTCGCCATACGCAACCCATAGAACAACGTCGCCACCAGCACCCCACCAATCAGAAACTCCCTCCTCCGCCGCTCCAGCAAATCCAGCAACCGCCGCTCTGAAGCAAAAACATATCCCCACAGAAATGTCAGCCAGGCCCCCGTCAGATTCGCCCAGTCCCCAATCAGCGCATTCGTCGTCGGAAACCGCGGCCCCAGCGTCAACCCCACGATCAGGTTCGGCACATTCACCAGATACACCTGCCACACTCCACTCTCCAACCACCCAGCCAATCCGCTCAGAAACCGCCGCCCCGCTTCGCCCCGCAACCATCCAAACAACGGAATACTCGCCAGCGCGTAAACCAGGATGTACACCACGAACCACATGTGATGCCAGCTGAACGCCCCCTTCGGGTAAGGCTCAAACTGAAACACCGTCTTCCAGAACTCGAAATAAGACCCGTACTCACGCCCGCGAGCCAAATGCTCAAAGTAGATCTGCGGCGGCACCACCACAAACATCGCCATCAACAACGGTGGCAGCAGCCGCCCGGCCCTCTCCCGCGCAAACTCCCCCATCGTCCGCCGCCGCAGCGAAAACGCCACCCCAGCCCCCGAAATGAAGAACAACAGCGGCAGCCTCCACCGGTTGGCAAACAGCATCACCCACTCCAACCCCGTACTCAACTCGTTGTTCTTCACATGCCAGCCCCACGTCACATACCCCATCCCCGAGTGGTACAGAATCAACACCCCAAACGCGAACACCCGCAGCACATCTAACCCGTACTCCCGCGTCGACGCCCGGCTTTCCATCCCGTCAATCGTCGCACAAATCCGATTCCCGGAACCCCAGCCCGCCAGTATGCGTATCATGAGTGGAAGATGACCGCCTCACTCACATCCCTCTCCGGACTGCTCGGGCTGTCGTTCGCCTCGGGCGTCAATCTCTACGCCGCCATCCTCGTCGTCGGACTCGGCCTCCGCTACGAGTGGCTCACCGGCCTTCCCAAGGAACTCACCCCGCTCGCTCATCCCGCAGTCCTGATCGCCGCGGGACTCCTCTACACCGTCGAATTCTTCGCCGACAAAATCCCCTTCGTCAGCGCCGCTTGGGACACCCTCCACACCTTCATCCGCCCCATCGGAGCCGCCATCATGGCTCTCACCGCCGCCTCCCAACTCGGCCCCGTCGAACAAACCCTCGTCGCCCTCACCGGCGGCGCTGTCGCCCTCGCCTCGCACGGCACCAAAATGGGAGTCCGCCTCCTCGCCCACGGAACCGGCGAGCCCTTCACCCAAGCCGCCATGAGCACCGCCGAAGACGTCTTCGCCGTCACGCTAGTCCTGCTTGTATCGCAACACCCCTACATCGCCCTAGGCATCGTCATCGTCCTGCTAATCGCCATCGCTTTCATCGTCCCACTCATCTGGAAAGCGCTCTCCGCCATCTTCCGGCGCATCGCCCGCTGGTTCAACCCCGATGTGGCGCGGGGCTCCAGCCCGGCGCGTAACTAACCATCCCCTCGTGCACCGGAAACAAATCCGGATGCGCCGCCGCAGCCAGTATCCGCAAAGTCTCCACCACCCGAGGCCCCGGCCGGTTGAAGAACTGATTCCCATCCGCCAGCCAAACCGGGCACCGCACATTCGGCCACTCCGCGTGCCGCACAAGCGCTTCCATCTCCACTCGGGTCCGCGCCAAATCAAACCCACAAGGAGCCACCACAATCGCATCCGGCTCCTCAAACACTCCAACGCACTCCGCCCCCGCCATCGACACCAACTCCGGAGTCCAATGCCCCGCATGCATCAACGGCTCAATCCACTCCACCACCGCCAGCCGCTTCCGCCGCCCACCCACGCGCTCCGTCACCTCACGCATCTCACCCTGCAATCGAGCAATCAACGCCTCCGCTCGATCCATCACATCGCAAGCCTCACCCACCCGCCGCAAATCCGCCCAAATATCGGCAAGCGTATTCGGCTCCAAAGCCACCACCCGAGGCCGCGAAACAAACCGATCCCCCATCGCCCGTTCCACATCCTCTAAACTCACGGCACACACCCGGCACTGCGTCTGCGTCAGTATATGCGTCGGCCGCAATCCATCCAGCAACTCCTCGAACACCTCATAAACACTCCCCGCATCGCGCAGTGTCTCCCTCACCAACCGGTCGATCTCCGCGCTCGATCCATCCACCGCAAACCGCGGACGCGTACACACCGGCAGCGCCGCCACCTCCGCCGGATAATCGCATTCATGCGAACGCCCCACCTGAAACTCACCCAGCCCCAGAGCATGCACCATCTCCGTGGCGCTCGCAATCAGCGATACGATCCGCATCAGGCGTACTTCTTCCGCCAGCCTTCCAACTCGCGTGTCAGCCGTTCCCTCACCTGCAGGAACAGCGGATTATCGTATTGATTCGTCTTCTCGCGGGGGTCCGCCCGCAGATCATACAACTCATTCGGACCCGCCCCGTTATTGCGCAGAATCACCTTGTACCGCGCATCCCGAGCCATCTCCGTATAGCGAAAATGCCCGAACAACACATTGCGCCAAGGCTGTTCCAGCTTCTTGTTCAACGCCAACTGCAGATAGCTGCGCCCGCACAAATTCCGATCCGCCGGCGCCTGTGCCCCCGCCACCTCGCACAACGTCGGCAGCAGATCGTAGAAGCTGATCAACTCCGGCCGCGTCGCTTCCACCGGCACCTTCCCCATCCAATTCCAAATCATCGGAACCTGCATCACTTCCTCGTACATATTAATCGGATCCGATGCATGCCCCTTGCTCCACAACCCATGCCGCCCCAGCAGAAACCCGTTATCGCCGGTAAGAATAATCAACGTATTCTCGCGCAGCCCCTTCTCCTGCAGCTTCTTCAATAACACCGGAATCTGATCGTCCAGCGCCGTCACCGAAGCCGCATGCTTGCGGTTGTTGCCGACAATATCGCTGAGATAATTCTTCTCCCGCAAAGCATTCGGCGCAGCCGGCTCCCACCCTATCGACTCGAAGTTCGCCGTCTGGTACATATCGTAGTAACGTTGCGGATGCCCTTCATACGGCGTGTGCGGATTCAAATAGCCCACAGTCAAGAAGAACGGCGTGCCCGGCTTCTGCTGATCGAGAAACTCCCCCGCTCGCTTCGTCAGCAACTCCGTCAGATAGCCCTTCTCTTCCACCGGCTGCCCGTTCAGGTTCATCTGCGGATCCTGATACGAGCGCTTCAATCCGCCCAGCGTGTACGTGTACGAATACCCATGTCCCGGCTTGGCATCGTTGCCCATATGCCACTTGCCCACATAGCCGCATTGATACCCGGCGCCCGACAGCAGATCCGACACCATCACTTCCTTCGCAAACGACTCCGGAACATCCTTCTGCCCCTGTGCCGGCTTCTCCACTGGATTCGCCGACAGAAAGTCGTGGATCCCATGCTGCCGCGGCACGCGTCCCGTGAACAGCGTCGCCCGGCTCGGCGAACAAATCGGCGTGCACACATAGCTGTTCAGAAACCGCGTCCCGCCCCGCGCCAGCAGGTCAATATTCGGAGTCTTGATCTCTTTGTTCCCGTAACATCCTAAGGCCCACGCCGGCAGATCGTCCGCGAAAATCAAAAGAATATTCGGCTTCGCCGCCGACGGCTGTGCCGCTTCCGATTGTTTCTTGCGTTGCGCCAGTAACGACCCAGGAAGGGTCGCCAGCAAGCTCCGTCGTGTCCATTGCATCGTTGTCTATCGCTCCAGGAAGTTCAGCCCTTCGGGTAATTCCGCGGGCTGTTCAAAAAAGGTAACACTGCCGTAGAAAAATTGCAGTTGCAGGTTCGGGTCGAATTCACGCCCCACCAGAAACGACGCCGCCTGTGCCTGCACCGCGATCGTAATCGGGAATGCCACGCCCAGCACGTTCGTCAGGTAAGTGTGCGGATTCCGGTCGAGCGCGGGCGATTTCTCCTTCGCCAGATCGTTGCGGTAAATCCATGTCGAATCCTTCATCCCAGCATGCCGCACCAGCGCCGTCTGCGCCGGGTTCGGAATCGACATATCACCCAGGCCGTACTGCCAAAGCACCGTCTTTTCCGGCACACCCTTCAACGGCGAACTCTTCAGATGAACCGCATAGTGCAGCGGATCGCCCTCGGCCTGCAGCCACTCGAGCGTCTCCAGCGCGTTCTGAATCGCTATCGCCGAATCGTCGTTCACCACTTTTACCGGTTGATTCCGTAAGACGTAGCTCTCGTCAAAATCGTTGCCTCGATTGTTCAACGCCGGCTTCCGCAGCGCCAGATTCTGCGCCGTCGGTCCGCGCTGCACCACGCTCCATCGCCCGATATCAATCGCCGAACCGCCACCGGCATTCAGCACCGCCCGCTTCACCGTCGGGTCCAGTGCCAGGAACATCGTTCCATACATCGAGCCCAGCGATTGGGACAGGTAGTAAATCTGATCCGTATCGAAATCGTTCGTTCCGTCTCCATCCACATCCAGTCCCGCCTTCAGCACCCGCACCAACTGCAACAGATCCACCGTCGTCTGCCGCAGGCAATCCCGCAGTCCGAAGGGAGTCGACGGCGCGGCCAAACAGCCTTCACCGGAATCAATGCGCCCATTGCCATCCAAATCTACGCCTCGCCCTCCATACGCAACATCGCTCGTGACCCCTCCCACTTCCCGCACTTGAATCCGCCCGCTCGGCCCGAACCCATGGCCCACCGCCGGAATCGTGATGACGGCAAGCCCCTGCTGCACCAAACCAAAATTGACCGCCGCGGCGCCGCCGAAGTTGATATCGCCCAAACCGTGTCCGTAGATCACGACCGGATATCCCTTCGCCGGCTTCGGAACAAAAGGCAGGTACGCAACAAAAGGCACCTGCTCCACCGATACAGGCTCGCCCGCCGCGCTCGCCGTGCGATCCGGCAGCAGATAGTTCGGCGACGAATATGTCCCTAAACCGATTCCGAACACCGTGTTCTGCAGTGCGGGCACCGGCACATCCACCGGCTCCAGATCTCCGTTTGCCCGTGTCTGCATCCGCCAGGTGGCCTCCAACACATTGTTCACCAGAAAAAAGCTCTTTCCCAGGGGCCGGCTCACCGTGGGCGAAGTGTTCTCCAGCGCATTGCGCGCCGTCTCCAGCCACGCCGTCGCGCTCATCGTGGTAAACAGGCTCGCACCCACAATCCGCGCCCCATCCACCGTCTTCACCGCTTCGTTCAACGCCTTGCAGTAATCATCCGCAGCTCCATCGCCGGCGCAGCCGCGATACGCATCATCGGCCTCCACCGCGTCCCCTGCCGCATCCTTCACCGCATCGGTCACCACCAGCAGATAGCGCCGGTGCTGATCCATCGCCTCATCGGGCTTCCCATACGCCGTGAAGTTCTTCGCGTCGTACACCACCTGATTCAATCGCACCACTGCGCCCGTCGCCCGCACTCCGCGCTCTTCATCGGTGAGGTTCTGGCCCGTCACCAGGTAAATCCCATCCTTCAACGTCTGCGGGTTCACCGCCCCGCTGAACTTCACTCGCACGCGCGGCTGCACATTGAACCCATCGAATTGCTCCAGCAGCCACGCCTCCTGGCAGGCATTCGGTGTGGCCGTGCAATCCGGCGGTGCGGGCATCCGCACCTTCCTCCCCGTCTTCGCCGTCGTCGAAGGAGCCGTCAGATAGTCCGTCGGAAACGGCCCGATCTCCGGCTTCGAAGGATCGAACAGCACCTTCACTCCCGCGCCCCAAACAGGCGCCGCTCCCATCCACACCACCAAGGCCAGAATACTGCGTAGCATCATATTTACAGCACGTCCGCGAACCCGCGCTTCAGGTGGCGGAAGAACAATCCTCCAACAAAGAAGGCCGCCACCGAGAATGCGGTCAAGATCGCCAGGTCCTCAAAGTAAGATTCGGGGATTCGGTAACTCAGCAAATGCGTGCGGTAGGCCCGCACCAGAAACGACATCGGATTGTAGTGCACCAGCGCCTGCAGTTGCGGTGGCACATCCTTCTCAGTAATGAAAATCGGCGTGGTCCAGAACCACAACGTCAGTATCACAGTCACCAGTTGCGCTGTGTCCCGCAGGTACACCTGCAGGCTCGCCGTGATCCATCCCAGCCCCACGGCAAACATTCCATTCAGCAACATATAGAGCGGCAGAACCACCACCATCCCGCTCACATGGCCCAGCCACAATACAGACGCCACAATCACCATGGTCATCGCCATCAGGTGGCTCACCAACGCCGACAGGAACACCGAAATCGGAATCACCTCCGACGGGAACACCGTCTTCGTGATCAGGTTCGAATGGTCCAGCAGGCAATTGGAAGACCGCGACATCGTCTCCTGGAACAGCATCCACGGCAGGTATCCGCAGAACAGCCACATCGTATAGTTCTGCGTCACCTCATTGGCCGGCAGCGGCACTTTCAGGCACCACTGGAAGACGAACGTCCAACTGAGCAACAGCACTAATGGATGCAATACACCCCACAGCCATCCGCCGGCCGAGCCGACGAAACGGCTTTCAAAATCGCGCCGCACCATCTGGTACAACAGTGTCCTCTGTGCCACCAGATTGCGGATGAAATGCTGCCCCGGTACCCTCAAACCTCCAATCCTACCACTTCCCGCCCTCACCCGACATCCTTGCAAATTGCACATCCCTCGTTCAATTTACAAGGAGCATATCATCCTTGCATTTTGCACACCCTTCGCTCAAAATACAAGCAGAGACCTCCCATGGACGTCGGGCGACCTGAACTCATCCACCGCGTGGCCATGAGCCTCCGCGACTACCCCGTCACCGCCCTTCTGGGTCCCCGCCAGTGCGGCAAAACCACCATCGCCCGCGACTTCGCCCGCCGCCACCGCGCCGAATACTTCGATCTCGAAGATCCCGTCAGCATGCGACGCCTCTCCGATCCCATGCGCGCCCTCTCGCATGTCCGCGGCCTCATTGTCATCGATGAGATCCAACGCAGCCCCGAACTCTTTCCCATCCTTCGCGTCCTCGCGGACCGCCATCCGCTGCCCGCGCGCTTTCTCGTCCTCGGCAGCGCCTCGCCCGACCTGCTGCGCCAATCCTCGGAAAGCCTCGCCGGACGCATTGCCCACATTGAAATGAGCGGTTTCGACATGATCGAAGCCGGCGATCGCAATCTCAACCGCCTCTGGTGGCGCGGCGGGTTCCCCCGCTCTTATCTCGCGCGCACCGAAGACGTGGGCCGCGACTGGCTCAACAACTTCATTGCCACATTCCTCGAACGCGATATCCGTGAATTCGGCGTACAGATTGCCGCACCGCTCCTGCGCCGCTTCTGGAGCATGCTCGCTCATTACCACGGCCAGACATGGAACGCTTCCGAGGTCGGCCGCAGCCTCGGGCAATCGCACACCACCGTGCAACGCTATCTCGATCTGCTTACCTCGGCCCTGGTCGTGCGCCAGTTGCAACCCTGGTTTGAAAACCTCGGCAAGCGCCAGGTGAAGAGCCCGAAGGTCTACGTGCGCGACCCCGGCCTGCTGCACGCGCTCCTCGAAATCCCGTCCATGCGAATGCTCGAAGGGCACCCGAAGATCGGCGCATCCTGGGAAGGCTTCGTGATTGAAGAACTGATCCGCGCCACCGACGCGCGCCACGCCTATTTCTGGGGCACGCAATCGGGCGCCGAACTCGATCTGCTGCTGCAACTCGGCGGCAAACGCTATGGCGTCGAAGTGAAGCTCAACGACGCCCCCGAACTCACCAAGTCGATGAAGATCGCTCTGCAAGACCTGGATCTCGACCTGCTCTACGTCGTCTATCCGGGCCGCAAATACTATTGGGTCCACGATAAAGTCCAGGTGCTCTCGCTCACCGACGCGCGCTCTAAACTCACCAAGGCACGGGCCGCCGGGGCCTGATCAAGAGACTCAAAAATACAGCTTCAAGGCAAACTGCATTCTCCGCGGCTCGTTCACATGGCTGCGCACCACCCCGAAATTCGGATCGTCCAGGTTACGGCTCCCCGTGGCAAAGCGCGGGGAATTCGCCAAGTTGAACGCTTCGCCGCGCAGATCCACGCGCACTCGCTCACCGGCCCGGAACGACTTCGCCAGCGACACGTTGTGCACCAGGTTCGGGAACGTCCGCGACTTCGGATTGTGCCGCGTCGCATTCCCCAGCCGGTCCTTCGGCTGATCGCCAAACACCGTGCGCGGCGCAAAGAAACGGTCCGAGCCGAGCCAGTTCGGATTCTCCAGATTCGTGTTCCACCCCTCATAGGAGTTCACCCAAATCGGATTGCGGCCGTTGAAGACGTTGTACACGTTGTTGTTTGAGAGATCGATCGGAGTCCCGCTCTGCACCATGTGAATCGCCGATGCGCGCCAGTCGCCCAGCACCCACGCGCCAATGCCGCGATTGAGAAACCGCTTGTTCTTCCCGAACGGCAACTCCCACACGTAGCTCATCTTCAGGTTGTGCGTCTGGTCGTATTGCCCGATCGACTTCTCCAGCCCGCGGTTGAAATGATCCAGCGCCGAATTGTCCGCGTTGTAGCTATCGGAGTCCGTGATCAGCTTCGACAACGCATACGATCCCTGCGCCGTGAAACCATGGCTGAAGCGCCGGTCGAACTTCAGCACAAGGGCATGATAGGTGGAATGCCCGCTCTTGTCCCCATTGCCCGCCCGAGTGTCGATGTTCAGATACTGTGGAAACGGACGCAGCGCCTGCGCCACGCTGCCTTGAAAACTGGCATAAGGCAAGCGAATCCCCGCGTTGCGCGCCGCCGCCGATGTCACGTTGCTCTGCAACACAGTTGGTCCGTAGCGCTCGAAGGCGGAAAACGGCAGTTGGTTGTAGGCCAGCAGCCCAGCTACCAAATGCGCGCCCATCGTCGCATTGTAAGAAGCCTCGAACACCGTCCCAGCGCTCATCTGCCGCTGGATGGAGAACGTCCAGTCGTAGCTCTCCGGCAACCGCGATCCTTCGCCGTTCCAATAGGCCACCGTGTTGCCGTTCGAGAACGCCGGGTCTGTGCTCGGCGGCTTGTTGTAGGCGGGCAAGCCCTTATCCACGTGGAATGATGACGTGATGCCGTTATCGGTGGAAGTCGGCCGGAACACCAGCACGGAACCATCGAAGTGCGTGCTGCCAGTCACCGCTTTCACCACACCGAAGCTGCGCGCGGCGCCGGCGCGAATTACCGTACGATCGTTCAGCGCATACGCCAACCCAAGGCGCGGCCCAATGCCTCCATACCAGCCCGGCGTAATGATGCGGCTGTTCTCACGCCCAGGTCCGAAGCCCGCGAAGCGCAGCGCGCCCGGGTATCCATCCGCTCCCGGATTCGGCAGCAGCGGATCAAACTCGCTCCACTTGTCCTTCGCCTCCAGCGGCGGCTGCGTGAACTCGTACCTCACTCCGAGATTCACCGTCAGCTTTGCGCTCACCTTCCAATCGTCCTGCACATAGAAGGAGTGGCTGCGGAAGCGTTGTTCCACCAACCTGTCGTCTTCCGTCCCGCCGGAGAACGATTCGCCCAGAAGGAACGAGGCGAAGCCATTGCCTCCGCCTTGTGCCAGATTGTTGTTACCCGGAATGCTCGTACTGCGCCGGTCGCCGCGAATCTGCCCCGCAATGGTCTGCCGCCCGAAGCCATTGAAGTCGAGCCGTTCCCACAGGTAACCGAACTTGAAGGTGTGCTTGCCGTGCGTCACCGTCAGATCGTCGCCAAACGAGAACACCTTGTTGCCCGCGCCATCGCCCGCCGATCCGCCCCAGGCGGCGTGATCGGAAAACTGCACCTGCACGAAGTTCCGGTCGCAATCCCAGGCGTTCACCAGGCACACGCCACGAGCCTTCCAACCGCCCGTCGCATTCATGTTGTACTTGTCCGACTGCAGCGTGTTCCATCCGGCGAACATCGAGTTCACGATGTTCGGGCGTACCACTTTCGAATAGGTCGCGCGGTAGACATCGCCGTAATAGGTCTCAAAGCTCGTTGTGTTCAACAGGCCTGGCAGCCCGGGAAATCCGGTCGGGCCCGGCTCGATGTTGTGCAGCCCGCGGTTGAACAGGAACCCGATCTTATCGCTTTGCCCGATGTTGTGATCGAGCTTCATGCTGAACTTGTTCCACGGTTCAACGCGCGTTCCGTTCGTGTTGATGTAGTTGTTCCGTACATAGCCACTGGTGCCAGGCGCAGCTCCGGCGTTCGGCATGGCGATGGCGCCCACCTCCTTCAGCACCGCGCGTGCGAAGTTGGCGAAGCGTGCCTGCGGCACGGTGTTGTTCGGGAATGCATCGCGCACGAAGCCCGTTCCACTCGGATTGGCCCGCGTGGTGGAAGGATCGTAAATGGTCAGCCTGCGCCCTGCATCGTCCACCCAGTTCCGGAAGTCGCCCTGGTACATCTCCGACGTCGGGACACTGAAGAACTCGCTGGCCGCGCCGACGCGGTTGCGGAACCATTCGCCGGCGAGAAAGAAGAAGCTCTTGTTGCGCCCATCGTAGAGCTTCGGCAGCCATATCGGGCCGCCCACGCTCCAGCCGAAGTCGTGCTGCTTGTAGGCGCCCTTCTTCGCTTCGAAGAACCGCCGCGCATCCAAAGCATCATTGCGGATGAACTCATAGGCTGTGCCATGCAGTTCGTTGGTGCCGGACTTCGAAGTGAACGTCATCACTCCGCCCGACGCGCGTCCGTATTCCGCTTTGAAGCCATTCGTCTCGACGTTGAATTCGGTAATGGCATCGAGCGACGGCGTGTTCACCGCCACCAGGCTCACGGAACTGAACCGTGCGATATTCGCCGACACCCCGTCAAGCGTAATGCCGAATGCAGCCACTTGTCCTCCGCCGAGCGCGAAGGAGTTGTCATCCGCGACTCCCGTACCGCCGTCGTTCCGCGACTCGGGGGTGATCATCGCCAGATCGATGGCATTGCGCATCGCCCCGCCCACTACCAACGGCAACTCATCCACCATCTTGTTGGCCACCTGCGAGGTAACACGCGCGTTGGCGGTCTGCAATTGCTCCATCGTGGAACTCACCTGTACGGACTCGGTGAGTGACCCCACCTCGAGAGTGACGTTCACACGAACTTCGCCGCCCGCGGCCAGTTGGATCTGATCGCGCACCGAGGTCTTGAATCCGTCCTGATTCACCCGCAGCCGGTACACACCGGCAGGCAGCGCCGGGATGGAGAAGTCGCCCGTGGCGGTAGTGACCGTGGGATACTCCACGTTCGTAGCGGCGTGGACAGCCACCACTCGGGCATTGGGAACTGCCGCGGCACTCGTATCCGCCACCGAGCCGGAGATAACCCCGCGGTCGGATTGCGCCAGCATCGCAGTGGACAACAGGAAAACAGAGATCACAGTTCGCATCGCAGAGGAGATATATCACAGCTCCGCGCGCCGTGCTATGGGCCTATGATTCCGATTCGGTCTTTTCGATGAACTTATCCACCACGATGGAGTAGATGGCCGGCTTGCCGTCGCGGTCACTCTGGAAGTAGATGCGTTGGCTGGTGGGCGAGAACACAGGGGTCACCTTCGCCGGCTCGGAGGCGCGGTGCTCACACACGGCGAGTTCCCGCTTCACGGCACGCACCATCAACAACACGTAGGGCTGCGCCTTGCTCTTACTGGCGGCAACGAACACAGACCCATCGACGTTGCGCGACATGTTGCCGAACTGGCTCGTGGCCGTAATCAGCTTGTCCTGCCGTGTGTCGGGAGTCACCTCGCGCATCGAAGCCTTCGGATCGAGATACTGCACCGTGCGCCCGTCAGGTGACCAGATGGCTGCTCCTGGGCTCGGCGCAATCTTCGCCAGTTGGATGTTGTTCTGCCCGTCGTAGTTGACCAGACACAGTTGGTCATCGCGCTGATAGAGAACGCTGGCGCGGCGCGGGCGAGTTTGCGGATGAGCAAGCACACCGTCGTGCTCCACCAGCGTGGTGGCGTTGCCCTTCAACATGCCGATGAGCCGCAAGCGGGTTTTGCTGCCCTGCTTCTCTACCAGCACCGAGTAGATGCCATCACCCGAAACCGAAAAGCCATCGCCCATTTCCCAGCCTTCGGGGATCTGGTACACCTCGCGCTCGCGCAGTCCGGAGAAGCTCGCCAGATACACACTCCGCCCGTCCACATAGGCAAACGTGCGGTCGTCGGGCAGGATGTTCAGCGTCTCCGAACGCAGCGCTTTCGCTTCGGTCAGTTGCTTGATCTCGCCGTTGCGCAACTCGTAACGATAGGCCTGCAAGCCTTCACCGCGATCGGAGGAGAAGAGGAAGAAGACGCCCTTCTTCGCAATCGAGCGGGCATAGGGATTCGACCAGTAGCTGGAGAACTTGGGATCGGTCAAGCGCTCAACAGGGAACTCGGTGGCCGGATCGGCATAGCGCACGCCCTCGATCGGCAGCGTCTGGCCTTTGCCTGCGGCGAAGGCCGCGCGAGCAAGAGGCAAACTGAGGAAGGCACGACGCCGCATAGCACCAATCTATCACGAGGTTCTAAGGCTTCTTCTGCGCGGTGATCTTGCGCATCAGCTCAATCGTAGGCTGCGGAGCTTCAAACTCAGCCGCTTCGAGCGGTGTGCGGCCGAAGCGATCTTTCAGCATAAGGTCGGCGCCCTTGTCCACCAGCAGTTGCACGATGTCGTTGGCGCCAAAGCGAATCGCCACCTGCAGCGGCGTGCGCCCGTCGGTGGACTTCTCATTGGCATCGGCGCCGAGTTCCATCATGCGCTTCACGGCGTCGATCTTGCGGCTGATGGTGGCCATCATCAAACCGCTGCTGCCTTCGGGAGTCTTATCCATCGGGTTCGCGCCGAGCTTGATCAGTTCGTTCATCATCTCGATGTTGCCCGCCTGCGCGGCCATGAGGAACGCGGTCATCGCGCCGCTGCCGCGGAAAGGACTCGGCGGTCCGGGAATGCGGTTGGTCTTGGCATGCACATCCGCGCCACGGCCGATGAGATCGCGCACGAGTTCCATCTTGCCTTGCTGCACGGCCACATGCAGTGGCGTAGAACCGGACTTGTCGCGGGCATTGACATCCGCGCCATTGTCGAGCATGAGGCGAGTGAACGCTTCGTGCCCGCGGCTCAAGGCCACAAGGAATGCGCTACTGCCATCTGTGCTCTTGTACTTCGGATCGGCCTTAGCGGCGATCAGTGCTTTCGCACTTTCGGCATCGCCCTTCTGCGCGGCAAAGAGCAGGGCGTTATATCCGTTCTTCGAGGTGAGCGAAGCATCCGCGCCACGCTCCAACAGCAGGTTGACCATCGCCGCACGGCCTTCGGCAGCGGCCCACATCAGCGCTGTCTGACCGAGTCGTGACTCTTTGGCATTGACCTCCGCGCCACGGTCGAGCAGCAGCTTGGCCAGTTCCACATTGCCGGTACTCGCTGCGCCATGAAGCGGAGTCTCGCCGGTCCAGCGCTTCGCATTGACATCCGCCTTGGCGTCGATCAGCATGCGCGCGATAGGCAGGTTGCCGAGGAAGGAGGCCAGCGTGAGCGGGGTCTCCCGATTCTCGTCCGCGGCGTTGACATTGGCGCCGGCTTTCAGCAACGCGGCGACGATCTCCGCGTCATCGCGATTGACGGCCCAGGCGAGCGGAGCGGAGCCATCCAGGCGTTTCGCATTCACGTCCGCGCCCTTGGCGATCAGCGCCAGAACTGCCTTCTGATCGCGCCTCTGCACCGCCTCCAACAGGCTGCTGTCGAATGCGGGAAGAATGCCTGCAAGTAGCGATAATCCGGCAGCAATCCTCAACATATCTGGATGATATAGTAACATCAGTGGCTGGGCTTTCCGTCTATCTTTCTGTGCTTCGGCCCCTTGCCGGCATTGTAGCCGCTACATCCCTGTTGTGTGCCCAATCCGTAGTGACGCCTTCGTCCGCCGATACGTTACTGAAGCGCAACTGCAGCGGCTGCCATAACGACCGGTTGAAGTCCGGATCGTTCTCCTTGAATGGGGTGGAAGCGGGGCAGGTGCCGAACGATCCGCGGTCGTGGGAGAAGATCCTGCGCAAGGTGCGGACGGGCGAAATGCCTCCCGTGGGATTACCACGGCCTGACGCCGCCACCATGAACGGATTCGTCCATTGGATGGAAGGGCAACTGGACAAGAACGCGCTGGCGAAGCCGAATCCCGGCACTCCTGCCATTCACCGGCTGAACCGCGCCGAGTACACCAATGCGATCCGCGATCTATTCGCGCTCGATCTGGATCACGGATCGAGCCTGCCTGCCGATGATTCGGGCTATGGCTTCGACAACATCGGCGATGTTCTCACAGTGAGCCCGCTGCACATGGAGAAGTACCTGGCCACGGCGCGGCGCGTGACGCGGCTGGCCATCGGCACGGCGAAGGCAAGCCCGGCGATTGAGCGCTACAACGTACCGCGCGGGCAGACGAACAATGATCTGGAAGCATTGCCGCCGAACGTGCGCAGCGGCATTCTGGTGCGCCGCTACTTCCCGGTGGATGCCGAGTATTCGATCCTCGTCCGCGTGCGCGGGAACCCTGCGCCAAACGTGCCTGCGCCGCAACTCGACATACGGCTCGATGGGAAGCGCATCCAGTTGATCGAAGTCAACATCGATACCGCCGAGGAGAAGCAGTACACGCGCAATCAGGAAGTGCGGCTCAAGATCACAGCCGGCATGCATGAAGTGGGCGCCGGTTTCCTCAACGAGTATGCGCGGATGGAAGGCGGCGTGGTCAGCGCAAGGCGCGGATTCCCTGCCCCGCAGTTCACTCCGGTGTCGATTGAGTACCTGCAAGTGGGCGGCCCGTTCCAAGTGACCGGCCCTGGCGAGACGGAGAGCCGCAAGCGCGTGTTCCAGTGCCGTCCCGGAGAGGGCGAAGCCGAGGAGCCCTGTGCGCGGAAGATCCTCTCCACACTGGCTCGGCGCGCGTATCGCAGGCCAGTCACCGCGGCGGACATCGACCCGCTGATGAGACTGTTTGCTTCGGGACGCAAGGATGGCGGCTCGTTCGATGCAGGCATTGAACTCGGATTGCGGGCAATGCTTGTCTCGCCGAACTTCCTCTACCGGCTGGAGCACAGCCCGAAGGGCAGCTCGCCGGGAAGCGCGCATCGGGTGAGCGATCTGGAACTGGCGTCGCGGTTGTCCTTCTTCCTGTGGAGCAGCATTCCCGATGAAGAGCTATTGAAGCTGGCCGAGCAGAACAAGCTGCGCCCGGCGCTGGCCGCACAGGTGAAGCGCATGCTGGCCGATGGGAAGTCGAAGGCGCTGGTGGACAACTTCGCCGGGCAGTGGCTGCATCTGCGCAACGTGCGCGACTGGAAGCCGGACCCGGATAAGTATAAGGAGTTCGATGAGCCGCTGCGGATCGCACTGCAGAAGGAGTCGGAGATGTTCTTCGACTACATCGTGCGCGAAGACCGCAGTGTGCTGGACTTCCTCAGCGCGGACTACACGTTCGTCAACGACCGGCTGGCGCGGCACTACGGATTGAGCGGCGTGCGCGGTGGTTACTTCCGGCGCGTGGCGCTGAACGATCCGAACCGCGGCGGCATCCTCACGCAAGGGGCGATCCTCACGGTGACTTCGTATCCGACGCGCACTTCGCCGGTGCTGCGCGGGAAGTGGATTCTGGAGAACGTGCTGGGCGCGCCGCCACCGCCGCCTCCGCCGGATGTGCCGACGTTAGAGGATAAGGCCGACTTCTCGGCTAAGGGCTTGCGGGCTGCGCTCGAGAAGCACCGGGCCAATGCGGCTTGCGCCTCGTGCCATTCGCGGCTCGATCCGCTGGGCTTCTCTTTGGAGAACTACGATGCCGTGGGCAAGTTCCGGGCGCAGGAAGGCGGCGCGGAGATTGATGCCTCCGGCGCGATGCCGAATGGAAGCATTGTACGCGGGCCTGGCGATCTGAAGAAGATCCTGCTCGAACGGCAAGACGACTTTGTGGAGTGCATCGCGGAGAAGATGCTGACCTATGCGATCGGACGCGGGTTGCAGCATTTCGATCTGCCCGCGGTGCGGCAGATCCGGCGCGAGACGGCGAAGAACGAATACCGCTTCTCGGCGCTGGCGCTGGCGATTGTGAACAGTGTGCCATTTCAAATGAGGAGAACCCCGGACAAATGATCATCACGAAGAAGGCTCTCTCGCGGCGCGCGTTGTTGCGCGGCTTCGGTACGGCGATTGCGTTGCCGGTGCTCGATTCGATGGTTCCGGCGCTGGCTGCTCCGGGAGCGAACCCGGTGAGCGCAGCGACACGCATGGCGTTCCTCTATGTGCCGAACGGGATCATCATGAAGGACTGGACTCCGAAGGGCGAAGGCAAGGACTACGAGTTCACGAAGACACTGAAGCCGGTGGAAGCCTTCCGCGAGCGGATGATCGTGATGTCGGGCCTGGATCATTACAACGGGCAGGCGCTGGGCGATGGCGCAGGCGATCACGCCCGCGCGGGCGCGACGTGGCTGACCGGCGCGCATCCGAAGAAGACCGAAGGCGCTGACATCTATGCCGGCATATCGGCGGATCAGATTGCGGCCAAGGAGATCGGCAAGCAGACGACGCTGCCTTCGCTTGAACTGGGGCTGGAAGACAACCGCATGGTAGGCGGCTGCGATTCGGGATATAGCTGCGCTTACAGCAACACGATCTCGTGGAGTTCGCCGACGACACCGCTGCCTCCGGAGATCAATCCGCGGGCGGTGTTTGAACGGCTGTTCGGCGATGGTGAGACGACGGACCCGGCGGCCCGCGCATTGCAGGCGCGGCAGGACAGAAGCATCCTGGACTTCGTGAGAGAAGATGCAGCGCGGCTTGGCGCCGACCTCGGCGCCGGTGACAAGCGGAAGCTGACGGAGTATCTGGAGTCAGTGCGCGAGATCGAACGGCGGATTCAGAAGATCGAGGAACGGAATACGGACTCGGCGAAGTTGCCGGCGATTGATCGACCGGCGGGCATTCCGCCGACGTTTGAAGAGCACATCGATGTGATGTTCGATCTGATGACGGTGGCCTGGCAGGCGGATCTGACGCGGGTGATCACGTTCATGATCGGGCGCGAAGGCGGCAACCGGACTTACCGCTCGATCGGAGTGCCGGATGCGCATCACGGCTTGTCGCATCACTTCAACGATCCATCCAAGATTGACCGGCTGCAGAGGATTGATCAGCATCACGTGGAGATGGTGGCGCGGTTCCTCACGAAGCTGCAGAACACGAAGGACGGCGACGGCACACTGCTGGATCATTCGATGGTGGTGTATGGCAGCAGCATCAGCGACGGCAACCGGCACGATCATTTGGATCTGCCGTTGTTGTTTGCCGGCGGCGGCGCGAACCGCATTAAAGGCGGGCGGCACGTGCGCTACAAGAAGGGTACGCCGATGACGAACCTTCTCATGTCGATGTTGGACCTGAGCGGAGTACGGCCCGAGAAATTGGGAGACAGCACTGGTAAGATTGAGTACCTGACCGACCTTGCTTAGGAGGTGCTCGCCATGAGACGGATGTTAGTTGCGCTGGTATTGCTGGCGTCTTCGGTATTGGCCGCTGATGTCAGCGGCACGTGGAAAGGGATGGTGGAAACACCGAACGGGAGCGCGGAGCGCACGTTCGTGTTCAAGGTGGACGGAGACAAGCTCACCGGCGAGACGGTGAGCACGCTGATGGGCAAGTCGCCGATTATGAACGGGAAGGTTAGCGGGGACACGCTCACCTTCAAGATCCAGCTCAAGTTCGATGGCAACGACTTGGAAGCCGATTACAAAGGCAAAGTGATGGGCAACGAGATTGCCATGACGGTGAACGTGGCGGGGCAGACCTTAGAGTACAAGGTGAAGAAGGTTCAGTAAGCCTAGCGCTTAAAAACCAGGAAGTATTGGTGCGGCAGGAAGGTGTGTGTCTCAGCAACCTTGTAGCCGGCGGCTTTGAGCTCGGCGGTGACTTCCTCTTCGCTCAGCTTCATGGCAGGCGGCGGGCCGACGGGTAGCGGTTTCTTGAAGAAGTCGACGATGACAATACGGCCGCCGGGCTTCAGCGCCTTGGTGAGTTTGGCGTAATAGGCTGGCCGGGCGTCAATGTGATGGAGCACATCACAGATGAAGACGGTGTCGACGCTGGCGTCGGCGAGGCGCGGATTGTCGGGGGCTGCGAGCACGTTCTTGATGTTCGGTGCGCCGTGCTTGGCAATGATGGCGAGCAGCTTGGCATCGATGTCGACAGCAAAGACCTGCTTCACGTGGTGCGCGAAGCGGCGGGCGAAGTAGCCGGAACCGGCTCCGATGTCGGCTATGACTTCGTCGGGGCGAAGCTTCAGGGCCTGGATGACTTCATGAGGTTTCTGCCAGGCATCGCGCTGGGGGTTCTCGAGGATTTTGGCGTATTCTTCGGGATTGCGCGGCGGGTGGTGCTTCTGATGTTCGACCTGAGGGGCAAAGAAGAGCGACAGAACGAGTGCAGCGACCATTCCCTCAATTAGAGCATATCGATGCGATCAATGACGCCGATGACGGCCATGTCGATGGGGGAGTTGGGGCGGCCGACGGCAGTCATGGCGGAGAAGCCTTCCGTGACGAGCAAGACTCTGTCGCCGATGCCTGCATCGACGGCATCCATGGCAACGACAGCATCGCCGCGGTCAGTGCCATCGAGATTGAGTGGCTGCACGATGAGAGTCTTCTGGCCATCGTGACTGGAGTGATGCTGGGTGGCGACGACTTCGCCGATAACGCGGGCGATCAGCATTCGGACTCCTTGGGCGGGCGCTTCACATGGAGCTCATCGACGATGCCCACGATGCAGGTATCGGTGGTGACTTCGGCGGGAAGGAAGGGGAAGCTCGACTCCTTGCCGCGGCAGCAATAGACGAGTTCGCCTGCGCCGGCTCCGACGGAATCGAGGACGATGATGCGCTTACCGGTAGGGGTAAGTTCCGGAGTCACCGGCTGGATGATGAGCATGCGCTGGCCTTCGAGCTTGGGGTCTTTGATGGTGGCCCAGACGCGGCCGATGACTTGGGCGAGGAACACTTCCGGCTCACCCTTTCTTCTTGTGTTGTTCGTCGAGGGAGACGCTGTCGACAATACCGATGATGGCCGTGTCGACAGGGTTATCCTTGCAACCTTCAGCCATACGGGCGGAACTTCCGGCAACTGCAATGACGAGTTCGCGGGCGCCTGCGCCGACCGAGTCAACGGCGATGACGTAGTTCGATTCTTCCTTTCCGTCGGGAGAGACGGGCTTGATGAGGAGGAGTTTCTTGCCTTCGAGGCGCGGATCTTTGCGCGTCGCGACTACGTTCCCCACCACGCGGGCGAGAATCATTACTTCGTGCTCTTGCCGATGGGCAGGACGTCTTCGAGGCTGGGGTGCGGGCGCGGGATGACGTGCACGCTGACGAGTTCGCCGACACGGCGGGCAGCGGCGGCGCCTGCATCGGTGGCCGCGCGGACGGCGGCGACATCGCCCCGCACGAGGGCGGTGACGTAACCGGAGCCAATCTTTTCCCAACCGACCAAAGTGACCTTGGCGGCTTTCACCATCGCGTCGGCGGCTTCAATCATGGCCACCAGACCGCGGGTTTCAATCATTCCTAGAGCTTCCCCCATTCAACCTCCAATCGAAACTTCCATCATTGAGTCTTAGCGCAAGGCGTGTCAAGCCAGGCCGCGGGCGCGGAGCGCCTCCTCGACGAGAGCGACGAGTTCGTCGCGGGTGACCGTGATTTTGCCATCGGAACCGGAAACCTCTTCAGCCACGACGGGGCAGCCGGGTTCGCCGGAAACTTTCGCTTTGATGCCGTAACGGGTGCGGGCATCGAGCAGCTTGTTGACTTCGGTGCGCGGCAGGACGGTGGGTCCACCGAGCAGTTCAGCGACAAGGGCGATGCGGGCGTAATGCTCGACGGTTTCCATGCGGAAATAGGCCTGGAAGACCTCTTCGCCGTAGGCGACGGCGCCGTGGTTGGCGAGCATGAGCGCGTTGTATTTCGGGATGTACGGCAGCATCGGTTCGGTGAGCGCGTCTGTCCCGGGGAGACCGTAGCCGGCGAGCGGGACACAGCCGAGACCGATGATGACTTCGGGGAGCAGAGCCTGGTTGAGCGGCCGGCCCGCGGTGGCGAAACCGGTAGAAACCGGCGGATGCGCGTGGACGACGGCACGAACGTCGGAGCGCAGTCCGTAGATGGTGAGATGCATCATGATTTCCGAGGTACGCTCTTTGCGGCCTTCGAGCTTGTTGCCTTTGAGGTCGCAAATAATGAGGTCGTCGGGGTGCATCATTCCTTTGCAAACGCCGGTGGGCGTACAAAGGATGCGGGACTCGTCGAGGCGAATGCTGATGTTGCCGTCGTTGGCGGCAACCCAACCTTTCTGAAATACGAGGCGGCCGATTTCGACGATATCCTGCCGCAGCTCACGCTCTGTTTTAGGCATCCGAATGTTCGATTGTATCAGGGTTCATGCCGCCTTGGGGGTGTACAGCCCGGAGTAGAAGTCATCGACATACTGACGGAACTGCTGCCGGTTCATTTCGGCCTGTTTTTGGGCTTGCTGGAGAGCTTCAGGGGTAAGGTTTTCGAAGTTGGTTGGGAAGGATTGGGCTTGTTTTGTAAATTTGTGGTAGTTGGCCAGACCGGGGTATCCGGAGAGGTCCGCGTTGGGGTTTTTGGTGGCATGAGCATAGAGCGCGGCTTTGCGCTGCAGGTCGGAGTTCTGGATATCTTTAAGCTGGCGGAGAGAGCGGTTGAAGGCACGGTCCTGGTCGGCTTTGTGGCGCATGAGCTTGCGGACTTTGTCGTTTTCGCAAGTGAACATGTCTTCGGTGCAGTTGGTGGCTTGGGAGAGCAGGCGAAGGACGACGCTGCGTTTCCAGGCAGCGGCGGCGAGCTCGATGAATATCGATTCCTGAAGAGCGCCGGTGGGAACGACCTGACGGCGCAGGTCGGCTTCCATGGCCTCGAAGAGAGGGCGCTCGGCGTCGGATAGAGGAAGATATCTCGATGAGAGGCCGTGACGCGTGGCGTTTTGGGAGACCTTTTCTTTACCGGCCTGGGTGCGCGGGCCGGTGGAATGCTGCGAGTTGGCGCGATTGGCGTCGATTTGAGATTGGGTCGACATTTGAGTGGGCTCCTTGTCTGGCTTGAGGATACCAGGAAGGATGGGAGGATTTTGTGATTATGGTTGATAATTGGTTGATAAATATATGGAAATATTTTTCGCGGATGAGTGAATGGGTTCGGATTGGGGTGGATTAGGTGAGTCCGGGACATTGCTTCCTGGGACACCGATGGACACCGATATGCACTGATGAGAATTTTTGAGGGCTGAAGGCACCCTCTTGTTTATGGCCTTTGAAGGTGAGCGTGACAGTTGTACGGAGGCGATTCTGGCGGCTTGCTTTGATGTGTCTAATGGACTTGGAGCAGGATTCCGGGAGAGTGTTTATGAGCGGGCCTTGCTTTTTGAGCTTGAGTTGCGCGGGTTGCAGGTTGCTCAACAGGTTCAGTATCCGGTGAGTTATAAGGGGCAACACGTCGGACACTACGTCGCGGATTTGGTTGTCGAGGATCGGGTTATCGTGGAATTAAAATGTGTGGAGGCGTTGGTGATGCCTCATACCGCACAGTGCATCGGGCATTTGCGGGCGTCGGGGCTGCGGGTCGCTTTGTTGATCAACTTTCAGCGTCCTAAGTTGGAATGGAAACGGATTAGCCTCTAGCTTTACGGTTCGGTGTATTGCTGGATCACGGTTTGGCCCAGCGTGAGAGTGGGGTCAAAGGAGGTGCCGCGCCAGCGGGTGGGGTCGGCGGCCACTTCGGCGGCGGTGGGGGCGGGCGTGGCGCTGATGGGGAGACCGAGCGGGTTGAAGGGGGAGATTACTACGTCACCGGGTTGAGGATTGGTGACGGCGGGTTGGGCGGGTGACGAATTTTGGGCGGAAGTGCGACTGCGGTTTGGCGCCACCGCGCGCGCTTCGTCCAGTGCGGCGAGGAAGGTGGTTCCGGCGGAACGGGCCCGGCTGCCTTTGGATACGGGGGTTTGCAGGGGGTTCAGGGTTTGTCGCAGGAGAGCCGTGCGGTTGGTCATGTTACTACCTCCAAGTCCGCTATTGCAAGCCACTTGCCAAACGCTGCGAAATGTTGGATGATAGCGCTTCAAACAAAAATGGGCGAAAATGTCGTAACACGGGAAGCACTGAGAGACCGGTTGATCCGGGATCTGGGGCACCGTTGCGACGAGTTGCTGCACGTGGCGCGGGTGCTGCATGAAGATATCGGACAAGTGCTGACCGTCGCCGGATTGCATCTGGAAGTGCTGCGGCAGGATGTGTCGAAGCATGCGCCGGAAGCAACGATGCAGGTCACCGATGTCCAACATTTGCTGGAGAAGGCGGTCAACGATGTGCGGGAGCTGAGCTACCGCCTCAACCCTAGCCTTGTGCCGCGCTCCGGATTGCGCTATGCATTGGACAGTATGGTGGGAAGACTCAGGGAAGAATCCGGAGCGACAATCCGGTTTCTGATGGACTCAAAAGTTCATCCACCACTGCCTGTGTCGATGGTGCTATATGAAATCGCGGAAGAATCCCTGAGGAATGCGCTGCAGCATTCGCGGGGAAATCTATTTGAATTGGTGGTACAACCGAGGCTGGATTCGATTATCCTGACAGTGAAGGATAACGGGATTGGATTTCATCCCAAGGCGGCGGCGGAAGAAGGAGGCTTTGGCCTGCTTTGGATGCTGCACCGCGCGGAGAAAGCGGGAGTTGCCGTGCAGATTGTCAGTTCGCCCGGCAATGGGACCACCGTAGAAGCGGTCTATCGAGACGGCTCGCAGTCAGAAGAAACGCTGAGGAGGTAAAGGCAGATGCCATTCGAAATCCTCTTGGTGGACGATCATAAGATCATGCGGGATGGCATCAAAGCCATCCTCAAGACCGGCAACGAATTCAATGTCGTGGGCGAGGCGGAGGACGGCGCGGAAGCCGTTGTTCTGGCGAAGAAGCTACGGCCTCATTTGGTGCTGATCGATATCAATTTGCCAAAATTGAACGGAATTGAAGCGACCGGCGAAATTGTGCGTCACTGCCCGGAGAGCAAGGTGATCATCCTGTCGATGTATGACGATGAGAACTCGGTGGTGAGCGCGATCAAGGGCGGGGCGCGGGCGTTCGTGCTGAAGCGGGCCTCAGACCATGATCTGCTGGATGCGTTGCGCACGGTGGCCAAGGGCGGCTCCTATCTGAGCCCGCAGGTTTCGGACCGGCTGCTGAACCGGATCAAGCGTGGGGAACACGAGGACAAGAAGCAACAGACCGCGACCGACGGTTTATCCCCGCGCGAACTGCAGGTGTTACGGCTGGTGGCGGAAGGCAAGACCAGCAAGGAAATCGCCGTACTGCTGGACCTGGGCTTGCAGACCGTGCGGAGCTATCGCAAAACGATGATGAAGAAGCTGGGCGTCAGCAATGTGGCGGGATTGACGCAGTTGGCCTTGTCAGAAGGACTGACGCGGTTTGGAACGTCGGTGCCGGAAGACGCGGTTGCCGAGCACGAAGCGGAACCGGAAGTGGGCGCGAACACGGCCGCATTAGCGGCAGGGGCGGCGAGTTCGGGTGGGGACCGCGGGCAAGAGTAGACGCGGTTCGCTAGATTGAGAAAATGAAGACTCATTGGGGAGATCTGCGGGTCTCCGACGCGCACATCCATTTTTTCTCGCATCAGTTTTTTTCGCTGCTTGCCTCGCAACAGCAGGGCTTGACGGTGGAAGGGATCGGGCGGACGTTGGGCTGGCAGATGCCGGCCGAAGACGCGGGTGATCTTGGCGGGGCTTGGGTGGCGGAGTTGGACCGGCACGGTGTGGCGAAGGCAGCGCTGATTGCGAGCCTTCCCGGAGATGAAGGTTCGGTGGAAACGGCGGTGGCAGGGAACGCGGACCGGTTTTGGGGAATGTTCATGGTGAACCCGCTGTTGCCGGGCGTGGGAGACAAAGTAGTGGACGGGTTGCGACGCGGCCATTTGCGCGTGCCGTGCCTGTTTCCGGCGATGCTGCGGTATTCGCTGCATGACCACGCGGTGACGCAATTGCTGGAAAAGCTGGCGGGAACGGCGGATCCGGTGGTGTTCGTACATTGCGGTGTATTGAGCGTGGGAGTACGGAAGAAGCTGGGGCTGGCCTCGCCGTTTGATCTGCGGTTCTCGAATCCGATTGACGTGCACGCGCTGGCGCTGCGCTATCCGACGATCCGGTTCATCCTGCCGCATTTTGGCGCCGGATACTTCCGCGAAGCATTGATGGTGGCGGATATGTGCCCGAACGTGTACCTGGACACATCGTCGTCGAATGCGTGGGTGAAATATGAAGGGCTGACGCTGGAGAGCGTGTTCCGGCGAGCGCTGCAGGTGGTGGGGCCGAAGCGGCTGCTGTTTGGGACGGATTCGTCGTTCTTCCCGCGCGGTTGGAACAAGGCAGTGTTTGATGCGCAGGAGGCGGCGTTGCGCGCTGTGGGCGTCGGTCCGGAAGATGCGGCGGCGATTTTCGGCGGGAACCTGGAAGCACTGCTCGGCAAGCGGTGAGGGACGTGCAAAGAGGGGAAAATCGCGGTACCCTCGAACCAATATGCTGAACCGCCGAAATCTGTTGCGCGCCGTGATTGCGGGCGCAGTTCCTTCCGCTTTGATATTGGGGCAAGACAAGCCGAAGCGATCTCCGGATGTTCCTTACGTTCCTACGACTGAGGCCGCGGTGGAAGCAATGCTGAAGCTGGCCGGAGTGAAAAAGACGGACGTGGTTTACGATTTGGGCTGCGGCGACGGGCGCATTGTGGTGACCGCGGCGAAGGCGTATGGCGCGCGGGGCGTAGGGATTGATATCAATCCGGAGCGTATCAAGGAAGCGCGGGCGAACGCGAAGAAGAACAACGTGGAGCACCTGGTGAGGTTTGAGGAGAACGATCTGTTCGAGGCCAACATCAGCGAAGCCACGGTGGTGACGCTGTTCCTGTTGTCGAATATCAATCTGAAGCTGCGGCCGAAGCTGATGAAGGATCTGAAGCCGGGGACGCGGATTGTGTCGAATACGTTCGATATGGGGGATTGGAAGCCGGAGCGCGAGGCGACGGTGGGGAGTCCGGACGATATTGATTCGTACTTGAGCCACCATTTGTATTTCTGGACGATTCCGGCGAAGAAGTGAATATTTTTCGGCCACAGATGAACGCGGATGAACGCGGATGAGACAACTCGACGAACTTTTCTGAAGGTCACGGCTGCCGCTGCGCAGGGTGGGCCGGGGCAGGCGGGTTCGAAGCTGGATAGCGTTTCGATCGCGCGCCGCCATGCGATTCTGCGACATCAACCGACACCGGATTTCTTTGAAGGGATATTGCTGGGCAACGGCGATATCGGGGTTTGCGTGACCCTGCGCCCCGATGCATTGGGTGTGCATCTGGGGAAGAACGATTCGTGGGATATACGGGTGAGCGAGGATCATGTCGCGCACGTGAAGCCGTTCCAGGAAGTGCTGGCGATGTGGAAGCGCGCCGGGGATGAGGCGAAGCGGCGAGGTCAGCCGGAGATGACCTTTCTCGAGTCGAATATCGACTTCTTCCGCGAGTATTCGGTGCAGACGCAGAAGTCGTATCGCAAGCCCTGGCCGCGGCCGTGGCCGTGCGGGATTGTGTGGGTGCATTGGGATTCGCGAATGGTGCGGGTGGTGGAACAGCGGCTCGATATTGCCGATGGGGTGTTACGGGTGAAGTTCGAGCACGATGACTTGCGGGGGAACGTGCGGCCGTTTGTGGTGACATGCTTTGTGAGCCGGGAGAAGAACCATGTTTCGGTGAGTAGCGATGTAGCGGCGCCGGTGCTGTCGGTGGCGTACGTGCCGCACCGCGATGCGCAGGCACAATTGCCGGAACCGGAAGTGCGGGCCGAGGGGAACGGGTTCGGATGCTACCAGCATTTTCCGGCGATTGCTCCGACGGAGGCGGAACCGAAGCCGGGGCTTTCGGACAAAGACAGCGGATTTGCATTGGAAGGGCGGCTGAGCGGGCAGTGGAAGGTGGATGCCGGTGCGCGGCGCGGGGTGCAGTTGCAGGCGGCGGCGGACGCGCAGGTGTTGCGATTGGACCTGGCGTTGTTTACGAAGCGGGATGATGCGGAGCCGCGGGGACGGGCTATAGCCGAGGTTTCGAAGTTTGCGGCCGCGGGGGTGGCGGAGTTGCAGTCGGCGTCGGCGAAGGAGTGGGCGCGGTTCTGGGAGAAGTCGGCAGTGGAGATGGCGAATGGAGAGCTGGAGGCGATGTGGTATCGCAACCAGTATTTCCTGGCGTGCTGTTTGAAGCCGGGAGTGGTGGCTCCGGGATTGTTTGGGAATTGGACAAGCGGCAGCATCGGGACGGCGTGGCATGGCGATTACCACATGAACTACAACACGCAGCAGGTGTGGTGGGGCGTGTTTTCGAGCAATCACGTGGAACAGCACGAGCCGTACACGCGGCTGGTGGAGAGCCTGATGCCAATGGCGGAATGGAACGCGCGCGTGCAATTTGGGATGCCGGGGGCTTATTTTCCGCACTCGGCGTATCCGGTGCCGAGCAAGGTGAATCCGTATCCGGCGCCGCCTTGGGGGTATGAGATTTGCGAGACGCCGTGGACGGTGCAGAGTTTGTGGTGGGAGTATTTGTACACGCGGGATGAAGCCTATTTGCGGCGGGTGTATCCGGTGTTGCGGGCAGCAACGGATTTTCTGGTGGCGTTTTTGACGAAGGGGGCGGACGGGAAGTATCACGTTGTGCCCACGGTATCGCCGGAGAATTGGGGCGCTACGGTGGACTTCCGGTTGAACGAAGACTGCATCATTGATCTGGCGCTAACGGAATTTTTGCTGGATGCGGTGGGTGAGGGATCGCGTGTGCTGGGGCGCGATGCGGAGTTGCGCGGGAAGTGGGAAGAAGTGCGGCGGAACCTGGCGGAGTACCCGGTGGTGGAGGGCCCGTTTGGAAAGGTGTGGCTGGATATCAAGAACGCTCCGGCGGAGTGGGTGTATAACGTACCGGTGACGCTGGCGCCGGTGTTTCCGGCGGAACAGGTGGGATTGGGAAGACGGCCGGAGATGTTGGAGATGGCGCGGAGGACGGCGAAGACGGTGCGGCTGGAAGGGGGGAATGATCTGGTGTGGCAGCCGCTGGTGAGGGCTCGATTGGGGATGTTGGATCTGGGCTGGTTTCTGCGCGAGGTGGCGTATTGCAGGACGGGATTGGGGAATGCGAACGACCGGGTGCGGCAAGCAGGCGGGCGCTACCGGGATGAGACGAACTTCGATTTCATGATGAAGATGGGAGTTTGGACGGAGAACCTGTCGCTGCCCGCGGTATTGAACGAATGCATGATGCAGAGCTACGACGGAGTGATCCGGCTGTTTCCGAATACGCGCGGGCTGGGGCGGGCGGCGTTCCGGGATCTGCGGGCGGCGGGGGCGTTTCTGGTATCGGCGCGATGGGATGGGAAGACGGTGAGCGGTGTGTCGGTGCGGAGCGAGAAAGGCGGTTTGGCCCGGGTGGCGAATGTTTGGGGGAGGCGGAAGGTGCAGGTGAGCGCGGAGTGGCGGGAGCGGGATGGAGTGCTGGAGTTCGCCACGGAAGCGGGAGCAACTTACAAGATCGGGGCGATTTGATTCAAACAAGAAGCGCGTGTATTGTTTTATTCCTGATATGCTGGGGGCGAAGCTAGTGTTCACTGTCATGCGACCTCGGACGTTATTGGGAAGCCGTACGCCGGCGTTTCACGCGGGCGTCAGTATCGTGCTGCTGATACTGGCCGCGACGCTCGATTCGGTGCGGCCGTTCGGGCGGTCGTATAGCATCTTCTATCTGTTTCCCGTCTTCTATACGGCATGGGCATTGCGGGGGCGGCTGGAAATGGGGATCCACCTTTTGATCCTGTTCACAGCCTACCTGCGCAACCTGGCGAGCGGGGAGAGGGTGTTCACGTTCAACCGGGTGACGGGAACACTGGTGGCCTTTGCGTTCATCGGGTTCATGTGGGAGCGGCGGCGGTATATCGCGGCGCTGCAACAGGTGAACGCGGAGTTGGAGGACCGGGTACAGGCGCGGACGCAGAGCCTGACGGAGTTGAGCGAGCGGTTCCGGCACGCGGCGGACGTGAAGACGCAGTTTCTGCGAAATATGAGCCACGAGATCCGGACCCCGTTGAACGCGATCATCGGGGTAACGAGTTTGCTGCGCGATGCGAAGGGGGAGGAGGAGCGGAGCGAGTTGATTGACACGTTGGACCAATCTTCGCGGCTGACGCTGGGGATTGTGAACGACATTTTGGATTTGTCGCAGATTGAGGCGGGACGGATGGAGATGGATCAGGCGCCGTTCTCGCTGCAGTCCACGGTGCGAGATGTGCTGGGGATGGTGGAGGCGGAAGCACGGATGAAGGGGCTGACACTGTCGGACAATACTCCGGAGTGCCGGTTGGGGATGGTGATGGGGGATGCGCGGCGGCTGCGGCAGATTTTGATGAATCTGGTGGGCAACGCGGTGAAGTTCACGTCAAGCGGATTTGTGCATCTGCAATTGCAGGTGCTGGAGCAAGCCGGGGGACGATGCAAGGTAAAGATTAGCGTGGAGGATTCGGGGATCGGAATACCAGGGGATGCACACCTGTTTGAAAAGTTCACGCAGGCCGATGCATCGATTGGGCGGAAGTTCGGCGGATCCGGGTTGGGGCTGGCGATTACGAAGGGGTTGGTGGATTTGATGGGCGGGCAGATTGAGGTGGAGAGCGAGGTGGGGAAAGGGTCGACATTCTGGGTGATGCTGGAGTTTGCGTTGGCGGAAGTGGAACCGCGTGCCGAGGTGAAGCAGAGCGTGGAGATGACGCAGGCGGTGCGGGTGTTGGTGGCGGAAGACAATGTAGTGAATCAGCGATTGGTGCGGCGGTTCCTGGACAGGCTGGGGTGTACGGCGCGGATTGTGACCGACGGGCAGGAGGCGCTGGAGGCATTGCGGGCGGAGAGTTTCGACGTAGTGTTTATGGATTGCCATATGCCGGTGATGGATGGGTACGAAGCAACGCGCGTGTTGCGGGGGATGGAAGGACCGCGAATTCCGGTAGTAGCGATGACGGCGAGTGTGCTGATGGAGGATCGCGAGGCGTGCTTCGCCGCAGGGATGGATGATTTTCTGGCGAAGCCGTTTTCGCTGGAGGATTTTCGCGGGATGGTGGAGCGGTGGGGAAGAGTTACGCGGGCTTGCGGGTCGCAGTCAATCCGCTGATGACATCGCGGGCCTGGATGGGGCCGGATGTGGTTGGGAGTTCGAAACGGCCCTGACCGTTTTCGATGGCGACGTTGGTGGAGTAGTCTCCCGATTGAATGCGGACCACGGAACGATCGACAGGGTTATTCTGTTCGTCGGTGAGCCGGATGGTGTTGTTACCGGTGATTTCGAGTTTTGCGATTCTTGTTTGACGGGTGAGGAGTAATGCCGGCGAGCCTGGGCCGGTTTCGATGGTGGGGGCGGCGATGGCTGCTTTGAGCAGATCGTAGGTGACGCCTTCGAGTTTGGGGATGGTGATGGTGCGGGGTTCTTTGGGGAGGAGCCCGTAGAGTTTGGATGCGCCGTATTGGCGGACGGTGCGGAGAAATGGGCCAGCTTCGATGTTGAGGGCAGGCTGGAGACCGATGTCGCCCGGTGTTTTGCTTTCCAGATTGGGCCAGGGTTGGGCGTTGCGGTAGCGGCAGAGGTGATCCATTTTTCCGAGATGCTCGTCGGCGAAGATGCGGCCACCGTTCGCGGTGAACCGGTTGATGGCGGCGATCTCGGCATCGGAGAGCGCGATGGAATAGGGAAGGATGAGCACCTTGTAGTTGTCGAGTTCGCCACGCTCGATTTGTGGAGTGGCGAGGAAGCGGAATTGAATGCCCTGGCGCTCGAGTTCGCGGACCCAGGCGTCGCGGCGCTTGGAGAGATCGGCGAAATTTTTCGAACTGCGATTGGCGTTGCCCATGTCGGCCTGGATGCGGCCGTCGGTGATCCATGCTCCACGGATACTCGCCATGGAGAAATGGATGGCGACTTTGTCTTCGATGACGGTAGAGTTCATGAAGACGCGGGCGATGCCGGATTGGAGTTTGGCGAAGGTTTCGGCGAGGGCCGCGCCTTGGGGGCTGAAGGTGAGGTCGGGGTTGAGGAGCGTGTAGTGCCAGAAGATGGAGGCTCCGCAATGGCCGTAGAAGAGGCGCTGCCATTGTTGATAGCGGGCGGCGTCGCCGGTGTCGCCGTAGCCGGTGAAGCCGGTGATGCGGAGCTTGGGATTGAAGAGGTAGTGCATGGCATCCTGGCCGCCACCGGAGTAAGGCTGGATGTATTCGAGCTCCTGATCGATGGCATACCAGTCGCAACCGTTGTGCGCGGTGGGGACTTGCGTGCCGGAGATGGAGGGGCGCGCGCCGGGGTCCATCTGTTTGAGCCAATCGCGGGCTTTGGCGAAGGCCTGGACGAACTCGCGATCCATGTAGATGCGGTGCTCGGCCCAGGGGGCGAAGCTGGAATGCTTTTGCGCTTCTTCGGTGGTCATGGGGACGACGGCGTCCCAGGTGGGGAATTGGGTGGACCAGGCGGCGTTGAGCTGCGCGAGTGAGGCGTATTGTGTTTGCAGATATTGGCGGAAGCCGGCTAAGGACTCGGGGGCCCAATCGACATCGAAGGCGTCGGTGTAGCAGGTGAGGGAAGATTCGTCGGCGAGGTAGTAGGCGAAGGGTTTCAGTGCGGCGCGTTCGCGAGTGGCGCGCTCGAGTTCTGTTTTGACGCTTTGTTCGAAGGCTGGGGATTGGAGGGTGATTTCGCGGGTGAGGTGCTTTTTGTCTTTGGTTTCGGCGTAGAGCTTTTTGCGATTGAGGTAGTTGTCGCGGCGATACCAATAGATGCCGAAGGCATTGAGGTGGGCGCTGACCATGAAGCGGAAGTTGCGTTCGGGGGTGGCAAGCGTGGTGATGCCGATGCGGCGGAATTGCTGGTCGAGTGTTTTCATCCAGGGCTGATAGCTGCGCGGGCCGGCCCAGGGCAGCATGACTTCGTAATCGTGCCAGTCGCGGGAATGGGCTTCGAAGTGGATGGGTGCGATTTCGGTGGCGGAGCCGGCAGTGACTCTTACGACGCCGGAGTGGACGAGCGGGCGCGACGGAGTGAGCGTGAGCTGCGTGTTGCCGGTGGCAGTAGCGAGGACGCGGCCGAGTCCATCGAGGAGTTCGACGGTGGCGGTGGATGTTGCGTTGAAGGTGACGGTGACGGGCTGCGCTTCGCGGATGACAGCGGGTTCGACTTTGAGGTTTTCGATTTTGCCGGCGCCGGGGATGTCGATGACGGAGATGTTCCAGTCGGCGCCGTGGCGGCGCTCACGGAAATAGCGGCCCGGGGTGAGTGGAGATGTAGGTTGGATGATGCCGTGAATGTTGCGGATGCGTTCCTCGCCGGCGTTGGGAGCGAGTGGCGTAGAGGGCTCGCGTTTGGCGGCGTAGATGAGGGCGCGGCAGAGCAGGGCGTAGAAGTATTCCCACTGTAGGTCGACGGGGTGATGACGGGCTTCCATCGGCATGTGCCAACTGATGCCGTAGGAGCGATAGCCGAAGGCGAGTACCCTGCCCTGCTGGTGTGTGGTTGCGGCGAGGATGGGCGTACCGGTGGTGGATTGGATGAGTGCCTCGGCGTTGGGACGCAGGCGGGCGCGATGGTGTTCGAGGAATTGGGAGGGAAACGCTTCGACGGGGATGGCGCGAGTGATGTAGTGATTGGTGTCGCGCTGCCAGGGGGATTTTTCGTAGGTGGTGGCGGCCTCTTCGAGTGGGGAGAGGGGACAGGTGAAGGGGCGGATGAGGACGAGGCCCGCGCCTGCTTCGACACGTTTGGTGAGGGCGTTGCGCGAGGCTTCGGTGAGCTCGCTCCAGCCGTGATTGAGGGGTAACAAAATGGCGTCGAAATGTTTTGGGCTGAGGAGTTCCTGTTCGAGGTAGGAGTAGATGAGGGAAAGATTGCCGCGTTCGGCGCGGGCGCCGTAGTCGCGGCCGAAGCACATGGTCCATTTGTTGACGTCCCATTCGGGATCGATGGAGACGGTGGTGAGATCGAGGGAAAGGCGCTGGGCGAGTTCGATGACGGTGCGGCCTTCGCTGACGCTGGGAACGGCGAGCAGGCGGATGGGGCCGCCTGGCAGCGGGTTGGCCCACCTGGTGTGCGGTGTTTCGATTGCGGTGGTGTAGGGCGCTTCGAGGCGCGTGGATGGGCCTTTGCGCACGCCCAAGCCGACGTCCTGAGCTGCGAGCGGCACCGGCGCCAGTGCCGCCGCTTTGAGGAGATTTCGCCGTTTCATGGCGATTTCAGCGTAGCAGGGTATGGTTACTGCACGAGAACGGAGACCTGCGCCTGCGATGCCTGGAAGAGCGCGCTGCCGAGGAAGCGAATGGTGAAGACATGCTGTCCCACAGGCAGAATGAGGTTGTTGAACGTGCCGTTGAGGAGGATGGTGGACGGGAGGATGGAGTTGCTGGAGCCATCGGGGAATGTTCCCGAGACGCCGCTGGGAATGATGGGGGCAGGCAATGTCTGAATGAGCACACCATTGTCTCGGA
>JAFDVS010000027.1:80784-82895 GCA_018268935.1 Acidobacteriota bacterium | reverse complement strand
GGAACTCGGCTGCGATTCCATTTGTCTCAAAGACATGGCCGCGCTGCTCAAGCCGCAACCGGCCTATGACATCGTCCGCGGCATTAAGGAACGCTGTGGGGAAGAGGTGCGGGTGCACGTCCACGTGCATGCGACGACAGGTGTAACGATGGTGAGCCTGATGAAGGCGATCGAAGCCGGGGCCGATTGCGTCGACACCTGTATCAGTTCGCTGAGCCTCGGGCCGGGTCACAATCCGACCGAATCGCTGGTGGAAATGCTGGAAGGCACGCCATACGGCACGCGGCTGGACAAGGAACTGCTGCTGCGCACCAAAGAGCATTTCGCGGCGATTCGGCCGAAATACCGCCAGTTTGAGAGCAACATCCTCGGGGTGGAAACGGAGATCTTCGATTCCCAGATTCCCGGGGGCATGATCTCAAACATGGAAAGCCAACTGAAGCAGCAGGGGGCCGCACACCGCATCAAGGAAGTGCTGGCGGAAGTGCCGCGGGTGCGCAAGGACGCGGGCTATCCGCCGCTGGTCACACCGTCGAGCCAGATCGTCGGCACGCAGGCCGTGTTCAACGTGCTGATGGGCCGGTATCAGGTGCTGACCGGCGAATTCGCCGATCTGATGCTGGGTTATTATGGCGAAACCGCCGGCACACGCGATCCGCAAGTGATTGCCAAGGCCGCGCGCTTTGCCAAGAAAGAAGTCATCCGTCACCGCCCCGCGGATCTCCTTCGTCCCGAGTGGGACAACCTGCGGGCCCAGGCCCTTGGGCTCAAAGGCTGTAATGGTTCCGATGAAGACGTGCTGACCTTCGCCATGTTTCCGCAGGTGGCCCCCAAATTCTTCCTCACCCGGGAAGAAGGGCCCAAGTCGGTGGCCAAGGATCCAGCCGCTGCAGCGGCGCCGGCACAACCGGAAGCGAAGCCCAATGGCGCAGCCGCAGGTCCTGTGCGCACCACCGTCAAATACGACGTTACCGTCAACGGCAAGGTGCACCAGGTCACGGTAGCGCCGGCATAGAAACCGGCCCCCCCTCCCATCCACAGAAGAGGCAAAGGAGATTTGTGTATGACCATGCAGGCAAAGATTGAAGAGCTGCGCAAACGGCGTGCGCATCTGGAGCAGGGTGGCGGGCCGCAGCGCCTCGCCAAACACAAGGAACAGGGCAAGCTGACGGCGCGTGAGCGCATCGCCCACCTCACGGATCCGGACAGTTTTGAGGAGTTCGGCCTCTATGCCCAACATCGTTCGCACATGTTCGGCATGGAAGGCAAGGAGATGCCCGCCGATGGCGTCGTTACTGGCGCGGCTGCCATCGACGGGCGTCTGGTTCACCTGGCGAGCCAGGACTTCACGGTAGGCGGCGGCGCGGCGGGCGAAGTGCATTCGCTGAAGGTCGCGGAGGTGATGAAGCTCTCACTCAAGACCGGCTCGCCGTTCGTTTTCATCAACGATTCGGGCGGCGCGCGAGTACAGGAAGGGATCGATTCGCTCTCGGGCTACGGGCAGGTGTTCCACGTCAACGTGATGCTTTCGGGGGCGGTTCCGCAAGTCTCCGTAATCTGCGGGCCCTGTGCCGGCGGGGCAGCCTATTCGCCGGCACTGACGGACTTCGTCATCCAGACGCGCCAGGCGCAGATGTTCATCACCGGACCGCAGGTGATCAAGCAGGTGACGGGCGAGACGATCAGCGCCGAACAACTGGGCGGGGCCGATGCGCACATGGCCCATTCCGGCGTAACCCACTTCATCGCCGAGAATGATCAGGAAGCGCTTTATCTGTGCCGCCGGCTGCTGAGTTTTCTGCCCGCGAACAACCTGGAGGATCCGCCGGAACTGCCCTCGGACTCCAATGTGGACCCGAATCCGGCGCTGAATGACATGGTGCCGGTGGAAGCCAAACAGGGCTACGATGTGCGCAACGTGATTGCGGGAGTGGTGGACAACGCCGATTTTCTGGAAGTGCAGGCAGGCTACGCGATGAACATCGTGGTGGGCTTTGCGCGGATTCTGGGCCGATCGGTGGGGATCATCGCCAATCAGCCTTCGGTGCTGGCGGGGGCGCTCGATATCAACGCATCGACGAAGGCCTCGCGCTTCATCCGCTTCTGCAACG
>JAFDVS010000027.1:0-80750 GCA_018268935.1 Acidobacteriota bacterium | reverse complement strand
CAGGAATACGGCGGCATCATCCGGCACGGGGCGAAGCTGCTGTTTGCGTACTCGGCGGCAACGGTACCGAAGATCCAGGTGATCCTGCGGAAGAGCTTCGGCGGGGCCCACCTGGCGATGTGCTCAAAAGACCTGGGCGCAGACCGTGTTTTTGCCTGGCCAACGGCGGAAGTCGCGGTGATGGGGGCGGAAGGGGCGGCGGAGATTGTGTTCCGCAAGGAGATATCGGAAGCCGAAGACAAAGCCGCCAAGCGCAAAGAGCTGATTGAGAAATACCGGAGTGCCTTCTCGACGCCGTATGTGGCCGCGGCGCGGCGGCTGGTGGACGACGTGATCGAGCCGGCGAACACGCGCAAGCATCTGGCGCAGGCTCTCGAATACCTGCAGGCCAAGCGGGAGTTCCGCCCCTCGAAGAAGCACGGGCTGATTCCGCTGTAAAGGAAGCCGGAAACGCCATGAACCTCGCAACCGAATCGCAATTGCTGGAAGCGCTGGAGTCCCTGCGCAAGGAAGTGGCCGCGCTGGGGGCGCGTGTGGCGGCCCTGGAAGGCCCCACCCAGTCTGCCGAAGGCGCTACCATTCCCCAACCCGTTGCGGAAGCACCGGCGGCTCCTATCGAGCAGGAAGACGCCATTCCGGAAGAAGTACTGCTGGTGATTTCCGCCGCCATCGCCGCGTTTCTCGGCAAGCGGCCGCACATCCGCCAGATCCGTCTCATCGGGTCAGGGGCGTGGGCGCAGCAGGGCCGGGTCAGCATCCAGGCATCGCACGCTCTTGCCGTGCGCCACGAGTAGAAGGAGGCAGTCCATGAAGCTCAAGATCACAGTCAACGACAAACTGTATGAAGTGGAAGTAGAGGCGAGCGAGCCCGAACCGCAACAGCCTGTGTACCTGCCTCCCACGCCGACGCGCATCGGCGCGGCGCCCGTGGTGGCGCCTCCCGCCCCGGCAGGGGGCCCGCCCGTTGAGAATGAAGATAAGGTGTGCCGCAGTCCGATCGCCGGCACCGTGACGCGCGTGCTCGCGCAACCGGGTCAGACGATACAGCCCGGAGACGTGCTGCTGGTGCTGGAAGCGATGAAAATGGAAACCAACATTACCGCACCCATCGCGGGTAAGATCGCATCGCTGCCGGTGAAGGCAGGCGACGCCGTCCAAGGAGGACAAGTTCTTGTCGCTTTTGAATGAAGTACCCGGAATCCTGTTTGTGGATCACGTCGCCATCGCCGTGCCGCAAGGCCAGCTTGAAGCACAGGTAGCTTCCTATCGCGCCCTCGGCTTTGCCGAATTTCATCGCGAAGACGTGCTGGGCAAAGACCAGGTGCGCGAGGTGCTGCTGAAGATTGGCGACGGGCCGAATCTGATTCAATTACTGGAACCGCTCACTCCGGATTCGCCCGTTGCCAAGCAAATAGAGAAGAACGGAGGCCGGGCGGGCTTCGCCCATATTGCCTACCGCGTTGGGAGCGCGCAGCAGGCATTCGAAGCGATGCGGGCGGCAGGGTTCAAGATCATCGACGCGGCTCCGCGCAAAGGCTCGCGCGGGACCACGGTATTCTTTGTCCATCCCAAGTCGACAGAGGCGGCGCCGTTCGGCTACCTGATTGAGATTGTGGAGGAACCCGCATGAGCGCCACATTTCCGCCTGTCCCGGCCGCGGCGTGGGAAGCGCAGATTCTGGCCGATTTGAAGGGCGCGGATTACGGAAAGAAGCTGATCTGGAAGACGCCCGAAGGGCTGGCGGTGCGCCCCTATTACACGATGGAGACGGCGCCGCCGCCGGTGGCGCTGTCCGGGATGACACCCTGGCAGACGGCCGAGCCTGTTGCCGACATCGACGCTGCCGCCTTCCAGGACCAGGGCGCGACCACGGTGGAGGAACTCGCCTTCGCGCTGGCGGCCGCGGTTGTCCATTTGCCGCATCCGCTGACCATCCAGTTCGCCACCGGACCGCTGTTCCTGCTGGAGATCGCCAAATACCGCGCCATGCGCGCGCTGTGGGCGAGGGTGTGCGAAGCGACGGAGACGGAAATCCCGTTGCACATTCACGCCACTACGGCGTTTTGGAACAAGTCCGCGCTCGATCCGCACAACAACCTGCTGCGGGCGACGGCGGAAACGCTGGCCGCGGTTATTGGCGGGGCGAACACGATTGCCGTGCGCACCGACGGAATCGATCCGCATCTGGCGCGCAACATCCTCCACATCCTGCGCGAGGAAGCGCATCTCGACGCGGTGGCCGACCCGGCGGCCGGCTCCTGGTATATCGAAGCGTTGACGACGATGCTGGCCGGCGAAGCCTGGAAGCGGTTTCAGCAGATTGAAGCGGCGGGAGGTTTTCCCACGTTTCATTTATCCGGTGCATTGGATCAGGCGCTGGAGGTTTCGCGCAAAGCAAAGGAGGATGCTTACGCTACACGCCGGGCCACGCTGGTGGGCGTCAATCATTACCCGAACCCCGACGAGCCATTACAGGTACCGCCTCCCACTACCTGGCGGGCGGCGGGTGTCTTTGAGCGCATCCGGCTGCGCACGGCGCGCCACATTGCGGCGGGCAATGCCTGCCCGAGCGTGCTGCTGCTCCAACAGGGCGACCGGAAGATGAGCCAGGCGCGCGCGGCCTTCTGCCGCAACTTTCTGGGATGCGCCGGCTTCGCCATCGGCGAAAGCTCTGTGCTGGCGCCGGCGGATCTCGTCATTCTCTGTTCGAGCGATGGCGAGTACGCGGAACTTGCTCCGCGGGTGCTATCCGAGGCCACCATGCCGGTCATTATCGCCGGTTATCCCAAGGAACATGTTGCCGCGCTTGAAGCGGCGGGCGTGGCCGGCTTCATTCACCTGGGCAGCAATTTGCCGGAGACGCTGGAACACTGGCAGAACCGTCTGGGAGTCCACGTATGAAACCCGACTTCACGAAGATCGACTTCCATCCGCGCACGGCGACGCCGCCGGCGGAGTACGCCGAGTACGAGCATTTGCATTATGCGGCCGGGATCCCGCCTTTCCTGCGGGGGCCATACTCCACGATGTATGTGCTGCAGCCCTGGACGATCCGCCAGTATGCCGGCTTTTCCACAGCCGGGGAATCGAACGCTTTCTACCGGCGCAACCTTGCGGCGGGACAGAAGGGACTCTCCGTCGCCTTCGACCTGGCCACGCATCGCGGCTATGACTCGGATCACGAACGGGTCACAGGGGATGTCGGCAAAGCGGGGGTCGCCATCGATTCGATCCTCGACATGAAGATTCTTTTCGATCAGATCCCGCTCGACCGGATGTCGGTGTCGATGACGATGAACGGCGCCGTGCTGCCGATCATGGCGTTCTATGTTGTCGCGGCGGAAGAGCAGGGGGTCGCGCCGGAGTTGCTGAGCGGCACGATCCAGAACGATATCTTGAAAGAGTTCATGGTGCGCAACACGTACATCTATCCGCCGGCCCCTTCGATGCGCATCATCGGCGACATTTTCCGCTTCTGCTCGGCGCGGATGCCGAAGTTCAACTGTATTTCCATCTCCGGCTATCACATGCAGGAAGCGGGGGCGACGGCTGATATCGAACTGGCGTACACGCTTGCCGACGGCGTGGAGTATCTGCGCACGGGGATCGCCGCCGGGCTTGACATCGATCAGTTTGCGCCGCGCCTCAGCTTTTTCTGGGGTATCGGCATGAACTTCTTTCTGGAGATCGCCAAGCTGCGGGCGGCGCGGCTGCTGTGGGCGAAACTGGTACGCCAGTTTGAGCCGAAGAATGCGAAGTCGATGGCGCTGCGCACGCATTGCCAGACATCGGGCTGGAGCCTGGCCGCGCAGGACCCGTTCAACAACGTGGCCCGGACGATGATTGAGGCGATGGCCGCGGCGTTCGGCCATACCCAGTCGCTGCACACGAACGCGCTGGACGAAGCCATCGCGCTGCCTACGGACTTTTCGGCACGGATTGCCCGGAATACGCAGATCCTGCTGCAGGAAGAAACAGCGATCACGAAGGCCATCGATGCCTGGGGCGGCAGCTATCACGTGGAAGAGCTCACTCACGAGTTGATCGAGCAGGCCACGCGGCACATCGAGGAGATAGAAAGCCTGGGCGGCATGGCAAAGGCCATTGAGACGGGGTTGCCAAAGTTGCGCATTGAGGAAGCGGCGGCGCGCAAGCAAGCCCGCATCGATGCAGGCATTGAGCGCATTGTGGGCGTGAACGCTTATCGCCCCGAGGAGGAAGCACAGATCGCGGTCCTGCAGGTGGACAATACGCGCGTGCGGGCACAGCAGGTGGAGCGGCTAAGCGAACTGAAGCGCACGCGCAACCAGGCGGCCGTGAGCGAAGCACTGGCCGCATTGACGCGTTGCGCAGAGACGGGCGAAGGCAATCTGCTGGAACTTTCGGTGGCTGCCGCGCGCCATCGGGCAACGCTGGGTGAAATCAGTTCGGCACTGGAAACGGTGTGGGGGCGCTACCGCGCCAAGACACAAACGGTGCAAGGCGTATACGCTCAGGAGAGCATGCAGAACGACCAATTCGCGGCGGCACACCAACTGGTGGAACAATTCCGGGCTGTGGAAGGGCGGTCTCCGCGCATTCTTGTGGCGAAGATGGGGCAGGATGGACACGACCGCGGCGCGAAGGTGATTGCGACGGCCTTTGCGGATATTGGGTTCGATGTGGATATTGGGCCGTTGTTCCAGACCCCGGGAGAGGTGGCGCGGCAAGCGGCCGAGAATGATGTGCATGTGCTGGGTGTCTCCACTCTGGCCGGTGGCCATACTACCCTCATCCCAGAGGTAATTCAGGAGCTGCACGGCCTGGGCCGCGAGGATATCGTGGTGGTTGCCGGAGGAGTGATCCCGAAGCAGGACTATGAGCATCTGCTGAGTGCGGGGGCTGCGGCCGTGTTCGGGCCGGGTACGGTGATCCCGGAGGCGGCTCGGGATATTTTACGGCTCCTGCTGGCAAAGGCCGCATGAGGCTGTTTCTTTTTTGGCCACAGAGGAACACAGATCAACGCGGATCGAACAAATCGGTGTGCGTTTATGGGTATCTGTGGCCCACCACGCGGACCTTCGAGCCCCGATGAAACGCCTCTCCGTTGCGCAATATACCGAGGGCATTCTGGCCAACCAGCGCACTACGCTGGCACGCGCCATTACGCTCATCGAGAGTGACCTCGCTTCGGATCGGGCGCTGGCGGAAGAGGTGCTGGAAGCGTGTCTCCCACATAGCGGCAATTCGCGGCGCATCGGGGTGGCCGGACCACCAGGGGCCGGGAAATCCACGTTTCTCGATGCGATCGGGATGCACCTGATCGAAGAGCAGGATGAGAATCTTGCCGTACTCTCGATCGATCCTTCGAGCCCGATTTCCGGAGGGAGTATTCTCGGAGATAAGACGCGGATGGAACGCCTCGCCGCTGAACCGCGGGCGTTTCTACGGCCCTCGCCATCGCGCGGGCACCTGGGAGGAGTGGCGCGCCGGACAAGGGAAGCGATTCTGTTGCTCGAAGCCGCCGGCTATCGGAATGTCTTCATTGAAACGGTCGGCGTAGGGCAGTCAGAGGTTACGCTACGCTCCATGACAGATTTCTTTCTGCTGCTGCTGATCCCGGGCGCCGGAGACGAATTGCAGGGAATGAAACGCGGGATTCTGGAGATGACGGATCTGGTAGCCGTGAATAAAGCCGATGGGGATAACCGGGCACGGGCGGAACAGGCTCGTCAGGCGTACGCTTTTGGGCTCCATCTGTTTCGCCCGGCGCAAGACGGGTGGCAACCGCGCACGATCGCCTGCTCGGCGCTGAGCGGCGAAAATATCGGCTCCATCTGGCAGATCATCCGCGAACACGAAGCGCAGCAGACCGCAAGCGGAGCTAAAGCGGAACGCCGGCGCCAGCAATCGCTCGATTGGATGCGCTCCCAACTGCAGGATCAACTGGAGTCGGAATTTCGCCGTCACCCCGCGGTGGCCGCCGCGCTTCCCAGTCTGGAGCGCGAGGTGCGGGAAGGCCACGTCTCTCCTTCGGCCGCCGCCCGCCGGCTGCTGGCGCTGTTTCACCGCAACCCTACTTAGGGAGGTATCGCTTCCCGGTTGGAATCAACCGGCCACGCTCGAAGCGAAAGTCCACTTCCACAGCGCCCTCGGCGCAACAAAGCGACGCATTGGTGTCACGCAGAGGGACGCGCACCCGCATGGCGGGAAATGAAACCTGCCCGTTGAAGTCGACGAAGTTGATGCCATACAGACGCAGCCCTTGCGGCAGGGGAACGGATTCCACTTCCTTCCACAACTCGCGGTAGTTCACCTCGTGGGGGCCTTCGGCATCGAACCAGAAGTAGAACTCGGTCATGAGGCCGCGGTTGCCGCCTACGAATTCGCGTGCGCCAAGTATTGTTTCCGTACCGGCCTTGACGAGGAATGAAGGATTGACCCGTCCATCCACCTGGGGACGGATGTAGTACAGAATCTCGCGATAACCTTCCGCGGTCCGCGCCACAATCGACTTCGCTCCGCAGTTACCGGGGGGCTGCGCTACGGGGCAACTCCAGATATCGAAGATTTCGAAACCGGCCACGCGGCCAATGCGCGAAACCTTGGGCTCCACGCCGTACTTCTTGCGCATGGCGGACTTCTCGGGCGTGGTGCACCTGGCGCACATCTCCAGCGCCCGGTCATCGCGCAAGAGCGCGTCTAATTGGAAATACTCGAGTGGCTGCGGCGGGGCTGGGCTGGTGGAATCGCCGTATACCGTGCTGACGCGCCGGGTCCACTCGGCCGGCGAGTTGCCGCAGAACAGGAATAGCACCCAGAGAATTGGCATCGGGATTTTCCAGTATATCGAAGACAAATGCTGGGCCTGTCCACCCGCACTGCGTGGGAAGACACACCACTGCCACGGTGGTGGCTCCTCTAAGTGATTGATTTCCAGTGGCAATACCGAACGTGAGATACGGGCGGTAAATTGCAGGATCATCGCTGAAACTATGCCGCTTCCCTTCCCCGTTCTAAGCGCCGAAGAAGCTGCCGAGATGATCGCGCACGGCTCCACAATCGGCTTTAGCGGATTCACTCCCGCGGGCTCTCCGAAAGCTATTCCTTTTGCCCTAGCGGCAAAGGCCAAGGCTCTTCATGACAAAGGAGAGCCATTTCAAATTGGTGTGCTGACCGGCGCCTCGACGGGTCCTTCGCTGGACGGCGCGCTGTCGCAGGCGGAGGCGATCCGCTTCCGCACGCCATATCAGTCGGATCCGACCCTGCGATCCCAGATCAACTCAGGCAAGGTGCGGTTTGTCGATATGCATTTGTCGCTGCTACCGCAGAACGTGCGGTACGGCTTTCTCGGGCCGGTGCATTGGGGCATCGTGGAAGCGGCGGAAGTGCTGTCGGGCGGGGGCATCGTGCTCACCACTTCGGTGGGAGCGACGCCTACTTACCTCAATCAAGCGGAGAGGATTCTCATCGAGATCAACAGCTGCCATCCGCCGGCCCTGCTGGGCATGCATGATATTTTCGAACCGCAAGACCCGCCCACGCGCCAGGATATTCCGATTTTCCACCCCAGTGACCGCGCGGGTTCTCCGATCTGCTCAGTGGATGCGAGAAAGATTGCGGGTGTTGTGTATACGAACCAGCCGGACGAAAACGGCGCATTCAGCCCGCCCACGCCGGTGACGGAACGGATCGGGCAGAACGTGGCCGATTTTCTTGTGGATGAGATTCGCGCGGGGCGCATTCCGTCAACCTTTCTGCCGCTGCAATCGGGGGTGGGCGATATTGCCAACTCGGTGCTTGGGGCGCTGGGGCAGCACCCTGACATTCCCGACTTCGAAATGTACACGGAAGTGCTGCAGGACTCAGTGGTTCCGCTGCTTGAAAGCGGCCGTGTGAAGTTCGCTTCCACCTGCGCGTTTACGCTAAGCGACGACATGATGCGGCGTGTCTATTCGAACCTGGACTTTTACCGTAGCCGGGTTCTGATGCGTCCGCAGGAGATCACGAACCACCCCGAAATCGTGCGCCGGTTGGGGATTGTGTCGATGAACACGGCCATTGAGATCGACGTCGGGGGCAACGTGAACTCGACGCACGTGATGGGACAGACGATGATGAACGGGATCGGCGGGTCGGGCGATTTCACCCGCAACGCGTATCTTTCGTTCTTCTCCTGCCCCTCGACGCAAAAGGGCGGCAAGATCTCCACAATCGTCCCCCTGGTCAGCCATATGGACCATAGTGAGCACTCGGTGCAGGTGGTGGCGACCGAGTGGGGGGTGGCGGATCTGAGGGGCAAGGATCCGCACCAGAGAGCGCACCTCATCATCGAGAAATGCGCCCATCCCGATTACCGAGAGCCCCTGCGGGCTTACTTGGCCGCGGCCCGAAAAGGCCACGAGCCGTTCTCGGCCCAGCACGCCTTCGCGATGCATATGAAGTTTCTTAAGGAAGGCGATATGCGGGGTGTGAGTTTTTAATACCGGCGGTTTACCGCAACGTCACCCGTCCGTCATCCAGTGGTTATGTTCCCGCGGCAAGATAAGAAACTTGCCGTGCATGCAGAAAAACGCATATTCATGCTCTGGCAGCTTGGGCATGCCTCAGGAACACAATATCCCCATGAAAACCACTGTGCTCTCGACCCTCGTAATCGTGCTGACACTTTCACATACGGCCCCGGGGCAAATCCGTTTGCGCCAGATCGGCCGCGTCGCCACGGGAATGTACAATTCGGGAGGAGCGGAGATCTCCGCCTACGAACCGACCACGCAACGCCTGTTCACGGTCAACGGCGGGACGAAATCCATCGACGTGGTGGATCTTTCGAATCCTGCGCGGCCAGTGAAGCTGTTCAGCATTCCCACGGCTCCTTACGGCGGAGGCGCCAATAGTGTGGCTATTCGCGGAGGCATCATCGCCGCCGCAGTGGAGGCGACACCGAAAACCGATCCCGGTTCCGTCGTCTTTTTCGACACCGACGGCAATCTGCTGCGCCGCCTGACGATCGGCGCCCTGCCCGACATGCTGACGTTCACACCCGACGGGCGCTTTCTGCTGATCGCCAACGAGGGTGAGCCGAGCGATGATTACAAGATCGACCCGGAAGGTTCGGTGAGCATAGTAGACATGGGCAAGCCTGTTGGTTTCCTCAGCCAGAGCGATGTGCGCACCGTAAGCTTCACCGAGTTCAACGGGGCGAAACTGGATCCATCAATCCGCGTCTTCGGGCCCGGGTCGACGGCGGCGCAGGATTTTGAGCCGGAGTACATTGCCGTCTCGGCGGATAGCAAGACTGCCTATGTGACGATCCAGGAAGCCAACGCGGTCGCGGTAGTGGATATTGCCACGGCGAAGGTGACGCGGCTCATCGGGCTTGGGTTCAAGGACCATTCGCTGGCGGCGAACAAACTCGACGTAAGCGACCGCGACAACCAGATCAACCTCGCCAACTGGCCGCTGTTCGGGGTGTATATGCCGGATGCCATCGCCACGTTCACCGCGGGTGGAGAGACCTATCTGGTGATGGCGAACGAAGGCGATAGCCGCGCGTACACCGGTTTCAATGAAGAAGTGCGCGTCAGCGAATTGAAGCTTGACGCTACTGCGTTCCCCAATGGCGACGCGCTCAAAGCGAATGCCCAGATGGGCCGGCTGCGTGTCACCAAGACCCTTGGCGATACGGACAACGACGGCGATTATGACGCACTCTATGCCTTTGGCGCGCGGTCGTTTTCGATTCGCAGCACTACGGGCGCTATTGTTTATGACAGCGGCTCGGAATTCGAAGAAATCACCGCCAAGGCCTATCCCACACGGTTCAATGCGAGCAACGATTCCGACACCTTCGATTCGCGCAGCGCGGGTAAAGGGCCTGAACCCGAAGGCATCGCTGTGGGCGTGATCGACGGGCGCACTTACGCCTTTATCGGACTGGAACGGATGGGCGGAGTGATGGTTTATGATGTGACGGAGCCGAAGAGTCCGAAGCACATCCAATACTGGAACAACCGGCTGTTACGGGACAAAGTATCCGCCGACGACGACCTCGGCCCGGAGGGCGTTCTCTTCATTCCCGCGGCCGACGCCCCGAACAACCAACCGCTCCTGATCGTTTCCAACGAGATCAGCGGGTCGATCCAGATCCTGGCGATTGAAAAACAGTGAGGCCGGCCTGAGGGGTTTAAGGGATCGCGAACGAAAACAGGGGCTGCCTCCTCCACCGAAGGCAGCCCCTGGATGTTATCAACAAGCGTTCGTTAGAAAATGAACTTCACATTCAACTGGGTGCGCCGCGGGTAGTTGGCCTGGTTGGAAGCAGCGATCTGCCCAAAGGCCGATACCGTCGGCGTGGTGTTCGGCGCCGGGAACAGCGGATGGTTCAGGGCATTCAGGAACTCCGCCTTGAACTGAATGTTCAATTTCTCAAACACCTGGGTGTTTTTGATCATCGACAGGTCGAAGTTGTTGATGTTGTCGGCGCGGATGAAGCCGAAGCGCAGTGGGAACCACCGCACGTTCGACGCCAGTTGCTGCGCCGCCGCCTTCTCAAACCCCGCGCCCGTGTTGAACCATTCGGCCACCGTCTGGGAGCCGGAGGACTTCTTGATGTTGTTGATGTTTCCGCCAAAGATGATGTTGCCCCAGTTGATGGGGGCGCCACTCTGGTAGGTGTAGACACCGTTCAACTGCCAGCCGCCGACGACGCGCGAAGCGATGCTGCCGGCGTTGGTCATGAACTTCTTGCCGCGGCCGAAAGGCAGCTCCCAGATGCCGCTCATGGCGATGCGATGCGGCCGGTCCATATCGCTGATCACCTCCACTGGACGTGGATCGTCGGCCTGATAGGTCTCAGACGCCTGCATGAACTTCGAGAAGGTGTAGTTCAAGGCGACTGTGTAGCCTTTGGAGAAACGCTTCTCGATGTTCGCCTGCAGCGAGTGATACCAGGAATAGCCGTCAAACCGCGATTGGTTGATGGCGTCAAAGTGCGGATACGGCCGCAGAAGCCGTTCCCGGGCAATATTTGCTCCGGTGAATGTCCCCGTTGCGCCGGCGGGCAAGATGCCACCCCGGAACGGATTCTGCAGGTTCGCACTCAGGTAGTTGATCGTCGCGTTGTCCCGCGTCAGGCTCTTGCTGAGATACTGCTGCGGTGTCACGTTCAGATTCTGCCCGATTTCGATGGCGGTTCCGCGGTTGCCCACGTAGCCGATGTCGAAAACAAAGCCATTGCCCAGTTCGCGCTGGATTCCCAATTGCCAGCGCTGCATGTAGGGCGCTTTCGGATTGGCGTTGAAGAAGCTGATGCTCTGTCCGACGAACGTCTGGGCCCCTTGCGCGGCTCCCAACGGAGCGAGAAAGCCAGTGGGGAAGGGATTGGAGAGCGTGTTGATGAAGTTCACGTTGTCGAGTGTGGGAACGAACGGTGTGTTGCGGCTGAAGCCGCTCTGGATGACATCGCCGCGGCGCTGGCCGAGGAATCCGAAGAATACGCCGTAGCCGCCGCGCACGATCGTTTTGTCGGTCGCTTTGTAGGCGAAGCCAAACCGAGGCATGAGGTTTCTCTTCGGCGTGTTGTAGAGGCTGCGGGACTGACCGTTGAGCCCGGCAAACTGCAAGCCGCCCCTGGTGTTAAACGCCGAGGCGGGAACCTCCGGAGTTGGATTGGCCGCGTAGTTCGCCCGCGCTTGTGCCTCAAAGGGCTGCGCTGCGGTGAAATCGAACCCGGTTACGCTGCGGTTGTAGCGCTCGGTAAGGGCGTTCTCAAACTCCCAGCGCAAGCCCATGTTCAGTGTCAGCTTGTTGTTGACTTTCCAGTCGTCGTGGATGTAGAACCCCCACGAAAGCGACTGCTCGGCGTAGGATGCGGGCACCGCCGCGAAGCTTGATGATGCCGGCAATCCGAGCAGCATCGCCGCCACTGACTGGCCCAGGCTGCCCGGAGCCGTCGGAGAATTGTCGAGCGGCCCACGTGTCCACGAGGCGTCAAAGTTGAATTGACCGGTCTGGTTATTGCCGAAGAAGATGTCGGTTTCGCGATAGGCACGGAACTCCAAGCCACCCTTCAGCGAGTGGGTCCCCATCGCTTTCTGAATCGAAGCATTGAGATTGTGGGTGTCGTTCGGGCGGTACTCGCCGCCGATGCCGGTGCCCTGATAGCCGGTGATGTCGAAGCGCGGGAAGCGCCTTGTGCCTTCATCGATGAGGTTGTTGTACGAGGCCGGGAAGCCGAGCGAGGTCAAGTCAAAGCCGCGCTGCCCGGGGTTGGCGTTGGTGCCGCGAATGAACCGGTTGTATCCATAGCGGAGGTTCAACACGGTGGTTGGATTCAGCGTGATCACGTCATCAATCACACCGGCGCGAGAGCTGAAGAGGAAATACTCGCCGGTCGCCAGGTTATCGAAATAGTTGTTGTAGTTGCTGTTCCGGTCATACCAACTGGCGCGGACAAAGATGCGCTGCATCTGGCTCAGGTTGTGATCGACGCGGACGGAGTTGGTGTAGTAATCCGCCTCTTCCTGCAACTCGGGACGCAGGTAATTGTTCGTGCCATCCGGGTTGCCTGCGCTCTTCGGCGCCGGGAAGTAGGTGTCGAGCGATTTTTTCGCAATCGGGTTGAACAGAGAGGCCGGAATGCGATTGCCTGGGAAGGGATCGCTCTCAAAGCGCCCGCCGGCAATGGCGCGCCGGGTGAACGGATTGTACACCTGGTAGCTGGAATTGAGCGCCAGCAGCCGCGAGAAATCGCCGTTCTTCATTTCCTGCGTGGGGACGGTGGGGGTTCCATTGTTGCGGGGGCGGGCTTCCTTGATGCCTTCATAGCCCCACATAAAGAAGGTGCGGTTGCGCCCGTCATAGACTTTCGGGATGTAGACCGGGCCGCCGGCTGAGGCGCCCCAGCGGTGATAGTAGAAATCCGGCCGCGGCGTGTTGGTGGCGTTGGCAAAGAAATCGTTGGCGAACAATCCCGGTGTCATGTTCGAGTAGTAGGCCGTTCCGTGCAGCGAGTTGGTACCCGACTTGAGCGAGATATTGGTCACCCCACCTTCGGTCTGGCCGAAGCTGGCGTCAAAGGTCGCGGTCTGGACCTTGAACTCCGCCACGATATCCGTTGGCGGAACGTAGGACGAAATCACTTCGCCACCGTTCGCGGTTGCCGTGCTCACGGCGCCGTCAATCGTTACGTCGCTACGGTTGGCGCGCGTTCCGTCCATTGTGTATCCGACGATATGCGTCGGCTCGAAAGGCCGGTCGAGGCGCGGGTCGCGGGTGAAGGATACGCCCGCTGCCAGTCCAATGAGGAAGTACGGGTTCCCGTGCGGGATTGGCAATTCGGCCACACGCCGCCCGTCCACTACCGTCCCCAAGGATGCGGATTCCGTATTCAACAGTGCCGTCTCAGCGGTCACCGTTACACTCTGCTCCGCCGACCCCACTTCCAACTTCACACCAACCTCAATACGATCGTTTACACGAACTTCGACGTTATCGCGGACAAACTTTTTGAATCCGGGATGCTCCGCGCTCACCGAGTAGGTGCCGGGGATGAGGAAGTTCGCAATGTAAAAGCCGGCTTCATTCGTGCGGAGGGAAATCTTCGTTCCCATCGCTTTATTCGTGACATCCACCTGTACGCCGGCAATCACCGCGCCGGTGGTGTCACTGACGGTGCCAACGAGTGCTCCGCGGGCGTCCTGCGAGTACAAAGACGAAGTGCTCGTGAGGAACAGGAGGGAGGAAAAAAGCAACAAACGTGGTCGAAACATGGCTTGCCCCCTAGGCAAATTTTGTAGCTGCTACACTGTAGGCATCGGCTTACAAAAGGGTCAAGGAGAGGCACCTAAAAAAACTCTAAAAAGTTTCTAAAAACCAGGTTAACTTGCTAAAAGAACGGGAGATATATCAGTTCGGCGATTTCACCCTAGATTCCACCGCGAAGGTGGTATTTCGGGATGGGCAACCCGTGCGGCTGACGCGGAAGGTGGTGGAAACGCTGCTGGTCCTGGTGGAAAACGGCGGCCAGGTGCTGACCAAGGATGAGATTCTCAAGGCCGTATGGCCGGACCGCGACGTAGATGAAGCCAACCTGACCCAGAATATCGCCGTCATCCGCCGAACATTCGGAGTGTCCTCTGGAGATCCAGCCCACATTGAGACTTTTCCGGGGAGAGGATACCGGCTGGAAGGTCCGGTGCGGACCCTGCCCCCGAGTCACGTAATGGAACCGGCAGCGGAGCCTCTGCCCGCGGCTCGTCCGGCTACTGCGACGGCGAAATCCCAAAGGCCAAGCTGGCATGGAATTGCAAGCGCGATCTCACTGATCAGTATCTGTGGCGCCGGATGGGCTTACTGGGATCGCCTCAACGTCAAGCCGGCCGAGCAGATCCGTGTCACTCCCATCACGCGCCTTCCAGGGAAAGAGTACCAGCCCGCGCTCTCAGCCGACGGAAAAAGGCTGGCGTTCCTCTGGATCCGCGAGGGCAAGGGCCCGCCCGCGGTTTGGGTGCAGAATATCGGGGAGGCGAATCCCCGGCAGATCACTCGAGAGCCTGGCCACTATTCGAGCCCATCCTGGTCTCCGGATGGGTCGCAACTGGCGTGTGTGCGCATCGGCCGGGAAGCGTCGGAGGTGATGATCTTCGATGTGGGGACTGGCACTGGGCGGGTGGTGGTGCGGATGACTCCGCCCGATTATGGATTCGATCACCGACTTCTGGATTGGTCCCCGGACGGGCAGATGCTGGTTGTGAGTCATTCCGATGGCGCCAATGACCCGCTCCGCCTGCGGCGGATCCGGCTTCCGGAGGGGGTGCTGGAGAGCCCGATCACGAACACGGCCAGCGGGCAGCCGGGTGACGTTGACCCTCGCTTCTCGCCGGACGGGAAGACGGTCACCTTCCTGCGCCTGTTCCACCGGGCCAGCAGCGAATTGATGGCCGTCCGACCCGGTTCGGCAGAAATCCAGATCACGCGTGAAGAGAAACACATCAGCGGGCATCTATGGGAGGGCGAGAATTCGTTGATTCTCGGTTCGAACCGCTCCGGCGAATTTCTGTTGTGGCGCATGCTGCTTGGCCCGAGCATGGAGATGAAGGGGATGAAAGCGCTGGGAGTTTATGGCGAGTTCCCGATCCAAGTAGCAGCCTCGCCCGGTTCGCCGGGCCAACTGGTCTATTCCGTACTTCATCAGGATAGAAATATCTGGCGGCTCGATCTCGCTTCGCAGCGCTGGACGCGGGTGATTGCCTCGACGGCGCAAGATGCCTCGCCGCAGTACTCCCCTGATGGGGAGTGGGTCTGCTTCCGGTCCGACCGGTCCGGCGAAGAGCAGCTATGGCTCAGCCGCCCCGATGGCTCGGAAGCTTTCCCGCTCACGCCGCGGGGGATTCGCCCCTCGGTCGGGCACTGGTCTCCGGACGGCCGCCGTATCGTGTTCAACAATCCGCATACCGGCGAAATGCATCTCGCCGAGCACACCGCAGGCGCTACCTGGAAGGTGACGCCGCTGGGACTTACGGGAATTCATCCAGTCTTTTCGCCCGACGGAGCCTTCATTTATGCGGGACAAGGGAACGAAATTCTGCGTTTCCCTTCCGAAGGAGGCAAAGGCACGCCGGTGGTGCGGTCTAAGGGCCTTTCGATGGGTGTTTCGCCGGACGGCAAATTACTGTTCTTTTTCCGTGAGCCCAACGATACGGTGTTGTGGAAGGCTTCGATTGAGACGGGCGAGGTGAGCAAGGTGGTGGACGGTGTGGTTCCGGGGTGCACCAGTTGCTGGGCCGTGAACGGGGCGGGGGTTTATTACCTGGGATCGGCGACCCACTCCTTCGACAGCCAGATTCTCTACTTCCACGATTTCCGTACGGGGAAGACGAAAGAGGTGACACCTTATCCGGAACCATTGTGGCCACTGGGAAGCGGGCCATTCTCGCTGAGTCCCGATGGAAAATCACTGCTCACTGTCCGGGTTGATCCTACGGAGAGCGACGTGCAGTTGGTGAGGCTGACGCACTAATCAGCGCGGGCGCTCAGCTCCCGAGCGGCGGATGTAGGGGCCATTCGAGCCGTTGGGCAGAATGGTGTCGGTGTCGGTGAGTGCCTGCGTCAACTGTTCCGCCGTCAACTCCCGTGCGCCGGAGAGATCGGCGCCACGGAAATCGGTGGTGAAGACATTTGCTCCGCCAAAGCGCGCGCCGCGAAGGGTGGCGCCAACGAAGACAGCCGCCTTGAGAACCGCTTCGCGGAAGTCACAGAAGGGCAGATTCGCCCGGAAGAAGTTCGAGCGGGTCAAAGTGGCCTTGGGGAACTTGGCATCGGAGAACTCAGCGCCGGAGAAGTCGCAGTCGAGCAACTGCGCTCCGGAGAGATTCGCTTCGGTCAGGTTGGAACCGCGAAAGCGGGACATTTGCACCCTGGTGCGGAAGAACAGGGCCTTTTCCAAGGTGACATCGGTGAATACGCATTCAAAGATGCGGGCCTGGTGGAACGAGGCCCTGGCGGCATTGCTCCAACTGAGATCACACCCCTGCAAGCTGGCGTCGAGGAAACGGGCGGCCTGAAGATTCGCTTTGCGTATTGCCACTCCGACCAGTTTTGCCTCCGAAAGAGACGCATTCGGCATCCACACGTGGTCCATCTGAGCCTGGGTCAAGTCAGCGCCGGTCAGATCCGCGCCGGTCAGGACCGCTTTTCGCAGGTCGGACATTTCGAGCGAAGCGCGCTGCAACTGTGCCTCTGAGAGTTCGCTTTCCATGAGGGAGACACCGCGTAGGATCGCCTGGGTCAGGTCGGCGCCTTCCAGCCGCGATTCGGACATCGAATAGCCGGTGAGGTCAGCCCGTACCCCGCCGGAGCGTTTTTCGAGCCACGCTTTGTGGTTCTCGAGCACCTTTTCCAAATGCATCCCTGTCGTAGTGACCATGAGTCGTTCTCTATCGCCCTTATCGGCGTAGATGAATCGAACACGAAGGTTTATGGGGCCGGACTGCTGAAAAACACCGCACTCAGTGCGGCCGACCGCGCCGCCGCGATATCCGGGTACCCGTCCCCATCGAGATCCCCGACGGCCAGCCCGTACGTAGTTGCTTTCCCTTCTCCAAAGGCAACAGTCTGGAATTGTTTCTCCGCTGTTTGGAAATAGACGAAATTGGGGCCGTCTTCGCTTCCCTGTACGATATCGGGCTTGCCATCCCGGTTCAGATCGGCGATGACCAGGCTGTAGGCGCCCACCGTAGCCAAGGGCTGGGAATCAGTGAATTGCCCGTTGCGGTTCCAATAAATACGGGTGCCTTGGCCCAAATGCGAGGCCACAATATCCGGAGCCTTATCGCCATTCAGATCGGCGACAGCCACGGCGCGGGTATCCGCCTGGGCCGGGCCGAACGCCGGGCCACGGCGGAACTCCGCCTTGCCATTATTGAAATACACGGCGCTTTGCTGCCCGTCGCGATTGGCCAGGATCAGGTCTTTGAGCCCGTCCCCGTTGACATCGGCGATGGCCACGGTCACTGTGTGGTCTTCGGGAGTGCCGTAGGGTTTGCCCTCGCCAAAGAGGCCCTTCCCGTCATTGAGGAAAAGCCGGTTTCCTCCGCCACGGTTGGCGGCTACGATATCGGCGAATCCGTCGCCATTCAGATCGGCGACGGCCAAGTTCCGCGTCACCATTCCGCTGGGTCCAAACAGCGTCAACTGCGAGAACGCGCCTTTTCCATCGTTGCGGTACACCGGCTTGTCGTCATTGCGATCGGTGCCGACGGCAAAATCCAAGTGACCGTCGCCATCAAAGTCGGCGAGTGGTATGCCGTAGCTTTTGTACCCTTTCGCGCCAATCGTGGTGGGTGCGGCAAATGTGCGCTTGCCGTTATTCCGGTAGAGCCGGAGCGGCGCTGCCCAATGCCGCCCTGTGGACAGCAAGATATCGGGGCGGCCGTCGCCGTCGAGGTCCCCGATGCTAACAGCCGCCGAAGTGTTGCCTGATTCCTGCAAGAGGAGCGGCGCGCTGTATTGCCGCAGCGCCTGTGCGTTGAGGTGCAGCGCCATCCACAGAAGAGGAACCATCATGGGTCGCATTATGACACGTCGCGGCTTCAGTGCACCTGAAACTTCGCCTGTAAGGTGCGTCCTCGGGCTGCTTGGGTGCGTACGGCCAGCTTCAACGATGGGGCAGTCTGCACCACGGTCACCGCTTCGTCCTTGTCCAGCACTGCGCCCACAGCGCCCTCCACCTCGAGATGAATTTCCGCACTGGACTGAGACGGATCAGCTATTCCGATGGAGAGCGCGCCGCCGGCTAACTGCACAAGCACCGCGGCCACACGGTCACTGGTGATGCCGGCCGCGGTGTGCGTGTCGTTTTGCCAAAACGTCACGGCCCGGATCCCCAGCCAGTCTTCCACCACTGCGTGCGCCGTTGCGCTCTTCTCCAACACGCGGAAGTTCGGCCCTGCGGCGTAGGCTTCGGTTTCAATGCGGCTTGCTCCTGGAAGCAGCGCGTATACATAGGATGCGCCGGCAGGCGACGGTCTGTGATCGAACCACAGGGTCTGATACTGCCGGGTTACATTCGCCGCCGATCCGGCGGTGTTGATCAGACTCCAGGCGCCGGCGCGGTTCTCTCGCGACTGCTTCCACTCCTTCGAGGCGGGAAAGACATACCCGATTTCGCCTTGCGCCAGGTGCGCCCAGCCCCCGTCCTCTCCGCGGGAAAAGGACGGCTGGCCGTGAATGAGTCGGTTCTCAACAATCGTCTGGACATTCGCGGTTCCCTCCGCGGCGCGGATATCCGATCCCACCGCCACTACTTCGTTGTCAAAAAGGAACCACGATTTTTTCGCTTGCAGTGCCTCGGTACGCAGGTGCATCATTGCGGCGGTGAATCCATTCACGGTTACTCCGCCCGCGATATCACTCCCGCCGAACTGGCTCTGCCGTGGCGTTGACCCGGCGATCACCGTGGTCCCCGGCAGCCGCTGCGGATCTACGGTTGGCCAGTACTGATCGGAGAACTGCGTCAAGTCGCTGTTGTAGAGAAACGTCATTCCGTCGGCTGTATGCCACGCACGCAGATTCTCGCGGTTGATGCTTTCGTAGTTATATACGCGAGAAGAATGCATCGCTATGCCGAAGGCCCATCCATGCCGCCGGTGGACAATGCGGTCCATGCCCGCGAATACCCACGAGCCGATCCCCTCGCCGCGGCGCGGCACGCCGGCGTCGGAAAGCAGCCGGCGAATCGCCATGATCTCTTCGATGGTGCGGCCGGTGGCCCAATCGCGGGACGTATCCGACAGGTACCATTCCTTGACCATCGCCCGCATCGAAGCGGCGATACCGGGCGGTGCGAACTGCGCCACGCGCAATACCGCCGCCGCCGTGGAATGTCCTACTGCGTGATCCGTGGATCCGGACCGCGACACTTCGCGCCCGCGGACCATGTCCATCATCGCCCCGCGATAGACAAGGGGTTGAAAAGCCTCAAACACCCAGCGATACAAATTGTCACGGCCCGCGCCACGGAATTCCCAGCGCGATCCGGTCAACAGGTACAGAAGATCGGCGATGTCGGCCAGCAGCGCTTTCCCGTAGCCGCCGGTGTAGGGATGACGCGCGTGCTGGATGAACGAACCATCCTGGTAGAAGCCATCGCCCGCAGTCACATAGGCAAACACCGGCTCCAGGGCGTCGCTCGACAGTTTCATTTTGGCTTCGTCGCGCACGGCGATGGCGCGTAGCATGGCGGCTTTGCATTTCCACACGCGGTTGGCGCCGGTGCTGACGGTGCTCCTCACCATGATCCGCGGATCGCCGACAAAGCGGTCGATGGCGGCGGCCTGCCGGGCGATTTCATCCGGGGTAAGCGCATCCTGCAATAACGTCAACGTATTGCCGAGTTCGATCGGCGAGCCAATCTCCCAGTGCCACCAGTTGTCGTACTTGTTGGTCACGCGCGCGTGGTAGCGGTTGGCCTCCATCCAATCGAGCGCAGAACGCACCGTGGCCAGCAGTTCTGCATTTCCATACAACCGCTGCCCTGGCGTGGCCCAAGCCAAGGACATGTCGTAGATTCGCCGGAAATTGCCAGTAATATCGCCCGAATCGGTTGTGCCGGCCAAATCGGGCCAGAGGACGCGCCGCTCGGTATTCTTGTCGATCCGGTCCCAATAGGCGCGTGCTGTGGACTCAATTGAAGCCAGCCGCGCCCGCACCTGAGGCAAGGACAGATCGGCTTCTCCGCCCGTCAACGTATTGCGCCAGCGGAGGCGCAAATCGTCAAACTCGCCGCCGTGCAGCGCAACGGCCGCCAGCACGAGGATCAGTACACGTTTCATCCCGCACTGCCATCATAGCCCCGCCAGTTGCGCCGCGGTCAGTTGGTTGAGTAAGGGCTGGCCGTTCGCCAGCCGTTGCAGGTTGAGCCGGAAAATGTCCCACAGGCGGGCCGAGAAATGGGGGCTCAACGAGGATCCTGAGATATGCGGAGTGAGAATCACGTTGGGATAGCGCCAGAGCGGATGTTCCGGCGGAAGAGGATAGGCATAGTGCGTGTCGAGCGCGGCGGCGGCGATCCAGCCTTCGTCCAACGCGCGCAGCAGAGCCTGCTGCTGGATGATGGGACCGCGCGCCGGATTCAGCACACACGCGTGACGCGGCAAGGCTTTCAATTCGCGCTCGCCGATCAATCCTTCGGTGGCCGGCGTGAGCGGCATAGCGACAATGAGGAAATCAAGCTCTTTGAGGAACTGCAGTTCCTCGCCGGCACGAAAGACGCGGTGCGGACAGATGCCGTCGGCATCCCCTGTGCCCGGCACGGCGTAGATGTTGTCGCGCCGCGCTACTCCGTGGCGCGTCTGCACGAAGACGCGCATGCCTAGAGCGCGTGCCAGCCGCGCCGTTTCCCCGCCGATTCCGCCATATCCCCAAATGCCCACGGTCAAACCGCGAATCTCGCGCTGGAAGCGTGCGCCGCGGTCCCACACGGCGGCATCCTGATTCCGGATCATGCCGCGCAGATCCCGGGCCAGGTTCACCATCATTGCCATGTTCCACTCGCCGATGGGAGCGTCGAAACAGCCGCGCGCGTTGGTGGCCGCAATTCCCTTCTCCGGCAACCCCAGGCCGAAGAGTTGCGCGTAGCCCACTGAGGCGATGTGGATCCACCGCAGCTTCTTCATGGCTGAAACATTTGTGGGCGGAAATGTACAAAACAGGATCTCGGCTTCCTGTATTTGCTGTTCCGGCAGTTCGCGAGCACGCTCCTCAGGCGGGTCCACGCGGTCCACGGTTAAGCCGGCGATTTCGCTTATTTGAGCCAGGGTGGGCTGATGCACAGCGACATCAATGAGAATATGCGGCATCGGCTAATCCCGCAGTATTTTGCCGGGCACGCTGTTGAACTCGCCCGACCCTGGCTGGAACGGATACCGTGCTTTTATCTCATCGGTCAGCACAATTCCCATCCCCGGGCGGTCTGGCGGCAGTACGTAGCCGTCCTTCATCACAAATGAACCGTCCAGCAGATCGGCATGCAACCCCGCATAATCCGGGGCCACTTCCAGAATCCGGGTATTCGGCGCGGCAAACCCGCAGTGGACGTTCTGCATGAGGGACCCGGCCGCGCCCCAAGCATGCGTGGCCACACCCTTGCCGCGGGCATGCAGCATCTCGGCCACTCGCAGGAATTCACTCAGTCCGCCGGTGAAGGAAGCATCCGGCTGACCGATATCGAAGGCATCGCGCTCAGCAAATACACGCCACTCATACATCGCGGTCAAGCATTCCCCACCGGCGATCGGCACCCCGGTCGCCTTACACAGTTCGGAGTAGCTCCATGGATCCGTGTAGTGGAGCGGCTCTTCGAAGAAGAACAGGCCGTAGGGCTCCACGGCCTTACATACAGCGAGCGCGGTTTCCAGATTCCAGGTCTTCCCCACGCTGTTGCCCATGTGGCCATCGAGCATGATGTTGGCCGACTGACCGCAATGGCGGCGGAGGAATTCGAGTTTGCGTCCCTCAAAATCGGCGGCCTCTGCGGGTTCAGTGGGGGAATACCAGCCCTCACCGGGCGTGTAACTGCCGGTGGCTACTTTGAACCCGGTGAACCCGAGCGAAAAGTAGTAGTCTGCTTTCTCCGCCAGGCGCTCCAGGGGATAATTCGACGGCCCACCGGTGGCATAGGCGGGTAGCTTCACGTGCTTCGCGCCGCCGAGCAATTCGTACACCGGCACCTGCTCCTGCTTGCCCTTCAAGTCCCACAGCGCGGCCTCGATGCCATTGATTACCGCGGCGCCGAGTCCGACGCGATTCCAGTAATTCCCGCACTTCACCATCCGGTCATAGAGTTCGGGAATGGAAGCATCGCTGCCGATGAGAATCGGTGCGAAGAAGTCGACGAGGGGAGGGATCACTTCCGGGCAGAAATAGCCCGCATAGGTTTCTCCGATCCCGGTCAATCCTGCATCGGTATGAATCTCGATGAAGGCCGCCGAGCGGAGGCGCCGCGCTTCGCGCAGGAAGCGGTCGTTGGTGGATGGCCCTGTGAGCAGGGTAGTGGTGACCGAAGTAATGTTCATAGCCAGTCCTGATACTTAGCATGCAGAATGCTCTTGCATTCCTCGAAGATTGCTTCACTGAACCCCTGATAGGGAGACAACAGGCGCAACGGCATCTCGACGCCCGCCAGTTTTACCAAGGCCTTGTCATATGCCCCATCAATCAATGCCTGCCGCCGCAGCGGCGCAATCACTTCCTCCACACCCTTCAGATACTCCGCCTGATAGGGAAACAGCTTGTCCCATTGCTTCGTCACGCCGTACTCAAACAGTTGCAGCGTACGCCGCGGGAACAGCGGGCCGAAGCTCGACAACAACGAACATTCCCCATGGAGGCACCCGATGGGAAACATCGCCTCCCCCATGAAATGCTGCAAATCGCCTGCATTCCCCAATAACTCCATCGTGGTGTAAACGGTGGTTCCCGTGTTCTTCGTCGCCACCAGGTTTGGTACTTCGTCAGCGATACGGCGATAGTCGGCGCCGGTTAACAGGCGCTTGGTCCGCATCAGGTTGTAGTGGAGAAACTGCGCATCAGGGAATGTGCCACAGACATCGACGAAGAACCGCAGCATCTCGGTATCGTTCAACACACCCCAGGAAGGCAGCGAAATCTGAAACTCGCGGAAGCCGATGTCATAGGCGATCCGCAGGCGCTCACGGAACTGCGCGGTCGAGAGCGCAATCACGCCGATCTGCGCGCGCACGCCTTCCACACGCGTCTCTTCGCGAAACACTTCCGCGATGCGGGTGAAGCGGGGCAGATCCACCGCGTATCCTTCGCCGGCGGTGCCGAACGTGTAGACATGGCGAAAGCCCGCGGCCAGTGCGTGGCGCACCTGCGCGCGAAACGCATCTTCCAGCAGATTCTCCTGATCATCCCAGGGAATCTCGCAACTGATCAATATGGCTTGTGGATATCGTGTAGACACTGTCTTCTATTCCTTTGGTTCGACTATCTCCTGATACCGCCCGGCGCGCAGTCCGGTGACATTCTGCACCCGGCCGCTCGGCCAGCGAATCTCCAGCGTACTCGCTTCGCCCGCTCCCCCAAAGACAACCCGCCGGTCATGCGAGGCGAGAAAACTCCCGCCGCCCGTAATCCAGCGCGTCCATGTCCGGCCGCCTTCGCGCAGCGTCAACCGCGCTCCGATCGCATCGCGGTTGGACGCAGTGCCGCGCAACTGTACACCCAGCCAGTTCGCACCACGAGATTCGTTGTGCAGGACGACCGGCGGATCGTTTACGGATATGAATACCGCATCGGGGAATCCGTCATTGTCCAGATCGCCAGTGGCCATGCCCCGCCCCAGATAAGCGTCAGTAAACACCGGCCCCGCATCCACTCTAGTGAAGCGCGCCTTCCCGTCGTTGGCGAGTAATAGCGGGGGTTCGCGATAGGACACCGCCCGGTTCGATTGCGCAATCATTTCGTGCAGGTGCCCGTTGACAATCAGTAGATCCAGATCCCCGTCGTTGTCGTAATCCAACAGGCGCACGCCCCAACCGACGTACGGCCTTGTGAATTGCGCCAGGCGTGAGGCTACTGTCGCCTCGCGAAATGGTAGCCGGCCCGTGTTGAGGTAGAGCGCATGATACTCCGTATCGAAATTGGTCACGACGAAATCGGGGCGGGCGTCGCCATCGAGATCGCCGGCATCGACGCCCATCCCGGCGCGCGCGATCCCATCGGGGTTGAAGGCGATCTCCGCCTCCAGGGCTACGTCGGTGAATGTGCCGCCGCCTTTGTTTTTCAGGAGGAGATTTGGCGAGGCATCGCGCGCTACAAACAGATCCTGCCAGCCATCGTCGTCGTAGTCGATCGCCACGACGCCGAGCGCACGACCCGGCAATGCTGCCACGCCACTTGGCGCGCTCACGTCGGCGAACGTGCCATCCCCGTTGTTGCGATACAACCGCGAAGGGCGCCCTGGGTAGGCTGTCTGCGCGCAGTAAACGGGCTTGCCTTCGAACTCGCAGCGCTTCTTGTCTTCGAAGGAGAATTGCGCGTAATTGGCCACAAACAGGTCCAGGCGGCCATCGCGGTCAAAATCGAACCACGCCGCGGAGGCGCCCCACTCACCGGCGTTTGCCACACCGGCCTTGGCCGTGACATCGGTGAATGTCCCATCGCCATTGTTGTGAAACAACGCTCCGGAGGGATACCCAGACACATATACGTCGGGGAAGCCGTCATTGTCGTAATCGGCTGCGGCGGCGCCCATCCCGTAGAACTTTGTCGCGCCCAACCCTGCGCGCGCAGTCACATCGGAGAACTTGTTCGCGCCGAGATTGCGATAGAGCGCGTGCCGCACGGGCCCAGCAGCCGATTTGCCGCGTGGGGTTTCGCCGCCGGTGACAAAGAGCAGATCCATGCGCCCATCGCCATCGAAATCGAGAATTGCCACGCCGCCGGTGGTCGATTCCACCAGATAGCGGTCGGGGGACATGCCGTTAAAGTGCCGCCAGCGGATGCCCGCCTCCGTGGCAATATCGCGGAAGATCATGAGGAAAGCCAACGACAGTGCAATCAATGCTCGGCCTCTTTCCGCTGGCGAAAGAGCTGCAGATGCTTTTCGGCCTCCTGGGCTCTTCCCTTCCTTCGCAACGCCCGTGCGAGTGCGTAGTGGAGCCGCGAATCATCGAGCCCGTTGCCCAGTGCCGCGGAGAGCTCGGCCAGCGCTTCGTCCACATCTTCGTGATCGAGGGCGAGGCTTCCCAGCTGATAATGGGCTTCCGCTAACCGCGGGTCCATTCTTAATGCCTCGCGCAACATGTTCACCGCCTGGTCCTGTGTGGCCGCCCCGGCTTCCGCCAACTTGACGAGCAAGACGCCATACGCCTGACGGTGCATCGCATCCTGTGGAAACTTCTTCAGTCCGGCTTCAAACGTTGCCTGCGATTCCTTGAGCATTCCCGCGCTCGACTGTGCGATGCCGAGGCCAACGCTGGCGTCCGCGGATTCCGCATCGAGTTCCAGCGCCTTGCGGTAGGCCGCGACGGCACGAACATTCTGCTGATTGCGTGTTTCAAACAATCCCAACATCAAATGTGCAGGCGCCGAGGAGGGGAACAGCGCCGCAGTCTCCCGGGCCAGTGGCAATCCCGACCGGAACCGTCCTGCCTTAGCCAGAACAGCCCCGTAATCAAGCGAGAGCTTCTCCAGATTGGCCCGCAGCGCCGAGTTGCCCGCGTCCAAAGCCACGGCGCGGCGAAACTCCGCGATGGCTTCTTCTGGCTTGTTCTGCTTCAAGTAGATCCCGCCGAGGGCTGAGCGGTAAAGCGGATTCTTCGGCGCCAGGCGCGATGCCTCCTGCAGATCCTTCGCCGCCGCTTCCAGGCGCCCTCCGCGCGCGGCATCGTAGGCCCGCCGCGCAAGAGTCATCGCTTCGGGCGGCTCCGCGCCTTGCGAGAGAAAGAACAAAATCAGGGCAGAATGTATCATCGCCCCAAGGGCAGCGCCGCCGTGAACGTTCGCGCTGAGCGAGCTCGCATCTTATGCTCTCCACCGGCACCCCAGATTCGTCCGCCCTGTTCCACAAACTGCAATCCCACGGTTGCCAGCGGCATTGCAGGCTGAGCTTCATACGAGTCTCGCGCCGGATCATAGGCCAACACATCGGCGGTGAACCCGGCTTCGGTGTAGCCACCAAAGAGAAACACCCGCCCACCGGAGGCCACCGCGGTCACTCCCCGGTTGGCCGCGGGAAGCGCCTTGAGCGACTTCCATTTGCCGCCGGCCGGATCAAACATCCAAGCCTCGGAATGATTGCGCAGCTTTCCGCCGGGCATCGAGCAGCCGCCAAACAGATAGATGCGCCCATCGACAACCGCGGTCGCGGCCAGGGCCAGCGGACCATTGGGAATGCTGCCCGCGCGCTCCCACTTCCCGCCATCGGCGCGCTTCCAAACGGCATCCGTACAGCGCGTCAAATCGGCGACATCCTCGCAGCCGCCGAGCAAATACACGGCGCCACCCACGCGCGCCGCGTGCCCTAAGAGCACGACGGCGGGGGTCTCCCCTGTCTGCTTCCATGCCTTCAGCCCGGCGTCTAGCGAAAAAATCTTCCGCGATGTTGACGCTCCATCGCTGCCGCCGTAAATCTCAAGCCCCGCCGCGGACTGCGTGTAAGGACCGTATCCCAGCGCCTCGGGCAACACGGGTCCCTGCCGCCACTGATCGGCGCGCACGTCGTAGACCTGCACATCGCGAAGCCAGTGCTTGACGTCGTTTTCCCAATTCGTTCCACCGGCAATCACCATCGAGCCATTGAGCAGCGCAACGGCGCCTCCGGCCTGCGCCTTCGGCAGGGGTGTTTTCTCCATCCAGTTCCAATTCATAGTGGCAAGAAGCAGCAACAGGCGCGAAGCAATGCCCGGCATAGGCTCTCATCATGACACGGGTGCCAAGGCTCGCGCTGATGCGAGAATGGAAAATCGTCATGAGCGAACCGAACGAACAAACCCAGGCGCGCGATCGAGCCGCGCGCGGAGCGGAATGGCTTCTGAAACTGCTCGAATCCGATGGCTCATTGCAAGGCGCAAAGGCGCTGGACGCCTACTATAAGTCCCCCGCCGCACTCTGCTTCTCCGGCCACCCGGCTGAAGCGCACCGCGTGCTGGACTACGTTGCCGGGCGTTTTCTGCAAGCCAACGGCGATCTGGATGGAACCGGGGTCGGCTGGTATGATCGCTTCCGCATTTATCCTCACGCCTGGCTCACATGGGGTGCTGTGGAACTTGGGCGCACTGATCTTGCAGCAAAACTCGCTGCGTTCCTGCAGACTCGCCATAATGCGGAAACCGGGGGCTTTCTCGCCGACGACGAAGGTACGGAAGAGATCATGACCACCAGCATGGCGGGCCTCGCCTGCCTGCGTGCCGGCCATATGGAAACGGCTCGCGGCGCCGCACGCTGGCTGAAAGACACGTTCGCCATGCAGCCCGATCTCACTCGCGGCCTGCTTCACGTTCGCAAGCCGGGCATCGGATTGACCGAAGGTGACTCCTCGGTCTGGTACCTGGTGAACGCCAATGAACTGCGCCAGTGGTATTTCCAATACGGCATCAGCGCCGCATTCCTTGCCGCCTACGCTAAGGCATCGGGCGACACTAGCGCGCTATCGCTGGCCCAGGCTTATCTGCACGCAAGCGCGCATTGCCGCGAAGATCGCTACCGCACTCCGCAAGCGGGAAAAATCGGCTGGGGCGCCGCGTGGACCAACTCTCTCACTCACGTTCCTGAGGATCGCGCGCTGGTCACCGCTGTGGTCGATGGACTCGGCGCTCTGCAATGCGGCGATGGATCGTGGAACTCGGCCGGTGTGTACGAAGAGAACCCCGCGGACGCAGCGGTGGCGCGTCTGGATGTCACTGCGGAATTTGTTGCGTTGTTGTCACTGATGGGAGAGGAGAAAGCCCGTGTTTGAGAATCCTGTAAAAGAGAAGCTGGCGCGTGGAGAGGTGGTTTGGGGAGCATCCGCGGTTGTTCCTGATGCGTTCGCCAATCAACTGGTTATTTCCACGGGGGTGGACTTCCTCTGGATCGACACCGAGCATTGCCCCTTCGGCCCTGAAGACATCCACTTGCTCCCGGTGATGGCGCGCAAAGCGAACTGCATGCCGATGGTGCGGGTGGCGGGCCTCGATGCCAACCTCATTAAGAAATCGCTGGATGCCGGGGCGATGTCGATCATGGTGCCCCAGGTGAACAACGCGGAAGAAGCGCGGGCCGCGGTTCGCGCCGCCAAGTATCCGCCCGACGGCACACGCGGAGTTTCGCCGCTGTGGACTTTCCACATGGGCATCTCCTGGGACGATTACCTGCCCAACGCCAATCAGGAAATTTGCATGGTGCTGCAGATTGAATCGGTGGATGGCATGGAGAACATCGAATCCATCGCGGCAGTGGATGGGGCTGACGTTCTGTTCGCGGGCCCAGCCGATCTGTCAGCGGCGCTGGGCATCATCGGGCAGATGAAACATCCGAAGCTGAAAACGTTTTTGGCGGAATTTCCGAAACGGGTTGCGGCGACGGGCAAGGCCGCGGGGATCTCGGTGGGTTCCTACGAAGCAGCCAAAGAGGCCTACGACCAGGGTTACCGCTTCATCAGCATCGGCAACATTCTGTTCAGCGGGCTCACGGGCCTAACTAAAGATTTGAAGGAGCTGAAAGCTCACACCTTGTCCGGCACGACGTAGGGCTTGCGATATTCGCGGCTGATCAGCTTGTTCGCTTCGCTATCTTTGAACTTCATTGCCACCGGGTCGAAATCCAGTTCCTTTTTCACCCGGTAGGCGATGTTGCCCAAGTGGCAGTAGGCGGTGGAGAGCGCCGTCTCTTCGATTTCCGCATGCAGCATTTTCGGATCGCGCGCACGCACGGCGTCGGCGAAGTTGGCGAAGTGATCGAGGTTCGCGGGATAGGTAGGCTCGGGCTCCAGTTCCTTATTGCGGCCCATGCGGGTGATGATCTGCCCGTTCTGCTTGATGTGCATGTGGCCCTTGGTGCCCCAGAAATCCCATGAAGACGGCTCCTGCGTATACAACCCGCGCAGTTGTCCCACAATCATCGACCCGTCGTCATGGACCCACGTCACATTCTGCGTATTCGGCGTCTGCGCCTGATCCTTGTAGCCGAAGCGCCCGCCGGTGCAATGCACCTTCACCGGCAACCGCTTGCCCATCGCCCAGCGGGTGACGTCGATGAAATGAATGCCGTTGTTCCCCAATTCGCCGTTGCCGAAATCCCAGAACCAATGCCAGTTATAGTGCACCAGGTTCTCGTGATAGGGCTGCATGGGGCCGGGCCCGACCCACAGATCCCAGTTGAAATAGGCCGGCGGCTGCTTGGGTTCCTTGAAGCCGATGGAATCGCGGCTTCCGGGGAAAATGAAGTTCCCCTGGTAGACATCTCCGATATAGCCGCTGTGGATCAACTCCACGGCCTTGCGCCAGCGGCCCCACCAGCGCCGTTGTGTTCCACCGGCCGCAATGCGCTTGTATTTGCGGGCCGCCTCAACGAGCTTGATGCCCTCGAAGATATTGTGGGAAACAGGCTTCTCGACGTAGACATCTTTGCCTGCCTGCATTGCCCAGATGGCGGTCAGCGTGTGCCAGTGATTGGTGGTGGCGATGGTGACCGCGTCAATCTCTTTGCTATCGAAGACGCGCCGCATGTCGGATTCGACACGCGGCGTCTTGCCGGTTTTCTTGAATACCGCGGAAGCAGCAGCCTCCGCGCGCTGCCCATCGGGATCTACAACGGCACCCACTTCCATGTTGGCGACCGGCAGGATTTCGCGGATGTGCGCGCTACCTCTCGATCCAACACCGATCACTGCCACGCGGACTCGATCGTTCGCCTGCGCCCACGAACTGGAGGCGGCGGCGGTGGAAGCGGAAACAAGAAAATGACGGCGGTTCATAGGAATCGTCAGTTTACCATTACAGCCGTGCGATCCACTGTTCCGCCAACACAGCGGCATCGCCGTTGAGGTCGACAGGCTGCGAGCCCACCTCGCTGCCATCTTCAAAGAAGTGTCCCACGACGCCTTCCGCGGTCGGCTTCAATTCCAGGCGCAGTTGCTTTGCCTCCAGGCGCAGCGTGGTGTCGATCCACGTCATGTGCACCTTCGCGCGCTTGGCGAAGCCCAGCCGGGTGGCATGTCCCAGCAGTTCCTGCGTGAACTTTCCGTTCCGCAATTGCGCGGCGAACGGGCCAGCGGCAATGCGGCTTGTCCGTTCGCGCGCTGCCCGTTCCCGCTCTTGCTGTATCCTCGCTGGATCGCGCTCCTCTGCCCTCTCCAGGCTCTTCAGTTGATTCTCAAGGTTGTCAAGATAACTCATCGGATACTGACAGTTTAGCGGCTGAAGGAAAATCCTCGCCACCACTCCCAGGCCGAGAAGCGTTGCCCTTTGCGCGGGAACATTGGCGTCGCGCGGCAGATGGAACGGTGATCCTCGCGCCACTTCCGCACCAGCGGATGCCCTTTGCCGAGCACTCGCTCAAACACCTTCTGTGCGCGCTCAGAAAATTCGCGCGCATCCAGATGCCGCCCGCTGGCTATCAGGTAGCCAGCCGCAGCACGACGGCAAAGCGCGTAATCCCGGAGCAACTCCACGCGGATGGAGAGCTCGCACTGCGCGGCGGCATAGTGGCGGTCAAAGATTGCCAATGAGTGGAGGAACTTTTCGCCCGCTTCCTTCAATTGCTGCTGCGCTTCCATCGTCATGGCGATGCCGGCCTGCGCCGCCGCCGCCTGAGGGCTGGTGGTCCCGAACTGCGAACTGCGAATCTCATAGGCGCGTCGGGCAAATGGCTCCAAGTGCTCCGCTTCATCCCAGCCTTCAGCCAGCAGAGCGAGGCGATGACAGAGCGCGGCCACTTCACCGTGATAGGGATCAAAGAGCGACTCGGCAATCGCCAGCGCCTTGCGGTAGTACTCTTCGGCCTCGTAGCGATATCCCGATTCCTTCGCCAGCGCGCCGAGCAGGGTCAGGATTCGCAATTTCTCTTCGCTATTGGCGGGCAGCCAGTAGTGCGCCATTGTCAAGGCGCGCTCCAGCAGGGGCCGCGCGGCTTCCAGTTCGCCCGCCTGCAGATGGCTGCGCCCGATGAGGCATAACGATGTCAGCCGCAGGCGGTCCAGTTCGGTATCCTCACCGGGCTCCGCCATCGATGCCGTGATTTCGAGCGCCCGGCGCGCGTCCTGGCGTGCCTCCTGATATTTGCCGCGGTCCAGGCGGATGGAGGCGAGCGTATTCCGCACGCTCACAGCCTCCAGTCCGTTCCTCTCTTCTCTGCTCAACATGCGCAGAGCTTCGACGCAGCAGTCCTCCGAGTGTTGTAACCTGCCGTCCGCCTGGAAAGTGATTGCTTCGTTTATTTTTGGGGTTGCCGTGCCAAACTCGGTCCTCCGTGGCCGGCTCCCTCCTGTTTTCTTTTCCATGCACCTATGAACGCGAAATCGAGGAAAGAGTTTAATCACGCGAACAGATTTTTTTACCTTGGTACGGGAGTCCTATAACCCACGGCGCGGAAGGCTACCCAGAGCGCCGCCGCGCCGGCCACGTGTTTCCAGGCATGCCCGCCCGGGAATATTCCATCCAGCAGTTCCAGCACTTTCGCCAGCGCATAGAATCCGACCATTCCCCACATCGAGTACGTGTGCGTATACCGGGACCGGAACAGCAAATAGATCAAGGGCAGGGCCAGCATCGGGTAGAACTGCACGAGGATATAGAAGCGCAGATCGCCCACTCCGGTGAGTTCCCCACGCCGCCAGACCTCCACACTCAACATGCCGAGCATCAGAAATGGCGTCAGCAAGAGCGCCCCGATGCGGGCGTGGATGTATTCGGTAATCGCGGCGGTAAATACACCCATGAAGGCCAGTGTCATCGGCAGGCGGTCCCAGAATAGGGTGCGATTATCCGGCGCGCCAGTGATAATAGCCGCTTCCGAAGCCGATGAATACGGCTCCGATGGCTACGACGAGCCAAGGGTAGCGGTCTCCGGGCTCAATCCAGCGCGCGCGCTTCCATGCCCACAGCCCGTATAACCCCACCGCGACAAACGGCAAATTCGAAACCACGTTCCAGAAATTCGGGACACCCCAGGTTGTTCTTTGATCGGCGAACAAGTGATAGGTGTGGTCCTGCGGTACGCGCGGACTCAACAGGGCCGCGACGATCGCCGCGGCGGCCAGTGTTAGTAGAACTCCGATCTTCGAAGCAAAACCCATACCGGCTAGAGATCCTTCATTCCGGTATGATCTTTCCAAATCGAGCCGTCAAAGCCCAATTGTTTCGCTTTGATGAGACATTCCCTCGCGTGGGAGGTGTCACGAATCGCATACTGAGTCCCCATCGAGCACATTGCTTCCGGAATTTGCTCATCGCAAAGTGGCTTCAGCAAGGCGAAATAGCGCTCCTTGTCTTCCGCCCAGAGTGCTTCCTCCACCGCAAACATCCTGGATCGCGCGGTTGCAGGCTCCAACTCATGCTCCTATTCCTCCTGTGACACCCACTCAGGGATGATGGTCCCTATATTAGCCTGCGGCATCGCAAATCGTCTTCCATAAACATTCTCTATCCACCCCATCCAATTTTTTTGTTGGCACTCCCACCGGCCCCTTTCGTACCGTGGAAAGTCACATCTTCCACGAAGGAGACACCATGTCGTATCGAATCGTGGCGCTGCTCTCTCTCTGCGCGTCCGCCCTTTTCTCGCAATCTCCGCCATCCGCCGAGGCAGAACTGGCAGCCCTGCGCGCAGCCGTCAAAGCCTCGCAATCGGCGGGCGACAACGCATGGATGCTGATCAGTTCCGCCCTCGTCCTGATGATGACGGGCCCCGGACTCGCGCTCTTCTACAGTGGCCTGGTGCGCAAGAAGAACGTGCTTGGCACCATGATGCAGAGCTTCGTGATGATGGCGGTCATCACCCTGGTCTGGTTCGTGTGCGGTTACTCGCTCGCATTCGGCGAAGGGTCCCGCTTCCTTGGGAGCCTGCAATACGCGTTCCTGCAAAATGTCGGCGCGGACCCCAACCCGGACTACGCGGGCACCATCCCCCACCAGACGTTCATGATCTACCAGTTGATGTTCGCGATCATCACACCGGCGCTCATCGCCGGAGCGTTCGCCGAACGTGTGCGCTTTGGCGCCATGACGTTGTTTTGCACGCTCTGGACGTTCATTGTCTACTTTCCCGCAGCCCACATGGTTTGGGGCAAGGGGGGATTCCTGAACGCCTTCTCGAACGGGGCAATCCCTGTCTTCGATTTCGCCGGCGGCACAGTGGTGCATATCACCAGCGGTTTCTCGGCGCTCGTTTGCGCCATCTATCTTGGGAAGCGCAAGGGCTACCCTGTGGATCCGATGAAGCCCCACAGCCTGGTGCTGAGCTTCATCGGAGCATGCCTGCTGTGGGTTGGCTGGTTCGGCTTCAACGCGGGCAGTGCGCTGGCCGCATCCGGGCTGGCCACCAGCGCGTTCGTCACCACGCATATGGCTTCCGCCGCCGGCGCCATCTCCTGGATGCTGGCGGAACGCATCAAGACCGGCAAGGCAAGCGCTCTCGGGGCCATCTCGGGTTCCGTCGCCGGACTCGCCACAGTGACCCAAGGCGCGGGCTTCGTCGCGCCCTATGCCGGAGTCCTCATCGGCCTGATCGCGGGCGTCGTGTGCTTCTTCATGGTCACGGTGGCCAAGAACAAACTGGGCTACGACGATTCGCTCGATGCGTTCGGCGTCCACGGTGTCGGCGGTTTGATGGGCTGTACACTCACCGGGGTCTTCGCCACACGCACGGTCAACGATGCACTGAAGAACGCCGCCGGTCAACCACTGCCGCTGGGACTGGTGGATGGCAACGCGCAGCAGATCGTCAATCAGTTAATGGGAGCAGGCATCGGCATCGCGCTCGCCGTCGTTGGCACGCTCATTTGTCTCAAAGTGACGGATATCATCACGCCCATCCGTATGGAATCTCGCGATGAGACGGAGGGCATGGACCTGACACTGCACGGCGAAGAAGGGTACAATTTCGAGGCATAAGACCATGGTGAAAATCGAAGCGATCATTCAACCCTTCAAACTGGAAGAAGTGAAGGAAGCGCTGAAGGGAATCGGCATCGACGGGATGACGGTGACCGAAGTGCGCGGCCACGGCCGACAGAAAGGTCACAAGGAGATGTACCGCGGCCGCGAGTACAACGTCGACCTGCTTCCCAAGATCAAACTGGAGTTGGTCATTCCCTCCGCGCGGCAGGAAGAGGTGATCCGCACGCTCACCACGTCGGCGCGCACCGGGAAGATCGGCGACGGGAAGATTTTCATTTACCAGGTAGCCGAGGCGATTCGCATCCGCAACGATGAACGAGGCGAGTCAGCCCTTTAATCATCCGATCTGGAGTGGACGCCGGCGACGGATTGGGCTCCACGAATCTCTGCGGCACGTTTGACAAGTTGCTGCGCCTCCTGGCGCAATCCAAGCGCGAGTTTGGCGCCGGCCAGGTTCACCAATACGGTGGCCACGGTGGGGTGATCGGCGCCATGCTGCGCTTCGAGTAATCGCCGCGCGGCTTCATACTCCTGCACCGCATCGCCGTAACGCCGCAAGAGGCGGAGCGCATTTCCGTGCGCAGCCAGTGCCGTGGCATGCAGCGCTCCCTGCGGTGCGGACCGGGCTCCGATGGCCACCGCACGCGCGGAAAAGCTCCCGGCGCGAAGGCCGTTCCCTCGCAACACCTCGATGGTAGAAAGGCCTACCAGCGCGGCTGCCACAGCCGGATGATTTGGGCCCAGCATCTGCTCTCTGGTGGCGAGCACGCGTTCCCAAAGCGACTCCGCTTCATCCAATTCCCCTCGCGCCAGATACAGCTTCGCGAGGTTCTCCTGAACGAGCGCCGTCTTCGCGTCGCCAACCCCGTGCGCTGCTATGCTCAAGTCGAGCGACTGCCGGTAGAGCCGTTCCGCATCGGGAATGCGCTTGCACGACATGGCCAGCGTACCGAGATTGCTCAAGGCCTGGGCCGTTTCCGCAGGATAGGGCTTCTGTAGCAGCGAGACATAGCCCAGCGCTTCGCGCAAGGCCTCATTCGCCTCTTGCACGCGCCCCAGTTCGATCCGGTTCACGCCGATGGCCGCATAGAGGTTCACCATTTCATAGGGCTGTCTGCCCTGCTGCACCGCAATCGCAAGTGCTTCCGATAAGGGGGCAGACGCTTCGCTATAGCGGCCCTGGTGATGGAGCGAGAGGGCCAACAGATGCAGCAGCGAGGCACGGCCTTCGCCAACTTCCGACGCAAGCATGGCACGCAGTTCCCGCTCCGCACGTTTGTACTCTCCGCCCTCCAGCAACTGGCGTGGTCCGGCGCTGGAAAAGGCGACGGCGAAGAGAGCGATCGACAGAAGTCCCATTACTTTTCAGGACACCAGGCAAATTGCCGTGGTTACGGCTCGCTGCAAAAACAAAAAGACCGCGGCAACCGTAACTTTTTTTCGCAAACCGGTGTCAGGGCTAGGTGAGGTGCCACGACGAAGAAAGCGACAGTCAGATTGCTGCCGAAATCGCCAAGGCCCAGCGTGGTGACCATGCCGCCTTCGAAGCACTCGTGCACCATTTCGCGCCCAGGGTTTTTCGAGTGGCCAGCCGTTTCCTGCCGACGGAACGGGTGGAAGAACTGGCACAGGAGGTTTTCCTGACCGCGTATCAGCAGTTACGCGACTACCGCGGGCAAGGCTCGTTCGAGTCGTGGCTGTCACGCATCACGGTCACCCGATGCCTCAATGCGTTACGCGCGCAACGGCGCCGCCCCGAAATTACCGCCGCCAGCCTATCCGGCGAAGAGTTCGATGTGCTTGAGCGGCTGGCCGCGGCGTTCTCTACGCAACGCTTCGACCGCGAAGAGCAGCGTCATGTGGCGCGTGATCTCGCCGCCAAACTGCTGGCCACGCTCGAACCCGAAGAGCGGATGGTGCTGCAACTGCTGGATGGTGAAGACACGCCGGTCAAGGAAATCGCCGCTCTTCTCGGATGGTCGGAATCGAAGGTAAAGGTGCAGGCATTTCGCTCGCGCCGAAAGTTGCGCGAAGCTCTGGAAACCCTGCTGCAGCAGGAGAAAGTCCGCAGGCAATGAATCACCAGCACATCACCACCTGGCTCGACAGCCGGGAACCGGGCCCCTGGACCGCGGAAGAACTCGAAGCTGTCCGCCAGGCCTCGGGTTGTCATGAATGCAGGCGTGCATGGGAGGCCGCTCAAGCCGCACGTGCGTTGCTTCAGGCGCGCAGCAGTGTGGAGGCGGGGCCCCCCGCGCATTTCGCAGCCGCTCTGATGGGTTCCATCGAGTTTCCGCCGCCGCTCGCCGTGCGGCTGTGGCGAGCCAATGCTCCTTTCCTCTACGCTGCGGCAGCATGCCTGGCGCTGCTCGCCGTGCTTGAGTTGCGCGAGGAGATCGCCATCCGCACGCGCGAATATAGCGAGGCGGCAATTGATGCGGTCTCGCTGGCTGTGGTCCACGATTTTGCAATGGGAGCCAATGATGACGATGCAATCAACAACTAAAGACAGATGGCTACTACGGCTGTTCGTGCTCTGCCTGCTGGCACTCGGCTTCCTGGCCGGCGCCGTGACAACGCGCCTCGCCCACATTTACGGATACATGCAGTCGCCGATGGGGGCCAGCGATAGCCTGACGTGGGTCGTCGACCAGGTGGGATTGGCGGCGGCACAGAGAGCCCAGGTCGCCAATATTCTCAACGAACATCAAGCCGTCAACAGGAGCCGGATGACACGCCAGATGAAGCGCCAATACAGGGAGCAGTTCCTGGAGACCGATCAACGCTTGCGTGGCGCTCTAAGCCCGGAGCAATACCGGCGCTATCGCAAGGCATTCCACCAGTGGCTGAAGCGGCGCACCGATGGGCTCCGCGTAGAGTGAGCGCGAGGGTTACTTCAGCGGGAACAGCCGCACCGTCATGTCGAAGCTTGCGGACGCGAGCACCTGCGAGCCGGGCAGAAAGCAGACGGACCGCACCGTGCGGTCATGCCCCTTGAACACGGAGGCGGTCTTCATTGAGGCGACATCGAGCACCAGCACATCGCTCTCATGGCCCGCCACGGCGAGTTTCGTGCCGTCCTGCGAGAATGCCAGCCCGTTGCCATCGATGGGTGCCGCTTTCCGTAGTTCCTTCCCCGTGGCGGCATCCAAGAGGATCACGGTGTCGTTGGCCAGCGCGGCGGCGACCAGGCGGGAATCCGGCGAAATAGCCACGGCTTTCGCATTCGCCGGTTGCGGCGATTTCCAGGCCAGCTTTTTCGCGGCGAGGTTCTGCAGGTACACAAATCCACCCGCGCCACCCGCGGCCCACTTGCCATCGGATGAAAAGGCAGCGGAATCGAGGCTGTCGAGGATACGCTGTGGGGCAGCGAGCGGAGCACCAGTGGCGGCATCCCACATGCGGATTCCGCCATCCTTGGCCAGCGACGCCAACAGCTTGTTATCCGTGCTGAACTGGAGGGCGATCAAGCCGGCCTCATGGCCTTCGAGCGTCTTGATCTCTTTGCCCGTGCTATCGAGCAGACGGATCTTGTTGTATCGCTCACCGGAGGCGACGCGTTTGCCATCGGGCGAGACGGCGACAGCAAGCACGGGGTCCCCTTTGAACTCTCCCGTCTTCTGCTTGGTGGCTGCGTTCCAGAGAATCACGGTGCTGTCTTCGCCACCGGAAACAAGCAGATCGCCGTTCACGGGACAGGCAACGGCATTCACATCCCGGGTGTGTCCCTGAAGAACAGCGGGTTGGGCCGGCAAGACGGCGGAATACGCCACCATCAGAAATGCTGTAAGTACTGCAGTACGCCTCATGCTTAAGCAGGCGAAATTTCCTGGACGAATTTGTCATTGGGCGAGAGAATGTCACACCGCCCGCAGCACGACCAGCGTAATATCGTCATGCTGCATGGCTCCACCGGCAAAGGCATCCACGGCCTGAACCAGGGAATCGCGCAGAGTCACGGCCGCCAGCCCACGCCCTTGCTCCATCGCCTGCTCCAACCGAGTCTCCCCAAAATCTTCTCCGTTTGTGTTCACCGCCTCAGTCACTCCATCGGTGTACAGCACGAGGCAATCGCCAGGGGCGAGAAGGAGGGAAGCCTCTTCGAATGCGCCTTTCCGCCGTAGGCCCAAGGCGACTCCCTTGGTGCGGATCCATTCCACGCGCTCCGACCCGGCGCGCAGCAATGCCGCCGGATTGTGCCCCGCCGAGGCATACCGCAACAGCCGCGATCCGCCTTCGTAGGCAACCGCGAAGAACGTAATGAATCGGTTTGACGGCGTGGAATCGAACACCAACTCATTCAACCGGGCCAGTGTTTCCGCCAAGCCCGAATAGGCGCCGCCGGACGTCAACCCGCGCAAGGCCGCCTGCAAATTCGACATCAGCAGCGCCGCCGGAACGCCTTTGCCCGCGACATCGGCAACGGTCACCAATACGTTCGAATCTCCAAGAACGATGTAGTCGTAGGAGTCCCCGCCGATGGACTGGGCAGGCCGGCAGACTCCGGAGATCACCAGTCCACCGATTTCGACATCGCGTTTGGGAAGCAGACGTGCCTGCACGTCTTTGGCGATCTCCAACTCCCGCTGAATGCGTTCCCGTTGCGCTGCCTCGTCGGCCACGGTTCGCGCCAGTGCGGCATTCTCCATGGCCAACGCCGCCTGATGCGCCACGGATTCCAGCAATTGCTGTTCGGCTGGCGAATAGGGCTCCTGGCTTTTCCGCGGGCCCAGATATACGGCCCCGAGCAATCCCGCGGCGCCGGCCACCTTTAACACCATCGCGTCGCCTGGCATGGTGTTCACCCACGGTGGCGCAGCGCTATCCTGCGCCAGCCAGGTGCGGGCCTCGGTGGCATGCAGCGCGGCCGAGACGCGCTCCGCCACGGCGCGCAACACCTCGGCGGGGTCGGTCAATGCACGCAGTTGCTGGCCGATGTCGGCAAGAACGCGCTCTGCCTGCACCGCTTCACGAAAGAACCTCCGGTCGATCCAGTCGCGCAGCCGCTCTACTACCGGGCCCACAGCGAGCAGGGCGAGGAGGCTCCATCCGATCGCCGCCCACCGATTGTCTACGAGCGTCAAGGGTAGAATCGCCAGCACGGCGCGTAAAGCATCGACGCCGCGCCGCGCGAATGCATACTGCAGACCTTGGCGCACCACCACGCCGACGTCCATGGCGCGCTCCACGATCAGCACGTAGGCGAAGGTGAGCGGTACGAGAAACGTCATGCTCAAAGCGACGACCCAAACCGGCACCGGCAACGACGTGATGCCGCGGCCCAGCATCCCCACAATGTCCACAATCAGCAGGGGGCCACGGCCGAGCACCATACCAGTGAGCAGCACGCGCAGCCGCCGCCTTGTGTCAGGAGCGGTTTCACCCAATAGCCGGTAGATCAGATTGGCAAAACCCAGCAACATGGAGAACCACGCCATGCCGACCCAGAGCCAGACGGGAAGCCGCGCTGACTGCAACGCGGGCAGCCAGAGCGGGAAATGGACTCCAGCCAAGCCCTCAAACCCCGACTGCAGCCCCTGATAGGCGATGCCAACCGTGAGCGGCCAGCGCAGCCACGGGAGCAACCGCCGCCCGGCGCAGAAGTCGTAGCAGAACCAGATCCACGCTACTTCCCCGGCGCGCTGCCACATCGGATTGGTGAGCCGCAGGGCGCCCGATAGGATGGCGTGCCATTGGTCTGAGAAGAACAGGTAGGCAAGGATATTCGCCTGGCCCATCATGATGACCAACACGAGCCAGGCCATGCGGTCCATCGGCCGCCGCCACACGACGAAGAAGCCGAGAAGAATGCAGAACCAGGGGGTCACCACATCCTGCATGACCGTATATAGCCGCTCCGGCAGGCCCAACTGCCAGGACCGCGAGGGAGCTTCCACGACTTTACGGATTCCGCCGCGTTCGACGGTAACGCGTACTGGAGCGCCCATCGGCCGGCGGATCACCTGTTGGTGCACCTGCCAGCGGGTGGCGACTGCGATGCCATCGACCTCCACCACCCGATCACCTTTGCGCAGGCCGCCAAACTCGGCCGGCCCTACCACCAGCGAATCGGAAATCGGTAAGCGGAAGTGGACTGATTCGGGCCAGGAGGCGAATACGATGGTCGACCACGTGAGGCGCAATTCCACCATAGCTACCAGCACCAGGAGTAGGGCCAATAGCTTGAGCCGGGTGGATCGGGACATCCTCCAATGATAGCCCGCGACTGTGGCAGTACAACTCAGCCCTCATGATCAGGGTGCGAACCGGACGCAATGGAATGTGATCCCCGATTGTTCGTTGAAGAGCATCGCAGGGAGAGAGGCGCCACTCATTGCGAAGCGCTTTGGGGATTACGACGCGACCGGCTTTGTCGAGTGTGACCTTGCTGGTCATGGCAGGTAACGAGATGCCGTGAATTCCAGCCGTGGTCCTGCAGAAAGTGCGAAACAACTTCAGCGAGGTAATTGAAGGCCTCGAGAAGACTGGACCGGTGCTCGTCACCAAGAACGGCAAGGGACGGGCGCTGCTGATCCCTGTTTACGAGGACACAGATATCGAGACTCTGATGCTCTCCCAACAGCCGGCGGTTTTTGGCAGTTATTTGAGAAGGCTGATGTGTAAGTTGCCGACTCCACATTGCCACGGATGCCAACAACGCCACGATTCCCGCGGCCCATTGCACTCTATTGCACGCTGGCCTTCGTCATGTCCGAAGAACCCTCGCGCTTTCCGGCCAACTTGGCTGTGAATCAGACGGGGTTCCCGCAGATTTTGAAAGAGCGCAATGCGGTACGCTGAGGAGCAGACCCAGTAATGATCCGCGAACGCACTCCATGATCTGGTAAACCGGATTCCGGAAGAGGAATTGGCCGCCGCAAAGCGTTTTCTTGAGTACTTGGCGACGAGTCCGGCGTACCGGGCGACTCTCTCTGCCGCTCTGGATGGTGAGCCGGTTACGGAGGCGGACGCGAGAGCGATCGCGCAGGCACGGGAGCGCAAACAAGGGGATCGGCGAATTCCGCACGAGGAGATCCTGCGGGAATTCGGGCTGCGATGAAGTTCACGAGCGGAGTTGCGTGCGATTGACCGAGAAACCGCCGTGCGAATCCTTCACGCTCTGACCGAATATGGGGATTTGGGAACTGGGGACGTTAAGGCCCTCGCGGGCGTTGGCAGGGCTACTTTCGGTTGCAAGTTGCAGACTACCGGGTGATCTTCACCATTTCGCCAGATGAGCTTACGATCATTCGAGTACGCCACCGCTCTGATGTCTACCGGTGAGAGCCGCGAACATGAGAGAGAGGGATTCGGATGCTTGAGGCTCTTGTGGAATGTGTAAGTTGCAGCTCCCACAATGCAATGGTTGCCATGAATCCCATTGTTCCCACGGCACCTTTGCCTATCGCGCCATTCCATGTCGTAGTCCGATTGTGCTACGCTCGGATTTGGGCTGGAAGGTCGAGTTCTCAGGGGCAGCGCTGGAAGCCTTGGCCGATATGGACAAGACGGAGCGTCGGTTCGTGTTAGGCAGCATCAAAACGCATTTGTGCAACAACGATCCGACTGAAGTTACTCGCAACAAGTTTCCCTTAAGGCGGCCATCGGTTCATGCGGAACGGGAACTTCGACTGCAGGATTGGCGGGTATTCTACGCCGTCCGGGAGAACCCTCAGACGGCCGTTGTGCAGTTGATCGGCCAGAAGCGAGGCAACAAATTAATCATCAACGGTGAGGAGTTCGAGCTATGAAGATCGAGAGCTTGCGGGAAGTGAGAAACAACTTCAGCGAGGTGATTGAAAGCCTGGAAAAGACCGGCCCGGTGGTAGTCACCAAGAACGGCAAGGGACGGGCGCTGCTGATCCCTATTGACGACGACACTGATATCGAGACTCTGGTGCTCTCCAACAGCCGGAGGTTTTGGCAGTTGTTTGACAAGGCCGGTTCCGGCGAGCGAACGGGGATGGAAGATCTGCCTGACGTGGATGATGATGCTGCGTGGGCTCACCTTTCCAGCAAGAAAAACCGGAAGGGCTAGGTGGCGGAGAGAGAGGGATTCGGGCTTCGACGGGTATTGACAACATTCAAGTTGTTCATTCCCGGTTCCGACAGATTCGGCACCGGTGGCAAGTTCGGGCACAATCGCGGTTCGCTGGACACAATTTGGACACAACGTCACTTCGGTAACGGAATCGGCTTGAACTCTTCTTCGACAGGTTCGAAGCCGGGACAATTGCAATCCTTGACCGTGCACTTTTCATCTTCCGGCCAGTGGTAGCCGATCAGGTGGCCGCAATGCTTGCACATCGACCTGAGCCTAGCATTTCCCGCTGGTGAGAGCGGTTAGGGCTTTCGTTCTATTGTTTTCCGAACATGGTTTCCGTACAGTAGTGATGTGAGAACAGCGATTTATTGCCGCGTGAGCACCACCGATCAAAATTGCGAACACCAACTTGCCGAACTCCGCGACTACGTGGCGCACCGGGGATGGACGAATGCCAAAGAGTACGTCGATCACGGCTTCAGCGGTGGCAAGGCATCGCGCCCGGCGCTTGATCGGCTGATGGCCGATGCCGCCCGTCGCAAGTTCGATTGCGTCGTGGTGTGGAAGATAGATAGATTTGGGCGCTCGGTTCTCCACTTGAACCAACAAATCGGGGCACTGGCGGCGCATGGCGTCCGATTCATCGCAACGTCTCAATCGCTGGACACGGATCAATCGAATCCGGCCAGCCGGTTGCTTCTGCAAATACTGGCGGCGGTCGCTGAATTTGAAAAGGACATCATCAAGGAGCGAACCCTACTTGGGGTTCGGGCGGCGAAAGCGAAAGGCAAAGTTGTGGGCCGTCCGATGCGTGTGTTCCGACGCGATCAGATCATCAAACTCCGCGAACAAGGCGTATCGTGGCGCGGGATTGCGGAGAAACTAGGCGTGCCGCTGTCCACCGTTACTGACGCTTACCGCCGAATGACCGAATCAGCGGCTTAGGCCGGTGTTCGGAAAAGGCATCCGCCGGTAACCGCCGGGAACTGTTGCAAAATCGGCTGGCTTCGCGGCTCAGAATTGCCGTTCGGGAAACGGTCGGTTTCCGGACCGTTCGATGGGTCAGCCCGTCAGCAATACTGACATCCGTTGAAGCTGTTGGTCAGAATGAATATGCTCCACGAATGATTCAAGCCCGTGCGCCACACATTCGAACGTGGAGTCGTGGAACGTGAAGACATAGTGATGGAAGGAGTCGAACACGGCGGGCCGGTGGTATGGGTGTACCGCGTTCATGGCTTCCAACCGCCGAATCAGCGACGACGATTTCACTTCGTAGACGCTGTACGGTGCAAGCCCACACTTCGCTAACGGATGGCTGTCCAGCGCTTCATCGTTAGGTGATCCGAACAAGTGAAAGTATGGCCCGTGGAATCGCACGAATGCGAACGGTGCCGTCGGGCCAGTATCGTATGGCGGAACTTCCGGCAACCAATATGACACCACCAGCCGATTCTCTTCGGCTAACAGCATCGGGCACGGTGCACCCGGTTCCGGCTTCGGCACGTTCTGTAGCTCCACCAGCCGGTCCTTTTCGTCAATCGGATACATTCGACACTCCACGATGCCGTTGACGATGCCGCTCAATCTCTTCGACAAGCATTCGGGCGGTCGGATTCAAGTTGGCTTTCAAAAACATAACTACATCGTTGTCTTCGAACAGCGGCTCAAACACAGCAACGCTCAACAATTCATGAAGTAGCGGGTGGTTAAGCGCGATGCCATTGAAGAACGCAACGGCACGCGCCCATAAAGCCTGATCTGTCCGGCGCTGGTGTAGGTGGTTCGCGAACGTCTCATATGCCAAGTACGGTTCATCGTCATCGATATGGAAACCAACACCTGCAAAGAATTCGGAGAATTCGGTTCGCAACAGAGACACGGGATCAGGCCCGCGCACCACCACGAAGTTGTCTCCCACAATGTCCATGCTTCCCCAATTCTAGCGCCGCGTCGTGGCACAATCGTGCTGTGACGCCGCTTGAGATGATCGCCACCCAACTCAGAAAATGGGATCGGCGCGGCTACCTGAAGTTTCGACCTGTTCCCGATTTGTGGAGTGGCGGGCATCCCGTAGTTCCCGCATCCGTTTCGATCAGCACGCGGACCGGGAAGTATTGGACGTTTGACAAAGAAGGCTTCGCTTCCCATGATGTTGGGAATTGGGAATGCCGCATCGCGTATGCGGATGTCCTTCGCGTTCATTGGATGGCGAAGGAGATGGAAGAAAAGTTGCGCCTGAAGGGGACACCTGACTTCGACAAACTCATCATCGAACGAACGGGTGACATAGATGTCGTGATGGACAACCTTGACCAATCCGTCTTCCCGTTGCTCCGCGCCTTCGAATGGATTTCGACAGCCAACAAGGAACGCCATTAAGGGTCGCGCTCACTTCAGGCCGCTTGGGGATGCGGCAATTTGCTGCGACTTGCGCCGTTATTATCATGCCCGGCCATTTGGTGGCGGAAGGCGGCTTGGTAGAGTTGGTTCAGTTCTGGCGCTGTCGGAACCGGGATCGCCAAATCCCGCACGGCGCGATCCAGCAAGGCAAGAGCATCCTTCTTGTTCCGCCCTTCTTCGCGGAGAATCCGCCCGGCCCGTGTCCGACCAACGATTCGTACCAGCGTCAGGCTGTACAGCGCGTTCCGCCTTTCGTTGGGTGTTGATGGTCGCCAATTCAGAATCAGACTAGGATCGACTTCATCGGGCATCCCGACGAATTCGATTTGGTGGAATGGTTCGAAGTTCGCGCCGTGCCGGAAGAACCCGCCCAAGGTCTTCAACGCATCGGGAATCGCCCGTCCTTGGACAACGCGTTCCATGCGGACCCATTGCGGTACTGGACTCACACGCTTTGCGGACTCCAACTGTCGTGCCTTGTCGTAAACACGGATGAAGCTGTCGCTACTCGTTTCACCAAAGTACATGGTTTCGAATCGGTGATTGGCGACGACGCTACCGACATATTCCTTGGCTTTCTGTTTGTGCCGGACCTGCAAGCCGCCGCGCACATGGCCCATCGTGATTCCACTTGTAACGTCGGCGGTGGCGTCGAACCGGGCAACTCTCAGTTCCAGCGGATCGACCGCGACGACCTTCGCCAGTGTGTTCGTGATCTTCGCTTCACTCAACGACCCGACGCGATGAAATTCCAGTCGATGCTTTCGTCGGGAACCGTACTCCAATGGTGGTGTGACCAGCGCGAACGATACCCCATCAAGAACGTGGAAGGTTTTTGCTGATTTGATGCGGGGTGTCCAGCTTTGCGGATCGCGACCGTGCCGAAACGCTGCCGTGAAGGTTTCGGTTGCCGGGATGAATACTCCAAGCCAGTCGATCCCGACTGTGCCGGGCAAGAACTCATAGTCAAGTTTCTGTTGTTCGATTTCGGTTCTGTGGGCCATGTCCTTTCCCGCCCGGCGATGCCGGGGCGTATTTACGGAGTTGCGGTAATTCACCGCTGCATTCAGTATCACGTCGCTTCAGAGTCACGAAATCTTGAATCGTCATTCGGCGCATACTCGGTGCACCGAGACTGCCATCGCCGTCCACGAATCAACGACTTACGTTGGGCTGTTCAATGGGAAATTTTCATCGCGGAAACCGATGGTACGTTCGAACCATGATGAAGAACGTCGTACAGGAACGGGGCACGGTTTCCGATGCGTGCATTCCCGTTCGCGACAGAAAGGAACCATTGAAGCATCGGAAATCGAAAGCGGCGCGATTGGAACAACGCTGTGCGGAGATGCGGTCCCGGCATCGGGGTCAGGCATTGGCTGGCGGCACAGCGTCGGCATCGTCCACGCCTGAGATCATTGCGCCCTATTATCGGGCGAACACGGTGTTGAGCATCTTGCCGGTCAGCTATCGGACGTTGATGCGCCTGCTGAAGGATGATCCCGATGTCCGGTACATCGGAGAGAAGAAGCCCGGCGTTCGGCTGAAGCGCATTCCGTTGATCCCGCACGCATCAGTTCATCGTCTTCTGGAACGTCTGAAGCCGAACTAACAGGAATGAATGTGCTCCCGGACAGCCATCTCCAATTCCTCTTGGAGTTCGGGAACCCATGCCGAATAGTGATCCCACGTGATTTGGATACTGTCGTGTCCCAACAGGCGGGAGATCAGTTCAATGCGGACCTTCTTCCGCAATAGCTTGAAGACCAAGGTGTCGCGCCATGCGTGGCTGGTGTAGCGCACCTTGGCTTTCCTATAGACCGGCTTCAGGATATCCGACCACTTCTTCCGCCAAGTGTCAAAGGTGCCGGGATTCCCCGGATAGAAATAGAACTCTCCATTACGGTCAATTTCCCGAAGCGCGTCGGATACCACGCTTGGCACGACTGTGTAGACAGGCTGTCCGGTCTTCAGCGTATGAAGGAACAGGCGGTCGCCATCCAAATGGTGACGCTGAAGATTCGTAACATCGCTGATGCGCAAGGCTGTATAGCGGAGTACCAACAAAAACGCTCTCACGAACGGGCGCGTCTGATAGACGGAGCCGTTGGTTCCCTTGGCGTTCGCCGGGTAAACGGAGTCGATTGACGCGAAGATTCGGTCGATTTCTTCGTCTGTGAAGCGCTCCCGCACATTGCCGTTCGCCACGCTGATGCGCATGAGTCCCTTGGTCGGGTCGCTTAGAATCAACGGCGGCGTCTGGTTTCCGCACCATCGAAAGAAGGTCTTCAGCCGTTGCTGTTCCTTCTGGCGACTAGTGTCCGATTGCAACTCGTTTCCCCAAGTTCCCTTGAAGGCCGACATGTCGGCGCTTGTCACTTTCTTTAAGTCTGTGATCGCTTTCCCGTCAAGAAACGCCGACAGCCGGTTGCACGATGCCGCGTATCGCGCGATGGTCTTCGGCGTCCGCCCGGAAGAGCGAAGTTCGCCAAGATAGGCTTCCACCGCTTCGCGGGCGCTCATCGCATTTACCGGCGGCGGTGTTCCTGTCCGCGCCTGCTTCCAGCGTTCGGACAGTCGGTCGTGCGCTTCTTCCCTGTTCGTGGTGTCCAGACTCTCCCGGATCTTCTTCCCATCGACGGACCCATAGGCGACATAGACACATCGCTTGCACTCCAAGTTCTTCGAAAAGGGCCGCGCGGGAGTGAACAACGCACAGCCTTCCTGATGCCGTTTCCGCAATTCCAACATGCAAGAACAGGATAAGCCCTGTTTGGACACATTACGGGTACATTACCCGAACGGGTTCTTGTAAGTTGTTGAGCGGGTGGATCTTAAGTATGGCGGAGAGAGAGGGATTCGAACCCTCGATACAGTTTCCCGTATACACGCTTTCCAAGCGTGCGCCTTCAACCACTCGGCCATCTCTCCGCAAGGGGAACACACAAAAGGGAAGCGCTGAGGGCTCCTTCTAATCTACCACACCACCCTCACTCACTACCGCTTTTTCGCCATCATTTCATCCACCGTGGAGGCTGTAATCGGATGATACCCTGGCCGTGCTTTGGCGTAAATCGCCTCGGCGCGCTGGCGGCCGTCGGGAGTCTTCAACATCTCTTCAAACAAGGGCCGGACGAACTTCCGGCGGCCTACGCTGACGAGGAATTCTTCGAGCCGCGGCATGGCCGGCGCATACGCATGACGAATCGACATGCGCAGCCACTGGAATTCAATCTCCGCATTGCCAGACTTGGTGAATCCAAAGGCACGGTCCAACTGGGCCATCTTTGCCGCATCCGCGCCATCCGTCAGCGCTCGGAGAAAATGCAGCCATTGCTGCGTGTTCCAATCCTTCGTCTTCGCCTTTGCATCCGAGGCATCACGCGCCAGCCACTCCTTTGCCATCGCTTCCACCGCGGTGAAAGCATCCGAAGATGGCTTAGGAGCACTCTCCGGCAAGCCCGGTTTGGTCAACCACTCCTCCAACGGAATCTTCGCCGCTCGGGCAGCGTCATAGGCCAGCAGATCATTGCGCAAGTACGAACGGAACTCGGCCGTGGTGATGCTCTGGAATTGGAAATTGGCGAAGTAGGCGCGCAGCCACTTGTCGAAGGTCTCGCGCCCAAACACATGCTCGATGTGAGTCAGGAAGAGCGCACCCTTTTCGTAGGGGATCTCGGTGGCGCCATCGTCCGGATCGCGGCCCTTCAGATCAATGTGCAGCACCTGGTCGATCGGCGCGTGCGACTTCAGTTCCTCGAGCAAGGACTGATAGCCCAACGCCTCTTCCATCTTCGCCCGCTCGGCGCCGTACACTTCTTCCTGAATGCGGCGCTCACAGTAGGTGGTGAAACCTTCGTTCAACCAGAAGTCGCTCCAGGTGGCATTCGTCACCAGATTGCCTGACCAGGAATGCGCCATCTCGTGGGCCACCACCGCCACCAGACTCTTATCCCCGGCCAGCAGCGTGGGCGTGGCGAACGTCATCAGCGGATTCTCCATGCCGCCATAGGGGAAGCTGGGAGGCAGCACCAGCACATCGTAGCGTTGCCACACATAGGGGCCGAATAGCTTCTCGGCCGCCTGCATCATGCGCTCCATGTCAACGAATTCGCGCGCGGCGGAATCCACTACCGATGGCTCGGCCCACACGCCGGTGCGCGAGCTCAGATAACGAAACTCCAAATCGCCGACAGCGAGCGCAATCAGATACGACGGAATGGCCAACGGCATGCGGAAACTGTAGTCGCCCGAGGGGGGCTCCTTTGGGTCGGCGAGGCGGAAATCGCTGCGCGCGCTCATCAGCGCAATCAGATCTTTCGGCGTGCGGATGCGAGCGCGGTAAGTGGCGCGCACGCCGGGTGTATCCTGCACGGGGATCCAACTGCGGGCGTGAATGGCCTGGGATTGCGAATAGAGGAAGGGCCGCTTTTTGCCCGCGGTCTGCGATGCATCGAGCCACTGCAACCCACTCGCCTTCGGGCTTGTGGTGTAGTGCACGCGGACGGCGGTCACGTCGGCGGGGAGCGTAACAGCGAGCGCCGCACCGAGAATCGGGTCCGCCGCCGCGAGCGTGAAATTCGCCTGCGTGTAGGGGCCTTCCGGCTTCAACGCCGTTTCCACTTTCTGCACAGTCAGATCGCGCGTGTCCAGCACCAGCGGCGCGGTAGGATCGGTGCGCACCAGCGTGTGGGTCACCGATCCTTTCAGCGTACGGGCGTCGAACGACGCTTCCAGATCGAGGTCGAGATGTTTCGTCCGCACTTCATGCGGCCGGGAAAAAGAATGGAGGTCGCGGCGTTCCTGCATCTTCGGTTTGCTCTCGCAGCCGGTCAGCGCCAACAGCGCCACCGTTGCTTCGCGGCGTGTCATCACTTTAGGCCAAGTCGAATTTTTCCGGATGAATAGAATCGTCTCCGGTCACAAGGACGGGGCGGCCGAAGATCTCTTCCAACTCCTCCAGGTAGTCGTTGTCCTTGGACTTCAAGGTCACAGCCACCGTCGGATGCACACGCAGCATCAGCTCTTTGCCTTCAATATGCGGCGCCAGTTTGCCCGCTTCCATGAGGATCTCGCTGATCACCGTCTGCACGCTCTTGGTGTAGCCCGAGCCCTCGCAGGTGGGACACGGCGAGCACAACGTCCGTTCGAGCGACTGCTTCACACGCTTGCGTGTAATCGCCACCAGGCCGAAATCGTTGAACTGCAGAATCTTGTTTGGAGCGCGGTCGGCACGCATGGCTTCTTCCAACGCCTGCATGACCTTCTGCCGGTTCTTGCGTTCATCCATGTCGATGAAGTCGACCACGATGATGCCGCCCAGATCACGCAACCGGATCTGGCGCACGATTTCCTTCACCGCGTCAGTGTTGGTCTTGACGATGGTGTCTTCCAGGCGGTTCGATTTGCCCACGAACTTGCCGGTGTTCACGTCGACGGCCACGAGGGCTTCGGTCTGGTTGATGACGATGTATCCACCGGACTTGAGCCACACCTTCGGACGCAGAGCCTTCTCCAGTTCGGCGGTGATATTGAAGGCATCGAAGACGGGGATGGATCGTGTGTAGAGCTTCACACGGCTGACGAGGTGCGGCGCCATGCGTTGGACAAAGCGCAGTACGCTTTCGTACAGCTCTTCGTTGTCCACCCAGATGGCCTTGAAATTGTCGGTGAGTTGATCGCGCAGCAGGCGCTGCACGATCTCCACGTCGTGATAGAGCAGAGCCGGGGCCTTCAGCTTCTCGGCTTTCGCCTTGATCTCCTGCCACAACTGGAACAGGTACTGGATATCCTGGGCAATCGCCTCTTCGGACTTCCCTTCTCCGGCGGTGCGGATGATGAAGCCACCGGGGAGCCCCTGGCGATGCGTTTGCAGAATGCGGCGCAAGCGCAGGCGCTCGTCATCGGAGGCAATCTTGCGCGACACCCCCATGTGGTCGATGGTGGGCATGTAAACGCAGAAGCGCCCGGGGAGAGCGATGTGCGAAGTGATGCGGGCGCCCTTCTGCCCCATCGGCTCCTTGGCGATCTGAACGACAATCTCCTGGCCTTCACTCAGCAGATCGGTGATGGAAGCCTGGGGGGCGCGGTCGCGCGGCGGGCGATCGGATCCGGCACGATCCATGGCGCCACGCTCGGGGCGCTCGGAACGCTCAGAACGCTCGGGACGCTCAGTACGTTCGGCGCGTTCGGCGCGTTCCGGACGATCCGTGCGCTCGGTGCGTTCGGGCCGCTCGGCACGCTCGGGGCGGCTGGGACGTTCCGGCGCAGCAGCGCGCTCGCCTTGCGGGGGGCGCTCTTCGCGGTTTACGGTGCGCACGCCGGCATCCTGCTTGTCACCGCGGCGGCGGCGCATCCGGCGGCCGCGCAGGAAGCGCTGGGTCTGTTCGCGGTGCGACGATCCGACACTCCCCATGGAAGCCAGGGCCGGCTCATTTTCGGCGTCAGGGCCGGCATCGGCAGCGGGCGCGGCGGCAACTTCTTCGGCGCCTTCGGAGTCAGCAGGTTCTTCGTCTTCGCCTTCGGCGTCAGCCGAACCTTCCACGGCCATGGCGGCGTCTTCCACTGCGTCCACGGCGGGCTCTTCCGCCGCAGCGGCTGCAAGTTCTTCGGCAACTTCCTCGACCACCGAGACTGAACTGACTTCCGCGGCAGGTTCGTCCTCGTCTTCGTCCACTTCCGCGTCGCCGGAAGCAATTGCCTCGGCCTGCTTCTGTATCTCGTCCAGTTGCTCTTCGGTCAGGCCGGTGGCTTCCTCTTCCACGGCGCTGACGGTAGCCACTTCATCCACACCGAGAGGTTCGCTGGCCACCACGGTGACAGCAGGCACCTCTTCTTCCTCTTCCTCGGTGACTGCTTCGGCGACCGGCTCCGGCTCTACTTCGGGTTCGGTGAAGGCCTGGGATGCGACGGCTTCCGGCTCCTCATCCAAGCTGGTGGCTGGGGCTTCTTCTTCCAGCTCATCCTCGACCGGCTCGGCGTCGTCGTCGCTCACGCGGGAATACTTGGCGAGGGATTCGCCGGGGAGCACAGCAAAGTCTTCCATGGACTCTACCGCATCCATTGGTTCCTCTGCCGCTTCTTCTTCCACGGCCGAAGGCTCGGCGTACTTGCTTTCGGGAATGCGATCGCGGCTTTCGCGCGGCGGGCGATCATCGCGGCCCCCGCGGCCACGGCGGCGGCGACCACGGCGGCCTCGGCCTCCGCGTTCGCGATCGCCACGGTCCCCGCGATCTCCGCGTTCGGGCCGTCCATCGGGGCGAGCCACAGCCGCCACCGGGGCGGACTCCGTTGCTTCGGCGGTTACTTCCGCCGGCGGTTCCAGCGCAGCCGGCTCGGCAGCTTCTTCGATCGGTTTGGGTTCACGCGCCTCGCGCAATTCCCGAGGTTCGCGCTGCTCACGCGGCCCGCGGTCCCGATCCCTGTCCTGATCGCGCTCCCGGCGCGGCGGGCGCTCGTCGGCTACGGGCAGCTTCTCGTATTCGTCGCTTTCTTCAAAGAAGTCCGACACATAGAGAAAGGTGTCGCGCTCCAGGCCAAGGTCGACAAAAGCCGACTGCATGCCCGGCAAGACGCGGGTTACTTTGCCTTTGTGCACACTTCCGGCAAGGGAATATTCCTGCGCGCGCTGAAAATAGATCTCGACCAGTTGGTCGTCTTCCAGAACCGCAACCTTCGTTTCATGGCGATTGTGCGCAATCACCAGTTCCTTCGTCATTCGAATGTCCTCCCAAACGGCGGGAACGAACCCAACAGGGAGGCTTCACCAAATGTGCAGGAGCGGGTCTTCCAAGCCGCGTGTAGCCGCGGCCAAAAAATCTTTTTCATCCAACTGAAGCGGAGCCTCGCCATCAGCGCGCTCTTACGCCAGCCGGGTAAAAACCAACCAACCCGATTCCTAACCACTCGGCAAACCCCGTCCCGCCCTCTAATTCACGAAACGCCTTAGACGGACGTTGTTCACCAGACCCAGCATCATGAACGTGGTCAGAATGCTGGAGCCGCCGTAGCTCATCAACGGCAGCGGAATACCTGTAACCGGCATGCGGCCAATCACCATGCCGACGTTCACCAACAGGTGAAACAATAACATCGTGCCGATACCCATGCAGATGTAGATCCCCGCTTTGTCCGGGGCCTGTTGCGCGTTCTGAACAATCTGCATCAGCAACAGCAAGTACAAACCTAAGACTACAACAATCCCGACGAAGCCGTGTTCCTCGGCAAACGCCGCCATAATAAAATCCGTGTGCGGCACCGGTAAGAACCGCAACTGCGTCTGCGAGCCCTTCGTCACTCCCCGGCCCCAGAGGCCGCCGGAGCCCACGGCGATCTTGGATTGTATCACCTGATAGCCGCTGCCCTTCGGATCCCTTTCCGGGTCCACGAAGGTCGCCAGCCGTTCCTTCTGATAATCCTTCAGGTAAAAGTACCAACCAACCGGAACCAGTAACAACCCGATCGCAAGGATTGCCGCCCAATACTGCCAGCGCAAGCCCACCAGAAAAATCCCTACCGCCAGAATCGGCATGTAGGTCAGTGACGTTCCCAGATCCGGTTGCTTCATCACCATCAGCATGGGTAACGCCACCAGGCCGCACAGCTTGAGCAAATCCCTCAACTCCATGCGGTCATTCCGGATCGCCGACAAATACCGGGCGACCAGCAAAACTATGACCAGTTTAGCGAATTCCGATACCTGCAATCGGAACCCGAACGCCAGCGGAATCCAACGCCGCGAACCGAAAATGGTTACGCCCAACAAAAACGTAACGGCCAGCAATCCGACGGTGACCGCATACATCCATGGAACGTGCCCGAGCAGGGTGTGATAATCAATGCGGCTGATAAGCCAGGCGAGGACCATGCCCAGGGCGATGCACAGAATCTGCTTGCTCCACACGCCCTTCCAAATGCTGTCTCGGGTGGCGCTGTAGATTTCCAGTACGCCGAGGGCGCAAATGACGAGGGTGACGCCCCACAGCGTCCAATCGAAATCGCGCAGACTGCGGTAACTGGCCAACGCTTACTCCACTCCCTTTGGCGTTTGGATGATCTGCTGCATCGCCAGCACTTTCCGATTTCCCTCCAGGCGCCGCTTCTTGTCGAAGTACGATTTCACCACGTCGCGAACGATGGGGGCTGCCCGGTCGCCGTGTTCGCCGTTTTCAAACAGGGCGGCCACCACAATCTCGGGAGCTTCACGCGGAGCAAAGCCCACAAACCAGGCGTTGTCGGCGAACTCCTTGCCGAGTTTGGCCGCTTTGAGAAAATCGTTCGAAGCCAGCTGCGCCGTACCGGTTTTGCCGCAGAGCTCGATGCCGGGCAGCCGCGAGTTGCCGGCCGTACCGCCGCCGTTCACCACGTTGTACATGCCGCCCACCACCTTCAGCACATTGTCGATGTTCAGTTCTGCTTTGCGGGCAGATTCCTTCGGCACCGCGCCTTTTACCATGTGGGGACGGTGCCACACGCCACCGACGGCCATCCCGCCGATGGCATGCGCGAGTTGCAGGGGAGTTACAGTGAGCGCGCCCTGGCCGATGGAGACGGAAATGGTTTCACCGGCATACCACTTCTGCCGCTGCGTGCGCATCTTCCATTGGGTGGATGGCACGGTGCCGGAGGCTTCGTATGGCAAATCAATTCCCGTCTTGGCGCCGAGGCCGGCCATCTCAGCGAATCTGGCGATGTTGTCGATGCCCAATTTGTTGCCGACGCTGTAGAAGTACACGTCGCAACTGCCGGCGATGGCGCGGTTCATCTGCATCGAGCCATGCCCGCCTCGTTTGTGGCATTTGAACGGCCGCCCATACCAGGTGGCCGCACCGGCGCACGACACCGAATAGTCGGTATCCACTGTGCCCGTTTCCAACGCCGCCAGCGCTACCAGCGGCTTGAACGTGGAGCCAGGCGCCCATTGGGCTTGAATCGAACGATTGAAGAGTGGCTTTTCCGGATCGTTCAACAAATCGCGCCATTCCTTGCCGCTGATGCGCGACGACATTTTGTTCGGATCATAAGAAGGCCTGCTCACCATGGCGAGCACTTCGCCGTTGCGCGGATCGATCGCCACAACCGCGCCGCGACGGCCTTCCATCGCCAGTTCCGCAACAATCTGCAGATCCAGGTCGAGTGTCAACTGCAGGTTCTGACCCGGCACGGCGGCCTTGTAGCCGATCACTTCGCGCTCATAGCCGCGATTGTCCACCACCACCTGACGTTGCCCGTCGGCGCCCGACAGCATGTCGTTGTACTGCCGTTCCACGCCTGCCTTGCCAATGACGTCGCCGGGTTTGTAGCGGGCGAATTCGGCGTTGTTCAGTTCGGCATCGTTGATTTCACCCACGTACCCGATGACATGGGCCGCCACGGCTTCGGCCGGATACTCGCGCGTGTGCGACTGAACCAGTTCCATTTCAGGAAAAGTCTCCGGATCGCGGTGCGATTCGACGAAAGCGATGTCGGCCGGGGTGAGTTCTTCCTTGATCTTCACCGGCTCGTATTTCGGCCGGGTACGGTCATAGCGTTTGAGCTTGGCTTCAAGCTCTTCCACATCCAGATCAAGCCCGCCGGCAATGGCCTTGATGTGCTCCGGCCGCAGCGTTTCGCGCGAAAGCAACAGGCTGAAGGAGAGATGATTGTCGACGATGACGCGTCCATCGCGATCGAGGATCTTGCCCCGCGGAGCGAGCACCGGCAGGCTCTTGATGCGGTTTCGCTCGGCCGCTTCGCGGTAGTAACTCTCGTTCTCAATCTGGAGGAAGTAGAAATTGGCCGCCAGAAACAGCGAAACGGCGAAGATCGCATATTGGACAATCACGACCTTGCCGGCCGCAAAGTTCGTATCCTCGCGAAGGATGCGTTCCGCGTCGAGTCGCTTTTCCTGCTCTTGTTCAGATGGAGTAACAGCCACGGCTTCCGGAAGGTCTCAGCTTCTCTCCCTTAGTCTATCCAACAATCGGAATAACGGCACAGCCACCACAGCGTTCAACAAGGCCAGCAGCAATTCCCGCTGCGGATGGAAATCTCCCGGCTGGCCCAGCAGTGCCCGCACCAGCACCCAATAGAGAAACTGGTGGAAGAAGTAGAAGAAGAAACCGAGGATGAAGCGGATGGCGGTGTTCTCCACATCGAACCGGTTGCTCATCGACGCGCTGAAGTAGCCCACCAGTGTCTTTACAATCCCGAACATTCCCAGCGGCTGGTGGCTGAGGGAGTCCTGCACCAACCCGATCGCCGAGCCGAGAAACATCCCCTGAATCTGCGATCGGCGCATGAGTGCGAAATAGACCGTCACCAGAAGCGGCAGATCGAGAAAAGCGAGCACTTCGAGAAACCGGGCCACATAGACCTGGAATAGAATCGCCAGAAGCGGGGCCACCAGCAACACCACCAGCCGGAATCGCGCGATGGGGCTCTTCGAAGGCGCCCCTGGAATCAGCCGGCCCGAGTATTCGCTCATTGCTGCGCGGGAGGTGGAGCGGGAGTCTGTGCGGCCGGCGGCTGCGCGGGAGTTTGGCCGTTCTCGGCCGGAGCAGCCGGCCGCTTCGCCGGCTCGCTATTGAAATCCGGAATCCTGCCGCCCTGGCCGAATCTCACACCCTGCGCCTCACCCATTTTGCGATAGCGCTCGCGCAGGACATCGGCATCGGTTCTGGTTGCATCGGCTGCCGGCTCCACCGCCGAGGCTTCGCCTGGCGAGGGCAGCACATGATAGGGCACATTCTCCGGCTGCATACCGGGAAGCACCTGATGCACACCGTCCATCACGATCAGCACCTCTTCCAGGCCGCGGGCAAATCCGCTTGGTGTGACGAAGATCTCTTTGTAGGCCCGGCCGGGGCGCACCACCTTCACTTCGCCCACGGGAAAGCCCTTGGGAAAAATACGGTCATCGCCGGAGGTGTAGAACTTCTCACCTACGTCCACTTTCAACTCCGTAGGAACGTATTCCACGCTGAGTGTTCCATGCCCCTGCCCCTTCACGGTTCCCTGTACGCGGTACTTTTCCGACATCACGCCGGCGGCAAAGCTGGGGTCGGTGACGAGCATCACCTGGGCGGCTGTCGGATACACGGCAATCACCTTTCCGACGATTCCGTCGGGAGTTACGACGGCCATGCCCGGCTGCACGCCTGAGGATGCGCCCCGGTCGACGAACACCACCTTTGAGTTGGCTCCCGTCGCGTTGGCGATGATGCGGGCGCCCAGGGTTCGCGAAGCAGTTCGTTGTTGGAACGCAGCCAGCGCCTTCGCCCGGTCGGCGGTGGATAGCTCCGTGCGCAGGAATTGATTCTGAAGCTTGAGCCGGTCGAGTTCATCCTTCAGGCGCCGGTTTTCCTCGCGGGCGCTGAGCAGGATGAAGTAATCCTTGATGAATCCCACCGTTCCCCCACGCACCATGTCCACCAGTTTGGCCACCGGAGTAATCGCCGTCACGGACCATACGCGAATCAGCCGCATGTCCTGATTGCTCTTCACCTGGTAGGCCAGCAACACTAATTGCGCGGCAATGACGACAAGCAGCACAGTGACGTTGCGGTAGCGGTGGAGGACGAATTCCATACGCCCAATCTTTCTATTTTGGCAGATCCAACGCGCCGCAGCCGCCGCTACTCAATGGCAATGCGCCGCAACAGCTTGAAATCGGTTAACATTTTGCCGGTGCCCAGCACCACACTGGCGAGCGGGTCGTCGGCAATCGAAACCGGCAGGCCAGTTTCCTCACGGATGCGGCGGTCGAGATTTTTGATCATCGCTCCACCACCGGTGAGGACGATGCCGCGGTCGCTGATGTCGGCGCTGAGTTCCGGCGGCGTACGCTCCAGAGCCACGCGAATGGCGTTCATGATGGTGGCCACGCATTCGGAAAGGGCCTCGCGAATTTCGCTGTCCTCGATGGTGATGGTGCGCGGCACACCCTCGATCAGGTTTCGCCCCTTGATCTCCATGGTGATGGGCCGATCAAGCGGATACGCCGAGCCAAGTTGCACCTTCACCTGCTCAGCGGTGCGTTCGCCCACCAGCAGATTATATTTCCGCTTCAGGTACTGCATGATGGCATCGTCCATTTCGTTGCCCGCCACGCGGACCGAACGGGAGTAGACGATACCGGAAAGCGAAATCACGGCGACGTCGGTAGTGCCGCCGCCGATATCCACCACCATGTTGCCCGATGGTTCGGTGATCGGCAATCCGGCGCCGATGGCGGCCACCATGGCTTGTTCCACCAGGTGCACTTCGCTCGCCTTGGCACGGTATGCCGAGTCAATGACGGCGCGCTTTTCCACCTGTGTGATCTCGCTGGGTACGCCGATGATGATGCGCGGATGCACCATCATTTTGCGCCCGTGCGCCTTCTGAATAAAGTAATTGAGCATGCGCTCAGTGACTTTGAAATCGGCGATGACACCGTCTTTCATCGGCCGGATGGCGACAATGTTGCCCGGGGTGCGTCCGAGCATCTCCTTCGCTTCCTTGCCGACCGCTTCCACCTCTCCGGTGTTCTTGTTGATCGCTACGATCGACGGCTCATTGACAACAATACCCTTCCCCTTGGCGAAAACCAGCGTATTGGCCGTGCCGAGATCGATCGCCAGATCGGAGGAAAACAAACTAAAAACAGAACGTAGATTCATGGGGTGAAACTTCGCGGGTGCGGGAAGCGCTCGCCAGAGCAAAGGCGCGCTTCCTTGTGAGGGTACCACAGCGAAGCCCGGAATTCACCTTACGTCAACCACGTAATCCTTGAAATAGCTGGTGCTGTCGGTCTTTGACCACAAGCCAATCCGGCCCGCCACCGGCGGACGCAGCACGGGATTGTTCTTCGGATACAGATCTTCATGCGGAGGCCCGCGCCGGCCGGCCACGGGTTCGCTCCCCAATACATACTCCAGCCCCAGATTGCCGTCGATGTAGGCCTTCAGGTTCGCACCATCCACGGTCAGTTTCAGTTCGTGCCACGCCGCCTTATCGAGGGGAATGGGCTTTGCCCGGTCACTGAATTTGAGATTCCGCCGCACCCCATTGTGAAACTCCCAGAACGCGAGATTGCTCTCCGTGTCGTTGAACCGCACGGCCAGCCAATCGCCATTCGGTTTGACGTTGAACAGAATGCCGGATGCGCGGTCCGCTTCTCCGGCAATCGTCTTGAACTTCACCGTGATCGAGCCGTTAGAGAAGTTCTCCACGCCTTTCAGCACGGCCACCGGAAAGTAGGCGAATTGCTTGGCGTTGTCCATCAATTCTTCGTTGCGGGTGCCGTAGAGCTTGCGTGCGCTCTGCAGAAGGAGCCGGGTGGGATTGTCTTTGCTTGCCATCCACGGCCGTCCATCCACAACGATCACCTTTTCGCCGCCATCTTGAGCAACCAGCCAGGTTCCCACCATCGGCGTGAAAGTGGCCGGGGCCTTGCCCGGCTTTTCCCTGGTGAGATCGATCTTCTTCTCGGCCGCAGTGAGTACGACGGCAGATAGTGACAACAGGAAAAGTGTTCTCATTTTGGTAGCCATGTGAAATGCCTGTGTGCGAGAACCCCACAGAGTAGAGTGAAGCCCGGTATTAGCACATAGAATATCGTGCTCCCTCCGGCAGGATCAATCACCAGAGGGCGTCCGCGAAACACGACTTCCTGTACGTTCTTTGCCGCCTCTGTGCCGGAAACCGCGTAGACCGCTTCCAGCACACCATCAACCGACGTTGCCCTGCTCAACAACAATCGGCCGTTCATGTCGTATTGAATTTCGCCGTAGCCTTCGGCCGCCTGCTCAAACAGTCCTGTCGACGTCGATGCGAGGTAAGCGATCTCGACGTCCGGCACAGTCCGCCGCAACTTAGCGAATGCGTTGCGCTCCAGATCGGCGCGGCGCGGGTCCTCGGGCGCCAGCCTTGCTACGATCCGCAACGGCTGGCGGATGCGGAGCAGCGCCAACTCATCGGCTAGCGGGAATGAGTTCGCCCTGTTCTGGGAAACATCCCAATCGAGACGCACGCGAGAAGCACCCCCAATAGCGGCCACGGCGGTGACAATCAATGCCGCCGACCGAGCCAGATTCACAAGGCGGCGCACGCCCGTGAACTGCCAGATGGAGGCGAGACCCAACCCGGTGAGAACCAGCACGAGCGCCACCAGCGTCGAGTCCATCCGGAACAATCCGCGTTGAAAATCGCCCACCACCGCCGCTGGAGTAAACGCCGCGGCCCGTTCCCACAGGCCGCCCTGCAAAGCGGCAAAGAAGTTCACGATCCATGTTCCGACGGTCACACCCAGCGTCATTACCGCGGCCGTGGACGGGTGTTCCGTCACGGATGCCGCCGCCGCAGCCACTGCGATCATCAGACCCGCGTTCAGTATGTGCCCTGTGAACAACGACCCAACCTCTGGCCAGTGCAGGAGTCCGCCGTAGTACTTCCACAAGGCCAGCGCGCAGCCGGCGGGCGCCATCGCAATCAGCCATCCGCCCAGTGCCACCAGCGCCTTGGCGGCAATTCGTGATACCGGCGAGGAGCGCCGCTGCAACTCGAGTTTCGCCGCGCCGCTGAGCCGGTCCGCGCCGATGATCCGGATCGCGACAAACGGCAGCAGAAACACACCCGCCAGTTCGCATCCGCTGAATGCCGGAGCCCATACGCCTGTAAGCGGAGACAGAACCTCTCCCGCGTCCGCCACGGTGCCGCCTTGTTTCGACATCTCGGCGTAGGCTCGAAGGGCGCTGAGGTATGGCATCCCCGTCAGCGGCCCCATCAGGAACAACAGGAGCCACCATGACCGGGACACCAGCAATTCGCGGCACTCTTTCCGCAGCAGCCAGACGAATGGATGCACGTTAGGCGATGGCAAGGAATACCTCTTCCAAAGTGGCGAACGTCCTGGCGCCATCGCGCGCTGAGGCAATCTCCGCCAGTTCCTTCACGGTACCCTCGCCGCACACGCGGCCACCGCTCAGCAGCACAAAGCGGTCGCAGAAGCGGGCGGCATCGCTAATCTGGTGAATGGACAGGAACAGCGTGCGGCCGAGCGAGGCATGCGCGCGCAGCACACGCGCTAATTCCTGCATCTGTTTCAGATCGAGTCCGTCCAACGGTTCGTCAATCATCAACACAGGCTGAGGCGCAAGCAGCCCCATCGCTACTAGCACCCGCTTCCGCTGCCCCTTGGATAACGTACCCAACGACTGCCGCAGAAAGGACGACAGTTCCAGTTGCTCCACCACCGAATCGCGTAATTCGGCGCGGCCGGCAAAGTAGCCGATGAAAAAGTCCAGCAGCCAGCTCACCCGTTGCGCTGCCCACGGCGTAATCCCATCGGGGACATAGAATAGAGTGTCTGCCGCGATCACCGGCCGGCCGTCCCCGTTCAGGACAGCGCCGCCGTCCATGGGCAGTTGCCCCGCCATGCATTCGAGCAAGGTGGACTTGCCGGCGCCATTCGGCCCGATCAGCCCCAGCACCTCACCATCGCGAATCTCAAACGAGACATCCTTGAGCGCAAAGGCCTGCCCGAATCTCTTTTGGACGTTTCGCACCCGCAGCATCGTCTCCGGCATTGCTAACAGAATCTCTCACTGCAGACCACTCCCGCCACAGACGAAGGATTGAACTCAGCGCCGCCGTCGAGGTCTCAGCACCGCCGCGATCCAAAGGAACGCGAACCCGGCGCTGAACAGGAACCACGTCTCTGGCTCCGGGACATCTTCACTTGCGGCAACGAACACGCCGCCCGTGAACCCGCCGTAGGGGGAGAAACTCCGCGGCGCTGAGCCATCGAGTGCATCGTAGATCTGCGTCATTGAGCCGATGCCGGCCCCTGCGCTGACAATCACGGAGCCACCCGCGACATAGACACCTCCGGTGAACCCATCCCCAAACGCATTGAACGAACCGAGCACGACCATTGTCTTCCCATCAAACACTCTCACGTGGCCATTACCTACTCCGGTCCCGGTGATAATGTCGTCAAACCCATCGCCATTCACGTCCCCGGCGCCGACGCGAACGCCTCCGTTGTAGGTTGGCCCGTATGCGAAGAAATCCCGCAGGGTTGAGCCATTGGCGCCATCGAAGACCTTTACGTGCCCCGTTACTTCCGCTCCTGTGATGATGTCATCCCTGCCGTCTCCATTGACATCGCCTGCCGCCACATGCACACCGCCCGTGAATTGCGGATCGTAGGCATCAAAGCTGTACAGCGGATCGCCGCTCGATGCGCTGAAGACCTTAACATGGGGACTGGCTCCGGCTCCAAGCCCCGTAATGATGTCGGGCACCTTGTCGCCATCCACATCACCCGCAGCCACGAAGACTCCACCAGTGAATCCGGGATACGCATCAAAGGAACGCAGCAAGGAAGGCGTTGCCCCGCCCGCAGCCACTGCGCTGCCGTCAAACACCCGCACTTCACTGGTTCCCGAGCCGGGCGCGGTAATGATGTCGGCCCAACCGTCCGAGTTGATATCGCCCACTGCCACGCGTACACCGCCCAGCATGCTGGTGGGATAAGCGGCGAAGAATCCCAATTGCTCCAGTGTGTCCCGGCGGAACACATTCACCTGCGGCGGGGCGCCGGCATCCGGGCCCGCCACGATAATGGGCCCGGCGCTCAGTACCAATCCCGCCAACCCTCCGAGTATTGTCAAACGAATCATGTTTTTCTCCTCCTTACTGGATAGGGGAATCGGTGGGGGAGTTCGCGCATCGGGTGGAGTGGAAAAAGTTCTTGACCAACGCCTCGATTTGCTGAAGCGCATGGCCGGGCCCAGCACGTGCCCCGATCTGGCGCAGCAGCTCGGTGTTCCCACGCAGCAGGTGAACTACCACATGCGTATCCTGCACGAGGCCGGGCTGGTGGATCGCATCGACGAGCGCCCTGTCCGAGGCACCGTGGAAGGAATCTACCAGGCGCGTGCCGCTTCCTACTGGCTGTCGGCGAAGCTGGTGGGAAGAATCGGAGTGCCCCGCGCCTCCAGTGAGATGAGCCTCGGCTACCTGCTGAGTCTCGCCGAGGATCTGCAGGAAGACGTCGCCAAGCTCGCGTCCCACAAATCGGCGCCTGCCAGCCTCGGCCTGTCCATGCACCTGGAGTTAAGCGATCCATCACTGCGTGAGGAGTTTCTCCATGACGTGCAGAAGCTTTTCCAGACACTGGGGCGCAAGTACGGCGCCAAGGAGTCTTCCCGAAAGCGCGAGACGGAAACGTACCGTCTGATGCTCGCCTGCTACCAGGACCCACAGGAGAAGTGACATGTCGCACACCACCATCGAGCTTCCCTTCCCCGCCGCGGCCATCCACCGCGCCTGGACGGAAGAATCGCTAGTCAAGCAGTGGCTCTCACCCTCGGCCCACATCAACGTCGAGGCCGGGGTATTCGAGCTATGGGGCGCGGCGCTGCCCGAGGCGCCGCAATCGCCGGCGACGCGTTTCCTCGCCTCCCGTGAGAACGAGATGCTCGAGTTCGCCTGGCGTGTGCATGGTGGGGAAGGCACGGTGCGTGTGGAATTGACCGCGCGCCGCGATTCCACCCACCTTAGCCTGCGCACGGAGTTGCCGCCGATGTCCATCGGCATGGCTCATCCGCACGACTTTTTCACCACCGCACTCGAAAACCTGCGGCGGCTGCTTGCCGGCGGCACACCGGCGTGGTTCCCCGAATACGGCGGCGTGATGCAGGGTGATCCGTCACTCAGAATCGAGATCGCCGCGTCGCCCGGGCAGGTCTTTGATGCACTGGTGAATCCCGCGCAGCTCAACCGCTACATCCGCCCGATCGCCAGGGTAGACCCGCAACCCGGCGGCGAGTACACCTGTGGATGGAAAGGCGGGGTCCGATAAAGATCCTCGACATCGTTCCAAATCGCAAGCTCTCGTTCAACTGGCATTACGATCATGAAAACGAGGAGATGCCGGAGACCGTGGTCACATGGACATTGGAGGGATCAGAGGGCAGCACGCGGCTGACGCTCATCCATAGCGGATTCGCGAAGAAACGCCTAGGCGACGATTACCGTACCGGCTGGATGAAGTACATGAACGAAATGAAATCGATGCTGGAGTTAGGAGTTGTCTGGACGGCGGCCCGCCTGGAAGGCCCGGAAGGCGATTACTGAACCTGGCCGGCCTTGGCCCGCAGTTCGCCGAAATCGACATACTCGGCCAACAGCGACATCACCAGGGCCGGCGTTGGCGGCGACTCCTGGAGGAAATGGTCGGGAAAACGAAGATTGAAGCGGGAACCCGCGTCCTTGCGCTTTTCGGCGATTGCCGCTTTCTTAATCGCCTCCAGTCGGCGTGCATCTTCGCGCCGGCGCGAATCTTCGTAACGCCGCGCGCTTTCGAGGCGGCTCAACTCCCGCTTCAAATCGTCTTTCCGCCTGCCGTCCGGGGTGTTTTGAATTTCCTTCTCCAGATCCTTTTCCCGCGAAGACTTCGACACCGATGAGTAGCTCACTGAGCCCGAATCATCGCCGAAAGTGCCGTATCCGCCGCCTCCCAATTGAAACTCGACGACCCGGTCCTTCACCTTCACCGTGGTGATCATCACCGAGTCCCCTTCGCGCAGGGCGACACCGAACTTCTTCACACGTTGCCCATACTCGCGGAAGTTGACCGGCATCTCGGCTTTGTAGAACACATCGACGCCGAGGTGCGAGGCAGGCATCTCCATCTTCACCCGCACCTTCTTCCCTTCGAAGAACCGGCGCAGGGCGAGTTCATCCTGAGCCAGCAGCGGCAACGAAAGCAGAGCGAAATAGGCGAAGCGCATAGCTTCTTTGCAGTTTAAGCCTTTTGGCGGATGCGCGGTTTCATCTGCGCGCGCCAGGCCGCGAACCGCGCCTGCAGTTGCTTCACCTTGTCCGGGTGCTGTGCGGCAAGATTGTTCTTTTCCGAAACGTCATCGCCGAGGTGAAACAATTCGAGCTTGCCTTCATTGTCGATCAGCTTCCAGTCCCCTTCGCGAACCGCGATGCGCTTTTCATCGGCATCCCATAACAACACATCGTGCAGCGGGCCCTTGCCCAACAAACTCCGCCCGTCGTAGACCCGATCGGTGGGCAATGAGACCTGCGCGGCCTCGCAGGCAGTGGCGAAGATATCCATGCAAATCACCGGCTCATGGCTCACCTTTCCACGTGGAATGCGCCCCGGCCAAGCGGCCAGAAAAGGCACACGGATGCCGCCTTCATAGACACTCTGTTTGAATCCGCGCAGAATGCCGTTCGACGCCGAGTTCGCCTTCGACCCGCCATTGTCGGATTGAAAACAGATCAATGTGCTGGCTGTAAGTTGATGCTGCTCCAGAGCGTCCAGCACGCGCCCGATGGCCAGATCCATGCGGTACAACATCGCCAGATAAGTATTTCGCGATGGCGGCTTCGAATGATAGCGCGCAATGTCCGCCTCCGGCGCCTGCAGCGGAGCATGCACCGCATTGAACGGCAAATAGAGAAAGAACGGTTTCGTGCGGTTGCGTTCAATGAACGCGGTGGCTTCCCGCGCCAGGTTATCCGTGAGGTAGCCCGTATCGTCGATTGTCTGATCGTCGCGATAGATTGCGTTGTGCCCATCCGACGCCTTCAGGGCGAAGTAGTCATGCGCCCCATGGCCCAGGAAGCCGTAGAAGTGATCAAACCCTCGCCGTAACGGATGGTAAGGCTTCTCTAGCCCCAGATGCCACTTGCCGAAGATCGCCGTCGCGTAGCCCTTCTTGCGGAGCAAGTCGGCGAGGGTCACTTCGCTCAACGGCAATCCGGCGCGTGAATCCGAGGCCGTGTAGAAGCCGTACCGCTGCTGATAACGGCCGGTCATCAATCCGGCGCGCGTCGGCGCGCAGACATAGCAACTGGCGTAGCCCTGCGTGTAGCGCACGCCCATGGCCGCTATCCGGTCAATATTCGGTGTCTGCACATCGGGGGCATGATTCTCATAGCAACTGGCGTCGCCATAGCCGTGATCGTCGGAAACGAAGATCACCACGTTCGGTACTCGCGCGGGCTGCGCGATGGCGGCGCCTGCCGCGAGTCCTGCCAGGAAATTTCGCCGTGTCATTGGTTGTTCACCCGGATGAGCCAAACTTCGGACAAGCGCGAGCGTTGCCGCCAATTGAGGTGTTCTTCATTGCCGGCCTTGTCCCACGTCAACACCAGCTTTCCATCGCTCAACGCGGAAGCGGGAACAGGGAACTCCTTGAACTGGCCGATTTCCTTGCCGTCGAGCGTGGGCGTGATGCGCTCGCCGTCGACGCGCAGCAAGGCCTGTCCGTAGCCGGTTGTGCGCACGAGGTAGCGCGCGCGCGGATCGAGGCCGTCGTAGCGCATCTCTTTGGGCCACATGGTGACCTGCCACGATAGCCGTGCCCGCGACTTGCCCTGATCCCACCACCAGAAGAGCGGCTCATCGTCTTCGGGCGCCAGGCCGCGAATGACATGCGGCGAGCGAGCCCAATGCCCGATGTCGTCGTAGAAACTCCCGGGTCCGGGACTTTCCCAGCGGGCGAGCTCCACCAACCGGCGTGCCTGCGCGCCGGGATCGCTCATCTTTCGCACCTTGGCGAACTCATCTTCCAGCCACCAGCGGTTGTTGAGCGGATTATCGACGAAATCGAGCACGGCGCCGCGCTCGGCGCCACTGGCGTGATATTTTTCCACACTGGTCTGTAACCCGATCGACTGGAAAAGTTGCTCGCACAGTTCCGTAATCCGCGCTTTCAATTCCGCACCGGCGGGCGCCAACACCGCCTGTTGCAGAATTGCCGTGGCCTCTGTCATCGCCTTTTCCGCCCCCAAGCGCTCCACCCGTGCCAGCACGGCGTTGGCCTCACGCTCCAGGCGCGAATCCTGCATCAACCGGCGGCGCACGAAGGCATCGTAGTTGGCCCGCAGCAGGTGCATCTGCCAGCGCCAGTTCCCTGCCAGTTCCGGAGCTTTCTTCTCCAGCCCCCGCCAGTAGAGCAGTGTCGCTTCCACACCCCCGTTGCCCAATAGGGGCCCGCGCCAGTTGCGCTCCAGCGCCAGCAGACCATCGGCAGCCTCTTCGGCAATCGCCGGTGAGAAGAACACTCGCGCGTAGTCCACCAAAACGCCACGCACGTCCTGCCCGCGATTCCAGGACAGTGCGGACCACAGAGCCTTGTTCACATCGTCATGCACGCCGTCGGAATAGGAGATGAATCCGTCGCTGAGCGCGGCATAGCGGTTGTGGATGGCCGCATATTCATAGGGCCGCGGATTCACGGCCTCGCGCCCCAGCGTTAGAGCATAGGCCTGATCCCATTCCGGCACCTCGTACTGGCTGATCTTGTTGTGCGTCAGATCGGGATAAAGCCGCAGCTTCGCTTTCGCCGTCAGCCGGCTCCTCGTCTCCGGAATGGGTGGGCTGGACGGCCCATGCACAATGCCGCCAAACCACGCCGGAACGCCGCGATCGAGATACGCGTAAACGAACTCTGCCTTCTCCTTGGAGAATCCCTGCAGCGAGAGCCACAGCTTCGCTTCCGGATGGCGCGATTTCATGCGAGGCGCGAGATCTTCGAGAAACGCCATTACCAAATCCGGCGGATTGTGCCCGGGATCACCGCCGGGAACGAAGATCCCAGCCAGCCGCGGCGCATCGGCAAACAAAGTATCGAACTGCGCCAGCAATTCCGCTCTCTTCGCCTTGTCGTTCAGATCGACATCGGCGGGAGTCCACACCCAGTAGTCGATTCCGTAGCGCTGGCAGATCTCGCCCATGGCGCGAGTCATTTCCCGGCGCGGCACCTTCATCAGCGGATTTTTCCGCGAATCCTGGGCGGGAATGTTCTCAATCGCATTGATACCGAAAAATGCCAGTTCGCGAATGTATTGTTCAAACTGCGGGATGGTCCAGGCGTCCCAGGAATTCGCGGTGGAGCGGTAGCCGATCTGATGGCCGCGAATGGAGAATTCTGGCGATGTGGTGATGTCGAGGGGCCCGGCGAGTTCCAGTTTGCCTTTGCTCCAATCCAAACGCCGCAAGAGTTGCCCCACAGCGTAAAGGGCTCCACGCGCATCCGCGCCTGCGATCCACACGACCGGATGTGCAGGGTTCTCTTCGAGCAGCAAGCGGAATCCTTCGGCGCGAGCTTGATGCGCCGGAACCTTGCGGATCCATTCGCCCACCTGACTGACAGAGCTGATGGCAATCGCGGGCCCATCGGCGGGAAACTCGCTGCGGATGGAGAGCCGCAAGCCAGTCCGTTTCTGTATTTCCTCAGCGAGAACCACCGCTGCCGTCTTCTCGGGCGCCGGAACAACGCCTGGCCTCACCACGATCACCGCGCCGCGCAAATCCACAGCCGCGGTGGCAGACACCGGCCCGATGGCCAGAGCGGCCACCATCCAAAGCATTCGCATGTCCTCACGGTACTACGAAAACCCGCATAACCGTCTCACTCCGGTTTGTGTGTTGCGCGCTCACGCGCCGCCTTGCGCTCCTCTTCGGAAAGAGCCGTGTTGAACGACGCCCCAAATCCCGTGGTTTGACGATACGGGTAAGCCTGCCACGGATCGCGCCCTTCGATGCGCGGATCGCCTGTCTGCTTCAGATAGGTTTCCAATTCAGTGCGCATGCGCTGCAACGCCGGCTGGTTCGCCGCCTCCGCGGCCAGATTCCGCACCTGCCACCTGTCGGCCTTCACATCGTAGAGTTCTTCAGCCGGGCGTCTCCCGAAGCAGAGTTCATATTCGCGGGAGTACTTGCTTTGGTTTGCCGGCTCCAGCATGAAATCCTTCGTTGGACAGGCGTCCACATCGCCGTGCGTCGTCTTGTTCGAAGAAATGAATTCCCCGCCGGTAGGCCAGCGATCGGGCGCGAAGTTACGGATATACAGGAAGTCCTTGGTTCGCAGCGAGCGCATTGGATAGGCTGCTCCATCCGGGCGGCAGAAAGTGTGGCGTTCCATCGCAGCCACTACCCGGTCCCGGCCCTTTAACGACAGAAAGCTCCGTCCCGCCATCTCTTTCGGTGCGGCAATACCGGCCGCTTCCAGCAGTGTCGGCGCAAGGTCGATATGCTGCACGAAATCATGCACCTGCTGATCACCCGTGAAACGCCGTCCCCAACGCATCGCCAGCGGCATGTGCAGGCCACTATCGTAGAGACTCACCTTCGCCCGTGGGAAAGGCATGCCGTTGTCACTCGTCACTACGATCAACGTATCCTCCAGCCTTCCCTGCTGCTCCAGAAGCGACAGAGCGCGCACCAGATGGTGATCCAGCCATTCGATTTCCATGTAGTAATCGAGAATATCGCTACGGATTTCCTGCGAATCGGGATAATAGGCAGGCAGGTCTACGTCCTCCGGCTTCTTGCCATCGCCCAGCCCCGCACCCTTGGCATATACCCGGTGCGGCTCGGTGATGCCTATCCAGAAGAAGAAGGGTTGTTGCGCGGGGCATGCGGTCAGGAACTCGCGGAAGTTCTCGGTGTAGTCGCGGGTGTCGATGCCAGGAGGCCCGGGCAGCGAAATGAGGCGCGAGTTGAATTCGCGCCCCGTGGGACTGCGCTTCAGCCCGAGCGCTTTCCAATCGCCCGGCCCCCAGCCTTTCCCAGTGAATCCGGTGAAGTAGCCGGCGTCTTCCAGGATGTGCGGCAGAAGAGGCAGGCCCGGAGCGATGGAGCCATAGAGCACACCGGCCTCTCCGGTCTCCCAGATATTCTTCCCCGACAGAATCGCTGTGCGCGAGGGAGTGCACGAAGGCGACGCACAGAAGCTGTTATGGAACAGCACGCCTTCCTTCGCCATCCTGTCAAACCCAGGAGTCTCCACCACCCGATCGCCATACGCACCCGCGTGCGGATAGGACATGTCGTCGGCCACAATGAGCAGAAGATTGGGGCGTGTTTGCGGCTTACTGCAGGATCCGAGCGCAAGCCCGGCGGTGGCAGCGCAGAATTGGCGGCGGTTCATTCCATCCAATGCTACCCAACACGCCGTTCGATGTATACTGCTCCTCGCGATGCGTCGACGCACCTTCTTCACTTTGCCCGCGGCCGGGATGGCTGCCCCGCGTGACTGGGAACTTCAAGTGGACCAACTGACTTCCGGGGCGTCGCATCATTTCTTCGGCTACATCGGCCACGTGCAGAATACGCCCTGGAACGGCTCCGGCCGCTATATGGCCGCGCTGCGCACGGGCTTCCAGGACCATATGCCGGCGCCAACGGAAGCCGCCGATATCGTGCTGCTGGATACGGCGCGAAGTAACACGGTGCTCCCCATGGAAACGACGCGCGCCTGGAACTTCCAGCAGGGCACGATGTTTTACTGGAACCCGAAAGCGCAGGAAACGGAACTGCTGTTCAACGATCGGGACCCTAGAACAAATCATGTCTTTCCTGTTTTGTACGACATCGCCAAACGGAAGCGCATTCACGAATACCGCTTTTCCGACACACCGTTCGGCAACGGCGGCGTGGCCCAGACCGGGGGCAAGTTCGCAGCCATCAATTACGGACGTATGGCGCGAACCCGGCCCGTCACCGGTTACCCGAAGGCCTACGATTGGAATGCCGCCACGCCGGCTCCTGATAACGACGGGGTGTTCGTCGTCGATATCGCCTCAGGCCGCAAGCAACTGCTGGTCTCCTTTCGCCAACTGGCCGATCACGTCAAACAGAACGGCCGTAATATCGAAGGTCAGGATCTCTTCATCAACCACACGTTGTGGAGCCGGGACGCGAAGCACCTTTATTTCTTCCTTCGCGCCGACTTTGAAGTTCGCGGCAAGCGCGTCGACATTCCCTTCACCATCCGTGCCGACGGCGCCGGACTCACGATGCACCAGCAGCACATCGGCGGCCACCCCGAGTGGGAATCGGGCAATCGCATCATTGGCGACGTGAAGGGAGAACAGATCCTTTACGATGTGGAGCAGAAGAAAGTAGTGGAAGTCATCGGCGGGCCGGCGGTCTTTCCGAACCCCGGCGGCGATGTCGCACTATCGCCTGACGGGAAATGGTTCGTCAACGGTTATCGCAAACGCAGCGAAAATTTCTACATTGTGTATCGACGCGCCGACCGTTCCTACGCGGAAACGAAAGGATTCCCCCATCCTGGCAAAACCAGCGGCGAATTGCGCGTGGATGCCGCGCCCACCTGGAATCGCAAGGGCAATCAGATCGCATTCCCGGCCATCGCACCCGATGGCACGCGGCAGATGTTCCGCATCACTGTGCGGACATAGCGCGTCATTGAACGGGCGGGCTTGGTACGGGCGCCGGCTCGCCGTAATAGATCTCGTGCAAGGCATTCATCCATTCGCCGGCAGTTGCTGCCGGTTCGAAAATCATGTGGTGAAACCGTGTGCCCTTGAGCACACCGGCCAGCACGTCGCCGGCAAAGCCCGCCTGGGAGACGCGCGTCTGGAGTTGCTCGATGGGGACGATGAGGTCGGCATCGAGCACAATGGCGCGGAGGCGGCCGCCGTGTTCGTCAAAGGCCAGGTTGCGAAGGTCGCCGTCGATCCAGACATGACCCGTTTTGGCGATGTCGTTGAACAGCTTGCCCGTCGCGCGGCGAACTTCGGCGCGAAGGTCTTTAGGCAAAGTCGTGAACTTGCGCAGCTCGATAGCGCCGGGGAACTCCTTGTTGTAGTGGTCCATCTCCAGGAAGGACGGCTCGTGCGGGCTGCCTTCGATCAAACGATGAATGGCAGGCGTGGGAATGCCGGATTCACGGAGCAGGCGGGCGCCATCGCGCTGGCGTTCAAACGAGGGGCGGCTTTGCGCATGATCATTGCTGACCTTCACCACCTGCTTCGGCACGGACCGGTTCTCAAAAACTGTTCCGAACGAACCCTTGCCGATGTAGCCACCGAGATTCACGGGCCCGTGCCGGGTGGCGATGGTAGTTCCGGCGAGGTTCTCGGGATGAGACGCCACTTCGGCGGTGAACGTGACGTCGGCAGGAACAGTCCTGGTGGGGACGGTTGTCTCGGGTGGAAGCGGTGTGACGCCGGGCGTTGCGCCCGGTTTCGCCCCGGGTTTGCCCTTGGCGGCCTTCACGACCCCAGGGAGCAAGCCGTACATGCAGAAGCGTCGTCCGGCGATACGGCCGGACTGCTCCGGGTTCGTTATCGTCCCGCGGTGGCGGGAGTCCTCCACCTCCTGGGCGATCATGTTCAGCGTGACCGATTGGCCAGGCGCCACGCCCATCAATCCAGCCGCTGTCTCGGCGTTGCCAAGCGGATCGCGGAGCAGCAGTCCGATTCCGGCCACTAAGTTGCCGAAGCCGTCGAGACAATCCACTGCGCCGTCGGCAACGCCGCGAAGGTAGGCTTCGCCAAAACGGATCGGATCCGGTGGGTTCCATCCAGGCCTCTGGCCGGCGTTGGGAGGCGGGCGCGGCGCGGAAGTTGGTCCGCCGCCCGGAAATCCAGGTTGCGGGGGCGGGGCGGGCACCGCCACGGGACCGGAAGGCACGCGAGATGGGGAGGGTGGCGGCGGATCGGAAAACTGATCTCCGGGGTCGTTCGGGGTCCAGTAGTAGCAACTCTGCGGATCCACCGGATCCTGAAAGACGAAGATCACCGGCGGCGGAAATTTTGGGCAGACGCCATTTCTGGCATTGGCTTTGTTTCGCCGGCCCTTTTCCGAATCGTAGTCCTTATAGACCTCTTCGATCGGCACGGGCGCGCCTTTGGAGACGCCGCCCCGCAGCACAGTGCGCTGTTGACCCCAAAGGGGCAGCGCGGCCAGCAAGAGAAGGATGATCCGCATCACCAGCCGCCTGAGTATTTGTTCTTGTCGCTTTGGTTCGCGCTGTTGCTTTGGAAACGATCCGCAGCTTGCCTGTCGCCGGCCTCGCAGGCGCGCGCGCCACCACCGAAATATCCGCCGCACGAACTTGACCCGGAAGAACTGGAACTGGAACTCGACACCGAGGCCAGCATCTGCGCCAGTTCCCGGTGATAGGCCTCGTAAGCATCGGCCCATTTCTTCTGCCCCTCATACCAGGCGCGTTCGTTACCATCGATGGCCCAGCAGCGGTTGTACCACTGCTGCTCTTCTGCTTTTCGCCCCAGATCGCCCAGAATCACGCCCATGTTGCAGTAGGCGCGGGCGGCCTTGGGCTGCACTTTGATCGCCTGCTGGAGATCGGCGATTGCGCCTTGTGTATTCCCCAATGCCTGGGAAGCCACAGCCCGGCCGTTGAGCGCCTTTGCGTTCGTGGGGTCCAAGCTAATCACCGCGCCGAAGTCCGCCACTGCTTCCCGCCGCCGCGGCGGCTTCATGGAGAGATACGTCTGCGCCCGGTTCAAATATGCGTCGGCAAACTTTGGATCGCGTTTGAGGGCTTCCGAATACGCCGCGAGCGATTCGTCGTCCTGCCACATACCGAAATAGCTAAGGCCCAGATAGCGCCAGGCGCCGGTGAGGTTCGGATTCAGTCTCACGGCTTGTTTCAGATCGTCGATGGCACGTCCGTATTGATAGAGGCGGAAATAGGAGCGCCCGCGGAAGAAGTTGGCCTCGGCATGGGTGGGATTCGCCTCCAGAGCGGTATCGAAATAGCTCACCGCCAGACGGTCGTCACCTTTGTCGGAGGCGGCGAGCGCCTGTTCGTAAGGATTGCGTGCCGGCACCGGGCGTGGACGCGCTCCGGCTGGGGCTCGCGCCTTGTAATCCGTGACGTAGCGCTCCACACTTTGGATGGAGTTATCCAGGCTGTTGCGCAACTCGTAGGCCATTTTACGGGCCATGGCAAACTCGTGTTCCGCCTCACGCGCCAGTCCCATTCTCCAGAAGATAGTGCCACGCAGCGCAAACAGCAGAGGATTCCGCTGGTCAGACCGGTAATGTTCGGCGATGGCTCTATCGGCATCGCGGATCGCCAGGCCCAGCATGCCGCGATCGCGGTTCACTTCGGTGCGTCCGGCCACGTAGGCGAAGTAACCGGGCTTGAACTGGAGAGCGCGATCATAGTCGGCGAGCGCGGCATCATAGTTGCCGAGAAACGCCAGCGCTTGCGCGCGATAGTAATAGGCCCTTTCGTAGCGGGGATTGAGTTGGATTGCCCGGCTGAAGCTTTCCACGGCGCCCTGAAAATTGCGCTGTTCGCCCAGATTGAGGCCGCGCTGAAATTCGGCTTGAGCCGTTTGTGCCCACGCCTCGCAGGCACACAAAAGTAGGAACAAACTTCGCATAAGGAATAGCACCCCTCGCAGCGACAAAACTATATCAATGTGACATAGAATACACGATATAGTTCACCGCCACACGGTAGGCCACCGAAGCGAACTTCTCCGGATACTCCGGGTGATCCGCCCACTCCCACGCGTCGCCCAGATCCATGTTGTGGCAGATGGCCACGGTGATGCGGTTGTGCTCGTCGTACACCGCACGCCACTTGGGCTCATATCCGTCGCGCTCATAGGTGCGCCCGCTCCCCACGATGTGGACGCCCGGCACTTGCACGCGCTCATCCAGGTCGTAGATCGCGTGGAAAATCGGATCGGTGTTTTCGATGTCCACCACAGGCCGGTCCGGATACACACGGCGCAGGCTGTCGTAGAACACTTCCCACTCAAAGGTGCCGTGGAAATCGTCCACCATGAGGAAGCCTCCGCGATTCAGATAATCCCGAAGTTTCCGTGCCTGTGTATCGTTTAGGCCCCAATACCCCACTTCCACCGCGTAGATCCATGGATAGTTGTAAATCTCATCGCTATCCAGATCCACGACGTTTTCCATCGACCGCGCATGGATCCGCGTCAACCGCCGCAGCCCTTGTAAAAACTGGCGGTCGGCCTTGGGGTAGTCCGTAGCCCAGGAGCCGCGCCGCCAGCGATAGCCGCCTTGAAAGGAGGGATAGCGCAGCCGCGAGAACAGGAACTCAGTCTTTTCCGTGGCGTCGGGAGGAATTGCTGCCGGATTGTCTTCCTCATCGTCAAACGACCGGTAGCGGCGCTGCCCGTAGACCAGGCCGGCGAGCAAAACCACCGCGAATAGGACCAGCATCCATTGACGGCGCACGAATGAACTGTACCGAACTCAGGCCATGTTCGCAACCACGCCTTCCCCGATGCGCACGGTGCGCGCCACGGCCTTCACAAACAGCCGTCCCCGGATCTCGAGATACACCGGATCGGCGAAAAACGCCTCTTTGGTCTCTTTATCCGGAAAGGAGATGACGAAGGCGCGGTTGATGGGCGGATCCCCGCCCGGCTTCAACTCTCTCGCCACCTCAAAGTCATAGCGGAAGCTGCCGCCGCGCTGTTCCAGCAGTGGAGTCATCTCCGCCCGGTACTGCGCGTAAGCCTCCTGATCGGCAACGGCGAGTGCAACGGTCATTTCGTAAGGCATGAGTTTCACCATTTTCCCGCATGCGCGCCGCCGTCCACATGCAACACCTCACCGGTGATGAATGGAGCCTTCACCAGAAACAGCGCCGCGGCGGCGATCTCTTCCACGGTGCCCAGCCGGCGGATCGGATGTAAGTCTTTCAACGACTCGTGATCCTCCGCCCGGTGCATAGGCGTATCCACAATTCCGGGTGCAATGGCATTGAAGCGGATTCCACTGGCGGCGTATTCCAGCGCCAGCCCCTTGGTCACGGCGTTGAGGCCGCCCTTCGTCAAGCTGGTGAGAGCCGCGTTCACGCCCGCGACGGGCTGTCCGGCCAGCGTCGTGCTGATGGTGACTACCTGCCCGCCGCCCTGCTTCTTCATCTGCCGTACGGCATGCTGTGTCACATAGAAGAAGCCGGTGACATTCGTATCCAGCACACGCCGGAAGTCGCTGGAGGAATACTCATCGAACGCCTTCGGAACAAAGATGCCGGCGTTATTGACCAGCACGTCCAGGCCGCCGAACTGGCGCACGGCCGTATCCACCAGTTTCGCCGCGGTGGCCGGTTCGGCCACATCGCCATCGATCAAGGCCAGGCTTGGCGAGGCCGTCAACGTACCCGCGGAGGTGATTCTCCGGGAGTTCGCGACAACTTGGTAGCCTTCTTGCAGAAACGCTTTCGCGAGGGCGAGTCCGATGCCGCTGGACGCCCCGGTGATCAGCACAGTTGATTTGCTTTGCATGCCTCTACGGATGTGCGCCCACAGCATCACGGTGCAGAGCACGGGAAGAAACGGGTTACCATTTGGTAAGTCGCCCGCCATGGTCAAACGGAGAAAATCCACTGTTCCGCCACCGCCCGCTGAGTGTCCGCTACGCCGCTGCATGAGCCTGCTTTCCGGAGCCTGGTCCGCCGATGTGCTGTGGTACCTGCGCGGTGGCGAGCGCTGCTTCACCGAGCTTCAGCATGATCTGGCCGGCGTGTCCGCCAAAGTCCTCACCACTCGCCTTCGCCGTCTGGAGAAGGAGGGCATTATCCTACGGGGCCAGAAAAAGACCTCGCCCCCCACGACCTGGTATGCACTGACGCCCGTCGGCGCGGAGTTGGTCGAGGCGTTGACCAAAGTCGTCGAGATCGCTCAGCGGGCGAAAGTCAGCTGACGCGCAACGAGGCCACAGGAATGCTCGCCAGTTCGCACTGCCGTGGCGCAGCTCCCATGCTGGCCGTATACACCACCAACAGCCGCCCTTCCTGCTCAATGGCGCACGGGTAATGAGATGCCGCCGGCTTCCCTTCCCCTTCCGCGTCCTGCACCTTCCAAACACGCGAAAGTAAAAATGTTCCGGGCTGGGTCACCGCCAGGGCGAGCATCGCGCGGTTCCGGGCCGCCGCATCCCCTTGCACGGGATAGTTGAACAGCAGGTAATACTGGCCGTTCGATAGCCTCCCACCGTACATCTTCGAGGTAACCGCGGTGAAGCCGGGCAAACTGCGCTTTCGCCAGGTCCTGCCCGAATCGTTGCTGGTGTAAGAAAACGGGACCGGCCCCAGGCTATTGCGAGTAAACGCCAACAACTCGCGGCCTTTCACCCAGACCGTCGTCTCCGGATGCTGCCCCGGTGCGAACTCTTCGGCATCCAGCCTGACCACGTGCCAGGGGCGCGTCAACTGTGCCCCATCGGAAATCGCCACCGCCGGAATCAGCGGCTTCACGCCCAACCGGCTGGACACGCGCCCCGCCATCAGCCAGTTGCCATCGGCCAGCCGCACGGGCTGCGTGTTCGGCAGGAAGCGCTCCGCAATTTCGCCCCTCGCTATCCACTTCCCGCTGGTATCATCCAGCGTGAACACAGCGCAGGAGACAATGAGATCGTGCCCGGTCATCTTGCCCACAAACGCGTGCAGTTGCCCGTGATGCGATAGCAGTTGCGCCGGAACGTAGTGCGTTCCCTTGCCGCTCCGGTCCGCGGCAATCACCTCGATTGCCGACCACGTCGCACCACCATCCTTCGAGCGCCGGCCCCGGATCAACGACTCCCCCACGATCTCTTCCTTCGGACAGTTGTACCAGGCCGCGTGCAGCACTCCGCGGTGAACGGCGATCGCCGGATCGTGCAAGAACTGGTACCGGTCGCTATCACTGCGCTCCACGCGCACGTGGCGGATGCCCTCGGGAAACACCAATTCGGAAGATTCCACCTGGCGCACGCCCGGAGCCCACAACGAATCCGCCGCGCTCCTCGCGGGCCCGGCCAACGCCGCGGCAAACGCACGCCGTGTCCACAGTTTCATCGCACTAGCGGTTCCTGAAGAGAGCCAGAATCATGTCCCGTTCCACTTCCTTGCTCCCCGATGTGCATAGAAAGTGATAGCCGACTCCAGAGCGGTATTTGATTTGAAACCCCGCTTGGTTCACGATCATCTTCATCTTCATCTTCAGGCGTGGGACCGCGTCCCGCAGCGTCTTCACTTCTTCGATCAACTCATTCTTCGTTGTGTGCGAGCGCATCCCCTGGTTGTCAACGAACGTGGAATCCACTTTGCCGATGGAAAGCCGCCCCGGCCGCATCTCCCCGGGGGTCATGTACACCACCTGGAATGTTGCGTATCCGCCGACTTCCTGGGCTTTTCGATACTGGGCCTCTGCCTCGCCCGGTTTGTTCTGCCGGTACAGCAGATTCTGTGCCAGCAGATCATATGCTTCGGGCAATTTCGGATTCACAGCGATCGCCTGCTCCAGAGTCGTCATCTGATCGAGCGCACTCAACTCCGGATTGCGCGCCTTTTCCAACAACTCCGCATAGGATGGCCCCGCGGGTTTTGGTGGTGGTGCGGGAGCAGCCTTCTCGACGCTCTTTTCCTCCGCTTTCGCCGCGGGAGCGTCCACTGGAGGTGTTGTCACCGCTGGAGCCGGTGGCGCGCCTGTTGAGGCCGGAGCGCCAGTGGGTGCAACCGGCACTGGCAAGCTGACCTGCGGTTGGGGCTCTTTCGGCTCCGGTGGCGCTTCCTGCGTCCTCGGGCGCAAGGCGATCAGCACCGCGAGAACCACAACCCCGCCAATCACGCTCCAAAACCACACCGGAACCTTCGGCTTTTCGGATGCAGGCAGCGGCGCCGCGCTCACCGGCACATTCACCGGCGGCACGCCTGACGCGCGCACCGTAGGCACCTCCGCTGAACTGGAAGGCCCAGGCCCGGGCAGCGGCAACCCGCCCAGAAGCCGCTGAATCGGTGCTTCCTGCAGCGTCAAGGCATCGCGAAACTCACGCACTGACTGGAACCGGTCAATCGCATTGAACGACAATGCCCGCATCAGGGCTTCCTCTTCACGCAGACTCATCGCCACCCCCAACGCAATGGGTGGCTTCAGATCATCCTCCGCCATGCGGTCGAGCGCCGGCGGAACGTGCCGGCCCGTGATGGCCCGGTAAATCGTCGCTGCGCTCGCGTAGACGTCGGTCCACGGACCCTGGTTGCCGCGGCTGTGATACTGCTCCGGTGGGGCGTAGCCTTCCTTCAGAATGACCGACAGATTCTTGCTACGTTCGCCCAGCGCAATGCGCGCCGCTCCGAAATCCAGCAGCTTGATCGCGCGGCTGGTTCCAATATGAATATTGTCCGGGCTGATGTCTCGATGCAGAATCCCAGAAGCGTGCACATCCTCCAGCGCGCGCAGCACAGGCAGCATGATCTGCATTGTTTCTTCAAAGCTGATCCGCTCCCCTGCCACTTCCAAGTGCTTCTGGAAGGTGTGTCCCTCCAGAAACTCCGTGACGATGTAGGCTGTACCGTTTTCCTTAAAGAAATTCAGCACCGAGAGAATATTGGGATGGCTGCTGAAGCGCGCGAGCATCCGCGCTTCCTCAAGATAGCGCTCCAGCCCGTAGTCGTAGTCTTTTTGCTGTGTGCCGCTGTAGTGGCTCACCGTCGATGTGCCGGAGGTGCGCATCGCAATCCCGGCGGGAAAATACTCCTTCACGGCCAGCTTTCGCTCCAGCAGCGTGTCCCAACCGATGTAGGTGATTCCAAAACCGCCGTGCCCCAGCACGCGGCCAATCACATACTGATTGTGGAGCAACGTGCGCGGCGGAAGATGCAGAAGCGATGCAACCGGAGTGCCTTCCACAAAGCCGCAGTGAGGGCACGTTTCCGCAGCTCCGCGCTGCGTCATGCAGCCCATGCAAAGTTCGTCTACGTTCATTTGGCCAACTGAAAAATCATCTCACGAATGGCCTTCGCATTGACAGGCGACAGCAGATTGAAGTTGCGCTTATCCTTTAGCTCCACGTGGAAATCGTCTTTCCCGCTGCCGCGCAGTGGGTTCCACTTGTTGGCCTTCACTTCCTTCACCTCGTTCATCGCCGAACGGAAGTTATGCGTGGGAGAGGAAAACTCAATGCGCCCGGCACTGATCCCCAGGTTCCCTTCGCAGTGATTCTGATACGTCATGTTCTGGTGATCGTGCAGGACACGGAAGAAAACAGTGCCGCCGCGCTGGATCGCGTCTTTGTAATGGGTCTGGGCCGCGCTCAAATCGCCGGTGCCATAGAGTGCAATCCACCCCAGATTGGCGTAGGCATCCGGGCGCGCCGGGTTCGCCCTGATCGCCTGCTGATTCGCCTGGATGGCCGCATTGTAATTGCGTGCGCGGCCGAAATTGGCAGCCTGCCGCAACAGGTCCTCGTAAGAGGCCCCGCTTTGCGGGGGAATCTGTGGCGGAATCACCTGCTGCTGCTGTGGCAATTGCTGTTGCGGCAGTTGCACCTGCTGCTGTTGCTCCGGCAGTTGAGGGGATTGCTTCTGATTCCGGTTCAACTCGCTCAGCCGCTGCAGGATGTTGCTTTGCTTGCTCGCCGGAGGCACCGTCTGGTTCTGGTTCTGGTTCACGACCGCTGGCGGCTGCTTCCTGCCGGGCTGTGTCATCTGCTTCTGTTTCTCTTCCAGTTCCAGCTTCTGCCGGTCGAGTTCTTCCTGCTGTTTCTGCAGGTCTGCCGCCGCTTCGTCGCGCTTTTTGCGTTCCTCTTCCAGCTTCTGCTCCAGTTCTTTCTGCGCCTTCATTTCCTGTTCGAACTTGAGACGCGCTTCTTCCTGCTGCTTCTGCACTTCAATCTGGCGCAAGTTGTCGTTGTATGCCTTCCACCCGCCAATCCCCAGCACCGCGAACAACATCCCTCCCGCCGCGGCCCAAACCCATTTGGGCACGGGAGCCTTCTGCTGTTGGCGCGAAATAGGCGGCGGCGGAACGGGCACGGGGGGAACGGGCGTGGGCTCCGGCACTCCACTGCGGCGCGTCACTGGCTGGGAAACCGGGCTCGTACCAGTCAATCCAAGCGGCGCGGGAGCCGGCGCAGGCACCGCCGGGGCCATCCCGGTAATCGCCAGCTTGAATGCATCCATCGTGGCGAAACGCCGGTCCGGCTGCACGGACAGAGCTTGGAGAATCGCCTGCTCCTGCACTTCCGATAGCTCCACGCCCAGCGCGCGCGGTGTCTCCATCTCATCCGCCTGCATGCGGTCGAGCGAAGCGGGAGGCGTCTTGCCAGTCAACCCGCGATATATCGTTGCCGCCACTGCATACACGTCGGTCCAGGGGCCCTGATGCCCTTTGCTGTGATACTGCTCCACCGGCGCATAGCCCTCTTTCAGGATCACGGAAAGATTGCGGCTCTTCTGGCCCAAGGCATAACGCGCGGCGCCGAAATCGAGCACCTTTACCGCCCAGTTGCGGGTGATATACACGTTGTCCGGGCTGATGTCCCGATGCAGAATGCCCTGCTGGTGCACTGTGTGCAATGCATCCATCACCGGCACCATCACGGTGAGCATCATGTCGATGCTGGTCTTGCCCTGATTTGCATCCAGGAAACGCTCCAGTGTCGCTCCCTCCAGGTACTCCAT
>JAFDVS010000026.1:228704-228849 GCA_018268935.1 Acidobacteriota bacterium | reverse complement strand
GGTAGGTGAGGCGTTCATGGTCCAGGCCGAGCAGGTGAAGCATGGTGGCGTGCAGATCGTGGATGTGCGTTTTGCCCTGGATGGCTTCCCACCCGAACTCGTCAGTCTGGCCGATGGCGGCGCCGGGTTTGACGCCGCCGCCTGC
>JAFDVS010000026.1:228427-228606 GCA_018268935.1 Acidobacteriota bacterium | reverse complement strand
CGTGTCGTCGAGCAGGCCGCGTTGTTTCAGATCAGTGATGAGCGCGGCGATGGGCTTGTCGACGGCCTTGCAGCGGACGGGCAGGCTTTGGCGGAGACGGCCGTGGTGATCCCAACCGCCATCGGTGATCTGGACGAAGCGGACGCCGGATTCGGCGAGGCGGCGGGCCATGAGGCACT